>NZ_CAXSHH010000033.1:0-13699 GCF_964237155.1 uncultured Sphingomonas sp. | reverse complement strand
AGCCCGCGGCTCCCGCCCAACGACCCAAAGGCGACGGCCCGTACCGAGCATGAGCGCGAGTTCGTCGACACCTTGCATCGCGCATCGCGCATCGGGCGTCGGGCGTCGGGCGTCGGCGCTAGATCGCCCGTTTCACGCCGCCGGCGGTCAGGGATGCTTGACGCGCGCCCAGGTCGCGCAGCATCCCCTGCGCGAGCAGGCTGAGCGTATCGTCGCGCGCGCCCATCACGACGATCCGGTCGCCCGCGCGGGCCGCCTCGACCAGCATCGCCGCCGCCTCGGCCCGGTCGGCGACGTACCGCGCGTCGCGTCCGGCTTCAACCACGCCGCGCACGATGTCCCCGCTCCCGACCTCGCGCGCCACGGTGCCTCCCTGATAGACCGGATCGGGCATCACCAACATGTCCCCGCCGCGCATCTTCTCCGCGAACGTGGCCACCAGCTCGCGGCCCATCACCTTGAGTGGTCCGTAGCCGTGCGGCTGGAACAGCAGCAACAGCCGCCCCGCAAAGGCATGGAGAGTGTCGAGCGTCGCCGCGATCTTGTCCGGATTGTGCCCGAAATCGTCGATCACCGCGACGCCGCCCATCTCGCCGACCAGCTCCATCCGCCGCCTGAGCCCTGTGAACCCGCCGATCGCCTCGGCCGCGTCCGAGAGCGCGACGCCCGCGGCCAACGCCGCGCCGATCGCCGCAAGCGCGTTCGACACGTTGTGTCGACCGGGCACCTTGATCGCGACCGACACCGCCAGGTGGCCCGCTTCCAAGTCGAACCGCACCCCGAACGGTTCCTCGCGCAGGTTCCGGGCGACGAGGTCCGCCGCGCCCTCGACCGAGAAGCTCGTCACCCGCCCTTCCGGCAACGCCGCGCCGAGCGCCGCCGCGTCCGCGTCGTCGGCGTTGACCACCGCCACGCGCGACTTGTCTAGAAACCCGCCGAACAGGAGCCGCAGCTCGTCCAGTCCCTTGTGATCGAGGCTGACATTGTTGAGCACCGCTATCCGGGGCGCGTACAGCGCGATTGATCCGTCGCTCTCGTCCACCTCGCTGACGAACGCCGGCCCCGTGCCGACCAGCGCGCTCGCGAAGGGCGCGTCGTCGCGCACGAAGTTCTTCATCACGGCACCGTTCATCACGGTCGGATCGCGTCCGGTCGCGTGCATGATCCAGCCGATCATCCCAGTCACGGTCGACTTGCCGCTCGTGCCCGCCACGCCGATCGGGAGCGTCGCGGCGTTGAACAGTCCGGCCAACAGTTCGGCCCGCGTCGCGCGCGGGCACCCCAACCGGTTCGCGGCGGCGATGTCGGGTACGCTCTCCTCGACCGCCGCCGACGCGACCACCAACAGGTTCGCATCCGTCACCCCGCTCCCGTCCTGCGGGTACAGGTCGATGCCGAGAGCACGTAGCGCGTCGAACTTGGCGGGTACGCGTCCTTGGTCGAGCGACCGGTCCGACCCCGCCACCGATACACCGCGCGCGCGCAGGATCATCGCCAGCGGCATCATTCCGGACCCGCCGATGCCGACCAGGAAACAAGGATGTTCATTCATCATACCGCGGCCGGTATCGGCGGCGGGGCGGGGGGGCAAGCCGCCGCGCCGCTCGACTTCGCGGCGCTTGGGCGGCACAACCACGTCAAATGAAGATCGCCGTCGTCGCCCCCGCCAAGCCCATAAACCCGCTGGTCGCATCGCGCGTCTCCGCCTTCGCCGCCATCGCCCATCCACACGTCGATCTTCTCATCCATCCGCAATGTTTCGCGAGCGAAGGCCATTTCGCCGGTTCCGATGCGGTCCGCGCCGCCGCGTTCCTGGAGGTCGCGAACGATCCAGGCATCGACGCGGTGTGGTTCGCGCGGGGCGGCTACGGCTCCAATCGCATCCTCGCGCAGGTCATGCCCCGGCTCGGCCCCGCTGCGGGGAACAAGAGCTATGTCGGCTATTCCGACATGGGCTTCCTGCTCGGCGCTCTCTACGCCCGGCGGATCGGCCGCCCGGCGCACGGGCCGATGGCGATCGATATAGGCCGCCAAGGCGGTGACCGTACCGTCGCGCGCTCGCTTGGTTGGATGGTGGCGCGCGACCGGCAGGGGCTTGAGCCGGGTCTCGGTGACCGCCCCGCCGCCGCGTTCAACCTGTCGATCCTAGTCGCGATGATAGGCACGCCCTGGCTGCCCGACCTCACCGATCATGTGCTGCTGATCGAGGAAGTGTCCGAACCCTTGTACCGCGTCGACCGCATGCTTTCCCAGCTCGCCCACGCGACCCAGCTCCAGGGCTTGGCGGGCGTGCGGTTGGGGGGCGTCACGGACATCCAGCCCAACGATCCGCCCTGGGGCGAACCGCTCGATACGAGCATCCGCCGCTGGTGCGCGGAGATGGGCGTTCCGTTCCTGGGCGAGGCGGATGTCGGGCACACCCAGACCAATCGCGTGGTACCCTTCGGCGTGGCGTGATCGCACCGCCCGTCTTGCCTCCGACGATCCACGAGACATAAGGCGCGCAGCACCCGCAAAGCCGAGAAGCGAGACCGATCCCGATGACCGCCATGTTCCGCATCACCTTGCCCGACGGTTCCGTCCGTGAGGTCGCGCCCGGAACCACCCCGGCCGAGGTGGCCGCCGCGATCGGCCCAGGCCTGGCCAAGGCGGCGCTCGCCGCGCGGGTGAACGGGGAGGTGCGCGATCTCGGACGGCCGTTCGATGGCGACACCGACCTGGCGCTCGTCACCGCGCGCGACGAGGCCGACGCGCTCGAGCTCGCGCGTCACGATTTCGCGCATGTCATGGCGGAGGCGGTGCAACACCTGCATCCTGGCACCGAGATCACCTTCGGTCCCGCGACCGAGGACGGCTTCTATTACGATTTCGCGCCCAAGGATCGGCAGTTCACCGAGGAGGACCTGCCCGCGATCGAGGAGGAGATGCGCCGGATCATCGCGCGCGACGAGCCGTTCGTCCGCGAGGTGTGGTCTCGGCGACAGCTGATCGATCGCTGGACGAGTCAGGGCGAACGTTTCAAGGCCGAGTGGGCGGCCGAGCTTCCGGAGGGCGAGGAGCTGACGATCTATCGCCAGGGCGAGTGGCTCGACATGTGCCGGGGGCCGCACATGCCCTCGACCGGTCGCCTCGATCCGCAGGCGTTCAAGCTGACGCGCGTGTCGGGGGCGTATTGGCGCGGCGACCAGAGGAACGCGATGCTGAGCCGTATTTACGGCACGGGCTGGCTGAACCGGAAGCAGCTCGACCAGCACCTGACCCGGCTGGAGGAGGCCGCCAAGCGCGATCATCGCCGTATCGGTCAGGAGATGGCCCTGTTCCACCTCCAGGCCGAGGCGCAGGGGTCGGTGTTTTGGCATCCCAAGGGCTATCTGATCTGGCGCGCGCTGGAGGCCTACATGCGCCGCCGCCTGGATGCGGCGGGATATGACGAGGTGAAGACCCCGCAGCTCATGGATGCGCGCCAGTGGGAGCAGTCGGGTCACTGGGGCAAGTACCGCGAGAACATGTTCGTCGTCCCCGACGAGATCCCGCATGTCGGCGAAGAGGGGGGCGATGAGGAAGGACCGGTGCTGTCGGGCGACGCCGACCTGATGGCGCTGAAACCCATGAACTGCCCCGCGCACGTCCTGATTTTCCGGCAGGGGATCAAATCCTACCGCGACCTGCCCGTCCGCATGGCCGAGTTCGGCTGCTGCCACCGCAATGAGCCGCATGGCGCGCTCCACGGCCTGCTCCGCGTCCGCCAGTTCACGCAGGACGATGCGCATATCTTCGTGCGCGAGGACCAGCTGATCGGCGAGGTCCGCGCCTTCTGCGACCTGCTCGACAGCATCTATCGCGACCTGGGCTTCAACGAATACGCTATCAAGCTCGCGCTTCGGCCGGAGAAGCGCTTCGGCTCGGACGCGATGTGGGACTGGTCGGAGCAGTCGCTGCGCGATGCGGTCGGGGCGGCAGGTCGCGACACGCCCGAGTACGGGTGGGAGGAGCTGCCGGGCGAGGGCGCGTTCTATGCGCCCAAGCTGGAGTTCCACCTCACGGACGCGATCGGGCGCACGTGGCAGGTCGGCACGATCCAGACCGACACCGTCCTCCCCGAGCGCCTGGACGCGAGCTATGTCGGCGAGGACGGGCAGCGCCATCGGCCGGTGATGCTCCACCGGGCGATCCTGGGGACGTTCGAGCGTTTCATCGGCATCCTGATCGAACATCATGCGGGCCGCTTCCCTCTCTGGCTGGCGCCGGTGCAGGCGGTGGTGGCGACGATCGTGTCGGATGCCGACGATCATGCCTGGCGGGTGGCCGAGGAGCTCCGCGCGGCGGGCATCCGCGTCGAGACCGACCTTCGGAACGAGAAGATCAACTACAAGGTGCGCGAGCACAGCCTGGCCAAGGTCCCGAACCTGCTCGTGCTCGGCAAGCGCGAGGCGGAGGAGGGAACGGTCGCGCTTCGCCGTTTGGGTAGCCAGGGGCAGGAGGTCGTCGGCCTGACCGAGATGGTCGAACGATTGCGCAAAGAAGCCGCGCCGCCGGACCTTTCGCGCTGACGGGGAAAGCGTTATATCCGTGGTCCCATAACTCCAGGAGAAACTTCCATACCCCCTCCCACGATGCGCCGGCCGCAGCAGGCGCCACAGATGAACGGACCTCGTTTCAACGAGTTCATCCAGAGTCCCAAGGTTCGGGTGATCGACCATGAGGGCGAGAATCTCGGCGTGATGTACACGCGCGAGGCGATGGCGCAGGCGAACGAACTCGGCCTGGACCTGGTCGAGGTATCGCCCAACGCCGACCCCCCCGTCGCCAAGTTCCTGGACGTCGGCAAGTTCAAGTACGAGGCGCAGAAGAAGGCCAACCTCGCGCGCAAGTCGCAAAAGACGCAGGAGATCAAGGAGATCAAGATGCGTCCGAACATCGACGACCACGATTACGACACCAAGATGAAGAAGGTTCACGAGTTCATCGAGGAGGGCGACAAGGTCAAGGTGACGCTCCGCTTCCGCGGTCGCGAGCTCAGCCACGGCCAGCTAGGCATGGCGGTGCTCCAGCGCGTGGCCGAAGCGACGTCCGAGGTCGCCAAGGTCGAGGCTTATCCCCGCATGGAAGGCCGGCAGATGCTGATGGTGCTCGCGCCGAAGTGAGTCCCGGCGGCGCGGCGCTACCACGCTCGCCGCTCCTTCTTCATGCCGCTTCCAAATGCTCGCCGGCCGCGGCTTCGAGCAGGCGGCGCTCCAGCGCTTGGAGCCGCGCGCCCGCTTCGATGCGGTCGCCGGTCAGGTCGGTGATGTAGAAAGTGTCGACCGCGCGCTCGCCGTACGTGGCGACGTGGGCGGAATGGATCGTGACCTGCGACTCGAACAGCGCGTGGGCGAGCTGGTTGAGGAGCGCGGGGCGGTCGCGGGCGTTGACCTCGACCACGGTGAAGCGGTTCGACGCGCGGTTGTCGATCAACACGTTGGGGGCGATGTAAAAAGCGTCGGCGCGTGCGCGGACGGCGGGCTTGGCCTGGAGCCGGTCGGTCATCCGGCCCCGATTGGCGAGCGCGTCCGCGATCCCGGAGCGTAGGCGGGCGAGCTGGCCCGGCTCGTCGAACGGGCGGCCGAGCGGATCCTGGACAAGGAAGTTGTCGATCGCCGCGCCGTCGCGCGTGGTGTGGATGCGCGCGTCGATGATGTTGCCGCCCGCCAGATGGATCGCGCCCGCGATGCGGTAGAACAGCCCGGGATGGTCGGCGGCGGCGATGGTGACGAGCGTCGCCCCCCGGTCGGGATGGACCTGCGCGTCGATGGCGAGCTCGGTACCCTCCGCGCCCGTCATGAAGCGCGCGTTGTGGAGGAGCACCTCGTCGGGCTCGGCGATCCAGTAGGTCTCGGGCAGGCGGCGGACATGGGCGGCGAAGCGCGGCTCGGCCCAGTCCAGCGTCTCGCGCAACGTCGCCTGCTTGGCGGCGATGCGTTCGGCGCGACCGCGCTGCTTGTGGCCGAGGCGGAGCACCTCCTCGGCCGCCTCGTACAGATCGTCCAGTAGCTGACGCTTCCAGCCGTTCCATATGCCCGGCCCGACCGCGCGGATGTCGATCGTCGTCAGCGCGAGCAGCAGCCGCAAACGCTCGGGGCTCTGGACGGCCTGCGCGAAGTCGAGGATCGTCTTGAAGTCCGACAGGTCGCGCTTGAATGCGGTGTGCGACATCAGCAGGTGGTGGCGCACCAGCCAGGACGCCGTCTCCACCTCGGCGGGGCTCAGGCCGAGCCTGGGGCCGAGCCGGTCGACGACCTCCGCGCCCAGCACCGAGTGATCGCCGCCGCGTCCTTTGGCGATGTCATGGCACAGCACGGCCACGTATAGCGCGCGGCGCGAGACGATCTGCCGGACGACCACGCTGGCGAGCGGGTGATCCTCCTTCAGCTCGCCGTTGTCCAACCGGGAAAGTAGGCCGATCATCCGGATCGTGTGCTCGTCGACGGTGTAATGGTGGTACATGTCGAACTGCATCTGCGCGACGATGCGGCCGAAATCGGGCACGAAGCGGCCGAACACCCCGGCCTCGTTCATCCAGCGCAGCACCAGCTCCGGGTCGCGCCGGGAGGTCAGCAATTCCAGGAACAGCGCGTTTGCGCGCGGATCGTCGCGCTTGTCGTCGACCAGCTTGGCGTCGCGGGCGGCGGCGCGGGTCGCCAGCGGGTGCACCTCGAGCCCGTGCCGGTCGGCGAGCGTGAAGATCTCGATCAGCCGCACCGGATCCTCCACGAAGAAGCCGTCGGTCGGGAGCGCCAGCCGCCCGCGGTCGAGCACGAAGCCGCCCAGCCTGGCCGGTCGCCGGCGGATCGTCGGCAGCTCGAACCAGCGACGCCCACGGCCCGCGAACCGCTCATCGAGATGGGCGAGAAACATGCCCGTCAACGCGCCGACCGACTTCGCCTGGAGAAAGTAATACTGCATGAAGCGTTCCACGGCCGATCGACCAGGACGATCGTGGAACCGCATCCGCGCCGCCACCTCGCGCTGGACGTCGAAGGTCAGCCGATCCTCCGCGCGGCCGGTGATCAGATGCAGGTGGCAGCGCACCGCCCAGAAGAAATCGTCGGCGCGGTTGAAGCGTCGGTACTCGTCCGAAGTGAACAGCCCGGCCCCAACCAGCTCGGCCGCGCGCGGGACGTCGAACACGTACTTGCCGATCCAGAACAGCGCATGGAGGTCGCGCAGGGCTCCCTTGCCCTCCTTCACGTTGGGTTCGACGACGTAGCGCGTGTCGCCCATCTTCAGATGACGGGCGTCGCGCTCGGCGAGTTTGTCCGCGATGAAGGCGCGCGTCCCATTTGCCTGGACATCCGCCTTGAACCGCCCCGCCGCCTCGCCATAGAGTGCTCCGTCGCCGCAAACGTGCCGCGCCTCTAGCAGCGCGGTGCGGACGGTCACGTCGGCCTTGGCCTGGGCGATCATCTCCCCCAGCGATCGGCTGGAGTGACCGATCTTGAGTCCCAAATCCCACAAGGCGTAAAGCATCGACTCAATGACGCGCTCGGTATGAGGGGTGCGCTTGCCGGGCGTCAGGAACGCGATGTCGACGTCCGAATGCGGCGCCATCTCGCCGCGGCCGTAGCCGCCGACGGCGAGCACGGTCAGGCGCTCGCCGGCGGTTGGATTGTGGCTGGGGTACAGGCGCGTGGTGACCGTTTCGTGGAGGACGATGACCAGCTGGTCGACGAGGAACGCCTGCGCGTTCGCCGCCCGCAGCCCGCGCGACGGCCGTTCCGCCAGTCGCCGCGATATCTCCGCACGCCCGGTATCCAGCGCCTCCCTTAACAGCCGCGCGACACCGCGCCGAAGCGTTCCCGCCTCCGCATCGGGCAGCGCCGCGACCGCGTCGGCGAGTGCGCGCCGGTCGCATATCGCGTCCGGATCGGCCAGCGCGGCGAAGCGGTCGGTCACGCCGCGAGCCTGAACAAGTTTAGGAAGTTGAGGCGTCGGGAGGTGTTGGACTTCGCCCGCACCAGCCCGGAGCGGCCCTTCGCGAGTTTGACGACCTTCACACGAGATCGCACATCTCGACGGGTCGGTTCCGGGGCCGGGCGCGTACTCGCAGTCGACAGGTGGGCGGGGCATCGCATCGTGCGACCTGTTTCACAGGGGCAATCCGTAGGACAGCCTTTTTCATCGCATCGGCGGTCCGCGGCCGTGCGTTTCGTCGCAGGTGAAACAAGATGAACGGAGTGCAACGAGCGCGCCCGGCACCTCGTTCAGGCAATCCCCCACTCCGTACGGAGCATCCTTCCATGTTCATGCGAGTCGATAAGTTGCAGGCCGACCTGCCCCCGCCCGAGAAGCAGGATCCAAACGCCGCCGCCGCCTTGCGCGAGCTGCTGGGCGGCAAGTACGGCGAGATGTCGACGTTGGGCAATTATATGTTCCAGTCGTTCAACTTCCGCTCGAAATCCAAGCTGCGGCCCTTCTACAGCCTGGTCGCCTCGATCACCGCGGAAGAGCTTGGGCATGTGGAGCTGGTATCGGCCGGCGTGAACATGTTGGCCAACGGGCCGGACGGCGACGATACGGGCGATGGCGGCGACATCGCGGACACGCCGTTCAAGCAGATGGCCGAGATCCGCGACGCGGCGAGCTTCCTGTCACACGGTGGTGGCGCGACGCCGGCGGACTCGAACGGGCTGTCGTGGAACAAGGACTTCATCACCACGACGGGCAACGTCGTGACGGACCTGCTGCATAATTTCCACCTCGAATGCGGTGCGCGCCTCCATAAGCTGCGCGTGTATGAGACGTTGTCGGATCCGACGGGCCGCGAGGTGTGCGGATACCTGCTGGTGCGCGGGTCGGTCCACGCGCACGCCTATGCGCTGGCGCTGCAGAAGATCACGGGCGTCGACCTGAAGAAGATGCTTCCCACGCCCAACATCGATCTGTCGAAGATTCCCGAATGCCAGAAGTATTTGGACGAGGGATCGCACCGGCGACTCTACACCTGGAGTCCGGAGGACTATAAGGAGATCGCGGGCATCTGGTCGAACGACGAGGTCGCGTTGCCCGGTGATCCCCCGGGCGCGTTGGAGGTGGTCGACGGGCTGCCCGAGGGTGGCAAGATCCAGCAGCTCGCGGGCGTGCCTTGCGCGTTCACGCCCGACTACGCGCCCGAGGAGATGTTCGAGATCGCGAACAAGCTATATCAGAAATCGCGTTGATTTTCGTGACCCTCTCCCGCTTTCGCGGGAGAGGGTCACGCGTTCATTCCCCGCGCGCCGTCGCCTTCAAACGATACAGCGCGTCCAACGCCTCCCTTGGCGTGAGCGCATCCACATCGAGCGCCTCGACCGCCGCGCGCAGGGGGTCGGGAGCGGGTTCGGCAGCGGCGACGGCCGCGAATAGCGGCAGGTCGTCGAGTCCCGCCGCCAGGCCACCCGTCTTCGCACGGCCCGCCTCCAGCTTGGCCAGCACTGACTTGGCGCGCGCGACGGTGGCGGGCGGCATCCCGGCCAGTCGCGCTACAGCCAGGCCGTAGCTGCGGTCGGCGGGACCTTCCGCCAGTTCGTGGAGCAGCACCAGCTCGCCCTTCCACTCGCGCGCGCGGACGTGGCGAAGTGACAGCGCGGGGAGGCGTTCGGCGAGACGCGTCAGTTCGTGATAATGCGTCGCGAACAGGCAGCGGCAGCGATTGTCCTCATGCACCGCCTCCACCACCGCCCAGGCGATCGCGAGCCCGTCATAGGTCGAGGTGCCGCGCCCGACCTCGTCCAGGATCACGAAGCTGTTCGGGGTCGCCTGCGCCAGGATCGCGGCGGTCTCCACCATCTCGACCATGAAGGTCGATCGGCCGCGCGCCAGGTTGTCCGACGCGCCAACGCGGCTGAACAGTCGGTCGACAAGCCCGAGCGTCGCGCTCGTCGCGGGCACGAACGATCCGGCCTGCGCGAGCACCGCAATCAGCGCGTTCTGGCGGAGGAAGGTGGACTTGCCGCCCATGTTCGGCCCCGTGACCAGCCACAGCCGCGACTGCTCCGACAAACGGCAATCGTTGGCGACGAAGCGGTCGCCGCGCTTGGCGAGCGCCGCCTCGACCACCGGATGGCGGCCGCCCTCCACCTCGAAGCACGGATGTTCGACCAGGCGGGGGCGGACCCAGCCGCCCTCCGCCGCGCGCTCCGCCAAGCCGGCGGCGACGTCGAGCCGGGCGAGCGCGTCGGCGGTGTCGGCGATGGCGTCGCGCGTGTGGAGCGCGGCGGCGGTCAGCTCCTCCAGATGCGCGGCCTCGGCGGCGAGGGCGTGGCCGCCGGCCTGCGTCACGCGCATCGCGATCTCGTGGAGTTCGGGCGTATTGAAGCGGACGACGCCCGCCAGCGTCTGGCGGTGGGTGAAGCCGCTATCGGCGCGCATCAGCGGGTCGGCGGCGCGCGCGGGCACCTCCACATGGTATCCCAGCACGCCGTTATGACGGATCTTGAGCGTGGGGGTGTTCGCGCGGGCGCGCAGCTCGCCCTCGAGCGCGGCGATGGCGCGGCGACCGCCCGAGCCTACGTCACGCAGATCGTCGAGCGCGACGTCATAGCCGGGCGCGATATAGCCGCCGTCGCCCGCTTCGATCGGCGGCTGCGGCACCAGCGCGCGCTTGAGCAGGTCGATCAGCGCGCCGTGCCCTCGCAGGCGCGGCGCGAGTTCGGCGAGCAGCGCGGGCGGTTGGTCCAGTCCCGCCAGCCGCTCGCCGAAGTTCCATGCGCCGTCGAGCCCGTCGCGTAGCTGCGCCAGATCGCGTGGGGAGCCCCGACCTGCGGCCAGCCGCCCGAGAGCGCGGCCGAGATCGGGGAGGGCGCGCAAGGTCGCGCGAAGCCGCTCGCGCAGGACAGCGTCGTCATGCAGGTGGGCGACCAAGTCCAGCCGTCGGTCGATCGCGGCACGGTCGTGGAGAGGTGCGCCGATATCCGCGCCCAGCAGCCGCGCGCCGCCGCCGGTCACCGTGCGGTCGACCGCGTCCAGGAGCGAGCCCTTCCGCTCGCCCGCCGCCGTGCAGCACAGCTCCAGGCTCTCGCGCGTCGCGGCGTCGATCGCCATCGTGTCGGACGAGGCGTGGAGGACGGGCGGGCGGAGGAAGGGGAGGGCACCTTTACTGTTATGCTCCAGGTACGCGACGAGCCCGCCCGCCGCCGCCAGTTCGGCGCGGCCGAATTGCCCGAAGCCGTCGAGCGTCGCGACGCCGTGCAGCCGCCGGAGCCGCGCCTCGCCGTTCGCGCTATCGAAATCCACCTTCGGGCGGAGCGTCGTCGCGCATTCCGCGTACCCCGTCGTCTCCGACGCGATCACCTCGGCGGCGGACAGGCGGGCGAGTTCGGCGGGAAGCGAGCCCGCGTCGGCGCGGATCACCTCGAACCGCCCCGTCGAAATGTCGGCGGCGGCGAGCGCCACTTCGCCCCCGACCTCGCCGATCGCGACGCACCAGTTCGCCGCCCGTGCGTCGAGCAGCGCCTCCTCGGTCAGCGTTCCCGCGGTGACGACGCGCACGATCCCGCGCCCGACCAGCGCCTTGGACCCGCCGCGCGCGCGGGCGGCGGCGGGGGTCTCCGTCTGTTCGGCGACGGCGACGCGGTGCCCCGCCTTGATCAGCCGTGCGAGATAGCCGGTCGCGGCATGGACGGGGACGCCGCACATCGGGATCGGCCGGCCGTCATGCTCGCCGCGCGCCGTGAGCGCGATGTCGAGACAGGCCGCGGCGACCCGCGCATCGTCGAAGAACAACTCGAAGAAGTCGCCCATCCGGTAGAAAAGGAGCGCGTCGCCCGCCTCGTCCTTTAGCGCGAGATATTGCGCGATCATCGGGGTGGGGGCGGGAATCGCCTGGGTAACCATTCCCGCCGATTAGAGCCAGCGGCTCCGAAACGAAACCGTCAGTGCTGGTTGAGCATCGCGAAGACCTGGTCGTAATTGCCCTGGCGCTCGGCGTTTCGGAGGAGACCGACGCGCTCGACGCATATCTCATGCGCGTCCGGGTTCGCCTCGATCAGGCTCATGACCTCGTCGATATACGCCTGGAGCGGCATCGAGTTCGGATTTTCCGCATTCCCGGGCAGTAGGTCGGTCGCCACGGCTGGGGGGACGATCTCCACCACCTCGATGGCGGTGTCCGACAGCTGCGCCCGGAGCGACTGCGACCAACTGTGGATCGCCGCCTTGGTCGCGTTGTAGGTCGGCGTCGCGACGAGCGGCACGAAGGCGAGCCCGGACGAGACGGTGACGACCGACGCGCGCCTGATCCTTCAGGTGCGGGAGCAGCGCGGCGGTGAGCCGGATCGGGCCCAACAGGTTGGTCGCGATGATCGCCTCGGCGTCGGCGGCGCCGTACCCGTCCGCCGTCATGTCCTCGGGCATCATGATGCCCGCGTTCTGGATCACCACGTTGAGCGCCGGATGCTCGGCGGCGACGCGCGACGCCAGGGCCGCGATCGACGCGGAGTAGGCCATGTCGACCTGCGCGGTCGCGATCCCCGGATTGGCGCGGGCCACCTCGTCGAGCGGCTCCGCGCGGCGACCCGCGACGATGATGTGGTTACCCTTGGCGTGAAGCGCCTCGGCGAGCCCGCGACCGATGCCCGTGCCGCCGCCGGTGATGAGGATGGTATTGCCGGTGATGTCCATGATCGTCCTCCTTAGTGACTGGACGCGAGATAATCGGGGCGGTTACGAACGGGAAGAAGGTACCGCGAAGTGCACTACTTACCCACAGGAAACCATCAATGGCGACACACGCGCACGACTACCTAGAGGACCTCGATCCGCGCGTCGAAGCCCTGGTCACCGACGTGATCGGCCGCGTCGCCGACAAATGGACGATGATCGTGCTCGAAGTGCTGACTGAACATGGCGAGCTGCGCTTCACCCGGCTGGCCGCCTTGTGCGACGGGATCAGCCAGAAGATGCTGACGCAGACGGTGCGGCTCATGGAGCGCGACGGGCTGGTGGTCCGCACCGTCCATCCGATCGTCCCACCCAAGGTCGAGTATCGGCTGACGCAGCTGGGCGCGGACCTGAGCCAGGCGTTCTGCGGCGTATGGGTGTGGGCGGCGCGCAACGTCGATCGCATCGAGGCGGCGCGCGCCGCCTTCGACGCGCGCGCCGCCGTTCAGCACCGTTCCCAAGGCTGACCGTACCCCCTAAGGCCTGCCGTGCCCGAGGAGCCGCCGTATGTCCGACGAACCCAGTCTGCAATTCTCCGAGCGCGAGGCGCTGCTGTTCCATTCGGAGGGGCGGCCGGGCAAGATCGAGATCGTCGCCTCCAAACCGATGGCGACGCAGCGCGACCTGGCGCTCGCTTACTCGCCCGGCGTCGCGGTGCCGGTCCGCGCGATCCACGCCGATCCGGCCACCGCCTACGACTATACCGCCAAGGGCAACCTGGTCGCGGTGATCTCCAACGGCACCGCGATCCTGGGGCTCGGCAACCTCGGCGCGCTGGCGTCGAAGCCGGTGATGGAGGGCAAGGCGGTGCTGTTCAAGCGCTTCGCCGATGTCGACTCGATCGATCTGGAGGTCGACACGGAGGATGTCGACGCGTTCGTGAACTGCGTGGCGCTGCTGGAGCCGAGTTTCGGCGGCATCAACCTGGAGGACATCAAGGCCCCCGAATGCTTCATCATTGAGCAGGCGTTGCGCGAGCGGATGAACATCCCCGTCTTCCATGACGACCAGCACGGCACCGCGA
>NZ_CAXSHH010000032.1:0-29844 GCF_964237155.1 uncultured Sphingomonas sp. | reverse complement strand
TGAATCAGCGAACGGCGCTCAGCTCAACCCGCTGATTGGGTTTGAGCCCTAGTAGCAGAAGAGGCTTTCTCGCCTTCGGCCTTCTTCTTGGTTTGATGACGCTTGTCGCATTGATCGCGGTAATGCTCTTCTCGGGCATGTTCATTCACGGCGATCCCTGAGCAGGTGTCTCCATGCGTCGCGCGCAACCGAACTCATCGCACTCGATAAATGCTAGACCGCGCGTCGCGGCAAAGCCGCGCCGTCGATCGACACGGCGGGACGAGGGCCCGCCGGTCGTCGGCCGCTCGCGTCGGTTTGTCGTTCGCTAAGCTCAGCTTAGCTCTCGACCGACGCAGCGAGCAACGGCAGCTGCTGATGCTGCACGACGCGCCACACCTCATGCTCCAGCCGCCGGATCACCGAGGTGCAGTGCGCCTCGTACCCGGCCGCGCCGTCCTTTTCGGCCTGGGCGCGGTAGGCGATGACGATCAGGCCTTCCTGCGGGCGCGAGACGCTGCGCTCCGTCAGTTCGCAGCGGTCCCAGATCGGGGTGGCGGAGACGGCCTTGATGGCGTCCTCGCCCGAATAGACATACGGCGGCATGGGAAGGACCATCTGGACTTCCGCGTCGACCTTTTCGCGGTAGTTCTCCTCACCCTCCAGCCATAGGGATTGCTCGAAGCCCCAGAGGCGGTCGTCGTCCATGCGTGCTGCTCCCGTGATATGGTCAGGGAGTAAGCGGGCGGCGGCGGCGGTGGTTCCCGCTCACCCAATCAGGCTGACGCGGCCTCCGGCATGACGTTCGAGCCGACCCGCCAACTCGAGCTCCAGCAGCACCATCGATACCGACGCGGGAGCATGGCCCGATTGGCGGATGAGCTCGTCGACCGGCACCGCGACCGGGCCCAGCAGCCGTTCCACATCGCGACGGATGGCGTCGCTCGCGTCCAAGGGCGGGGCGGCGGCGTAGTCCGAGGCGGGCGCGCGGACCATACGGGGGTCGATGGGCCCGATCTGTTGCAGGATGTCGTCGGCGTTCTGCACGAGGGTGGCCCCTTCGCGGATCAGGAGGTTGCACCCTTGCGCCCGCGGGTCGAGGGGGGAGCCGGGGACGGCCATGACCTCGCGACCCGCCTCCCCGGCCAGGCGGGCGGTGATGAGCGAGCCGGATCTGGGGGCGGCCTCCACCACCACGGTGCCCGACGACAGGCCCGCGATGATGCGGTTGCGGAAGGGGAAATGGCGCGCGCGGGGCTCGGTGCCGGGCGGTTGCTCGGCGAGAAGCAGGCCGCGGGCCGCGACCTGTTCCTGGAGGACGGCGTTCTCGGGCGGGAAGACCACGTCGATGCCGCAGGCGATCACGCCCACCGTGCCCGTGCCAAGCGAGCCGACATGCGCGGCGGTGTCGACGCCGCGCGCGAGGCCGGAGACGACGGTCGCGCCGCCCTCGCCCAGATGGACGCCAAGCTCGCGCGCGAAGCGGCAGGCGGCGGCGGACGCGTTGCGCGCGCCGACGATCGCGACGCAAGGCCGGCGGGTGAGCCGCAAGTCGCCGCGCGCGATCAGCGCGGCGGGGGCGTTCTCCAGCTGGGCGAGGAGCGGCGGGTAGTCGGGGTCGTCGAGGAACAGGTAACCTGCCCCGAGTTCTGCGACGCGGGCGATCTCGCGCGCGATTTCGCGGGGGTCGGCGAGTATCGGCGGGCGGCCGCCGCCGCGCCTGGCAAGGAGCGGGATGGCGTCGAGCGCCGCCTCGGCCGAGCCGAAGCGGGCGAGGAGCTGGCGGTAGGTGACGGGACCGATGCTCGGCGTGCGGATCAGGCGAAGCCGGGCGTGGGCCGAGTCGCGAGCCGGAACGGCTAGTGCGGCTTTGGGAATGAAATCGGCGTCAGCCATGCGCGGCGTCGGCGCCCGGCGGCGCGGTCCGGCCCGCGCCGATTTTGGGTTCGGTGCCGTCGAGCAGGCGGCCGATATTCTCCCGGTGCTTGTAGAGGACGATCACGGCGAAGGCGATGAGGAGGAGCACGAGGTCGAAACGATCGAACATCGCCGCCGCGACCGGCGCGGCGACGGCGGCGGCCATGCCCGCGAGCGATGAATAGCGCAGCAGCGCGAGGACGCCGAGCCAGACGAGCGCGTAGGTCAGGCCGATCGGCCAGTGGAGAGCGATCGCGACCCCCATCAGCGTCGCCACGCCCTTGCCGCCGCGAAAGCGCAGCCAGACGGGATAACAATGGCCGACGAATGCGCCCGCGGCCGCGAGCTGCGCATCGGCGGGCGACCAGCGCAGCGCGATCCACACGGCGAGCGCTCCCTTCAGCATGTCGAGGAGAAGGGTGCCGGCGGCGAGGCCCTTGCGGCCGGTGCGCAGGACGTTGGTGGCGCCGATATTGCCCGATCCGACCTGGCGCAGGTCGCCGGCCCCGGCGGCGCGCGTCAACAGCACCCCGAACGGGATGGAGCCCAGCAGATAGCCGCCGAGCAGGGCCGTCAACGGCGCGATCCAGAGGATCTCGGTCTGCACATCTTCCCCCTTACCACGTTCGATACCTCGCTCGTTGCGCGAAGCCAACAACCTGAATCGGTTGTGCGTTGGTGGAATGGCGCGCTAGCGGCGGGCTGGATGGATGCGCGGCCGATCCTGTTCTTCGATTCCGGGGTGGGCGGGCTGTCGATCGTCGGGCCCACGCGGGCGGCGATGCCGAACGCGCCGTTCGTGTATGCGGCGGACTCGGCCGGTTTCCCGTATGGGGTGAAGAGCGCGGGGGAGATCGCGGCGCGGGTGCCGGCATTGCTCGGGCGACTGGCGGAGCGATATCGACCGCGCCTGATCGTGATCGCATGCAACACGGCGTCCACGATCGCGCTGCCCGCGGTGCGCGCGGCGCTGGACCTGCCCGTCGTGGGTACGGTGCCGGCGATCAAGCCCGCCGCCGCGCTGTCGACCACGCGGGTGATCGGGGTGCTGGGGACGGAGGCGACGGTCGCACAGCGTTATGTCGACGACCTGTCGGCGCGGTTCGCGGGCGATTGCCTGGTGATCCGGCACGGGTCGGCCGAACTGGTCGAGCTGGCGGAGCAGAAGCTGCGCGGGCGGAGGGTGGAGCCGGAGCGGTATGCGGCGGTGCTGGACGGGCTGTTCGGCCGGCCGGGGGGCGAGCGGATCGACGTGGTGGTCAATGCCTGCACGCATTTCCCGCTGGTCGAGGCGGAGCTGGCGGCGGCCGCGCCGCGCCCCATGCGCTTCATCGATGGGGGCGAGGGGATCGCGCGGCGGATCGCGGCCCTGTGCGGCGACGCAAGCCGGCCCGAGCGCGCGCCGCCGGGCGTGGCGGTGTTCACGCGGCTGGGCGACGGGGAGCGCGAACTCGCGCCCGCGCTGGCCGCGCGGGGCTTTCCGACGATCGAGGCGCTGTAGGTTTTCGGGGGCGGGCGGGGTGGTAACGCCGGGCATCTTGCGAGCCGTTCGCGCTGGAAAAACGTGGGTTTCGGGCCTAAATGCGACGCATGGACAGTATCGGCCCCCAAGCCCAGCCCGTCGATTATTCCCGCGTATTCGCCCAGGCGATCGACCGGCTCCATGCCGAGGGCCGCTACCGCGTGTTCATCGACATCCTGCGCAACAAGGGCGCATTCCCCAACGCGCGCTGCTTCGCGGGGCATAATGGGCCCAAGCCGATCACCGTCTGGTGCTCGAACGACTATCTCGCGATGGGCCAGCATCCCGCCGTGATCGGCGCGATGGAGGAGGCGCTGCACGATGTCGGCGCGGGTTCGGGCGGCACGCGCAACATCGGCGGCAACACGCATTACCATGTCGATCTGGAGGCCGAACTCGCCGACCTGCACGGCAAGGAGGCGGCTTTGCTGTTCACTAGCGGGTACGTGTCGAACGAGGCAACGCTGCATACGCTGGCCAAGGTGCTGCCGGGCTGCGTGATCTTTTCCGACGAGCTGAACCATGCGTCGATGATCGCGGGCATCCGCAATTCGGGGTGCGAGAAGCGCGTGTTCCGGCATAACGATCTCGCGCACCTCGAGGAGCTGCTGGCGGCGGAGGACGCGTCGGTGCCCAAGCTGGTCGCGTTCGAGAGCGTCTATTCGATGGAGGGCGACGTCAGCCCGATCGCGGCGATCTGCGACCTAGCGGACCGGTACAACGCTTTGACCTTCCTCGACGAGGTGCATGCGGTCGGCATGTACGGCCCGCGCGGGGGCGGCATCTCCGAGCGCGAGGGGTGCGCGCACCGGTTGACGGTCATCGAGGGGACGCTGGGGAAGGCGTTCGGGGTGATGGGCGGCTACATCGCCGCCGACCGGACGATCATCGACGTGATCCGGTCCTATGCGCCGGGGTTCATCTTCACGACCAGCCTGTCGCCGGTGCTGGTGGCGGGGGTGCTCGCCTCCGTCCGGCACCTGAAGGCATCGTCGGTCGAGCGCGACGGGCAGCAGGCGGCGGCGGCGACGCTCAAGGGCATGCTGGCGGATGCAGGCTTGCCGGTGATCCCCGGCGACACGCACATCGTGCCGGTGATGGTCGGCGATCCAGTCGAGGCCAAGCGGATCAGCGACATCCTGCTCGCGGAGTACGGGGTGTACGTCCAGCCGATCAACTATCCGACGGTGCCGCGCGGGACCGAACGGCTGCGCTTCACGCCGGGGCCGGCGCATGACGAGGCGATGATGCGCGAGCTGGTGGACGCGCTGGTCGAGATCTGGAGCCGGCTGGAGCTGCGCCAGGCCGCGTGAGCGACGGGTGGAGCGTGAGCGAGCGGCGCGCGGAGGACGGGGTGTTCCTGCTGCGTGCGCGGACGCGGTTGCCGGGCGTGGACGAGCGCGTCGCTCATCCGCTGGCGATGTGGATCACCTGGCCGTTCGAGCCGAGACCCGACGATACGCCGGATGAGCCGACGCTGGAGGACATGGCCGCGTTCGAGGCGGCGGCGTACGAGGTGCTCAATGCACCCGGCCACGCGGTCGGGGTGGCGGTGCTGACGGGCGGCGCGGCGCGCGAATGGCTGTTCTACGCGGCCGGCCGCGACGCGTTCATGCGCGTGCTGCTCCAGGCGCTAGAGGGGCATCCACCGTATGAGTTCGAGGTGCGCGCCTGGGCGGACCCCGAGTGGAGAGCTGCGCGCGAGCTCGTTCCCCTGGCGATGGCGCACTAGCGCGCGAGCACCCCGGCGATGATCGTGAGGCCGCCGAGACCGAGCGATAGCGGCACGCGCAGGCCCATCCAGCCGTCCGGCGCTTCCCCGGTTGCGACGAGGCGGCGATCCACGAATAGGGTCAGCGCGATCGTCGTACCGAGCAGGACGAGCGCGCGGGGCAGGGGCAGCCCGAACTGGACGGCGATCATCAGCGCGACCCCCGCAAGCGAGGGGATGATGGCGACGGCGGCGAGCGTGCCCTGGTCATCCGTCCGGCGAACCGCGAACCCCCACCATACACCGCCCAGGAAGCTCAGGATGACGATGCCGTAGACAAGCGCGAGGACGCGGCCGAAGAAATGGAGTTCGCCCCGGCCCGATGCGACCAGCGCGGCGGCGGCGAGCTGGGGGAGGAGACCCGCAAATCCGAGCAGGCGGGTAGTGCGGGCGATGGCGGCGGGCATCAAGCCAGCGTGATTGCGACATCGGCGCCGGGAACGGGCAATGGTGCGGGAAAGGCGACCTCCCCTTCGTCGCGATAGTCGCGATCGACCGGGCGTCCGAAGACGTAGGTCACACGATCGGCCGTGTTGACGACCCAATAATACGGGATGCCCGCCGCTGCGTAGCGAGCGCGCTTGAGGCCGAGGTCGCGGTCGAGCGAGGTCTGCGCCACTTCGACGACGAGTTCGACCTCATCGGGCCGGAGCAGGCGATGCTCGCTCATCGGTCGGTGGAGAAGCGCTGCGTCGCATCCAAGAACGGTGTTGCGGCCGAGATCGATCCCGGTTTCACCCATCACTCGACGACCTGCCGCACTCCATAGTTTGACGATTATAGATGCCTGAAAGCTGCCGTGCGTCCCCATGGACGAGTGCATGCGTTCGATCTCTCCATCGACCAGTTCCACTTTGATATCCGCGAACGCGCCGACCTCCGCCATATGGAGGAACTCGGCCGTCGTGAAGCGGCCGGGACGGTGGCCGGTGACGTCCGTGTAGCCGGTGAAGCCGGGCGAAAAGTAGTTCATGGTGCGACACCCGCATTGCTATACGCCGGTGGTAGCGGATCAGGGTGATCGGGGCTAGATAGCGGGTGATACCCCGCCCGCCCGAGCGCCAGGAGACGAGCCGATGAGCACCCAGCCCGCCACCCTTCACGACGTCCAGCCCGACGGCTTCTTTTCCCGCGATCTCGCGACGAGTGACCCGGCCGTGTTCGGCGGGGTCGACGCGGAGATGCGCCGCCAGCGTACGCAGATCGAGCTGATCGCGTCGGAGAACATCGTGTCGCGCGCGGTGCTGGAGGCTCAGGGGTCGGTGTTCACGAACAAGTACGCCGAGGGCTATCCGGGCAAGCGGTATTATCAGGGCTGCGGGCCGTCGGACACCGTCGAGACGCTGGCGATCGAGCGCGCCAAACAGCTGTTCGGTTGCGGTTTCGCGAACGTCCAGCCGCATTCGGGCGCGCAGGCGAACGGGGCGGTGATGCTGGCGCTGGTGAAGCCGGGCGATACGATCCTGGGAATGAGCCTGGATGCGGGCGGGCACCTGACGCACGGGGCCAAGCCCGCCATGTCGGGCAAGTGGTTCGACGCGGTCCAGTACGGGGTCGATGCGGTGACGCACCTGATCGATTACGACCAGGTCGAGGCGTTGGCGCTGGAGCGTCGGCCGAAGCTGATCATCGCGGGCGGCTCCGCCTATCCGCGCCGGATCGACTTCGCGCGGTTCCGGGCGATCGCGGACCAGGTCGGCGCGTATTTCATGGTCGACATGGCGCATTTCGCCGGGATCGTCGCGGCGGGGTTGCACCCGTCGCCTTTCGGCCATGCGCATGTGGTCACGACGACGACGCACAAGACGCTGCGGGGCCCTCGCGGCGGGATGATCATGACCGACGACGAGGCGCTGGCGAAGAAGTTCAACTCGGCGGTGTTCCCCGGGCTCCAGGGCGGACCGCTGATGCATGTCGTCGCGGCCAAGGCGGTGGCGTTCGGCGAGGCGCTGGAGCCATCGTTCACCAGCTACATCGCCGCCGTGGTCGAGAACGCCAAGGTGTTGGCCGCGACGCTCAAGGAGCGCGGGGCGGACCTGATCGCGGGCGGCACCGACACGCACCTGGCGCTGGTCGACCTGCGCCCGCTCGGCATCACGGGCCGCGACGCGGACGAGGCGCTGGAACGTAGCGGCATCACCTGCAACAAGAACGGTATCCCGAACGACCCGCAGCCGCCCGTCAAGACGAGCGGCATCCGGGTGGGCAGCCCGGCGGGCACGACGCGCGGTTTCGGCCCGGCCGAGTTCCGAGAGATCGGCCATATGGTCGCCGACGTGCTCGACGGGCTGCGCGCCAAGGGCGAGGGCGGCGACCCGGCGGTGGAGACCGGCATCCGGACGCGCGTTCAAGCGTTGTGCGCTCGTTTCCCCATCTATTAGGAGCAGGCGACATGGGCATTCAGGACGAGATCAAGAGCAGGCCCGGCCTGGGCAAGAGCATGGCCAAATGGGGAGCGCTCGGCGTGGTGGTGGCGATTCCCATCCCGGTGATCGGTCCGGTGCTCGGCGGGATCGCGGGAGCCGCATACGCCTATTCCAAGCGCAACAAGGTCTGAATGCGCTGTCCATTCTGCGCGCATGAGGACAGCCAGGTGAAGGACAGCCGCCCCACCGAGGATGGGGCGGCGATCCGGCGGCGGCGGCAATGCGAGGGTTGCGCCGCGCGGTTCACGACGTTCGAGCGCATCCAGTTGCGCGAGTTGACGGTGCTGAAGAGCGGCGGCCCGGGCGAAGGGGGGCGGCGCGAGCCGTTCGAGCGCGACAAGCTGTTGCGATCGGTCTCGATCGCCGCGCGCAAGCGACCGATCGATCCGGTCCGGCTGGAAAAGCTGGTGTCGAGCATCCAGCGGCGGCTGGAGACGCTGGGCGAGGGCGAGGTCACCTCCCAGCGGATCGGCGAGATGGTGATGGAAGGGCTGAAAGGGCTCGACTCGGTCGCCTATATCCGGTTCGCGAGCGTCTATCGCGATTTCAGCGAGGCGCGCGATTTCGAGGCGTTCGCGGGAACGGTCGAGGAGGTCGGGCGCGGATGAACAAGGGTTCCTTGGTCGGTCCGCAACCTGTCATCGTCCTGGTCCGCCCGCAATTGGGCGAGAATATCGGCAAGGCGGCGCGGGCGATGCTCAATTTCGGGTTGCGCGAGCTCAGGCTCGTGAGCCCGCGCGATGGATGGCCCAATCCGGGCGCGGGGCCCGCAGCAAGTGGGGCGGATGTGGTGCTGGCCGAGGTGCGCGTGTTCCAGAGCGTCGCGGAAGCGACGGCGGATTGCGCGCACATCTATGCGACGACCGTACGCAAGCGCGGAGTGACCAAGCCCGTGGTGACGCCCGAGGAGATGGCGGCGGCGGTGCGGGGCGTGGCGGAGCGGTCGGCGATCCTGTTCGGGCCGGAGCGGTCCGGACTCGACACCGACGACGTGGCTCTCGCCCGCGCGATCGTCACCGTGCCGATCAATCCCGAGTTCGGGTCGCTCAACCTCGCCCAGGCGGTGATGGTGGTGGCGTATGAATGGTCGAAGGGCGAGGCGCTGGCGCGGCCGCCGGAGGTCGACATCCCCCCGCCCGCGCTCCAGGAGGAACTGGAGGGGATGATCGCGCAGCTCGACGCGTTGCTGGTCGAGCGGCATTATTTCTTCCCGCCCGAGCGAACGCCGACGGTCAGGCGGACGATTCGGACGCTGCTGACCAAGCCGGGCTGGTCCAGCCAGGAGGTGCGCACGGTGCGCGGGATGCTCTCGGCGCTGGGCGGGGCCAAGGGGCCAAAGGGCTAGCGCCTCCGGATAACCGCTTGCGGCTATCCGGTCCGGACGGCGTCGAAGGCGGCGAGTTCGTAGGCGATCGAGGCCTCGATCAGTCCATCCCACACGCTCGCGATCGCGTCGCCGGGCAAGCCCGCCGCCTCGGCCAGCGCGCGGGCGTTGGCGATCACTTCCGCCTTGCGACGCTCGTCGCGGACGTCCTCGCGCGCGGACTTGATGCGCGCGGCGGCGTCCATGTAGGCGAAGCGGCGGGCGAGTAGCGCGACCAGCTCGCGGTCGACCGCGTCGACGCCCGCGCGGACCTCGGCCATCGTCGTGCAGTCCAGGGGAGGAACGGTCGTCATGGGCGAGGCGCTATTGGCGCGTGACCCGGCTGTCCAGCTTGACCCGACCGACCCGCGCGGCTAATGCGCGCGCTCGCAATGGCCCCGCATCCCGGTGAAGCGGTGGCCCTGTTCCCGTATGACGGTGTGACAGGCGATGACCGGGATATGCCCGTCCCCTCCGGAGCGGGCTCGTTGTCAGCAGTTGCAAAGGAAATACCATGTCGAAGCGCGCCAGCGCCAAGTACAAGCTCGACCGGCGAATGGGCGAGAACATCTGGGGTCGCCCCAAGTCCCCGGTCAACAAGCGCGAATACGGTCCCGGGCAGCACGGCCAGCGTCGCAAGGGCAAGGTCTCCGATTTCGGCATCCAGTTGCGCGCCAAGCAGAAGCTGCGCGGCTATTATGGCGACGTGACCGAGAAGCAGTTCCGCGCCTGCTATCACGAGGCCGCCCGGATGAAGGGCGACACCGGCCAGAACCTGATCGGCTTGCTCGAACAGCGGCTGGACATGATCGTCTACCGCGCGAAATTCGCGCCAACCGTGTGGGCCGCGCGCCAGCTTGTTTCGCACGGCCATGTCCGGGTGAACGGGGTGAAGTGCAACGTCGCGTCGCGTCGCGTGTTCGTCGGCGAGGAGATCACGCTGGGCGCGAAGGCGTCGGAGATGGCGCTGGTGCTGGAGGCGCAGTCGCTCGCCGAGCGGGAAATCCCTGATTACGTCGCGCCGGACGGGACCGCGAAGGTGACATTCGTGCGGGTGCCGTCGTTGGACGAGGTGCCTTATCCGGTGAAGATGGAGCCGAACTTGGTCGTGGAATTCTACAGCCGCTAAAGCGGCTGTAGAATAACGACCAAGGTCGGCTCGGCCGACGGCGCGGCTTTGCCGCGACGCTGCCAGTGAGGAGGGCGGTTCCGCGAGGGGCCGCCTTTTGTCGTTGAGCGCAGAAGGAAGTCGCGCTCGGAGCAGCGCCGCGGCAAAGCCGCGTCGTCGACCGGGGCTGCGGCCCCGCCGGCCGGGCCGCTCCGATTGCGCGGCGGCGCGGCGGCAGGATGGGAACAGAAGAGCGCGCACCACTGTTTGACCGCATGAGTATCTCGCGCGCCACGCGCAATCGGAGCGGCCATGGGCACCAACGCCACCATCAACCCCATCCTCATCAACCTCTTCCTGTGCATCGGCGCCACGCTCCTGCTCACGGTGATCGGGTGGGTGCTGCACAAGCGCGGCAAGCTGTCCGCGAGGGGGCCGGCGATGATCTGGGCGATCGTCACGATCCTACCCTTGTTCGGGGCGGGGGCGATCATGTTCGGAAAGCACGAGGTCGAGCAGGCGACAGGCGCGACCAGATCGGGTGTGAACGCCGACGATGTCAGCTCCGCGCCCAATTCCAAGATGGCCGGCCCGGGCGGACGCTAGATTAGGCCGGGCGCTGGACAGGCGCGCCCGCCCGCGTCAGGAGGCCGGGCATGACGACGCCTCCCCCGGCCGAATGGGCTCCGCACGACGCGGTATGGATCGGCTTTCCCAGCCATCCCGAGCTGTGGGCCGATGATCTGGAACCCGCGCGCGCCGAGGTGGCGGCTTTCGCGCGGGCGGTGCATGCGGACGGCTTGGGCGAGCGGGTGCTGCTGGTCGCGGCCGATGCGGAGGCCGGCGTGGCGGCCGAGGCGATGTGCCCGTTCGCCGAGATCGTGCTCGAGCCGTTCGGGGATATCTGGCTGCGCGATACGGGGCCGATCGTGGCGGACGGTACGGGGCACGCGTTCTGGTTCAACGGCTGGGGCGGGAAGTACGAGCTGGAAGGCGACGGCGACCTGGCCGCGCGGCTCGCAGCGCGGGCGGGGCTGGCGTTGTCGGAGAACAACTGGGTGCTGGAGGGCGGTGCGGTCGATGGGGACGGGACCGGGACGGTCATCACCACGCGGCAATGCGTGCTCAATCCCAACCGCAACCCTCATCTCGACGAGGCGGAGGTCGAGCGGCTGCTGCGCGAGGAGCTCGGCTTCACGCGTGTCGTGTGGCTGGAGGAGGGGCTGTTGAATGACCATACCGACGGGCATGTCGACAACCTCGCGCGCTTCGTCGGCGAGGGGCGGGTGGCGATCCCGGAGCCGGGCGAGAACGACCCGAACTGGCAGGTGTACGTCCACGCGCTCCGCGATGCGCGCGCGGCGGGGCTGGAGGTGGTGACGGTGCCCTCGCCCGGCCGGGTGCTGCGCGACGAGGAGATCGTGCCGGCGAGCTATATGAACTTCTACATCGGTAACGCGGCGGTGGTGGTGCCGACCTATGGCGCGGCGAACGACGAGGCGGCGGTGGTGGCGATCGGGGCGCTGTTCCCGGGACGACGCGCGGTGGGCCTGCGCGCGGACCACATCCTGACGGGGGGCGGAAGCTTTCACTGCATCAGCCAGCAAATCCCGAGGCGGGCATGACCGAGATCACCGTGGCGGCGCTCCAGCTGGCCTTCTCCGACGATATCGAGCGTAACATCGCCAACGTCTCGCGGCTGGTGCGCGAGGCGGCGGGGCGGGGGGCGAGCGTGATCCTGCCGCCCGAACTGTTCGAGGGCGAGTATTTCTGCCGGGTCGAAGACGAGGGGCTGTTCGCGAACGCCAAGCCGGTGGGCGAGCACCGCGCGGTGCTAGCGATGCGCGAACTGGCCGCCGAGCTGCGCGTCGCCATCCCGACGAGCTTCTTCGAGGCGGACGGGCCGCATCATTACAACTCGCTGGCGATGATCGGCCCCGACGGCGCGGTGCAGGGCGTGTACCGCAAGAGCCACATCCCCGACGGGCCGGGGTATGAGGAGAAGTTCTATTTTCGCCCCGGTAACACCGGGTTCAAGGTGTGGGACGGGCCGGACCGCACGACGATCGGCGTCGGCGTGTGCTGGGACCAATGGTACCCGGAAACCGCGCGCGCGATGATGCTGATGGGGGCGGATCTGCTGTTCTACCCCACCGCGATCGGGTCGGAGCCGCACGACACCTCGCTCGACACCGCCCGGCTGTGGCGCCGCGCGATGGTGGGGCACGCGGTGTCGAACGTGGTGCCGATCGTCGCCGCCAACCGCGTGGGGGTGGAGCCCAATGGAGAAGAGGCGGGCCAGACCTTCTACGGCACCAGCTTCATCTGCGACGAGCGGGGCGACATACTGGCGGAGCTCGGGCGCGACGAGGAAGGGGTGATCACCGCGACGATCGACCTAGCCGTGGTCAAGCGCCACCGCGCGGCGTTCGGCTTCTTCCGCGATCGGCGCCCGGATCTGTACAGGCGGCTGGTGGAGGACCGCTAGCCGCCTGTTCGGACCAGCCGATCAGCCTTCCGGCGTCATCGGTGCGGACTCGATGGTGTCAATCCAGGGCCAGCGACTATCGCGGTGGATATGCCGCAGACCCAGTGGCGCCGGTAGATCGACGATCAGTCCGCCACGCAGCCGCATCGTGTTTGGGGTTTCGGAGCGTCTGCTGTAGATCGGCGATCCGCACACGCCGCAGAACGCGCGAACCTTTCCCGGCGAACTCTCATATTCCTTCAAGGTCGCGAGACTCCGGAAAATCACTTGAGCGGTATTCACGACCACGGATACATTGAAGGCCCCGCCATTGCCACGACGGCATTGAGTGCAGTGGCATAGCACCACCGCAGACAACGACCCGGCTACCTCAAAGTGCGTGGCTCCGCAGAGGCACGCGCCCTCGTATGAAGGTGGAGCGTCGGGCTCGCCTACCGTATTCATTCGAGCACCTCTCTCAAGGGCCTTACCCGCCGTCGCGCAACGCCAGCGCGCGGGCGAACACCGCTTCGAACATCGGCGTCGTGAGCGCGCCGGTGTTCTGGTTGTAGCGCGAGCAGTGATAGCTATCGAGGAGCATGCGGCCGTCGGGGAGCGGGTGTTCCGCCAGATGGCCGAACTTGGCTCGGCTCGGCTTGAGGCCGAGCACGCGGGCGGCGGTGTCGTGGGCGATCTGGCCGAGCGCGACGAAGACGCGGACCGAGGGGAGCGCCGCGATCGGCGCGTCGAGGAAGGGACGGCAGGTGCGGATCTCGGCGGGGGTGGGCTTGTTGGCGGGGGGCAGGCACCGGACGCCGTTGACGATGATCGCGCCGCGCAGCGCGAAGCCGTCGTCGGCGCGGCGGTCGTACACGCCCTCGGCCAGGCCGAACTTGGCGAGCGTCGCGTAGAGGAGCTCGCCCGCGTAATCGCCGGTGAAGGCGCGGCCGGTGCGGTTGGCACCGTGCTTGCCGGGCGCGAGGCCGACCACCGCCAACCATGCGCCCGGGTCGCCGAAGGCGGGGACGGGGGCGTTCCACCAGCCGGGATGCTCGAGCCGGCATTCCTCGCGAAAGGCGACGAGGCGCGGGCAGAGCGGACAGTCGCGCGGCGGTTCGGTGGCGGGAAGCGGGGAGGATGCGGCGGGCACGGAGCTCCGCTAGGGCGGGCCGATGGGAACGGCAACCTACGCGCTGGCGCTGGGATCGAACAGGCGGAGCCGGTTCGGGAGCCCGGCGCGGACGATCGACGCCGCGCTCGCGGCGATCGGCGGGGTGCGGGCGATCTCGCCCGTGATGCGTACGGCGGCGATGGGACCGTCGTCGCGCGCCTACTCCAACGCGGTCGCGCTGGTCGGCAGCGACGAGGATCCGCCCGCGCTGCTCCGGCGCGTCAAGGCGATCGAGCGCGCATTCGGGCGACGGCGGGGGCGGCGCTGGGGAGCACGGGCGATCGACATCGACCTGGTGCTGTGGTCGGGCGGCGTGTGGGCGGGGCCGGGGCTGGTCGTGCCGCATCCGGCTTATCGAGAACGCGATTTTGTGCTCCGCCCGCTTGTCGCGGTCGCGCCCGGCTGGCGCGATCCGGTCGGGGGGCGGACCGCGCGCCAGCTGCTGGCGCTGGTTGACCGGCGAGCGGGCCGCCCCTAGTTCGCGGACACGTCTGGCGAGGGTTCGTAGCTCAGTTGGTAGAGCATTCGACTTTTAATCGACCGGTCCCGGGTTCGAATCCCGGCGAACCCACCAGACGCATCCCGCCGTTAGCACAACCTTGCATTGGCATTCGGCCAACCTTGCATCTACACTCCTACTGGCTTGAGGCAGCGCGCTCAATCTCACTAAGTGTGCGGGGCATCGGAACTGATTCGTTCCGGCGGAGCGAACCGCCCGAACGAGTCGAACGGAACTGCCCTGACCTTCAGCGGCACGTTGTTGGGGGAAGGCGGCGTGAAGCGATAAACCTAGCGAAGTTTGAAACTCGGCTCAGGGCCAGATGATCGGGCACCCGTCCGCGAGGAGGTGCCCGAGCAGCTTTGGTGGATAGCTGCCCGTCCGTTCCGGAGCGTAAAGCGGCGTGGGCGGACCTTCGTTCATGTAGCGGGACAAGATGTCTTAGGGATTGCGATCGGCACGCCCGAACCTTTTGCTCAAGGTTACTTCTCGACCATCCCCGACCGCCTCTGAAGCTCGGCGGCGGCATATGTATCGACTGAGCTGGCTGCCCGGCGGCGCGAGACCAGGAAGCGCCTAACCGGGCGGCCAGCCTTTCAGCAGGTCCCTGAACGGCAGTTCGTAAGTATCCCCGTGACAGGCCGGGATCAGGCATAACCGGCGAAGATGTCTCGGTGCCGGGAGACGTAAGCGAGATTCGGCCAATCACGACGATTCTCAGGCAGGTGAATGCGTTCGTCCCGATCCGCGAACAGGGCGCGGAGCTCGACAGGCACCCGGTTGTGGGCCACGAGCAGACGATAGTCGTCGGTCAGCGAAATCAGGTGACGGTCGAAGAGCCAATGCACGGTGGCCGAAAGCGCAAGACCGTTGGTTACGAGATCCGGCCCGCCCTCGGCCACCGGCCAGACGTGCGCCGCCTGCACTTCGGCCCTACCGCCTCCGTTCACGATCCTCAGGCGGGTGACGGCGCAACGGTCGCCATAGGCCAAGCAGACGACCCTGCGGAAGCTGGCGTCCCTAACGATGCGGCTGACGAGCGCAGTCTCGACCCGTCGCGCGTCGTCGGTCGGATCTTCCTGCCGGAGAACCGCCATGTCGGCGTCGAGAGGGTCGAACCCGTACCTGACGGCATTCGCGGGGTCCGCCGTGTCGCTCAGACCCTTCCCGACGATCGCGCCGAAATCGGCAGCGTCGAGCGGGCGCATGGAGCGTCCACGCAGGAAGACGCCAACTTGGGGCCGGGGCATGCCGCGGAGCGTGCCCTCGGCATAACGGCCTTCGCTCGTCCAAGGCACCGGCTCGTCGAACTTGAGGTAATCCGCCAGGCGGGCGTAGGAGTGGTTGGGGCGCAGCGGGTCCCGATCGATCCGCACAACGCGGGCGACCGCAAAGTAGGCGAGATTGCCGCCGTCTGCGCGGGGACGCCTGAACACAACCCAGTCCCCGACCGTGGAGCTCGCGACCGCCCCGTATCGGTTCGGGAAGTGATAGCGCTCGGCCGCTTCGTCGTCATACCCCGAACCCGGCTTCGCGTCGAACACCGCCTTCAACGATCGATCATCCTTCACCTGGCCTTGATGGGCCCATACGCAGCCTAGATCTCGTGTCATGGCGTTGGCAACATCCGCTCCGTCCCACGAGCAGGCCTCCGCCCGCCAACCGGCACGACGAAAGCTGTTGTTTTCGGCGACTTCCCGGATAGGCTCAGTCGCGGAAGTGGAGCGACGACCGATTGGGATACTGGTATCCGAAAGTCTCGAGGGTGGCGGAGTTGAGCTCGCGCCTTGCGAAGCTTGAAAAATCGTTCCCGGTTGAGACCGGCAAAGCTCCGGACGACATAGGGTCGCTCTCGGAGGTCCTGCGGCTGGCGCAGTCGCGGGATGACTTCCCGCGCGAGCAGACGCCCCGTTGGCTTTGGGTCGCGTCACGCTATCGCATTGCTGCGCCCGAAGGATCGCCTGAAGCGGCTAAGGCGGCGGCGGCACTCCAGCTGCTGTCCGAAACGGTCGCAGGGGCAGCGATCGACGAAAGCGACATCCAAGATCTCAACTGGGTGCTGGACGCGACCGTGCGCACGCTCGCGAGCCACGTCGGCCCGGCCGGACTTCGTGGCTGCCTCAGCGCGGCCGAGCTCGAGGAGATCGACGGATATCTCCATGGACACGACGACACCGCGGCCTTCGACGTCGACGCCCTGCGAGGCGAGGTGGAAGGGCAGCTGGAGCTTCTCCGCCGCTTCGGCGGGGTCGGCGACCTGACTAGCTTCGACACCAAGGTCGAAGCGCTCTTCAGGGCCGCCAGCCGCCCCGGCCGGGAGACCGCCGCCGCACGTGCCGCGTTGCGCTACTTAGCGGATGAAAACGACGTCGTTGGCGATCGCCAGGGGGTAATTGGCCTGGTGGACGACATCTACGTCGTCGAATGGGCGTATGCGGCGGTGGAAAGCCAAACTCGATTCCTGCCGCTGCTCGAAGCCATGCTCGTGAGATGGCCCTTCATCGGCACGACGGGCCTGGGATCATGCGGTGCCTCGCTGGACCGATATGGGCAATATGTAGCCTGCGCGGCCCTCTTCACGATCTTCGGACCAGGGTCAGGGACGCTCATCCTCCGCGAGACGGGCGCGTTCCCCACCTTGTGCGCCGTCGCGGCCGGCCTGGAATGCACCCGGATCCAGTCCTTGAAGTTCGACGAGGAGATGGCGCTGTGGCCGGCCAACTCGCCCGTGACCGTGAGCGACGGGACGGCCACCTTTCATGCCACCTTCAACGGCCGGATGGACGTCGGCGGAAAGCCGCGTTTCAGGCTGGGAGTGCGCGATCGGGGCACAATCACAATGGGCGAGGAGGTGCTCCCGCTCATCTCGCTTTCCCACAAGAAATACCGCCGGCTCTCGTCAGGCCAGGAGATCGCGACCTGGCTCAAGGACCGCAACATCGATCCGCTGACCAACATCGCCGGCAACGGGCGGCGGCGGCCGCGTCGGCACGAGGCCGTCCTGCTCGTCGGGCCGCGGCACCGGCTCGACGAGTACCTGCCGTACGTCCGGCCCTTGGGCACGCCCGCCGCCGCCCTGCTCGGCGTGCGGTGGATCGACGCGCAGGGCCGTCACCACGATCTGCCCGGAAGCGCCTCGGACTGCCCGCTCGTGTATGCATGCGCTGATGCGTCCGCGGCATGCGAGCTGGTTTCGGACCCGCCCGACCACGTCGACGCCTGGCGCATCATCGTCGACGGCGCCCGTCTCGGTCAGGCGCTTCACGCGGCGCTCTCCACCGCGGCAAAGCTTGATCGCGTTAACATCTGTGTGCTCGCCGAACTGGCCGAACGCGAGGCGACGCAGGAATTGACGAGCCAAGGCCTTCGCGCTCTCTGGTACCTCGAGGATCAGGACGTAGAGGTGCCGCCGCTACGAGTCCGGGCGAGGCGGAACGACGACGCCCTCGCCCGCTTCCTGCGGCGCCAGGGCAATCACTGGGCGGCGGTGCAGAGGACGCACGTCCAGCGCGACGAACTGCTCGAGCGACTGGCGGCGTATCTCGCGGAGCGAGACGGGCGGGTCGACTCCGTCACTAGCCTCCTGGACGCCGCCGTCTCCGCCTTCCTCCGCAAGGCCAGCGGACAGCCGCTTGGGAGCCCCGCTGGCGACGACGACATGCGCCGCGCAGCCAAATTGATCGCCTTCCAAGCCGCGGCGCTGGCTCCGTACGACGACGGCGCGGCACGGCTCCGAGAGTTCATGGCGGGTTTGCCGACCGGGGGACCGGCGGCAGCCGGACGCCGCGACGCGATCTCGCGCATCGTCCGGTCCGCCCCTCTCAACGCGACGATCGCGATCGTCTGCCGCTCGGAGGCCATAGCGCAGCGTTGCCGGTCTGAGACCGCGGACGACGCGAGTTTCGGCCGCGCGCGCTGGCTTGCCGTCGACGAACTCCGACAGACTGCACCCTACGACACCGTGGTCGTGCCGGGATGGCTGGACCGCCTCCGAATGCGCGAGTTGTCGGCCAACGGCTATGGCGGTCGGACCGAGCTGGTGCTGCTGCCGTTCGAGCAGACATGGTTCGAGCGCACAAACGATGCGCTGCGTCGCTGGGAGCGCAGGCTCGAGGACGCCACCGTCGACTACCTGAACGACCGGGTCGAGGCGTTCGGCGTCGTTCCCGCAAGGTGGCGGCACGAGACGGCACGACGGCTGGAGAAGGCGATCGCGTCGCCGAGTGAGGAGATTGCGCCTGAGGACGTCGAGATCGAGAGGGTGGAGGCGCGAGCCCTCGACCGGATGCTGGCGACCACCTTCGGCAGGTCGGACAACCCGCTGGTCAAGGCGCAGCTGGTCCTTCTAGAGGAACCTGGAAGCTTCGCGCTGCTGCCGCCCCTGGGGCAGGTCATCGTGCTCGACGCGCCGAACCGCCCCCGTTCGAACGCCAACGGAACGGCGGAGCGCCAGCTCATGCTCTCGGTCGCCCAATTGGAGGCCGGCATGCTGCTAGCATTGCCCGAGACGAGCGACCGAGACCTGCTCGACGCCAGGGCCGACGCGGTAATGAAGGAAGCCGCTGCCACGCGAACGCTCGCCGGCAGCTGGAAGACGGCGCTCCGCGATCATTTCGGCCGTACTGGCGAGAGCCAACACGCCTTCGCGCAACGTCTTCGCGCTGCAGGGGAGCCGCGGGACGCCGCGACGGTGCGCGCCTGGGCCACGGATTCTCGCAGCATAGCACCGCGCAACCACCGCCGGGTCATCCCGCTGATCGGTCGGCTCACCGGCGATCAAGAGCTGGAGGTCCGAGCGGCCGAAGTCAGCGCAGCCGCCGACCGGATTTACGTCGCCCGCGGCAAGGCCGCAGAGCTGCTCCTGCAGGAAATATTCAGCGGCGAGCTTGACCTCGGCGCCGAACGCCTGATTCTGCAGACCGCTTCGGGTCAACTGTCCTACGCCTTGCACCGCGTCGACCGCTGCCTCGGCATTCGGGACGTGCCCTCTGAATTGGTGGGCCGCGCCGCCAGGTTAAGCATGCTGCCCGACGGCCTGGCGTCGGTTACATGACCATCATGCTGCCCACTTCTGTTTCCGCATCAACGACCGGAAGCGAAGCCGCGCTGTTTAAGGCTATCCGCGATTCGGCGGAATCGAGCGGATTCTATTGCATGCATTCGCTCGGCATCGCCCGGCACCAAAGAAAAGAATACGCCGAAGCCGACTTCGTCGTCGTCGGGCCGCCGGGCGTCTTTTGCCTCGAGGTCAAGGGTGGTGACGTAGAGCGCCGTCAAGGCGTGTGGCACATCGGCCGACCGGGCCGCAGCTACACGTCGAACGAGGGACCGTTCAAGCAGGCCCAGGGCGCCAAGTGGGCGCTGCTCGCCTATTTGAAGGATCGGCTCGGCAGAAGCCTACGCAACGAGACAGTCGTCGGCTGGGGCGTCGCCTTCCCCGACATCATCTTCGACAGAAAGGACCCGGAATGGGACGCCGACCTAGTCTACGACCAGCGCGACAAGGACAAGCCGTTCGTCGTGTACATCGAGCGGCTGGCTCGCTACTTTAGGATTAGGTCCGAGGAGATCGGTAGGCGCCCCCGCGCACCTCTCACGGCGGCAAGAGTCGCCGAGATCGTGCGGATGCTCCGAGGGGACTTCGAGATCGTCCCGACGCTGCGCGGCCTGCTCATTGAGTCTGAGCGCGAGCTGGTCGAGCTCAGCGCCGAGCAATACCGCGTGCTCGACTTCGCGCTCAACCGGCACAATCCTCGGATCGTCTGCGACGGTGCGGCCGGCACTGGCAAGACGCTCATCGCGATGGAGGCCGCCCGCCGCCTGGCGGCAACGGGCACGTCGGTGCTGCTGCTGTGCTTTAACAATAACCTGCAGCGCTTCCTGCGGGCGGACGCCGCCGATGGTGGCGACCGCATCCAGGTGTCGACCGTGCACGGGATAATCACCGGGCTGACGCGCAAGGGCGGCTTCGGCCAGGCGATGGACGGCGCCCGACGCGAACGTCGTCCCGCCCGCGCATTCTTCGACGAGGAGCTGCCGCGTCTCTTCGAGTCCGCCTGCGAGGCACTTCTGGAGGACGGGGCGCTTCCTCAGTACGACGTCTTGATCCTAGACGAGGCGCAGGACGTCCTCGACGCCGCCACGATGGACTGTCTCAGTCTGCTCCTGGCCGGCGGGTTCGCGAACGGCCGGTGGCTTATATTCCACGACTCCGGGTTGCAGTCGTCGATCTACGACCGCGTTGATCGCGAGGTGCTCGCCCGGCTGATTTCCTTCGGGGCGACCGTCTGCAAACTTGATGAGAACTTCCGCAATCCCAAGGCCGTTGTCGCGGAGGCCTGCCTCCTGACCGGGGCAGACGTCCCCGCATGCCGGCGGAGCGTCGTCTCGCCGGTAGACTACCGGCCGTACGCCGACATGCGGGATCAGGCGAAGAAGCTGCGCGCGCTCGTGCTCGATCTGCTGCGGGAGGGCGTGGAGCCGGGCCGCATCTCGATCCTGTCAGCCGTCCGAAACGAGGAATCGTGCATTGCCCGCCACCCGCTGGACGTTGGCAAGGTGACGGTGCCTGTCGCCGACCGTGCGCTCGGCCGCGGCGACGGCGCGATCACCTACGGGACCGTCTCGGGATTCAAGGGGCTCGAGAGCGACGTGGTGGTGCTTACCGATCTCGACGAGGGTCCGAACGACGCGTGGAGCCGTGCCGTCCTGTATGTCGGGATGACCAGGGCGCGGTCGAAGCTGTTCGCGCTGGTAGGTGGCGGCTTCATGGAGACGAGGAGCAGGATGTGAGCGACGTCGCGACCGATCCCTTCGCAAGCCACGAGACGTTTCGCGACGCGCTCGTGGACAGGCTGGTGCGGCAGCTGTTCGGACCCCTTCCGACCGACGAGGAGGCCGAACGGACCGAGACGTTAACCGTCTCGCCGCTGCAACTCTACGCCACCGGCATCCTGTTCCCGCAACGCGTCGTCCAGGAGACGCTGGAAGATTCGCGCGCGGAGGAGGCGGTGGACGGGGTCGAGCTCGACGCGCCGCGGGAGGTCATTGACCTGAACGGCGGCGCGGGCGGCGAGGGCCGCAGCGAGGCGGGCGACGCCGTTCCGGAGCGCGAGCCGCTCAACCTGGCCAACGAGTTCAGCCCTTCAGCCGCCGGTCTCTCCTTCTGCCTCGCGGCGCCCGCCACGTTGCGCTTCACCGCAACCTTCGGCCTCTACGACCAGGGAAGAACGACCGAAGTCCATCCGCGCGCGGGCGAGACCGGCCTGAACGGCAAGCCCTTCCCGGCCCATCGCGAAGTGACGGCCTGGAAGCGCAGGCACTTCGAGCGGACGGTCGAGCGGGAGGTCGGAACCGACCTGGGCAGCCTTGCGGCGATTCCGCTGGACGACGACAAGCGGCTGTCGCTCCGGCTCACGGTCCGACGCCGTGCCGACGGGATAATCGTCGTGTCGGCCATGCTCGTGAACGAGCTCAGATCCGACGGGGTGAAGGCGCCCTCCAGCGGCGATGTGTTCTACCAGGCGGGGCTGGGCGTCACGGAGACCTTGGGTTCGGCGGTGTTCCTCCCGATCGACCGCAGCGTCGCCGAAGCGAGCTCCGATCCCGAGGTGGCAAGCCTCGACCTCCTCTACCGCCACCGGCGCGCCTTCGCGCTCGGCCACGGCACCGCCAGCGACTGGAACAGGGCGGAGCGGCTGTCGGAGGCCGGTGCGACGGATTTGGTCCGGACCGCCGCCGTGCCCAGCTACGATCTGAAGCCGATCGTGCCACGCGAAGCATCGTTCCGGGGCGCCACCCCGCTTAATCTCGCGATGGGCTACCTCTTCAACGGCGACGGAACGAGCGCGCCGGAGGGCGCCATCCTGATCGTCCTCCGGACCCTGGCTGACGACTATGAGTCATGGATCGCCGTCCAGGACGGAACCGCACAGCGCCTGGCGGGGTCGATGAAGAAGGCGGCCGAGAGCAACCTGGAAAACTGTCGCAGCTGCCTGGCGCGGATGCGAACCGGCATCGCGCTCCTCGCCTCCGACGAGAAGGCCATGACGGCCTTTCGCCTGATGAACAAGGCGATGTTCGTGCAGCAGCATCGTTCACGGCTGCCCCGACGCGATCGCGGAACCCCGCAACCTCAGGCGGCAGGCGACGGCCACGGCAACCGCTGGCGCCCCTTCCAGCTCGGTTTCATCCTGATGAACCTGGCGTCGGCCGCCGACGAGAACGACCCGGAGAGGAGCCTGGTCGATCTCATCTGGTTCCCGACCGGCGGCGGCAAGACCGAGGCCTACCTCGGTCTCAGCGCGTTCACGATCATCCTCGGACGCCTCCGCGGCGGCGCGACGGGCACCACCGTCCTGATGCGCTACACGTTGCGTCTGCTGACTGCGCAGCAGTTCCAGCGGGCCTCGGCGCTGGTGCTGGCCATCGAGGCCTTGCGCACCGATGGCGACCTCGGATGCGATCTCGGCAAGGACCGGATATCGATAGGACTCTGGGTCGGACGGAGCCTGTCGCCCAACGCCCGCGACGACGCGCGGGCGCGGCTGCGCGCGATGCAGAAGGACAGGTTCGCCTCGAACCCGTTCCAAGTGCTGCAGTGTCCCTGGTGCGGCGTGGACTTCACCGATCGCGGCAAGCTCGGCTACCAGGAGGCCAGGCCGCGCGACGGCGGCCCGCGTACCGTCGCCCTCGTCTGCCCCGACGAAACCTGCCGCTACGGGAAGAAGGATGGCCTCCCGGTCCTCGTCATCGACGAGGACCTCTACGCCGAACCGCCGACGGTATTGATCGGGACGGTCGACAAGTTCGCCCAGATCGCCTGGGACAAGCGCGTCGGCCGCCTCTTCGGCATCGGCGTAGGGGCTCCGCCTGCGCTCGTCATTCAGGACGAGCTCCATCTCATCTCCGGCCCGCTGGGAACGATCGTCGGACTCTACGAGACCGCGATCGACCGTCTGTGCTCGAGGGACGGCCACGTCCACAAGATCGTCGCGTCGACGGCGACCATCCGCCGCGCCCGCCAGCAGTGCTCCGACCTCTACGCCCGCGACGCCTTCGAGTTTCCGCCGCAGGCGATCCGCGCGGGCGAGTCCTATTTCGCGCTGGAGAAAGTCGACGCCCCGGGACGGCGCTACGTCGGCTTCATGGGCAACGCCGTCAAATCGCATCAGACGGCGCTCGTCCGCGCCTGCTCGCCGCTCCTTCAGGGCGTCTGCTATCCCCTGCTCGAAGATCAGGATCGCGAACGCGCCATCTCCGATCCCTACGGAACGCTGGTGTGGTACTTCAACTCGCTGCGGGAGCTCGGCCACGCGGCCACCCTGTGTGTCGGCGACATCCCGGAGTTCCTGAAGGGGTATTGCCACCGCCAGCGCATCGCGCCGGGCAACCGCCGCTACATTCGCGAGATCATCGAGCTGACCAGCCGTCGCGGCGCCGAGGAAATCCCCGAAATCCTCCAGCAGCTGGAGATCCCCTGGCGTCTAAAGCCCGTGGGCCGGCCGCCGGTCGACGTCCTCCTGGCGACCAACATGATCGCCGTCGGCGTGGACGTGCCCAGGCTCGGCGCCATCGTCATGAGCGGGCAGCCGAAAGGCACGTCAGAATACATCCAGGCGAGCAGCCGCGTGGGGCGGTCGTTCCCTGGCCTGGTGGTCACGGTCTACACCCAGACAAAGAGCCGCGATCGATCGCACTACGAACGGTTTGTTGCCTATCACCAGAGCCTCTACCGCCATGTCGAGCCTACCAGCGTCACTCCGTTCTCGCCGCAGGCGCGCGAGCGCGGAATTCGCGGCGTCCTCGTCGGCATGGCGCGCCTGCTCGGCGACGTCGACGCGCCCGACATGATCAAGAAGATGCAGGCCGACGTCGAGGACCAGGTCGAGGCAATCCTCGATCGAGCAAAGCTGGTCGACGACGGCGAGGTGGACGAGGCCCGCGAGGAGATCGAGGCCTGGGTCGCGGACTGGAAGCGCTACTCGCCGCCGACATACGGCAAGATGGGCGGCACGCCAGCGGAGTCCACCCTCATGTATCCATATGGATCGACGCCGGACGAAGCCTTCCAACGCGACGCCTGGCCGGTGCTCACATCGATGCGGAACGTTGACGGGACATCGACCGCGCTGGTCCTGAACAAGTATCCAGTCGTAGACGCCGAGGCCTGACGTGGAGAGACCCGACTTTAGATCGTCCCAGGGCGTGGTGCCGTTCGGCGTCGGCGCAATCATCGACTTCGCCAACGAGTCGCTGATGACCGCCGGGCTCGACGCCTGGCCCTTCGAACAGGTCGACCCCGCCGCCCGGACGGAGATCCTGAAGGCGACGCAGGTGCTCGACGGGCGTCTCGCCCGCCGCCTCACGGCCGATCTAGGACGACCGATCGACTTCTTCCTCTCGCCGACCGAAGCACCCGAGTTCGGCGTGGGCCACCCACCGCGCTTTGACAGAGCGCCGATGCCGTTCGTGCGCTTCCCCAACTGGTACTTCTGTCCCCGCTGCCGCATCATGAAGGAGATGCCATGGAACACGCAGTCGCGTTCCGAAGCGCTGCGCTGTGACAATCCAGGACGGCGCGTCGAGGGCAAGGCCGATCCCTGCTCCAAGCTCCCTCCGAAGCGTCGGCCACGGCTGTCGCCGGTCCGCTTCGTCGTCGCCTGCGAAGCCGGCCACATCATGGACTTCCCATGGTTCGACTGGGCCCATTCCGCGGGAAGCACCACCTGCTCCGAAACCGGCTCGGAGCTGTACCTCTACTCGACGACGGCCGCAGGTCTCGCGGGCGTGATGGTAAAGTGCGTGACCTGCGGCGCGAACCGGTCGATGGCGGGCGCCTTCCAGCGCGACGCGCTAAGCGCAATCTACGCTGGCCAATGCCCGGGCGAGCGGCCGTGGCTGGGACCCGACGGCAAGCAGCCCTGCACGGCCAACGTCCTGCCGCAGACCATTCAACGCGGCGCGTCCAACGCCTACTTCGCCAAGCTGACCAGCTCCATCCTGATCCCGCCCTACTCGGCGCGGGTGCAGCAGGTACTGGACCGGCCGGACGTCTGGAGCGAGATCGAGTCGGTGCCTAAGGTCGACGGCGCGCCGCATGAACCGTTCCTCAGGCAGAAGGCCCGCAATCTCGGCCTCGACGAGGATGCCTTCGTCAAGACCGTCGCCGACCGCCTACGGGCGATCGACGCGCCCGCGGACGATGCAGCCGCGGGACCCGTAGGCGAGGCGCGCTACCGGTTCGACGAGTATCAGGCCTACGTCGGTCCGCGTCCGCCCGCGCAGGAACGCACCGACTTCGATACGAGGGCGGTCGCGGCCGGCGAGTATGCGGACTGGTTCGCCCGGCTGTTCGACGCGGTCGTCCTCGTGCGCCGATTGCGCGAGACCAGAGTACTAACCGGGTTCACCCGCATCGTGCCGAGCGAGGCCGCGCAGGGCAAGGTCGCCGAACTGGCGCTGGCCCGCAAGCGCTGGCTGCCGGGCTTCTCCGTGCGGGGGGAGGGCGTCTTCCTGCGCTTTTCCGCGACGGCCCTCGAGAGCTGGAACCTCGCGGCCCAGCCGGCCGAACGGCTCCGGACCATGCAGGCGCAGCTTGACAGGGTCTCCGCGGATCGGGGCAGGCCCAGGAGGACGATCACGCCAACCGAGGTGCTGATCCATACCTTCGCGCACCTCCTCATCCGGCAGATGGCGTTCGAATGCGGCTACGACACGTCGAGCATCCGCGAACGGCTGTACGTCTCCGACGCGCCCGACACGCCCATGGCGGGGCTGCTGCTCTACACTGCGAGCGGGGATGCCGAAGGCACGCTCGGCGGGCTCGTCCGGCAGGGCGAGCCCGGCCGCCTCGACGCGACCGTGGCTGCGGCGATGGCGAACGCGGGCATCTGCTCGTCGGATCCGCTGTGCATCGAGAGCGAGGGGCAGGGCACGTACGGCCTCAACCGAGCCGCCTGCCACGCCTGCGCATTGCTGCCCGAGACCTCCTGCGAGGAAGGCAACCTCCTGCTGGACAGGGCGCTGGCCATTGGTACGCCCGCCGACCCGACGCTCGGCTACTTCAAGGAGGCGATCGGAACGTGGGACGTTCCGCGCGATGGGCCCTGAAGGATGCCCGCAAGCAGCGCCGCGAGCCTCTCGCCGTCGCGGCACTCGCACTCCCAGACGACCGCCGTACGCCAGCCTATCGCGTGCAGACCCTCCCGCGCCTCCAGGTCGCGGCGCAGGTTCCGCTCGAACTTGGCCGCCCAGAACTCGCGCCGGGTCCTCGGCGTGGAGGCCCGCCTGCAGCCCTCGTGCCGGTGCCAGAAGCAGCCGTGCACGAAGAGCGCGAGCCCAAGCCGCGGGAAGACGAGATCGGGCGTGCCCGGCAGATCGCGCCGATGCAGGCGGAAACGGTAGCCCAACTGGTGGGCGGTGCTCCGCACCGTCATTTCGGGAGCCGTGTTCTTGGAACGGATCCTGGCCATCAGGGCCCGGCGGACGTCCGCGCTCAGCCGGTCCACCTTCAACGTCGACGTAAGCGCAGCGGTCGCTGGACCGGGCGGCGTCGCTCGGCGCGGGCCTCGCGTTCGGCCCGGAGCCTGGCCTCGACCGCCTTGATCCCGGCCGCTGCCTCGCGCAGCGGCCGAAGCAGGGCGGCCCCCATGGCGACGGGCACGGCGTTGCCGACCTGGACGCCTCCCGCCATCAGTCCGCCCCGGAACATGAACCAGTCGGGAAAGGTCTGCAGGCGCGCGGCCTGACGCAGCGTGATGCCATGATGAAGCGTCGGATGAACGAACCGACCCTTCGACGGATTGATGCAGGCCGTCGTCATCGTCGGCGCCGGCTTCGCGGGATCGATCCTACCGTATACGTCGGAGTGCCCGCGGTGTTCCTGGTGGCAGGCCAAGGTGCGGCCCGATTGCGAACGCGAGCCTCCGTTCGGCGGCGTCCTCCGGAACGTCTCGGTGAGCTCGGCCCCGTGGTTCATGTGCACGTCGTTCATGTCGCCGTCGGAGGGCGGGTCGGTGAACGCGGCCGAGGCGACGAGCCAGCCCGCCAGCCCATCCCCGTCATCGTCGGAATGCGTCCGCGTCGGAGGCCAGGCGGGCATCGACACGCAGCGCCGCTTGTCCCGGCCGAGAAGGAAGACTCGCCGGCGGTTCTGCGGCACGCCGTAATCCAGGGCGTTCAGCACGACGGGGGGGAGCAGCTCGTATTCCGCCTGCTCAGCGAGCTTGTAGAAGTCGTCGAGGAACGACCGATGGCGCGGCCACAGCAGGCCAGGCACGTTCTCGACGAGGAAGAACAACGGCCGCAATTCGCGAACGAAGTCGAAGTACCGGAGGAGGAGCTTGTTGCGCGGATCGCCCACCCCGGCGCCCTTGATGCGGTGCGTAGAGAAGCCTTGGCAAGGCGGTCCCCCGATCAGGATGTCGCAACCCGACCGGTCCAGACCGCAGTCGCGGCGGACCCGCGCGGGTTCGAGCTCCTCGATATCGGTCTGGTACAGCCTGGTTCGCGTCCGGTCCGACGCGATTAGGTTGTCGCGGTAGGTCTCGCAGGCCGCACCATCATGCTCAACCGCGGCGACGACGGCTATGCCGGCCTCCAAAGCCGCGAGTGAAAAGCCACCAGCCCCGGCGAATAGATCAACACCGACAACGTCCGGGCGGCATTCGGCCGCAAAGCGGCGCACGTCAGACCGTGCCATCGATGACGATCACGACCCGAATCAATCGTCCAACCCCTGTGGCATGCTTAGTTGCGCTCACCTTTCGATCCGCTTTCCGGACGTCCGCCGTAGGTTAACGGCCGTCCCAGTTGACGCAAGCGTGCTTGGCCACGTCGGCTGTGTCATGCGCGTAGTACACGCGATGATATCCGACTGAGGTCAGGTGAGGTTTGACCCGCGTTCAACCCCCAGAGCCGCTTCGAATGACGCAAGCGATCGCTGGTAGAATTCCGGATGCAGTAGGCGCAGCGCAAGGGCGACACCGAAGCCGAAGGCGACCGAGAACCGATAGCGCAGAGGACCGTGACTTAGGCTGGTGTAGATCGCTTTGGGCCGCCGCGTGCTCCTCGAAAAGTCGATGCCGAGCCCGCCATGACCAGCGAACTGCGGATCCCCCGTCGCCTCGAACCATCGCTGGAAGTCCGGATCGGCATTTATCGAGAGGCGAACCACGTTCATGTCCGATCGACTCAATGCGAAGTCGGTGAGGGCGCGGAGTCGCGGTCCGCCAACCTCGGCGATGTGGCAGGCGAGTAACTTCGCGAGATAGCGGAAGACGTTGAGGTAGGCGGCCGAGCCGACCGCGTAGCGGGGATCGTCGAAGGCGCTCGCGGGATCCGCACCTTCGCACTGGAGGCGACGGGCGAGATCGTCGAAACGAGCGAACTCCACGTCCGCGGCCTGGGTGCGTGTGGAATTACATGGTCCGCAGAGCCTGACACGGAAGTGGACGGCCTTGGACGTCGCACTCTGGGCCAGCCTGGGCCGCGACGTGCCGTTGAAGTGGCCGATCATCATGGTTTCGTTGCCGAACAGGGAACGAAGCGTGGTGGCCTTGATCTTGTGTTCGCCGGTCAGATCGTCGGCGGAACCGCACAGGCAGCAGCGATCCGTCACGTTGATTTCGGAGAACCGCAGCATCGCGTACAGATAAGGACGGCTCGGTCACGGCGGAAGCTCGTTGTGACGACGGAGGGAATGTATGACGATCAGGGATTTGGACAGCGGCCGCCACGTCAGCGGCGTTCTTGATCGTGGCGAGCGGGGCGTCACCTTCAAGCGGGCATTGTCGCGGATGAGCGAAGCCGACGTTGCCGCGGTGAGGACGGCGCTGGACGAGCGCATCGAAGGAAGCCGCATCGAGACGTCTGCCTGGATGCCGGGGAGCGACTGGCGCGGAACGCCCTGGCAGCCGATCTACGACGTTGGGGCGAGAGGGAGCTTCGAGCAGGCGGCGATGATGTTCGGGCTGTTCGTCTGGGAGGCGTTCGACCGTCATCCAGCGGACTGGTTCACCACACGGTTTTCTGCCGGAGGCGAGGAGGACCGGTTCGTGCCCCTAATCCTCGTCGGCGACGAGAAGGCGGAAGTGTTCTTTCGCAAGAACCCCAAGCTCTCGGCCCGCCTGGGCACACCCCTGAGGCTCGAACCCCTCGATCCAGATAGCAGCGATTTGGACCTGAAGCTGTTCGCGAGGTTCTGCGACGCTCTCGACAAGGCGCTGGTCCACTGCGGCGCCACCTCCGCCCCTTCGGGCTTCAGGAACGACGACACGCTCGACGCCTTGCTTATCGTCTCTGGCGGGCACGTTGGTCGCGTGGCGCGCCTAGTCGAGGAGGCGCTGCCGGAGGCTATCTGGCGCGGTGCCAACTCCGTCGAGCCGTACGACCTCAGCAACGCGACCCGCACCTATGCCGTCCAGAACGGGTGGATCAGTTGCGACCCATTCTCGACCCCATACGCGCGGCGGAGCGCGGGCAGGTGAGGCGTCTTCGGTTCGAGGTCGATCTGCAGCCCGACGAGAGCATCCCAGGGGTGCTGGCACGCGCCACACGTGACCATCATTGTAGCGCGACGATCTGGATGAGAAGCGAGCGGCGATCAGGATGAGAGCTGAT
>NZ_CAXSHH010000031.1:0-29893 GCF_964237155.1 uncultured Sphingomonas sp. | reverse complement strand
CCTGGAGCATGGCGGTGTAGCCGCACTCGTCGAGGAGCTGGCGGGCGAGTTCGGGGTGGGGCAGTTCGTTCGCCATGTCGCGCCAGCGGGCGATGTCGCCGACCAAGCGGCCGAGCGACTTGCGGGCCGCGCCGGTCAGCTCGTCGGTGTCGAGGATGCGGGCGGCGGCGACCGTCAGCGGGGCGCCCGACGAGCGGGCGAGCTGGTGGATGCGCGCCACCGCCTTGTCGCCCAGCCCGCGCTTGGGGACATTGACGATGCGTTCGAACGCCAGGTCGTCGGCGGGCTGGTTGACGACGCGCAGATAGGCGAGCGCGTCGCGGATCTCGGCGCGTTCGTAGAAGCGGAAGCCGCCGACGATCTTGTAGGCGAGGCCGATGGCGATGAAGCGGTCCTCGAACTCGCGCGTCTGGTGCGAGGCGCGGACGAGGATGGCCATCTCGTCGAGCGACTTGCCCTCGCGGCTTGAGGCTTCGATCTCTTCCCCCACGCGACGCGCTTCTTCGGGGCCGTCCCAGACGCCGAGCACCTTGACCTTCTCGCCCGCGTCGAGCTCGGTCCACAGTTCCTTGCCGAGGCGACCGCCATTGTGGGCGATGACGCCCGACGCGGCGGCGAGGATGTGAGGGGTGGAGCGGTAGTTCTGCTCGAGCCGGATGACCTTGGCGCCGGGGAAGTCGCGCTCGAAGCGGAGGATGTTCTCCACCTGCGCGCCGCGCCAGCTGTAGATCGACTGATCGTCGTCGCCGACGCAGGCGATGTTGCGGCGTTCCTGCGCGAGGAGGCGGAGCCAGAGATACTGGACGCTGTTGGTGTCCTGATACTCGTCGACCATGATGTAGCGGAAGCGTTGCTGATAGAGCTCGAGCACCTCGCGGTGGGTTTTCAGGACCACGAGCATGTGGAGGAGGAGGTCGCCGAAGTCGCAGGCGTTCACGGCTTTCAGGCGTGCCTGGTACTGGGCGTAGAGTTCCTGGCCGCGACCGTTGGCGTAGCGTTCGGCCTCGCCCGCGTCGATATCGCCAGGGGACAGGCCCTTGTTCTTCCAGCCGTCGATGAGCCCTGCGAGGCTGCGCGCGGGGAAGCGCTTCTCGTCGATGTCGGCGGCGAGGATGAGCTGCTTCATGAGGCGGAGCTGGTCGTCGGTGTCGAGGATGCTGAAGTTCGACTGGAGCCCGACGAGCTCGGCGTGGCGACGGAGCATCTTCGCGCCGATCGCGTGGAAGGTGCCGAGCCAGGGCATGCCCTCGACGGCGTCCCCGACGAGGCGGCCGACGCGCTCGCGCATCTCGCGGGCGGCCTTGTTGGTGAAGGTGACGCTCAGGATCTCGGAGGGGTAGGCCTTGCGGGTGAAGAGGAGGTGGGCGAGGCGCGCGGTGAGCGCGGCGGTCTTGCCGGTGCCCGCGCCCGCGATGATCAGGACGGGGCCGTCGGTGGTCAGCACGGCGTCGCGCTGCTGGGGGTTGAGGCCGCGGAGATAGGGCGGGTCGGACGGGAGGGTGGCGGGCTGGTTCACGCGCGAACAGCTAGGGAACGCGGGCGGGCAGGGCAACCGTCCCATGCCGCGACACGCGAGCGACCTTCATCGATTTGTCATCAAAGCGTCACCGTCTCGGGGCAGGGCGGAATGATCATGGCGACAACGGCTTTCACCGGCGGGGAGTCGGTCTCGCGCGCGCGCGGACCGCGGCTCGACGACGGGTTCGGACTCGCGGGGCGTATCGGCTTCGCGGCGGCGCTGTTCGGCGGGCTCGCCTATGCGGCGTACGGGATCTGGTCGGACACGTCGTCGGTCGGCGAGACGGTGGCGGTTGGGACGCTGTTCTTCCTCGCGCTCGCGTTGCTGATCGCGCTGGGGTTCGAGTTCGTGAACGGGTTCCACGATACCGCCAACGCGGTGGCGACCGTCATCTATACGCGGTCGATGCCCGCGCCGTTGGCGGTGGTGTGGTCGGGTGTGTGGAACTTCTTGGGGGTGATGCTGTCGTCGGGGGCGGTCGCCTATGCGATCATCTCGCTGCTGCCGGTCGACCTGATCCTCAATATCGGGTCGGGGGCGGGGTTCGCGATGATCTTCGCGCTGCTCCTCGCGGCGATCGGGTGGAACCTCGCGACCTGGTATGTGGGGCTGCCCAACTCGTCGAGCCATGCGCTGATCGGGTCGATCCTGGGCGTTGGGCTGGCGAACCAGTTACTGTCGGCCGGAGCGTCAGGGACGGCGGGGGTCGATGTCGAGCAGGCGCGCAAGGTGCTGACGGGGTTGCTGCTGGCGCCGGTGATCGGGTTCATTGGGGCGTACATCCTGCTCAAGGTGCTGCAGCGGGTGGCGCGGAACCCGGCGCTGTTCCGCGAGCCCGGCGGCGACGCGCCGCCGCCGCGGGGCATTCGCGCGCTATTGATCGGGACATGCACGGCCGTGTCGTTCGCGCATGGCGGGAATGACGGGCAGAAGGGGATGGGGCTGATCATGCTCATCCTGATCGGGTGCGCGCCGACCGCCTACGCGCTCAACCGGACGGGATCGGCGAGCGATACGCCCGCGTTCGTCCAGGCGTCGAGCGCGGCGGAGGGCGTGTTCGCGCGGCGGGCCAGCGGCGCGATGTTGCCGGTCGAGGAGGCGCGCGGGGTGCTCACGGGCGCGCTCAGGGCGCGGGCGGTGAGCGATCCGAGGACGTTCGCGGCGATGGGCGCGATGTCGGCTTCGGTGCGCGAGCAGGTAAGTACGCACGGATCGATCGCTCAGGTGCCGGCGCAGGCTACCCAGGCCGTGCGCAACGACATGTACCTGTTGACCGACACGGCCAAGCTGGTCGCGAAGGCGAAGGGCGCGGACGCGCTCGCCGGGCCGGAACGGGATGCGGTCGACGCGTATGTCGGGGAACTGCAGGGCGGCACGCGGTATATCCCGACCTGGGTCAAGGTTGCGGTCGCGCTGGCGCTGGGGCTGGGCACGATGGTCGGCTGGAAGCGGATCGTCGTCACGGTCGGCGAGAAGATCGGCAAGACGCACATGACGTACGGCATGGGCGCGTCGGCGGAGTTGATGGCGGCGTCGACGATCCTGCTGGCGGAGCGGTTCGGACTGCCAGTGTCGACGACGCACATCCTGACGTCGGGCGTGGCGGGGGCGAGCGTGGCGAACGGGGCGGGGCTGCAGGGGCGCACGGTGCGCAACATGGCGTTGGCGTGGGTGGTGACGCTGCCGGCGACGATGGCGCTATCGGGCGGTTTGTATTGGGTATTCCTGCAGCTTGTGCGGGGGTTCGGCGGCTAGTCGGTCGGTCGTAGCAACGTCAGCTTGGCCTTGCCGTGGACGCGTTCGGCGTCGATCTGGAAGCCGTCCACCGCAACGGTCTCCGCCTTGCCCGTTTCGATGCTGACCCAGGTGGCGGGGGTAGTCCAGCCGAGGCGGGACAGCTTGTCGAGCGCGACTACCCCCGCGCCGGTGCCGTAGGGCGGGTCCATCAGGATCAAGTCGGGCGCGGCGCGGGCGGGGCCGAGCGCCAGGACCGAGGAAGCGCGGACGTCTCCGGTCGCGCCGAGCTTGGCGAGGTTGGCGCGCAGCGCGTCGAGGGCGGGGCCGTCCTGTTCGACGAACAGGCATGACGCGGCGCCGCGCGACAAGGCCTCGAGGCCGAGCGCGCCCGAGCCGGCGAAGAAGTCGGCGACCGCGAGGTCGTCGAAGGAGCCCAGGCGGGCGGTAAGCATGGAGAACAGCGCCTCGCGGGTGCGGTCGGCGGTGGGCCGGGTGGCCTCGCCCTTGGGCGCTACGAGACGGCGGCCGCGCCACTTGCCGGCGATGACGCGCATCGTCAGCGCTTGGTCGGACCACGCCCGCCGCCGCCGGGGCGGGGGAAGGCGGGGGGTTTGCCGGACTCGCGGGGCGGGCCCTTGCCGCGCGCGGACGGGGTGCGCGCGGGACGGTCGCGAGATGCGTCCGAGCGGTCCGGGGACGAGCGGGGTGGGCGTCGATCGGCGAGGTCGTCGGACGGGCGGCGGCGGTCGTCGCCCTGGCTAGGCCTTGGCGGGCGGGCGCGTTCGTCGGTCTTCGCGCGCGAAGTCGATGGCGAGGCCACTCGAACGGGACGGGGTGCGTCGCGGTCGGACCGGCCCCGGCGTCCGGGTCCGGTTTCGGTCGGGGCGGCTCGGGTCGGGCGTTGCGGGCGGTCGTCGGGCCGGGCCGCCTTGGGTGGTCGGGCGTCGGCGCGGGCGGGGCGGCGGTCGTCGGTGCGTTGGCCGCGAGCGGGCGCGGCGCGTTGCGGGCGATCGGCCCGGTCGTCGGCGCGGGCGGGTCGGGTCGGCCGGGATGCGTCGCGAGCAGAGTGCGCGCGCTGGCCCGGTTCGGGCCGTCGGTCGGTCGGCTTGCGGCGCGGGTCCGGGGGAGGTGGACGGCGCATGTCGCGGGCGGCGCTTGCTCCTCCACCGCCCGACTTCGCCGGGCGTTCCCACTCTCCGACGCGAGTTCGAGGAGGATCGGTGCGTGAGGCGGCGGTCGACCGCACGGGTCTGGCGGCGGGTTGTTCAGTCTGCGAAGATCGAGTGCGGCCGCCCGCGGCGCGCGCATCGACGGTGATCGTGTCGGCGCGGTCGGCGGGTTTGCCGAGCGTCTTGCGGAAGGCGACGAGGTCGTGCTGGCGGACTTCGCCGATCTCGCCGGGTTTCAAGTCACCGAGCAGGAACGGGCCGTAGCGGGTGCGCAGCAGGCGGCTGACCTGGAGGCCGAGATGTTCGAGGACGCGGCGGACCTCGCGGTTCTTGCCCTCCGTCAGGATCAGTTCGATCCAGGTATTCGCGCCGGTGCGGCGTTCGAGGTTGGCGTCGATTGGGCCGTAGCGGATGCCGTCGATCTCGATGCCCTCGATCAGCTCCTCCAGCCGCTCCTGGCTGATCTCGCCGTAGGTGCGGGCGCGGTAGGCGCGCTCGACGCCGGTCGCGGGGAGCTCGAGCTGGCGTTTGAGGCCGCCGTCGGTGGTGAGGAGGAGGAGTCCTTCGGTCGCGAGGTCGAGGCGGCCGACGGGGACGAGGCGGGGGAGGTCGTCCGGGAGCCGGTCGTAGATGATCGGGCGACCGGCGGGATCGTGTTCGGTGACGAGCAGGCCGGGGGGCTTGTGATAGAGAAACAACTGCGCGGGCGGGGGCGCGGCGACAGGCTGGCCGTCGACGGCGACGCCGTGAAGCGAGCGGAGCAGGGTGGCGGGGGTGTCGAGCACGCGGCCGTCGAGCGCGATGCGGCCGTCGGCGATCATGCGTTCGATCTCGCGCCGCGACGCGATGCCAGCGCGGGCGAGGAGCTTGGCGATACGCTGTTCCGGTTTGGGTTCATCGGCCATCCGGCGCGCGATACAGAGGATTGGGCGGTTAAGCATTTTTATTTGCGTCGGATCGACCCGATCCACGTTAATTCCGTCAAGCGTGGCGGGCGTCGCGCGAAGGGGTGCGCGGGCATGCTGTTCGGGAAACGGAAGCGCCGGATCGAGAAGCTGTTGCTCGTCGAGGACGAGCCGCTGGTGGCATTCGACAATGAGCATGTGCTGGCGGAGGCGGGATACACGATTGTGGCGACCACCGACCGGGTATCGGACGCGGTCGAGTGCATCGCGAGCGGCAAGTCGATCGATTTAGTGCTGGTCGACGTCAACCTGACCGACGGCACCGGGCTGGACGTGGCGCGGGCGGCGTTCGCGCGCGCGATCCCGGCGTTGTTCGTGACGGGGAACTGCCCGCCCGAGGCGCAGGCATTCGCGGCGGGATGCCTGGACAAGCCGTATCGCCAACGCGACCTGCTGGCGGCGATCGAGGCGGTGGAGGCCGCCGCCGACGGCCGGGCGCCCAGACGGATGCCGGCGGGGTTGCGGCTGTTCGAGCGGGTCTAGCGCGGCAGTTCGAGGCTTACCCTTCCGCCGAATCCGTCTAGGGTCGCCGCCGTGCCGGGCGGGGAGTGAGCGTGGAGCGTAGCGGAAGTTGGGTCGACGGCGTGCGGCCGTATCTCGAGCGCGAGCCGTTGGCGGCGTTCGCGTTGGGCGTGTCGTCCGGCTTTCCGTATGCGATGATCGGGGCGACGCTGACGACGCGGCTGGCGCAGGACGGGCTCGACAAGAAGACGATCACCGCGTTCACGCTGGGGTTCCTGGTCTACAACCTGAAACCGTTATGGGCTTGGATGGTCGACGGGGTGCGATTGCCGGTGCTGGGGCGGTTGGGGCAGCGCGTGTCGTGGCTGGTGTTCGCGGGCGCGCTGGCGATCGCGGCCGTGGTGAACCTGGCGCTGGTCGATCCGGCGACAGACCTAGGCGCGACGATCACGGCGGCTATCCTGGTCGGGGTCGCGGGGGCGACGTACGACATCGTCATCGACGCCTACCGGATCGAGACGCTGAAACCATACCAGCTGGGCGTCGGGTCGGGGATGACGCAATATGGCTGGCGGATCGGGTCGGTGGCGGCCGCGTCGCTGGCGCTGGTGCTCGCGGCGCGGATCGGGTGGACGGGGGCGTATTTGGCCTGCGCGTCGTTCGCGCTGCCGGCGATGCTGACGGGACTGCTGCTCGGCGAGCCACCGCGGCACCGGGCGGCGGTGGTGCGGCGCGGGGCGGGCGAGTTGTGGGCGTCGATCGTCGGGCCGTTCACCGAGTTCTTCCGGCGGCACGGGGCGGCGACGGTGCTGCTGTTCATCCTGATCCATAAAATCGGCGATACGCTGGGGCAAATCGTGCTGCGGCTGATGCTGAACGACCTGGGGTTCACCAACGACGAGATCGCGATCTACGATGTCGGCATCGGCTTCTGGGCGTATCTGGTCGGCATCTTCATCGGCGGCGCGATCTATACGCGGTTGGGGCTGAAGCGGTCAGTGCTGATCAGCCTGGTGCTGATGGCGGTGTCGAACGCGAGCTTCGCGTGGCTGGCGGCCGCGGGGCACAGCAACTGGGGGCTGGCGGCGGCGATCGGGTTCGAGAACATCGCCAGCGGGATCGGCGGGGTGACGGTGATCGCGTACTTCGCGGCGCTTTGCGACCTGCGCTTCACGGCGGCGCAATATGCGCTGATCTCGGCGGCGTCGAGCGTGGTCGGGCGCGTGTTGACGGCTGTGAGCGCGGGGGCGATCGTCGAGCGGTTCGGGTATGTGCAGTTCTATCTACTGACGACGGTCGTGGCGTTGCCGGGGGTGGCGCTGTTCTGGTGGATGGCGCGGACGGGGCTGGTGGACGGCTCGATCGGGTCGGCGGGCGTGGACGGGCCGGGCGACGCGCGGGCGGGGGAAGAGACCTAGCTCAGTCGGGGAGCTCGTCGTTGGCGGCGAGCACCGCGCCGGCGAGGTAAAGCGAGCCGGCGATGAGGATGACGGGCGGTTCACCTCCAAACGCCGCGATGCCGGTCAGGGCGGCGGTCACGTCTCGTGCGGTCGTTACGGTCAGGCCAAGCTCTTGCGAGGTGCGGGCGAGGTCGGCCGGGTCGTGATGCGCGTGGTCGGGGATGGAGACGGCGGTGAGCGAGGTCGCTCGTGGCGCGAGGTGGCGGAGGATGCCGAGAGCGTCCTTGTTGGCGAGGAGGCCGACCACGAGGTTTAGGGGGCGGCCCCGTGCGGCGCTTGCGATCACGGGGGCGATCGCGGCGGCGGCATCCTCGTTATGGCCGCCGTCGAGCCATAATTCGGCTCCGGCGGGGAGGAGGGCGGTGAGCGGGCCGGGGCGGAGTCGCTGCATGCGGGCGGGCCAGCGGGCTGACGTGGCGGCGGCCCGGAGCGCGGCGTCGGGGACGGGGATGCGATCCTGGTGGCGGAGCATCGCGACGGCGAGGGCGAGGTTGGCATGCTGGTGATCGCCGGGGAGCGCCGGGAGGGGGGTGGTGAGCGCATGGTTTGGGCCGGTGTGGAGGAGGCTGTCGTCCCGGGCTTGAAAGCGCCAGTCGCGACCGGCCATGAGAACCGGCACCTGCGCGACGTCCGCCACGGCGGCGGCGATGTCGGGCGGGTAGGCGAGGGTGATCAGCGGGCGGCCGGGCTTGGCGATGCCGGCCTTTTCGCGGGCGATCTGGGCGGCGGTGTCGCCGAGGAAGGACTGGTGATCGATGCCGAGCGCGGCGATGCCGGTCGCGGCCGGGTCGGTCAGGACGTTGGTCGCGTCGAGGCGGCCGCCCAGGCCGACCTCGATCACGCAGGCGGCGGCGGGGGTGCGGGCGAAGGCCAGGAACGCGGCGGCGGTGGTGATCTCGAAGAAGCTGGCGTCGAGGCCGTCGGCCCTCTCTTTTTCAGCGGCGTCGAGGACTTCGGCGAGGAGAGCGGCGAGGGCGACGTCGTCGATCAGGCGGCCGGCGATGCGAATGCGTTCGTTGAAGCGGACGAGGTGGGGGCTGGTATAGACGTGGACCTCGTGCCCGGCGGCCTCGATCGCGGCGCGGAGGAAGGCGCAGGTGGAACCCTTGCCGTTGGTGCCGGCGACGTGAAGCACGGGGGGCAAGTGCCGGTGCGGGTCGCCTAAGCGGGCGAGGAGGCGGGTGATGCGGTCGAGGCCGAGTACATCGGCGCCGGGGGAGAGCAGGGTCAGGCGGTCGAGCTGCGCCTGGACGGCGGGGTCGGTCGAGCGGGCGTGGTCGGGCATTCTTCTCCCTCTCCCATGAATTGGGAGAGGGCCGGGGAGAGGGGCCGTTCAAAGCCCGGTCCTCTGCTCGGCCCCTCTCCCCGACCCTCTCCCCGGAGGAGAGAGGGAGAACTAAGCGGCCCTGGCTTGCGTCAGATAGCCGATCACCGTCGCGAGCCGTTCCTTCAGGTCGCGGCGGTGGACGACCATGTCGATCAGGCCGTGTTCGAGATAATACTCGCTGGTCTGGAAATCGTCGGGGAGCTTTTCGCGGATGGTGTTCTCGATCACGCGGCGGCCGGTGAAGGCGAGGGTGGCCTTGGGCTCGGCGATCTGGACGTCGCCGAGCATCGCGTAGGCGGCCATGACCCCGCCCGAGGTCGGATCGGTGAGGACGACGATATAGGGCAGGCCGGCGTCATGGAGCATGTGGATCGCGACGGTGGTGCGGGGCATCTGCATGAGCGACAGGATGCCCTCCTGCATGCGCGCGCCGCCGCTCGCGGTGAAGACGACGTAGGGGCAACGTTCGCGGATCGCGTTCTCGACGCCGCGCACGAAGGCTTCGCCGACCGCCAAGCCCATCGAACCGCCCATAAAGGCGAAATCCTGGATACCCAGGATGACGGGGTGGCCGTGGATGCAGCCCTTCGCATTGACGAGCGCGTCGACCTCGCTGTTCTCGGCGCGCGCCGCCCGGAGGCGGTCGGTGTAGCGTTTGGTGTCGCGGAAGCGGAGCGGGTCCTCGACGACCTTGGGGGCGGCGATCGGGCGGATCGAGCCCTCATCAAGGAGCATGCGGAAGCGTTCGGCGGGGCCGATGCGCTCGTGATGGTCGCAGCGCGGGCAGACATGGTCGTTCTCGGCCAGCTCCTTGGTGAACACCATCTGCCCACAACCCTTGCATTTGTGCCAGAGGGTGTCGGTGGTCTCGCGCTTGGCGACGAAGGGGAGCGCGTTGCGGACGGAGTTGAGCCAGCTCATGCGGGGACCTTCGCGGAGGCAATCGCGGCCTTGAGCGACCGGAGATAGGCGGTGATGGGACCGGGGGCGGTCGCGCCGTGTTCGGCCACGAGGTCGACGATCGCCGAGCCGACCACGACGCCGTCGGCGACACGGGCGACGGCGGCGGCCTGTTCGGGGGTGCGGATGCCAAAGCCGACCGCGACGGGGAGATGGGTGGCGGCTTTCAGGCGCGCGACGGCGCCTTCGATCGAGCCTTGCGCGGCCTGTTGCAGGCCGGTGATGCCCGCAACGGAGACGTAATAGAGGAAGCCGCTCGCGCCTTCAAGGACGGTGGGAAGGCGGCGGTCGTCGGTGGTGGGGGTGGCGAGGCGGACGGTCGCGATGCCGTGCGCGCGGAGGGCGGGGCCGAGCCTGTCGTCCTCCTCGGGCGGGACGTCGACGCAGATCACGCCGTCGACGCCCGCGTCCACCGATTGCTCGGCGAACCATTCGGGACCGCGGCGGAGCATCGGGTTGGCGTAACCCATCAGCACGAGCGGCACGTCCGGATGCCGCTCGCGAAAGCCGCGCGCGAGGTCGAGTATATGCGCGGTCTTGGTGCCGGCGGCGAGGCTGCGGAGATTCGCGGCCTGGATGGCGGGACCGTCCGCCATCGGATCGGTGAAGGGCATGCCGAGCTCGACCACGTCCGCCCCGCCAGCGACGAGCGCGTCGAGGATGGCGGGGGTGGCGGCGGGCGAGGGGTCGCCGGCGGTGATGAAGGCGACGAGCGCGGGGTGCTCGCGGGCGAAGGCGGCGGCGAGGCGCTCCCTTCCCGCCTGCGGGAGGGGCCGGGGGAGGGGCGGAGAGGTTCGGGCCATCGACAGGCACTCCCCCGACCCCTCCCGCAAGCGGGAGGGGAGAGTCACATCGTCACCCCGAGCGCATCGGCGACGGTGAAGATGTCCTTGTCGCCGCGACCGCACAAATTGGCGAGGATGACTTGGTCGCGGCGCATCTCGCGGGCGCGTTTCGTCACGGCGGCGATGGCGTGGGCGGGCTCGAGCGCGGGGATGATGCCTTCGATCCGGCAGAGGAGCTGGAAGGCGTCCAGCGCCTCTTGGTCGGTGGCGGACGTGTACTCCACGCGGCCGATGTCCTTGAGCCAGGCGTGCTCGGGGCCGATGCCGGGATAGTCGAGCCCGGCGGAGATCGAGTGCGCTTCGTCGATCTGGCCGTCCTCGTCCTGGAGCAGGTAGGTGCGGTTGCCGTGGAGGACGCCGGGGGAGCCGCCCGCGAGGCTCGCGGCGTGCTGGTCGTGGAGGCCGTGGCCGGCCGCCTCGACGCCGAGCATCGCCACCTCCACGTCGTCGAGGAACGGGTGGAACAGCCCGATCGCGTTCGACCCGCCGCCGATCGCGGCGACCAGGAGGTCGGGAAGCTTGCCGGTGCGCCGGAGCATTTGTTCGCGCGCTTCGCGGCCGATCACCGATTGAAAGTCGCGGACAAGCTCGGGATAGGGATGCGGGCCGGCGGCGGTGCCGATGATGTAAAAGGTGTCGTGGACATTGGCGACCCAGTCGCGGAGCGCCTCATTCATCGCGTCCTTGAGCGTGCGCGCCCCGCTGGTGACGGGGCGGACCTCGGCGCCGAGCAGCTTCATGCGGAAGACGTTGGGCTGTTGCCGCTCGATATCGCGCGCGCCCATGAAGATCGTGCAGGGCAGGCCGAAGCGCGCGCAGACGGTGGCGGTCGCGACGCCGTGCTGGCCCGCGCCCGTTTCCGCGATGATGCGGGTCTTGCCCATCCGCCTGGCGAGCAGGATCTGGCCGACGCAATTGTTGATCTTGTGCGCGCCGGTGTGGTTCAGTTCGTCACGCTTGAACCAGACCTGGGCTCCCATGCCGTCGGGCGCGCTCTCGCGCAGGAGGTCGGTCAGGCGCTCGGCATAGTAGAGCGGGCTGGGGCGACCGACGTAATGTTCGAGCAGGTCGTCGAACTCGGCGGCGAAGGCGGGGTCGGACTTGGCGGCGCGGTACTCGCGGTCAAGGTCGAGGACGAGCGGCATCAGCGTTTCGGCGACGTAGCGGCCGCCATACTCGCCGAAATGGCCGCGTTCGTCGGGCTGGGCGCGGAAGGTATTGGGGGCGTTCATGGAGGGCGTTTAGCACCGTGCGGCCCCAAGTCGAGCCGAGCGGGTCAAGCTCCTTCGACAGCGACCAGGAAGGCGGCGATCCGGTCGCGCTCCTTCACCCCCGGCCCGCTTTCCACGCCCGACGAGACATCGACCAGCGCGGCTCCGGTACGGCGGATCGCGTCGGCGACGTTGGCGGGGTCGAGCCCGCCCGACAGCGCCCAGGGGAGCGGGTGCCGGAAGCCGTCGAGGAGCGCCCAGTCGAAGCGGACGCCCATGCCGCCGGGGAGCGCCGATCCGGGCGGGGTCTTGGCGTCGTAGAGCAGGCGGTCTGCGGCTTGCGCGTAGCGGCGTGCGCCGTCGAGATCGGCGCGGGTGCGGATGGGGATCGCGGCCCAGACCTCCAGTCGCGTGCGGGCGCGGATGGCGGCGGCGCGGTCGGGCGCGGTGTCATGGAGCTGGACGGCGTCGAGCCGACCTGCGGCGACGGCGTGGTCGATAAGCTCGTCGGTGGGGTCGACGAAAACGCCCACACGGGCGACGTGTGGAGGCGTGCGCGCGGCCAGACCGGCGGCTTGCTCGAAATCGACATGGCGCGGCGAGGGCGCGAAGAAGTTGAGGCCGACATGGCTCGCGCCACCCGCGACGGCGGCGTCGAGGGTCGTAGGCGTGGATAGCCCGCAGATCTTGGCGGTGGTGGGCATAGGTGCTCTACAATGTGCCGGCTATGGCCCGCGCGGCCGCGTCCGGGTCGTCGGCCTGCGTGATCGGACGACCAATCACCAGGACCGACGCGCCCGCGTCCGCGGCCTGGCGCGGCGTGACGACGCGCTTTTGATCGCCGACCGCGCCGTCCGCCGGGCGGACGCCGGGGACGACGAAGAAGCCGATCGGCCAGCGGGCCTTGGCGGCGGCGACCTCGGTGCCGGCGCACACGATGCCGTCGATCCCGGCTTCGTGCGCGAGGTCGGCCAAGCGGGCGACATGGTCGTGGGGCGAGCCGATGACGCCGGTGTCGGCGAGATCGGTCGCGTCGAGGCTGGTGAGCATCGTGACCGCGACGACCTTGGTGCCGGTGGGGGCGGCGGCTTTCGCGTCCTCCAGCATCGCGCGGCCGCCGGCGGCGTGGACGGTGAGGATCGCGGGCGCGAGGGGGCCTAACGCCTGGACGGCCTTGGCGACGGTGTTGGGGATGTCGTGGAGCTTGAGGTCAAGGAAGATCGGCAGGCCGAGCTCCGAGACCTTATGGACGCCCGCATGGCCGTTGGCGCAGAAGAATTCGAGGCCGAGCTTCACGCCGCCGACATGATCGCGGACGCGGGCGGCGATGCGGAGCGCGTCGTCGAGCTTGGGCGTGTCGAGCGCGACGAAGATTCGGTTGCTCATGCCGGCGCGTCCTCGACGACCGGGGCGGGCGTGGATGCCGGGATCGACGGGGTCGGGGCGTAGGCGACGCGTTCGGCCTGGGTCAGGCGCTGACGCAGGCGCCAGCCGACCGTCTGGCCCCAGAGCAGCGCGGGGACGAAGCCGGCGAGGAAGACCAGGAGCAGTAAGAAGGGCAGGTTCACGTCGGCGATGATGTTGCTCCACAGCCGAACGGGAACGCTGAACCAGTTGCCATAGGTGAACAGCGCCGCGACGAAGGCGAGCAGGCACCAGAAAAGGGTTTTCAGGAACTGCATGAGGCGGGGTTAGCGCGGGGTAGGAAGCTTGTCACCTGCGGGAGGGTACTACCCCCTCCGTCACGCCAGACTCGATCCGGCATCTCGTTTCTCGCGATTCGCCCTCTTCAGAACAGCGGGACCCCGGATCAGGTCCGGGGTGACGGGAGGGGTGGCGTTCAGCCGATCTCGCGGCGGAGCGTCTCGAAGAGCGTGGGGATGGCGGTTAGGCGGTCCTCCTCCTCGCCGAGGATGGCGTGAAAGGCGGCGCGCTTGATGGCGGACACGCGGCCGGGTCCGAGGTGGACGCCATCCGGGAGCGCCGAGACGACGATATCGATCATCCGCTCCGCGCCGTGCAAGCGACCCCACAGATAGTCGTTCTCGCGGTAAGCGCGCGAAAAGAACGCGCCGAAATTGTTGAAGCGGATGCCCTTGAGCGTCGCCGCCGCGCCGCCTTCGCGGATGGATCGCGCGTCATCGGGGGCGATGCGGTCGACCTTGATCGGGTCGAACTCGTCCAGGCCCTCGCCCTGGAGGAGCGGCAGGGTGGCGGTGTCGAAATAGGGAAAGCCGAGATAAGCGAGGAGGAGCTGGCGGCGCGGCTCACGCGGGAGCGCGGCGAGCGCGTCGGCGAGGTTGGCATCGGTCTCCGCGTCGAGGCGGGTAAGATCGAGCGAGGCGGCGAGCGCGTCCAGCGGCAGGCCGGTGTCGCCGCGGGCGCGCCGCATCGCGCGGCGAAGGTCGAGGTGGCCGGACGGACGCTGGCGGTCGAGATAACCGGCGAGCGAGCGGTAGATCGCCTCGCGCATGCCGGGGAGGTCGGGCGTGTCGCCGCCGGCCTCCAGCTCGGCGAGGCGGCGGGCGAGGAGGCGCAGGCGACGGATGCGGAACCCGGTGTCGAAGGTGCGTAGGAAGTCGATGGCGGGCGCTTCGAACGGATCGCGCATGACGCCGCGCTCCGCGACTTGGGCGGTGATCGCGGCACGTATGGCGTCGCGGCGTTCGGGACGCGGGTCGGTCGAGACCAGGGCGAGAAGCGCGGCGATCTGGTCGATCAGTGCCACGATCTTGAGCTGGCCGTAGGCGGCGTGGGCGAATCCGGCGGCGGCCATGCTCCCCTCCTGCGCCCGCCGACGCCAGGCGACGAGGCGAGCGGGCGTCGGGCGATTGAGGAACAAGGTATGGCCGAACAGCCGCGCGACTTCCTCCTCGACGCGGGGGCGGAGCGTGTCGACGACGCCGCGCAGGCGTTCGATCCGGGCCGAGCGCTCCGCGATCGCCTCGAGGTTGTCGCGGATCGGCTGGGCGCGGGGCAGGTCGGTGATCGCGCCGAGGATCGTCTGGAAGAAGCCGGGCGGACCCTCGCCGCGCGCGACGCGCAGGTCGATGCCGGGGGTAGGATCGATAAACACGAAGCGGCGGTCGACCTCGCGTCGGGCGGGGCGGTTCTTCAATGCCTCGACCGCCGGACCGAAGGGTGCGTTGGCGAGGACGGAGCCGTCGATCAGCACGGTCGTGTCCAGCGTGTCGGCCGCAGTCTGACGGGGGAGCACGCGGCGGAGGAAGACGCGGCGGCCGGGCCAGTCCGCGCCACGCTCCGCCAGCACCCCGTCGAGTTCGGCGACGGTGAAGGGCGGGAACGCGCCGGGAAAGCTTGAGGTCGCGCGGGCGGCGAAGGCAAGTTCGGCGGGGTCGGCCAGGGTGTCGCGCGCGTCGCCGCCGTCGGTGAAATCGAGGACGAGGCGGTGCTCGGTCTCCACCACCTCGGGCGGGGAATTAAGCCTGAGGCGTTCGGGATGACCGGTGAAGTCGGTCACGGTCACGAACAGGTCGAGCGGCTGGCCGTCGGGAAGCAGCCGAGGGCCGGTCGGGCCGGACTTCATCGCGGCGAGCGCGTCGAGGATGAGGCCGGTCAGCACCCCGCCGCCGAAGGGCGGCTCGAACCAGCGCGAGCGGACGAAGCGGGAGATGTTGGCGCGGACCTCGGTCTGGGTGTCGGCGTCCGCCGGGTCCGTGCCCTCCAGCCCGCGTCGTCCCGCGGCCCAGGCGAAGGGGATCGCCCAGACGCGCGAGAAGCGGCCGGTCGGTGCGGCGGCGGGATCGAGCAGCGCTTCCACGTCCATCGAGCCGAGCCAAAGGTCGGTGAGCGGATCGAGCGACTGGCCGGTCGCGATCGCCTGGGCCAGGAAGACGCCGTTGACGCCGCCCGCGCTGGCACCGGCGACGATGTCGGCCAGGACACGAAGGCGGGTGTCGGCCGTCGCCTCGATCTCGGCGAGCAGGTCTTGGTACACGCCCCGGACGCCCTCGGATCGGGGGCCGCGTTCGGCGTGGGCGCGGCTGGCGGCGGCGAGGCGCCACACCTCCTTGGTGATGCCGTGCATGTAGACGGCGAGGCTGATGCCGCCGTAGCAGACGAGCGCGAGGCGGAGCTCCTTCTCGCGCATCAGGCGGACGGCGGCGCATCGCGCTCCACGACGGCCCAGATCGGCAGGTGGTCGCTGGCCTTCCGCGCGGCGGCGCTGGCGTGGACGCCGCAATCGGCGACGCGGAGCTCGTTGCTCACCATGATCCGGTCTAAGCGGCCGACGGGATGACGGGCGTGGAAGCTTGGACCGGTCTGGGCGAAGGCGAAGCGGCGGCCGAAATCGCGCAGGCACCCCGACGCGGCGCTCCAGTTGTTCAGGTCGCCCATCATGACGGTGGGCGGTCGGTCGGGCGCGGCGTCGAGATGGGCTAGGATCGCATGCGCCTGCTTGCGTCGCCACAGGCCCGACAGGTCGAGGTGCATGCCGACGACACGCACCAACTCCGCGCCGATCCGCACGTCGGCCACGACCGCGCCGCGCGGTTCGAGCGCGGGCAGGTGGATCGCGCCGCACCCGACGATCTCGGCCGACTTGCGGACGAGCAGCGCGTTGCCATGCCAGCCCATCGAGCGTTCGCGCATGGCGAGGGGCACGGCCTTCCAGTCACTATGTTCGGCGAGGAGGTGTGCGGTGATGACCATCTCGCGCGCACCGAAGCGGCGGTCGGCTTCCTGGAGCGCGATCACGTCCGCGTCGATCTCGCGGAGGACCTGCAGCGTGCGGGCGGGGTCGCGGCGGCGGTCGGTGCCGACGCCTTTGCGCATGTTGTAGCTGGCGAGCTTCATCATCGGGGGGCGGAACGCGGAGGGCTGGTGCCGGTTGCAGGAATCGAACCCGCGACATCCAGTTTACAAAACTGGCGCTCTACCAACTGAGCTAAACCGGCCCGCCGCCTAAATGCGTCATGGAACGCCGAAGGTCCAGCCTTCGGTGCGGGCGATCTCGGGCGTGAGCGCGGCGGGCGACCAGAGTTCCGGGCGATGGGCGACGGCGCGGAGCCAGGCGGTCGTGACGATCGCGTCGGTCGAATGATCGTCGTGGCGGGCCAGGCCGGGATGCTTGTCGGAGCCGAGCGCCTCGAGCGCGGCGTCCAGGCCGGTTTGGTCGCGGATCTTGCTCAGGCCCCGGAGGAGGCCGGCCGCGCGGGCGGCGATGGCGGTGTAGATCTCGACGATCACCGGGCCGCGCTGTGGGACGGGGTCGAAGGGCCAGACGGGAATGCGGTTGTCTAGGCGGTGGAGGACGCGCATGCCGGTCAGGCTCGACTTGCCGACCTGGGCCGCGCCGACGAGGTTGAGGCAACTCGATGGGGACAGGCCCATGCGCGCCTGTTCGACCTCGCAGACGCGCAGGCGACCCCGGCCGCCGGGGAAGGCCGCGCCGGTGCCGGTGTGATGGCGGAAATGGGGGTGCGCGTGTTCGTGGCGGAGGAAGCCGTTCACCGCGAGGTGGTCGTCGTCGACTGAGGCCTCGTCGACGAAGCGCCAGAGCGCCTTGGCATCCGGGGGCGATGCGGGCCAGCCGGGGAAGTAGCTTCCCTGGTCGAGGAAGGGGAGGCCGGGCGACAGGTCGAGACCGATAAGCAAGTCGGTTCCGGCCTCGGCATGCGCTTCAAGCCAATCGGCGATGCGGGCGCGCGACCAACCGTCCTCGGGGCGAAGCAGCGCGGGGGCGAAGCGTCCGACCGTCGCTTCGGCGAGGGCAAGTCCCTTCGGTCGTGCGACCGCCTCACCGGACCAGTCGATGACGGCGAAGCGGGTGAACAGCCTCACCGTGCTTTGATGATATCGGCGGCGAAGCGGGCGATGTCGAAGCGGGCGGGGCCGGGATCTTCGCCACGGCGGACGATCACGAGGCGTTCGGAGGGGATCACCATGACGTATTGGCCGCGATTGCCCTGCGCGGCGTAGCTGCCGGTGGGGAGGCCCTGCGCGGGGCCGAATAGCCAGAGGGTGCGGCCGTAGCCGGGGCCGGTCGCGGGCTGCGGGCCGAGCGGCTTGACCGAGTCGGCCATCCAGCCGGCGGGGAGCAGGCGCTGGCCTTGCCACACGCCGTCCTGGAGCATGAACTGGCCGAAGCGGGCGAGGTCGCGGGCGGTGGACCAGACCTGGGAAGAGAGGATGTAATTGCCGCGCCAGTCGGTCTCGGCGACCGTGTGGCGCATGCCGAGCCTGGCGAAGAGTTCGCGAGTGGGGAAGTCGCGGTGACGCTCCTCGCCCAGCTTGGCGCGGAGACCTCGGACGGCGAGCAGGATGTCGTTGTTGGCGTAGCGGAAGCGTGTGCCGGGCTGCGCGATGAGCGGCCACCCGGTCGCCTGCTCGGTGACGGCAACGCCGCCGAAATAGATGACGTCGGTGCGGCTGCCGGCGGTGTCGCTATGTAGGCCGGACGTCATGCGGAGGAGCTGGTCGGTCGTGATCGCCGCGCGTGGGTCCCCCGCCGCCTGCCATTCCGGAACCGGCGCGGCCACGGCGATATCGATCGCACCTTGCGCTTGCGCCACTCCAATCGTCATACCCGCAAGGCTCTTCGCGACCGACCAAGTGCGGTTGGAGGTGTAAGCGCCGAAGCCGTCGCGATAACGCTCGGCGACGACTTCGCCATCGCGGAGCACGACGACGCCGACGGTTTCCGAAGCCTGCCCGTAGGTGGTGCGGTCGAAGGCTCGAGTCATCGCCGCGACGAGCGTGGGCGAGGGGCGCGGCGCGATGCCGGTATCCCCCAAGGGCCATTGCTCCTCGCTTCGGCCCGGTCGAGCCCGGGCGATCAGCGGCGGTGGTTCGGCCTGTTCCTTTATCAGGACGTTGCCGGTCTCCGAGCCGATGGGGGCCAGCTCGCAACCGGTACCGTCGCGCCGCGTCGCGATGCGGGGCGCAAGGGTGTCCGACCAATCTACCCTGACCGAGTCGGAGACGAGATCGACGTCGGCTTTCAGCGTCGGCACGATCCCATCATATTCCGGGTAGATGCCGCGTAAGTCGTCGGCCTCGATCTGCCGCGCCGTCCGATCGGCATTGAAGATGCCCGAGCATATCGTCAGCGCCTTGTACCCCGCCGCGATCGCTCGTTGGTAGAGCGTGGGCTCGGTGGGGGCGACCTGCTGCGCCGCTGCCGGGACGGCCAGCAGCAGGGCCAGGCTAACCGCGCTTCTCATTCCTCTTCTCCTCCCACCAGGCCATGCGTTCGGCGATGCGGCGTTCCGCGCCTCGGTCGGTGGGGGTGTAGAAGGTCCGGGGCTCCATGTCGTCGGGCCAGTAATGCGCGCCGGAGAAGCCGTCCGCCTTGTCGTGGTCGTACTGGTAGCCTTCGCCGTAGCCGGCGTCGCGCATGAGTTTGGTGGGCGCGCTGAGGATCGAAAGCGGGGGCTGGAGCGAGCCGGTCTCGCGGGCGGTGGTCCAGGCGGCTTTCTGGGCGGCGTAGACGGCGTTCGACTTGGGGGCGGTGGCCAGGTAGAGGCAGGCCTGCGCGATGGCGAGCTCGCCTTCGGGGGAGCCGAGGAAGTCGTAGGCGTCCTTGGCGGCGAGGCATTGGACCAGCGCCTGCGGGTCGGCGAGGCCCACGTCCTCAACGGCGGCTCGGACAAGGCGGCGCAGGAGAAAGAGCGGCTGCTCGCCGGCAGTGAGCATCCGGGCGAGATAGTAGAGCGCGGCCTGCGGGTCGGAGCCGCGGATCGATTTGTGGAGCGCGGAGATGAGGCCGTAATGGCCTTCGCGGTCCTTGTCGTAGGTGGCGACGCGGCGCTGTAGGAGCGCGCCCAGGCCGGCGGGGTCGAGCGGGGCGGGCAGGTCGACCGAGTAGAGTGTCTCGACCTGGTTGAGGAGGAAGCGGCCGTCGCCGTCGGCGCTGGCGAGGAGCGCGTCACGGGCCTCCGCGTCGAGGGGTAGGGGGCGGGCGACCTCCGCCTCGGCCCGGTCGAGCAGCTTGCCAAGCGCGGCGTGATCGAGGCGGTGGAGGATGAGGACCTGGGCGCGGCTGAGGAGGGCGGCGTTGAGTTCGAAGCTGGGGTTCTCGGTGGTGGCGCCGACGAGGATGACGGTGCCGTCCTCGACGACGGGAAGGAAGCCGTCCTGCTGGGCGCGGTTGAAGCGGTGGATCTCGTCCACGAACAGGAGGGTGCGGCGGCCGGCGCGGGCGGCGTCGCGGGCTTCGGCGAAGGCCTTCTTAAGGTCGGCGATGCCGGAGAAGACGGCCGAGATGGACAGGAAGCGGAGGCCGACCGCGTCGGCGAGGAGGCGGGCGATGGTGGTCTTGCCGGTACCGGGCGGGCCCCAGAGGACGATCGAGGACAGGCGCCCCGCGGCGACCATGCGGCCGATCGCGCCCGTGGGGCCGGTCAGATGCTCCTGGCCGACGACGTCGGCCAGCGTGCGGGGGCGGAGGCGGTCGGCGAGCGGGGCGTCGGGGGTGGGTGCCTGCGGCTGTTCGAGGTCGGCGAAGAGGTCGGCCATGCGGGCACGATAGGCGAGATCGAGCGGAACCAGAAGAACCTGACCTATGCGGCGGGTCGGAGCTCTTGACTCCGCTATTCCAAGATATATCTTGAGCGCGTCAAGATAGAGGAGCGACGATCATGTGGCATGGGATGCAGGGACGGGGATGCGGGCCGCGCGGCGGTGGGCATTGGTCGCGGGGGCCGTTCAGCTTCGCGTGGGACGCGGGCGAGAAGCAGGAGGGCGGGCGCGGGCGGCCGATGTTCCGGCGCGAGGAGCTGCGGCTGATCGTGCTGAAGCTGATCGCTGACGAGCCGCGGCACGGATACGACCTGATCCGCGAGATCGAGGGGATCACCAAGGGGGCGTACGCGCCGAGCCCGGGTGTGGTGTACCCGCTGCTGACGCTGCTGGACGAGATGGACCTGACGGCCGAGCAGGTGTCGGAAGGCGCGAAGAAGCGATATGCGATCACCAATGCGGGTCGCCGCGAACTGGCGGAGAACGCCGAGCTGGTCGCGGGACTGATGGCACGGCTGGCCGAGATGGGCGCGGAGCGGAGCCGGGGCGAGGGGACGCCGATCCGCCGGGCGATGCAGAACCTGCGCGTCGCGCTCCAGCACCGGGTGCAACGGGGCGAAATGTCCGAGGACACGCTCCACGACATCGCGGCGCTGATCGACGAGGTGGCGCAGCGGATCGAACGGCTGCGCTGACGCGGTTCGGGCGCCCGCGCTAGGCGGGCGCGGCCATGACCTCGAGATAGGCATCGAGCGCGGCCTGATTGGCGGTGTCCCAGCGATAGGCGAGGGCGCGCGCGTGGCCGGCTTCTCCCATCGTGCGGCGTAGCGCGGGATCGGCCACGATGCGGGCGATCGCGTCGGCATAGGCCCCGACGTCGCGCGGCGGGACGAGGAAGCCGGTCACGCCGTGTTCGATCAGGTCGACCGCGCCGGTCGCGCGCGCGGCGACGACGGGGACGCCCGCGCACATCGCCTCGGTGGTGACGTTGCCGAACGTCTCGGTGACGCTGGGGTTGAAGAACATATCGGTGGAGGCGACCGCGCGGCCGAGATCGTCGCCCGACAGGAAGCCGGTGAAGACCGCGTCCGGCACCCGGCACGCGAACCAGTCGCGCGCGGGGCCGTCGCCGATCACGAGCACCTTGTGCGGAACGCCCCTTGCCTCGAGCTCGCGCACGACATGCGCGAAGATGCTGAGGCCCTTCTCCTTCACCAGCCGGCCGAGAAAGCCGATCACCGGGTCGGCGTCGGCGATCCCGAGCGCGCGCCGCCACGCCATGTCGCGGCGGCCGGGGTCGAAGCGGGCGTGGTCGATCCCGCGCGACCAGACGGAGATGGGCGCGGTGACGCCCCAGTCGCGCAACAGCCGTTCCATGCTGGGGCCGGGTACGAGCACGCGGTCGACGCGGTCGTAGAAGCGCTTCATCAGCCGTTCGATGAACGGCGTGACGAAGCCGAGCTTGTAGTAACGAAAGTACGTCTCGAACCGCGTGTGGAACGAGGCGACGGCGCGCACCCCGTTCGCCTCCGCCCAGCCGAGCGCGCGGTGGCCGAGCAGGTCGGGCGTCGAGACGTGGACGATGTTGGGCGCGAAAGCGGCGAGGTCGCGGCGCACCCGCGCCGGCAACCCGCGCGCCACGCGGTACTCGCCGCGTCCGAACGGCATGGGCAGCGCGGGCACGTCGACGAGGTCGCCGGTGGGTGGAAAGGCCGGGGTGCATGTGGTGGGAGAGTAGACGCGCACGGTCACGCCCTGGGCGAGCAGGTGCCCGACGAGCAGGTTCAGCGCCTGGTTCGCGCCGTCGCGGACGTAATTGTAATTGCCGCTGAAGAGCGCGACGCGCAGCTGAGATGGATCGGGGTCGGGTGGCTGCATCCCCGAGGCGCATAGCGGGCGTGGGCGGAGGCGGCAAACGGGCGGCGCGGTCGGCGGCGGGCCGCGCACCGCGGCGCGGCCCGCCGGTTCGTCACGAAGCGCGCCCCGTGAGCCACTGAGCGGGGGTCAGGGGGCGTGCCACGATCCTGATCTCTCCCAGCGACCCCAGGAACCCGCCGCCGGGAGGACCTCCGTCCCAATAACCCGCGCCGACGGTCCATGGCAGGCCGAGCGTGGCGAGGCCGACCGTGTCGATCGCGTTGCGGAGGACGGGCGCGCCCTCGACGTACATCGTCGTCTCGCGGGTGGTCGCGTCGCCCACGACCGCGACATGGATCCAGGTGTCCAGCACGATCTCCCCCGACCAGTTCACCCGCGACGAGCGGGGCGGCGCCTGTTCCGGGATGATTTCGAACTGAACTTCGCGCAGGTTGGAGAAGGCGAATTGGAGCGGGGGCGATTGCGGCAGGCCGCCCGCGAAACCCGAAAGGTTGCCGCGCCTGCCGGCCCGCGACATCATCGCCATGAACGAGTTGTTCGCGGCGGTCCAAGCGGCGGGGACCTTCATGAACGCCTCGACGGTATAGCCCGACGTGAAGGTCTCCGCGTTGATCGCGGCGTCGGCCGCCGTCAGGAAATAGCTGAGCCTGGGGCCGCGCGTGTTGCGGAAGGCGATGCTGCCCGGGGCGGACGACAGACGGTGGCGGTCATCGGTCCAGACCAGATCGTCGAGCGCGGCGGTGTTGCCCGCCGGTTGGTTGAGCCCGGCGCGCCTGATCGCGTTGCCGTTGCCCGACCGGTCCTCGATGACCGCGCCTTCGGACACCGCGGTCCCGTTCGCGCCGCCGAAGAAGCGCCAATGCGCCCGCGTCTCGGGGATGCGCGGATAATCGTCGGGACCCGCCGGGGTGCGGGAGACGATCGGGGCGGGCGCGGCGAAGCCGTTGGTGATGAGGGCCGACGCGGCCGGGGCGACGTTGGCGATCGCCGTGGCGGCGGAGGAGGCGCGGAAATCGGGGCTGAACCGCGCGAACCTCCGCGCGAAATCCATCGAAATGCTGAACTGGTGGTTGGGTTCGGTCAGCACCGGCTGGTCGAACGCGTTCAGGCTGTCGCCGGGTTTCTGCCGCACCCAGGGGGAAAAGGTGATCGCGTTGATGCGGTTGTTGGTGAGGTCGATCTCGTAGAAGCGCATCAGCGCGTTCCCGCCCTGGTACGCCATCTGGTAGTCCACGACCATCTGTTCGACGGCGTTGCCGAAATCGTTAAGCTTGGTCAGCCGCGACGAGCCGTGATAATGACCGTTCAACGTCATGAAAATCTGATCGTTGTCGCGGATCAGCCGCTGCCAGAGAAGGTCGCCATAGCTCGTCTCGCGCGGGCTGAGGCCGTCGTTGGCGATGGCCAGCAGATCGTGGTTGACGAGGATGACCGGCAGCGTCGGGTTGGCGGCGATGACGCCGCGCGCCCAGGCGATCGCCGCATCGGACGCGCGCCAGGACATCGACAGCACCATGAATCGCTGACCTTCGGCGGTGAAGGTGTGATATTCGTGGAACCCGCTGGCGTCGCGACCGCCGAAGGTCGCCTGGCGGCTCGCCCGGTCGCGCCCGAACGTCTGCAGATACGGCTCGACCGCGAGATCGCGGGCGGCGTCGGTCCCCGTCGCTTGGTCGGCCGGAACATTGTAGCCGATGTCCTGGCGGACGTCGTGATTGCCGGCGAGGATCGAATAAGGAATTTTGGCGTCCTCCAACGCCTTCATCGCGGTGTCCGCGACCGCCCATTGCTGCGGCCGGGTCGCCTGATCGACCACGTCGCCAAGGTGGATGACGAAGGGAATGCGGAGCTGCGCGGCGTTGGCGGCGATCCAATTGGTCTGGGCCAGGAACGGCTCGCTGCCATAGCGCCTGGCGAACTGGTTGCCCGTCTCCGCGGTGGCGTAGCGCGAGTAGAACTGCGTGTCGGGCAGCACGGCCAGGCCGAAGCTGGAGATGGTCGCCGGAGGGGGCGGCGTCGCGCCGACAGCCGGCGCGCCGTCCTGGTCGTCGCCGCAGCCCGAGAGGATCGTCGACAGTAGTAAGGAACTCAAGCCGTATCCCAGAAAGGAGCGCCGATCGGGGACCAGGGACGAGCCGTCGAACGCGTTCTGTAGGTCACGCAGGCGCTCAGCATTCACTTCCGCTTCGCTCATGATGGAGTCGGGTCCTCGTCCGTTCGGGGTGTTCATGCCGATAAGCCGCATCGGCGACGGTGGCGTGAATGATCGATGATGAATCCGTGAACGCTCACATCTTCGCTTCCCCGATCGGACCATGGACCGCCTCCGTGATCCGGGGCGGCGTAGCGCGGTCGGATGGGGGCATTTCCGGGCACGGTCGGGCCCTCACCCTGGCGCTTCGCGCCTGTCCCTCTCCCGCGAAAGCGGGAGAGGGGTTGGAATGCGTTCTCTTCCCGTTCCTCCATCGCTATATTCCGCCCATGGCCCGCCCGCATAAGCGTTTCGTCTGTCAGGCCTGCGGGTCGGTATCCTCGCGGTGGCAGGGGCAATGCGCCGATTGTTCGGAGTGGAACACGATCGTCGAGGAAGCACCATCGACCGCCGCGACCCCGTTCCAGGCCAAGCATAATCTGCAGGGCGGGGGCCGCGCGATCGAAATGATCGGGCTCGATTCGGAGGTCAAGCTCCCCGACCGGATGACGACGGGCATCGCCGAGCTGGACCGGGCGATGGGCGGGGGGTTCGTGGAGGCGTCGGCGACGCTGTTCGCGGGCGATCCGGGGATCGGCAAGTCGACGCTGCTGCTCCAGGCCGCGGCCAGGCTGGCGCTGGCGGGGCGGGGGGTCGCGTATGTCTCGGGCGAGGAGGCGGCGGACCAGGTTCGCTTACGCGCGCGGCGGCTGGGGCTGGGCGCCGCGCCGGTGCGGCTGGCGGCGGCGACCTCGACGCGCGACATCCTCACGACGCTGAGCATGGGGCCGCCGCCCGCCCTGCTGGTGATCGACTCGATCCAGACGATGCATTCGGACCTGATCGAGGGCGCGCCCGGCACCGTCAGCCAGGTGCGCGCGTCGGCGCAGGAGCTGATCCGTTTCGCCAAGGAGCGCGGGACCGCGGTGGTGCTGGTCGGGCATGTCACCAAGGACGGGTCGATCGCGGGCCCGCGCGTGCTGGAGCACATGGTCGACACGGTGCTGAGCTTCGAGGGGGAGCGGTCGCACCAGTACCGCATCCTGCGCGCGGTCAAGAACCGGTTCGGCGGCACGGACGAGATCGGCGTGTTCGCGATGGACGAGGAGGGCCTGAGCGAGGTCGCGAACCCATCGGCGCTGTTCCTGACGCACCGCGAAGAGGGCGTGACGGGGGCGACGGTGTTCCCGGCGTTGGAAGGCACGCGGCCGGTGCTCGTCGAAATTCAGGCGCTGGTCGTGCGGCTGGCGAGCGGGGCGACGCCGAGGCGGTCGGTGGTGGGGTGGGACTCGGGACGGCTGGCGATGGTGCTGGCGGTGCTGGAGGCGCGGTGCGGGCTGTCGTTCTCGTCGGCCGAAGTGTATCTGAACGTGGCGGGGGGCTACCGGGTGCAGGACCCGGCGGCCGACCTGGCGGTGGCGGCGGCGTTGGTGTCCGCCCTGTCGGAGCGGCCGGTGCCCGCCGACGCGGTGGCGTTCGGGGAGATCGCGCTGTCGGGCGAAGTGCGGCCGGTCGCGCATGCGGCGCTGCGCTGCAAGGAGGCGGGCAAGCTGGGGTTCGAGCGGGCGCTCGCGCCGGCGAGCGTGGGGAAGGACGCGGGTCCGCTCAGGGTGTCGGGGTTCAAGACGCTGGGCGCGCTCGTTGACCATCTGTTGGGGCGGGGGTAGCTCCGCCGGGACGGTTCACCATCGAAACGGACATTTGTGGCGCTCACTTCGCTCGACATCTTCGTACTGTTGGCCGTGGTCGGATCGGCGTTGCTCGGGCTGAAGCGCGGGTTCGTTTACGAGGTGCTGGCGCTAGGCGCGTGGGTCGCCGTGGTGTTCGCGATCAAGCTGTTCCACCTGCCGCTCGCCCAAGTCCTGGCGGCGAGCGTGGGGACGGCGAGCGGCGGCGCGACGCTCGCCTTTGCGATCTTGGCGGGGGGCACGTGGCTGATCGGACGCGTGATCGCCAATGCGATCGGAAAGCGGACCAAGGCGTCGGTGCTGGGGCCGGTGGACCGGGCGCTGGGGTTCGGGTTCGGGGCGCTCAAGGGATTGCTGGTCGCGGCGTTGCTGTTCCTGCTGGCGACGTTGCTGTTCGATTTCATGGGCGGGGGACCGCGCGGGCGGCCGGAATGGATGCGGACGTCGCGGACCTATCCGCTGCTGAACGCCACCAGCGCGGGGATCGCGGATTTCGTGGACCGGCGGCGTAAGGGCGAGCCGGTGTTTAAAGTCGACGCCGGTTCGGGCGCGAAGGAAGAGAAATGAGCGTCGCGCTATACAACCCGGACATCCTGCGGCTGGCGGCGGAGATGCCGCATGGCGCTCGGCTGCCCGCGCCGATGGGATCGTCGGAGAAACGGTCGGCGGTGTGCGGAAGCCGGGTAACCGTGGATGTCGATCTGGACGCGGACGGGCGTGTCGCGGCGGTCGGCATGCTTGTCCGGGCCTGCGCGTTGGGGCAGGCGGCGTCGTCGCTGCTCGCGGGCGGGGCCGTCGGGCGGACGCCGAGTGAGCTGGCGGAAGCGCGCGATGATCTGGCGCGGTGGCTGACCCAGGGTGGTGCCGCGCCGGACTGGCCCGGCCTCGGCGTGTTCGAGCCGGCGCGGGCGTACCCGGCGCGGCATGCGTCGATCCGGCTGGCGTTCGAGGCGGCGGCCGAGGCGGCGGAGCAGGCATCGGCCAAGGCGGCCGCCGCCTGATGGAGCATGGGTCGAACATGCTGCGCGACGGGGCGATCCTGCTCGCGTTCGGGCTGGCGTGCGTGCTGCTGTTTCGCAAGCTCGGGCTGGGCGCGACGCTGGGGTACCTGGTCGCGGGGGCGGTGGTCGGGCCGCAGATGCTGGGGCTGGTCGGCGGAGCGGAGTCGATGCTCGGGTTCGCCGAGTTCGGGATCACGATCCTGCTGTTCCTGGTCGGGCTGGAGCTGAATCCACAGCGATTGTGGCGGTTGAAGCACGATATATTCGGGCTGGGGCTGCTGCAGGTCGTGCTATGCGGGCTGGGGTTGACCGGGGTGCTGGTGCTGGCGCGTTTCTCGCCGGCCGCGGCGCTCGCGCTGGGGTTGCCGCTGGCGCTGTCGTCGACGGCGCAGGTCCTGCCGATGCTGCAATCGGTCGGGCGGCTCAGGACGCCGTTCGGCGAGCGGGCGTTCTCCGTGCTGTTGTTCCAGGACCTGTCGATCGTGCCGCTGATCGCGATCCTGGCGGCGATGAGCCGCGCGCCCGCGAACGTGGATGCGACGCCGGGCTGGGTGGTGGGCGTCCAGACGCTTACGGCGGTGGTCGGGCTGGTGCTGGCGGGGCGGTTCCTGCTCCGGCCGCTGTTCCGGCTGATCGGGCGGCTGGGCGAGCGCGAGATGTTCGTGTTCGCGGGGCTGTTCACCGTCGTCGCGAGCGCGGCGCTGATGGCGTCATTGGGGCTGTCCACGGCGCTGGGCGCGTTCATCGCGGGCGTGATGCTGGCCGACAGCCCGTACCGGCACGAGCTGGAGGCGGATGTCGAACCGTTCCGGTCGGTGCTGCTGGGGTTGTTCTTCCTGGCGGTGGGGATGATGCTCGACCTCCATGCGATCGCCGATCGGCCGCTGTTCGTGCTGGGCATGGCGGCGGCGGTGATCGGAGTGAAGACGGGGGTGATCTTCGCGCTGGGGCTGGCGTTCCGGATGGGGTGGCGCGAGGCGCTGGCTCTGGGGCTGCTGCTCAGCCAGGGAGGCGAGTTCGGGTTCGTGCTGTTCACGCAGGCGCAGGCGGGGCGGCTGATCCTGCCGGAGACCGCGTCGCTGTTCGGGGCGGTGGTGACGGTATCGATGGCGTTCACGCCGTTCCTGATGCGCTACACGCAGCGGATCAGGGCCGAGCCCGAGCGCGAGGAGGGCGCGATGCCCGAGGGTCCGCCCGGCGACGGGGCGAGCGCGCTGGTGATCGGATACGGCCGGTTCGGGCAGACGGTGGCGCAGATGCTGATCCTGCAACGCATCAAGGTTACGCTGATCGATCAGGATCCCGAGATGATCGAGACGGCGGGGACGTTCGGGGCCAAGGTCTATTATGGTGACGGGACGCGGATGGACCTGCTGCGACAGGCGGGGGCGGCGGAGGCTCAGCTGCTGCTGTTCTGCCCCAACGGCGATTTGATCGACGCGGATTTCCTGCACGGGGTGGCGGCGGCGTTTCCGAAGGCGTCGGTGTTCGTGCGCGCGTATGACCGGCGGAGCATGATCAGGATCGCGGGCGGACCCATCGCGGGCGCGGTGCGCGAGGTGATCGAATCGGCGGTGTGCATGGCGCGGATGGCGATGGCGGCGTTGGAGATCGACGACGATGATATCGACCGGGTCGAGGACGAGTACCGGAAACGCGATGAGGAGCGGTTGAGGGAACAGTCGGACACGGGCGACCTGCGCGCGGGGATCGAGCGGATCATCACGGAGAACCGGCAGTTGGCGGGGGAGAGCTGAACATGCTGCAGGTAATGGCGGCGCTGTCGGGCGCGATCGCGGTCGCGGCGGGCGCCTACGGCGCGCACGGCGCGCACGGCAAGGCGGCCGAGTGGCTGAGCACGGGCGCGCAGTACCAGCTGGTCCACGCGGTCGCCGCGCTGGTCGCGATGGGCATGGGCGCGCGCGGCGCGTCCTGGGCGTTCGTCGCGGGGGCGGCGCTGTTCGCGGGCACGCTGTATCTGATGGCGGCGGGCGCCCCGAAATGGCTGGGCGCGGTGACGCCGATCGGGGGATTGGTGCTGATCGGGGGGTGGGTCTGGTTGGCTTGGGCGGGGGTGCGAGCGAGCTGAACCTGACCCGTCATGCCGGACCTGATTCGGCATCCCGCTTCTCGGCTGCGGCGAAAAGCGGGACCCCGGATCAAGTCCGGGGTGACGAGCAAAAGGTCACCGCTTCTTCCGGCAGGCGTCGGAGCAGTAGATCACGCTGTCCCAGTCGCGGGCCCACTTCTTGCGCCAAGTGAAGGGGCGGTCGCAGGCGGGGCATACCTTTGTCGGGAGGTTCTGCTTTTTCACCCCGTTGGGCATCGGCGAGGCTCCACGTCGAGAAAGGCGATCACGTCGACCAAGTCGACGGTGCGGTCGAGGAAGGCCTCGCCGATCCCTCGCGTGAGGAGGAAGGGAAGGATGCCGCCGCTGACCTTTTTGTCGTGGCGCATGTGGTCGACCAGGCGCGCGCCCGAGGCGGTGACGCCCGCCAAGCCGTCGGGGAGGCCGACCGCGTGGAGGTGGGCGGCGACGCGCTCGGCGTCGGCGGGCGGGCAGAGGCCGCGGCGGACCGAGTAGCGATGGGCGAGCGCGCAGCCGGCAGCGACGGCCTCGCCGTGTAAGAGCGTGCCGTCGAATCCCGCTTCGGCTTCGAGCGCGTGGCCGAAGGTGTGGCCGAGATTGAGGAGGGCGCGTTGGCCCGTCGTTTCGTGCTCGTCGGCGGTCACGATCCGCGCCTTGGAGGCGACCGAGTGCGCGATGGCGTGGGCGCGGGCGTCCGCGTCGCCGGCGAGGAGCGCGGGGCCGTTCGCCTCGCACCAGGCGAAGAAGTCGGGGTCGTCGATCAGGCCGTATTTGACCACCTCCGCATAGCCGGCGCGCAGTTCGCGCGGGGGGAGGGTGTCCAGCACCTCCGGGTCGATCAGGACGAGGCGGGGTTGGTGGAACGCGCCGATCAGGTTCTTGCCCGCGCGCGCGTTGATGCCGGTCT
>NZ_CAXSHH010000030.1:0-30038 GCF_964237155.1 uncultured Sphingomonas sp. | reverse complement strand
GAGGGGGGCCCTGTTCGACGCCGATCGGGGGTCCCTTTTGCACGCCGGTTGACACCGATCCGGCCGTTTCAACCGGCTTGTTGCATTAGCTCCTGTTCGCCCTTTCCAACTTCGTGCGGCGCGGTCGCCCGCGCGGTATTTCTTACGCGACCTTAGGCTCGCGGTAGCGTTCGCCGCTCGCCATCATCGCCCAGATCATGCGGGCATTCTTGTTAGCGAGCGCGACAGCTGCGACCTTGGTCTTGCGGCGGGCGAGCAGCTGCACGAGCCACGGCCGCTTCGCCCCGTTGCGCTGCGCATAGCGGACCACCGCCATCGCTCTGACGATGAGCATCTAGCGCAGATACTGGTGCCCTGCCTTGGTGATGCCGCCGAGCCGCTCCTTGCCGCCGCTGGAGTTCTGCCGAGGCACGAGACCGATCCACGCGGCCAGGTTGCGCCCTGAGCGAAAGATCGCCGGGTCAGGAACGGTGGCGACGATGGCGCTGGTGAGCAGCGGACCGACGCCGGGGATCAGCACCGACACCGTGCACCTGGAACACGTTCTTCGCCAAATCCAAACCGATTGTCGTGACGTTTCTCATCGTGGGTCTCCTTCCGGCTCTCCGCAGATCATCCTGCAGGAGGATTGGAGAGCCATCCACATCATTAGATGCGGACGTTCAGGTAGTTTCCAATCTGACTTCGACCATTCATTCAGCATGCGCGTTGCGGCCTGCTGCGGTCGAGAAACATGGATTGCGTCCTGCGAACGGGCCGCCCTCGCGTGCGAGATGGACGGTGCGCGCGGATCGTGCGACCTTCGCGAGCAGGAGGACGCCCATGCGATCTCGATTGATGCCCGCCGCGCTGCTGACGCTCGCCGCCCCTCTCTTCTCCATAGCCGCCGCGCCAGCTCCCGGCCCGTCGGGGCCTGACGTGATCCTGCATGGCGGGCGCATCTACACGGGCGACGCCGAGCAGCCATATGTCGAGGCGCTCGCGGTCCGAGGCGACAGGGTCTCGGCGGTCGGGGACAGCGGTATCATCCTGAAGTCCGCGACACCGCGTACACGCGTCATCGATCTTGCCGGCCGCATGGCGATGCCGGGCATCAACGACGCCCACGATCACCCTGGCAATGTCCCCTTCGGCGCTTCCGCCTATACTGGCGCATCGCCCGTATCGGACCCGCCGCTGGGAGACGTCGCCACCGCTGTCGCAAGGGCCGCACGGGGATCGCCGCCCGGTACGTGGGTGCACGCCGTCGTCGGCCCGGGCGCGATGAGGGATGTCGCCGCCGCTCGGATCGCGGTTGACGCGGTTGCCGGGGGACGTCCTGTCGTGCTTTCGGCCTGGTGGGGCCACGGCGTGATTCTCAACTCACGTGGCCTCGACCTGATGAACCTGAACGACCGGACGCCTGATCCTCTCGGCGGACGGCTCGATCGCGACGCCAGCGGTCGGATCACGGGCAAGCTCGAGGAGTAGGCCGGCTGGCAAGTGCTCCGTCGGCTGCAATCGGCGGCAAGCGATAAAATACAGCTGACGCACTGGCGCGGGTACGTCGATCGCCGCCTTCGCGAAGGCATCACCTCCGTTCAGGCCATGTCGGGGGACCAGACCCCTGCAGCGTTGGCGCGTGCGCTCCGTCGCGTAAACCCTGCAATCAGACTTCGCCTAATAAGGTTCCCGATGAGCGTCGCGGAGGCGAACGGCACTGACTCCTGGGGCAAGCTGCGGTCACGCTTGCCGCCATTCACGCGCGTTTCGGGCGTGAAGTGGGTACTCGACGGGACACCAATCGAGGGGCTCGCCTTCCAGTCAAAGCCCTATCGTGATCGCCCCGGCTGGCGCGGACGACCGAACTTCACGATCGAGCACCTTCGTGCGCAGCTAGCTCGCGCGCTCGCCGGCGGCGAGCCGCTCCACCTTCATGCGGTTGGAGATGCGATGGCAAGCCTAGTGCTGGACGAGATGGAGCGGATGGCACCGTCCGAGCGCTGGCGGCGGACGCGGGTCCGGATGGAGCACGCCAACGGCATTGTCGGCGCCGAGCTCGAACGCGCCAAACGGCTGGGGATTGTCTTGGCGCAGCCGCGGCCCACAGCACCCGTCGGGCAATGACTGCGCGCTGGGGTGCCCGTGGCCTATGGTTCAGACATGGGATTTCCGCCCTTTGCGATGCTCGCCGCGATCACCGTGGACACCAACCCCGATGCGGTCACGCGTGAAGAGGGACTGGCGGTTCTGACACGGTGGCCAGCGTACGCCGAGTCCGCCGAGGCCGAGAAGGGAATGCTGGCACCCGGCATGCTCGCAGACATAGCAGTACTATCACAAGACATGACTAAGGTCCCTCGAGCCGCCCTGCCCGCGACCAAGAGCCTGCTGACGATCGTTGGCGATCAAGTCGCGTATGCCGCACCGGAGTTCAGCGGCACCACCAGGCACTAAGCTTTTGGTACGCAGCCTCTCGGCGGGAGGGACCCAGTTGTGGGCACTTCAAAGCTCCGAACGGCTCCCCGGAACCGGACATCCGTTCACCTTTTTGGTCCTTGTGCGATATGGCCGAAGCCGGAGCGGCGATTGCGTGGCGAGTTGTCCTAAATGGCAACCATTCGACCATGCGACAGCATAGCCGCTTCAGATGAGCACGCTTTCGCGAGCTGGCGCGCGCCTATATGAAGCGGCGCGCTACGTCGCTGACTGCAGCTGCGACCTGCTCCGGTACGGCGTAGTGAAACAAGTGACCTTGCCCAGGGATCATACGCAGCTCGGCGCTGTCGATCTCCTCAACGAGGCGCTCCGCGTGCTTGTCGACATGCGCGATGAGATCGCCCTCGCCGGCCATGACGATGATCGGCAAGGCGAGCTCGCCGTATCGGCGGCTCAGCGCGACGGCGGCCGGCACCATCATCGCGGTGTCGGCCGCGGTCGCGCGCACCTGCGACGGACGCAACGTCATCGCGATCGGGAAGCTTGCGAATTTGTCAGACACGGGAGCGGGCGAGAAGCTTGCCTTTACCGCCACCGGCCCGATCAGCAGGCCGGATAGCGGCGACACCGTATGCGCCATGAGATCGCCGATGACAGGGATGGCGGGCATGGACGCGGGCACGACATCCGGGCGCGCCGTTCCGTAATAATAACCCGACAGCAGCACGAGACCGGAAACGAGTTCCGGATGGTCGAGCGCCATCGCGAGCGCGACCATCGTGCCCCAGCTGTGCCCGACGATCACCGCACGCTCAACCCCGATCTGCTTCATCGCCTGCGCGATCAAGTCCGCCTGAGCAGCCGGCGTCCACAGGCGCGAGCGCGGTCGATCGCTGTAGCCGAAGCCTGGCCGGTCGAAGGCGATGACCCGGTGCTTTTCCGCCGCATGGTCAAGGACGCCGCTGACTGTATAATCCTGAAGCATGACGCCGTTGCCGTGGAGGAGGACAACAGCGGGTCCTTCGCCCCGGTCCACATAGTGCAGCCGGACGCCGTCGACCTCGACGAACAAGCCTACAGGTGGTGTCCGAGCCTCGGCACGACGGGCGTTGGCGCGGTTGAATACGGCGCTGCCGGCCAGCATCGCCACTGCGCTTCCAGCAACCAGCCAGCCGCGGTTTTGGCTGGCAAAGCGCGCCCAGGAGCGTGAAAGCTCGCCTGTTTGCAAATTATCTTCACATGATTTGGCGTTAGTCTGTTTTGTCATGTCGCCTCAACCGTTGTGCAGTGCACAAAGTTGCTCGGCGGCGCTCTCTTAGGTCGACGTCCTGAGTTCTGGCGGGTCGGAGCCGTCCAGTATCGCGCTCAGCTCCAAGGCGTTCGCGGTCGCCGCACTCGAGGCGGTGTTGTCGAAGATGCACCAGCACTCGCCCCTCGGCCCGTCGCTCGACCGCAAGCGGCCTGCGAGTTTGCGAAGCGCAGCGTCCCCGTAAGCCGAATAGTAGGTTCGCGGCGAACCATGCAGCCGATGATACTGGAGCCTCGACCAGCCGCCGGGCCGGTTCCCTCCCGCCACCAGCACCGGGTCCGCCGCAACCCGCGCGACTTGGTGCAACACGAGACATGCGTCCGCCTCGTCCGTGAACCACGTCGCGTGCCGCGGCTCGCAGACGATCCCGACATCCAAGTGACGTCGGAGCAGACGGAGGAAGTCGTCAGCTACATCGATGTCGAAAGTCAGGCTGGGCGGCAGCTGCACCAGCACCACGGCCAGCTTCTCACCCAGTCCTGCGACCTCGCGCGAGAAGGCCGCGAGAAGATCGTCGACCGCCACCAGGCGTCGAACGTGCGTGATTGCCTTTGGCAGCTTGACCGAAAACCGAAACCCAGCCGGCACCGCCGCCGCCCAGCGCAGGTACGTGCCGACGCGGTGAGGACGATGAAATGACGAATTGATCTCAACCGCGGAAAAGCGCTGGGCGTAGCGCTCCAGATGCGATCCTGCGCTCGGGAACTCCGGTGTCATGGCGGACGGGATCGACCAGCCCGCCGTGCCGAGTAGGATCCTGCTCACTACATCCTGACCTATCGCGTCATGCATTGATGCTCAACTGGCCGCGACGGACTGCAGGGGCCACTGAGACGCGTGAAGCGAGCTTTCGATCGGGATGTCCCTGTAGCCGGCGGTCCCAAGGTGTGAGTACTCTTTGCGTCGATTACCTGACCCACAACCGGACGGTCGGGATCGTGTTCGGCGTTCCCCAGAGCCAGACCTTCGTTCAGACGGTTCCATTGCAGCATTCATGCTGCTCGTTGGCGCGCGTAAAGGCTGGGCGATGTGCCGACATGGCGCGAGAAGGCGACGCTGAAGGTGCTTGACGACCCATAGCCGACGCGCTGCGCGACTTCGGCGACGGAAGTCCGCCCGTGCTCCAGCAGCTGCTTCGCCAGCACCATGCGCCAGTGCAGCAGATACTCGATCGGTGCCATTCCGACCGTTTGGCGAAAGCGGTCGAAGAAGGTCGAGCGCGACATCGCGGCCGCGCGCGCGAGGCTGGCGACCGTCCATGGAGCGGTCGGTTGCTCGTGGATGTGCCGGATCGCCGCCGCCACCCGATCATCGCCGAGACCACGGAGGATCCCGCACGGACAGTGCGGACCGGACGAGCGTAGCGCCTCGATGAACAGCACCTCCATTAGCCGCGCCAGGACCACGTCGCGCGCCGCGCGTTCGGCGCGGGACTCCTCCACCGCCATCTGGATAAGCGCGGTCAGGCGCCCCTCGCCAGGCGCATGGATCAGCGACGGGAGAAGGGAAACCAGCAACGCGGCGTCCGTCGAGCCGAACGCGCAATAGCCGACCAGCATGCGGACCTCTGGCGTGGCTGCAGGGTCGCCCAGGCGGAAGACGTTCGGGCTCACCTCGATCGGTACGCTGCTCAAACCGTGGCCCGGCGCGGGCGAAGTGCTGGAGGAGGTAAAGTCGTAAGCGGTCGGGATCAGGACGAAGTCGCCGGCCGATACCAGCACCGGCTCGCGGCCGCGCACCTCCAGCTGGATGGCACCTTCCAGCACGGCGCAAAAGAAGGGCCTGCCCTCCTCCGACCGCGGTATGCGCCAGGCGCCCGCACCCTCGACCAGCTTCGCGAAGGATAGATCGGGCCGCAGCAGGCCGACGACCTGCGCCAGCGGATCGCTCATTGCTGGACGCTCGCTAACGAAATGGGGACGGTGGAGAGTAGGATGTCCAGGTGCAATGCCCACCTTTCTCGGGGTCAGCAACAGGAGAAAGCCATGCCGACCATCATGATCACCGGATGCTCCTCGGGCTTCGGCCTGGAGACCGCCCGCCAATTCGCCGACAAAGGGTGGAACATCGTCGCCACCATGCGCTCGCCGCGCCAGGACGTGCTGCCTTCATCGGAGCGTATTCGGGTGCTTGCGCTCGATGTGTCCGACGCCGCCAGCATCGCGGATGCGATCGCGGCGGCGGGGCCGATCGACGCGCTCGTCAACAACGCCGGGATCGGCTTCCTCAACGCGCTGGAAGGCACGCCGATCGAAACCGTCCGCGACATCTTCGAGACCAACACGCTCGGCACTGTCGCACTCATGCAGGCTGTACTGCCGCAGATGCGCGAGCGCCGCGCCGGCGTGATCGTCAACGTGACCTCGTCGGTCACTTATAAGCCGCTTCCGCTATTGTCCGTCTACACCGCCAGCAAGGCCGCGGTGAACGCGTTTTCAGCCAGCGTCGCGCTCGAGCTCGAGCCGTTCGGCGTCCGCGTGCGGGTCGTGCGGCCGGGTCGCGCGCCCGACACCGCGTTCAGCGACAACGCGCGGGCGCGGATGAGGAACGGCTTTCCCGAGCCCTACGCTGGGCTCGTCCAGCAGGTCTTCGCTCGCTTCGAACAGGATACAGGACCCGTCACCTCCGCCCAAGATGTAGCCCAGGCGATCTGGCGAGCCGTGACCGACGAGAGCTCTCCCGCCGACTTCCCGGCCGGAGCGGATGCGGTCGCCTGGTCTCAGGCGCGCTGACGCGGGCAGAGGGCCGGCAGGCAGACTGTCCTGCCGGTCTCTTTTCGATCCTCTATCATAACGTCGCCGGACGCAGGATCGACTGACCGGACCTTCCGCTTCGGTCGTGCCCCGACTCTGATCGCCTCTGTGGACGCCCCTTCGGTTGCAAGCGGTTTTCTTGAGGTTTCGACACGTGGTCGGATGCTGCCATCTGTCCGGCCTGTGATGCAGCGATGAAGCTGCTGGCCCGTATGGGAGTCGCGGACCGGAACCATTTCACAATTGCGTGTTCTTGGACACGATGGGTCTATCTGGTTCTTCCGATCCCGTCTCGCCGACTGTTGTGCCATACCCTCCTTCGACCGACTGCGCCCTCCGACGCCTCTGGCCCGCCTCGGCTTACGCCGTGACTGCGACCGGAGCTCTGTAATCTTCCTGCCTCACCAGCAATGCCCAAAAGGTGCGCGCCATCTGCGCGACCGTGACCAGCATGCGCGGCTTTCTGGCGAGCGTGCCTTCAAGCCATGAACCAGCTGGCGCTCCGCGCTTGCTTGCCTGGAGCACGACCGCGCTGCTGCCGATGATGAGCAGCCGCCTGAGCGTTCGCTCTCCCATTTTGGAGATCGCACCCAGCTTCTGCTTGCCGCCGGTCGACGCCTGCTTTCGTACCAACCCCAACCAGGCAGCGAAGTCGCGACTCTTGGCGAACGTCTCGGCCGGAGGCACGATCGCCGCAATGGCGGTCGCGGTGATCGACCGATGCCGGGAATCGTCATCAGGCGGCGCGCTACTTCGTCCTCGCGGGCGCGACGCGCAATCTCCTTGTCCAGCGACGCGATCCGCTCGTCGAGCCCAGCCAGCATATCGACCATCATCGCGAACATGGACCGCGCAGCCTCAGGCAGTATCTCGCCGATCTCCCCGCCATCGAGCAGGTCCGCCAACATTGCGAGGTGAGCCGATCCCTTCGGCGCAACCCAGCCATACTCGGCCAGATACCTGCGGATCGCATCGCCGAGCTGGGTGCGCTGCTTCACCGCCCGGTCGCGCGTGCGAAACACCAGTGCCGAGGCCTGCTGTTCCTCGGTCTTTACCGCCACAAAGCGCATGCTCGGGCGCTGCGCCGCCTCGCAGATTGCCTCGGCATCCACCGCATCGTTCTTGTGCGGGTCTACATAGGGCTTCACGTACGCCGGCGGGATCAGCCGGACCTCATGCCCCATCGCCCGCAGCTCGCGTGCCCAGTGATGCGCGCCGCCACACGCCTCCAACGCCACCAGGCAGCGCGGGTGCGATACAAAGAAGTCCAGCAGCTTGCCGCGCGTGAGCCGCCGGCTGAACACGGCACGCCCGCTCGCATCCGCTCCGTGCGCGTGGAAAATATTCTTGGCGATGTCCAGACCGATCGTGGTAACCACTGACACGGACACCTCCTTTAGTGGTGTTCAACACTTCCACTCTGGCACATCAATGCCGTCGGGGGGTCCACCTCATCACAACCGGACGTTCCGTCGCGCTTCAGAGCTCCCCGGAAGCAGACGTCTGTTCATCACGCTGTAATGGTCACTTTAAGCAATCCGCGGGAGCTGCTGAACAGCGCGGAAGCATACTAACCAAGGCTCGGATCGATGCTGAGCGGCCGCTCCGACGTAACACCGCGACCCTACCGGATCATCGCTCGATCCGGCTGTCCTATCTCATGCCAGAGCAGCACCACAAGATCGGCGGCCGGCATCGCGCGGATGAGCGGCGCGCCCTGCCCGGCCCACTGGGCGCCAAACCCGTGCTCGCCGGCCGCCTTCGCGGCGGCATCCAGCGCTTTACCGGCGTCATAGGCGATCGGGTAGTCGGGCGCCTTGCCCGGCGCGCTCGCCTCCCAGTCGGTAAACCGGTTCGCCAGGCAACGGGCAGGCCGGCCGGAGATCACGCTGGTCATCACCGTGCGGCTCGCGCCCGAGCCGCGGAGCGCCGCGCGGTACGCCTCGTCCGCGCCGCTTTCCGGGCAGGCGATGAACGCGGTGCCGAGCTGGGCGGCGACGGCGCCCAGCGCGAGCACCGCCCGGACACCCGCCCCATCCATGATGCCACCCGCCGCGATGACCGGCAGCGCCGAGTTCACAACCAGGAGGCGTGTCAGCGCCATCGCGCCGAGTCGATCATCGGGCGCGCGAGGGTCGAACACGCCCCGGTGCCCGCCTGCCTCCCAGCCCTGCACCACGACAATGTCGACGCCTGCCGCCTCGACCGCGCGCGCCTCGGCCGGGCTTGTCGCGGTGGCGAGCAGGACGCAGCCGGCCCGCCTCAAGGCCGCGATCCGGTCCGCGTCGGGCAAGCCGAAGTGGAAGCTGACCACTGGCGGGGCCGTCTCCACCAGCATTGCCAGCATCTCGTCGTCGTGGGCTAAGCTCTTGTAGATCGTCCGCAGCCCCGCCGGGGGCTCCGCTCTGAAGCGCTCGAACAAGGGACGCAATGCGGCCAGCCACGCCCGCTCGCGTGCAAGGTCCGCCTCGGCGGTCGCGTGGACGAACAGGTTGACGTTGAACGCGCGATCCGTGCGTGCGCGCGTCGCTCCGATCATTGCGCGGGCACCGGCCGCGTCGGTTGCGCCAACGGCGATCGAGCCCAATCCGCCCGCGTTCGACACGGCTGCGGCCAGCTCCGGCGTGGACACGCCCACCATCGGCGCCCGCACGATCGGGATCGTCACTCCGAGGCGGTCCAGCAGTGTCACGGCAGATCAATGCTCCCGGTCGTGGCCCGCCGCAATCGGCCCGCCATGTCCGCCCCCCTTCGGGGGACCTGGATCAACCAACCTAATATCCAATCCGGGCACTTGGCGGCCGCGGAAAGCGCACCTTAGATGTGTTCGCATGACGAGCGCCACCGATGCCGATCCGTTTGACCTCGAGCGCTTTGTCGCTGCGCAGGAGGGAGCTTACGCGCGTGCGCTGGCAGAGCTGGGCCGAGGCCGTAAGGCGCGCCACTGGATGTGGTTCATCTTTCCTCAGGTGGCCGGACTTGGATCGAGCGACATGTCACGCCGCTATGCGATCCGCTCGCTGGACGAAGCGCAGGCCTATCTCGCCCATCCGCTGCTCGGGGCCAGGTACCGGGAGTGCGTGGCCGTCCTCCAGGATCTCGTCGGCACCACCGCTGAGGCGGTGTTCGGCTCCGTCGATGCGGCCAAGCTCCGCTCCTCGCTCACCCTGTTCTCCAAAGCGGCACCTAGAGACCCGCTGTTCGCGGCGGCGCTTCAGCGCTGGTTCGGAGGCAAAAGGGATGGGCGGACCGCTGATATCCTTTATGCCAACGGCGCGGCAGTGGGAACTGATTGACCCATACTCAGACATTCAGGACGATCATTGCGCTGCATTATTTTGGACACTCGTTCATGGCAGATCCTCGGCGCTTGGAAGGCCACTTTCCAATGCCGACGAAGCTTCGACTGAGGGCGCGCGTCCTCCAGCGTATGCTGAGAAGTTTGATAGGCTGGCGCACCACGGACAGTATGCCGTCGACGCGACCGACCGCACAAGCGGAGTACTCGTCGGCGATCGCGTGTGGCAGCAGCACGCAACGCTTGTGGAGCAGCGCGCCGCGACCGCAGGTGATATTCGGGACGTAGCCGCCCCGCTGTTCGCCGTTTGGAAACAGCGGCGGCGATGGCATTCACGCCAGCACCTTTGGTGGGATCGGCTTTGTCGAGCAAACACGCACCGACGCGATAACCCCGTACTAAGCCGACTCCGTGCGTGAACACGAGCCACCCCTCGTCGATTTCGATCGACGATCCGCAATTACCCATCTGGACGAACTCCCACGGATAGCGCGGCTTCATGATGATCTCACCGGTATTCCAGCGGTGCAGGTCTTCGGAACGTAGCAGCCGAATGGTCTCATCGTCCTGCCGGCCAGACGACGAGCAGGCGCTGACCAAGGACATCGTCGCGCTGGCGGGGTGGTACGGGCGCTACGGCTACCGCCGGGTGACCGCGTCGCTGCATGCGGCCGGCAGGTCGATGAATCACAAGCGTGTGGGGCGGATCTGGCGGCGCGAGGGCCTGAAAGTACCTCAAAAGCCGCCGAAGCGTGGGCGGCTCCGGCTGAACGACGGGTTCCGCATCTTCACCATCATCGACGAGGCCAGCCGCGCGTCGCCGTGCTCCGCTGACGCTGATCGTAACTCGCCGGCTCGACCGTGAGGACGCGTTGGCGGCGCTTGCCGGTGTGTTCATCGAGCGGGGTCCGCCAGCGCATATCAGGTCGGACGACGGCAGCGGGTTCATCGCAACCGCCGTCCAGAAGGGGCTGGGCGAAATCGACGTGAAGACGCTTCACATCGCGCCCGGCTCGCCCTGGGAGAACGGCTAGACGAGAGCTTCAACGGGTTGCTTCGCGGACGCGCGGTCGTACGACCCGACCTTCGTGCACCGCGCGATCGCCGACGGGTCGGCGGACGTGATCTCCGCCGTTTCGTTCGACGGGCGAATCGCCGCGCTGGACCTCGTCACGCTCCCCGATCCCCGATCCCCGGCGCGCACCGCCGAGCTACGACGCGGTGCCGCTCGTCTCGCCCGTTAGGGTCGGGGACGCGCGCTTTACCCGCGCGCTCGCGCCGTTGCTCGGTCGGTTCACGGTCGAGCGGGTACGCCGCGCCGATCTCCCGGTCGACCGTGACGAGCGCACTCCGGCGGACGTCACGCGCAGCCTCGACGACGCACGCCGAAACGTCGGGCGAGTCTTGAGGCCGTGAACGCTCACTTGTTCCGTTCGAGCGTCGACCCAGCCCCTGTGACTTCGGCGCAACAGGATCGGCATTTCTTCGCCGCGACGCCACAATTCGGATGACTATGTGTTCTACTAGAGCGAACGACGAATTTGCCACGGCCGGCGCGGGAAATCCCGTCGGCGAGCTTCGGAGTGACTGACCATGCGATACCTGACCTTGGCCGCCGCGGCGGCGACCTTGTTCGCGGCCCCCGCTTATGCGCAGACCGACACCGCGCCCGACGGCACGCCCGCTTTTGGAATCGAGCCTTATGTCGGCTTGATGGGCGGCTACAACGACTTCGACAGCGACAATGACGGCCCGTTGACGACGAACTGCAACGGGCGCTCCGGCTGCCCGGACGGCGGCTTCGTCGAGGCCGTGGCCGGCGTCAACATCCCCGTCGCCGCTTTTTTCATCGGCGCCGAGGGTAACGTCGCCAAGGGCTTCAAGGGCATCGACTACGAGTACGGCGTCTATGGCCGCGCGGGTCTGCGCGCCGGTGACAGCGGGTTGATCTATGGCAAGGTCGGCTATCAGTGGATCGAGACCGACGAGCGCTCCAACGGCGACCGCGAAGACGACGGCATCTCCTACGGCCTGGGCGTCGAAGTCGGGCCGAAGGATATCGGCCTGGGCGGTCTTACCGGTAACTCGGGCGTCCGCCTCCGTCTTGAAGTGTCGACGTTCGACCTCCAGAATATTCGCCCCTCCGCCGGTGTGATCTTCCACTTCTAGTTCGGCTCGACCGGCCGGCCAGCTGGCCGGCCGCGTCCTGGACCGACCCGACCGGTCCGCCGATCGATTATAGGGTGGCGGATCTGCGGGGCGGATCAGCCGCTGACGCGTCCAGGACAGGCAATCCAGGCGACTCGCGATGTCACCCACCCCGACCGTTCCCGACATGATCGTAACGATTGGCGAGGTGCGCTTCGGCCGGACGCTGCCGTTCGTACTGGTATCGGGACCGTGCCAGCTCGAAAGGCGGGATCACGCGCTCCGGCTCGCCGATCGCCTGGCCCGCGACGCGCGCGCGGTGGGCGTCCCGTTCGTGTTCAAGGCGTCGTTCGACAAGGCCAATCGCACCTCGCTGTCCGGCGCGCGCGGGATCGGCGTCGACGAGGGCCTGCGCATTCTAGCCGACGTGCGCTCGGCGCTTGGATGCCCCGTGCTGACCGACGTGCATCTGCCGGATCAGGCGGCCGCCGCCGCGCAGGCCGTCGACATCCTCCAGATTCCGGCGTTCCTGTCGCGCCAGACCGATCTGCTGCTCGCCGCCGGACGGACGGGCGCCGCGGTCAACGTGAAGAAGGGGCAGTTCCTCGCACCCTGGGACATGGCGGCGGTGGCCGACAAGATCGCCGCCACCGGCAACCGGCGGATAATCCTGACCGAGCGGGGCGCAAGCTTCGGCTACAACATGCTGGTCAGCGATATGCGCGCGCTGCCGATTATGGCGGACACCGGCTACCCGGTCATGTTCGATGCGACCCATTCGACGCAGGCGCCCGGCGCGCAGGGGGGCTCGTCCGGGGGCGACCGCCGTTTCGCCCCCCTGCTCGCGCGCGCGGCGGTCGCGGCGGGCGTGGCGGCGGTCTTCGCCGAGGCGCACGACGACCCCGACCGCGCGCCGTCCGACGGACCGGTGATGCTGCCGCTCGACTGGATCGCGCCGTTGCTCGCGGACCTCGTCGCGATCGACCGGGTGGTCAAGGCCAGGCCCGTGGTGCCGACCGGAACGGCCGGAAGATGAGCCGGCCCGCCTCGTTCAGAGCGGGGAACGGGCGCGACGCACCATCAGCCCGAACGGGGCGACGCCCGTCCCGCCCAGCGCGACCGCGCGGCCGGTCTTGAACCGCGCGACCTCGTGCCGACGCGAGATCAGCGTCAAGGCGAGCCGCTCCAGGTCGGCGCGGCGGAACGCGCCGTCGATCCCGGGCTCCACCTCGAGCGGAAGCAGGTGGATCGCGAGCCCGCCGGGACGAAGTCGGCCCAGCGACGCCTTGACCGACGTGATCATGTCCCCGATCGCGCCGCCGTCGCGCAGGCCCGCCATCCCGCATAGGTAGTCGGCATCGGCCGCACCGGCGTCCGCCGCCAACGCCTCGGCGATGTCGTGGCCGCGCGCCCGCAGCGCGGCGGCGAGCGCGCGGTCGCCGCCGAGCAGCAGCCCGCGCGCACCCGGCTCCAGCATCGCATAGACCCGCAAAGTCTGCAGCGTGTATACGGTCGGCCAGCGCGCGGGATCGGGGGATGCCTCCAGTCTTAGCGCCCGGCACCACTCCGCCCAGACCGGCTCGCGCATCTGCCGTGCGGTGCAGGGCTGCGACACCGGCGCGGCGAGCGACGGCGGCTCGGCGGAGAGCAGGTGCGCGACCGGGCGCAGCGCGTCGCTGCCGAAGCGTGTGCCGTCGATATCCTCGGGTGCCATATCGGCGAGCTCGGCCGGATCGGCGGGCCGGTCGAGCGTCACCTCCAGGCAGGCCGCCCGGGCGTCGGTGTCGTCGGGCACCTGGCCCATCACGGCGAAGGTGAAGCCGCGGAATCCCTCAAACCCGATCTCGGCCTCGCCGCCGTTCTGAACGAGGCGGTTGAGCTGGATGCGCGCGCTGTTGACCAGCCGCGCCGCCGCGCTCGGCTCGTCGGGCAGCATGTGGATGCGCAGCACCAGCACGCCGCGCCGCGCGCTGAGGCCCTGAAAGCGGATCCGGAAGCGCGCCGGCCCCCGCGCCGCCGCGACATAGGGGGTGTGGAAGGCGTAGATGGGATCATGGCCGGGCACGTTTCCGCCGAGCCCGCCGATGCGGCTGGCCAGGCCGCGGTGAAAGCCGAACGGGTCGAGCGCTAGCTCGCCGACCGCCCCCGCCTCTATCGCCCCCGCCTCGATCCGACCCGGCCCGCTCACGCCGCCTCCGCGCTTCCGTCCACGACCCGCCGGTACATGGCCTCCAGCCGCGCCAGGTACTTGGCTTGCGAGAACCGCTCGGCGCGCGCCGGACCCGCCCGCGCCAATCGGTCGCGCAGGGCCGCGTCCCCGTCGAGCATTCGGAGCCCGTCGGCGATCGAGCCGACGTCATACGGATCGACGATCACCGCTGCGTCGCCCGCGATTTCGGGCATCGAGCTCGTGTCAGACGTGAGCACCGGCGTGCCGAGCTGCATCGCTTCCAGCACGGGCAGCCCGAACCCTTCATACAGCGACGGAAACGCGACCGCGCGCGCCGACCGGACGAGCTTGAGGAGCAGCGCGCGGGGAAGATAGTCGAGCCGCACGACATGGCCGCGTCCGCTCCGCTCGCGCAACGTCTCGGCCTGCGACAGCAGGTGCAGCTCGCCCTCGCTCTGCCAGGCGCGCGCGCCGACGATCACCAGCGGCGTGTCGGTGCCAAGGCCCAGATAGGCCTCGATCAACCGACCGATGTTCTTTTTGGGCTCGATCGCGCCGAAGAACAGGAAATAGCCTTGCGGCGCGAGGCCGAACACGCCCCTGACCGCCTCGGCGGAGGCTTCGTCGGTCTCGGCGAGCACGGCGGCGGGCGTCGGAGACGCCTGGTGGCAGTTGGTCACCTTGTCCGGCTTTATCCCCAGCAGCTCCGTTATGTCGCGTCGGCTCGCCTCCGACACGGTGCAGACATGCGATCCGCGGGCGGCGCACCGCGCCACCAGCCGAGCGTACAGCGCCTTGGCATCGAGCGTCGTATAGGGGAGGCGCATCGGCACTAGGTCGTGCAGCGTGTAGATGTTGCGCGCGCCTGCGAGCGTCACGGGGACGGGGTAGGTCCAATGCATCACGTCGGGCGGGTCGGCCATGCTCACCGTGACGAAGCGGCCGTGGAGCCCGAAATGGCGGTGGGCGAGGTCGTAGAGGCGGGGACTGCTGACCACCCTGTCGAAGCGGGGGAGGCGATCGGCGAAGGCGGCGACCTCGACCCGGCCCGTCAGGGGAACGTCCACGGCCGCCGCCGCCGCCCACGGGTTAAGCGCCCGGCGCTGCAGCGCGCGGCGCTCGCGGCGCTGCAGCTGCTGCGTCTTGTCGGTCGGCTCGCCCCGGCCGACCTGGTCGAAGAACGCGACCTCGCGGGCGGCCGGCTCGTCCCCGACATCAAGGCCGAACACGCCGCAGGTTGCGTGCCCGCCCGCCGCCAGCGTCCGGGCGAGCGTCAGCCCATAGGTCGCGACCCCCGTTCCCGCCGGCATGGCCAGATTATACCCGTCGATTCCGATCCGCACGCGCCCGCATCGCTCCATCGCGAAAGACCGGCGGACTAGGCGCGATCGGGCCCTTGGGCAAACACAGTCGCATAAAGCGCGCCGAGCTGGCGCGCGAACGCCTCGGGCGAGAAGCGCCGCGCCCGCTCCGCCCCGCGCGCCGCCAGCCGTGCGCACGAGGCGTCGTCGGTCGCCAGCTCCGCGATCCCGCGCGCGATCATCCCCTCGTCTTCCGGATCGACGAGTAGCGCGGCGGCGCCCGCCGTCTCGGCGAGCGCGCCCCGGGCCGATGTCAACACAGGGACGCCCAGCGCCATCGCCTCTGCGACCGGTAGCCCGAAGCCCTCGGCGAGCGACGGCATCAACAACGCGCGCGCGCCCGCGATCAGCGCGGACATCGCATCGCGGTCGACCGATGCCACCCGCCGCACGCCGGGCGTCTCCGCTATCAGCGCCGCCGACGCATCCGCCCGCCAGCCGTCCGGCCCCGCCACCACCAGCGGCATCCCCGTCCCGCTCGCGCGGTAGGCGCGCAGCAGCCGCGCGACGTTCTTGCGCGGCTCCACCGTCCCGCACACCAGGAGATAGCCGTCCCGCGCGAGCCCGAACGGCGCGTCGCGCGCCCGTCCGACCGCGACGTCGACCGGCTGGGAGCAGTCGACCACGAGCGCCGGATCGCAACCGAGCGCTTGCACGATGTCCCCGCGCGCCGCCGCCGATACCGTGACGATGCGGTCGGCCGTCACCAGGATGCGCCGCAGCACGCGTTCGTGGCGGTCGCGCCCGATCTGCGTCAGTTCGGGATGCAGCAGCGGGATCGCATCGTGCACCGTATACAGGTTGCGCCAGCCCGCAAGCCGGAGCGGCACCGGATAGCTCCAATGGATCAGCCCCGCCGGACCGGGCACCCGTACGGACAGCAGACGGCGATGGAGCGTGAAATGAATGTGCGCCGTCTGGAAGAGGTCGGCGACCGCCCACCCCGCCGCGTCCGGACGCGCGCGCGCGCCGAGCGGAAGCGCCGCGCGAAGCGCGCGGCCGTAGGCGGCGGCCGGTCCGGTCGAGGGCGGACTCGACAACAGCCCCGCCGTCGGGTCGATCGACCGCTGCGCCGCCCGCAGCGAGCGCGCGTAGGTCGCCACCCCGGTTACGCCCGCGGCTCCGTCCGTCCCGAGCATGCGGGCGTCCATCAGGAGCGGGCGGTTGCGCGAAACGATGGTCATGGCCTATCTTCGGGCTTGGCGACTGACGCCGGAAAGCGGGGCGCGAGGGCCGGATGATCCGTTTCGAGAACGTATCCAAGACGTACAGGCTCCGCAAATTCGAGCGGCTCGTCTTCTCCGACCTGAACTTCACGATCGAGCGCGGCGAGAGCATCGGCATCTGCGGCGCGAACGGCGCGGGCAAGTCGACGCTGATGCGGATGCTGGCGGGCGTCGAGCATCCCACGGGCGGCCGGATCACCCGCACCATGTCGACCTCCTGGCCGATCGGCTACGCCAGCTGCTTCCAGGCGAGCCTGACGGGCGCGGACAATGCGCGCTTCATAGCGCGCATTTACGACCAGCCGGAAAAGCACGTGGTCGATTACGTCGAGGACTTCGCGCAGCTCGGCCCCTATCTCCACCAGCCGGTACAGACCTATTCGGCGGGCATGGGCGCGCGCCTGGCGTTCGGGATCTCCCTGGCGATCGATTTCGAATGCTACCTGGTGGACGAGATCACCGGCGCCGGCGACGAGCGTTTCCGCATCCGCTGCGAGGAGGCGCTGCTCCACCGGCGTGATAACGCGACTCTGATCATGGTGTCGCACGATCCGGGTACGCTGAAGCAGTATTGCCGTCGAGGCGCGGTCGTTTATGGCGGGACGCTGGTGTTCTTCGACACGATCGACGAGGCCAACGAGGTCCATCACCGGCTGCAGATGCTCGCCGCCTGAGCCCCCGCCTCCGGATCCGTGTCCTCCAGCTTTCCGTCCTCCGCCCCTTCTAGGCCGCATTCCCGCCATGTCCATTGGATCGCGTTCCGCCCCGCCGCTCCTCCTAGCCGCCGCATCGGCTTGCCTGCTCGGCGCGTGCGCGTCGCTGCCGTCGAGCGGGCCGACCGCCAACCAGATCGTCCGCGGCGCGCGCGCCGACGCCACCGCCGCGCGGATCGTCGACCTCGACGCGCAGGCGATGGTGGACGCGGTCGCCGTGGAGGCGGCGGCCGACGCGCGCAACCCGACGCTGGCGTCGCTCGCGGTCGACGGCCGGGGCGGCCTGATCGGCGTGGGCGACGTGCTCGAGATCAGGGTCTATGAGGTCGGCGTCAGCCTGTTCGGCGGCGCGCGCATGACGGGCGAGCTGTTCGACCCGTCGGCGCGCGCCGAGATCTTCCCCGCGGTCGTGGTCGACGCGGGCGGCACGATCAAGCTGCCCTTCACCGAACAGCTGCAAGTCGCCGGACGCACCCCGCGCGAAGTCCAGTCGCTCGTCGAGCGCGCGTACCGGGGCAAGTCGCAGCTGCCCCAGGTGCTGGTGGCGGTGCGCGAAAATCTGAGCGAGACGGTGTTCGTGTCGGGCGACGTCCGCCGGTCGGGGCGGATCGCGCTGACGTTGCAACAGGAACGGTTGCTGGACGCGGTCGCGACGGCGGGCGGTACCGTGTCGCGGACGCAGGACATGGTGGTCCGCTTCACGCGCGCCGGCCGCACGGTGGAGGAGCGGCTGGACCGCATCTTCGCGGGGGCGCCCGACGACCTGGTGCTGGTCGCCGGCGACCGCATCCAGCTGATCCAGCAGCCGCAGAGCTATGTGGTGCTGGGCGCCAGCAACCGCGTCTCGCAGGTCGGGTTCGACCAGTCGGACGTGACGCTGGCGGAGGCGATCGCGCGGGCGGGCGGCCCCAACGACAACACCGCCGATCCGCGCTCGGTGTTCTTATTCCGCTATGCCGCGTCGGAGGCGGGCGCGACGCCCGTTCCGGGCGCGGCGGCGGACACGCCCACAATCTACCGCGTCGACCTTCTACGGCCCGCCAGCTATTTCCTCGCCCAGCGTTTCCCGATGCGCAACCGGGACGTGCTTTATGTCAGCAACGCGCCGATCAACCGGACCGCCAAGGCGGTCGGCATCCTGAACCAGCTCTTCTCGCCCTTCGTCACCGCGCGGGCGATCTCCGGCCAGTGACGGCGACCGTCGGCGGGATGCGGACTCGAAGCGCCGTCGCGCGCCGACTGCGATTGCCAACGCCGCAGGCTTTGGATAGCGCGCAGGCGACGGCGTGGCGGACGTCGGCCCGCGATCCGGTCGGGCTCGCTTGGACGGAGAGCGAACATGGTTGACGGTTGGCAGGCGACGACGGCCAGGCTGCGCGGGCTACTGGCGTCGAGCCTGCGCGACCGGGGCGACGCGGCGCGCGACCGGGGCGATTGGCTCGGCGCGGTCGAATCTTACCAGGCGCATCTGGACCAGCATCCCGAAGACGGTGCGATCTGGGTCCAGCTCGGGCATGCGAGTAAGGAGGACGGGGATCTCGAGGGGGCCCTGGCCGCCTATCGCCGTGCTGAGGCCGAACTCGGCGACGACGCCGACCTGCAGCTGAATATCGGGCACCTGTTCAAGCGCATGGGGCGGATCGGTCCGGCGCTCGCGGCTTATCGCCGCTCGGCCGAGCTGGCGCCGGGGCTGTTCGCGGGCGAGGCGCTGACCCAGGTCGAGCGCATCGACGGCCGGTTCCGGTGGCGTACGGACCCGGAACGGGGAGCGCGCGTTCCCAGCGACTTCGCGTCGTTGCTGGAAGTGATGGATGTCGCCCAAGCGGGCACCGCGGGACCGTTCCGGTCTTATTTCCGCTCCTTCGAGATGCGCTGACCGTCGAAGTTCCGGAGTTCCACGCTTGGCCCGCATCCTCATCGACTGCACCCTCATCGATTTCGGCCGGCAACCGACCGGCATTCCTCGGGTCGTGCTTCGATATATCGAGGAAGGATATCGCTGGGCGGAGGCCACCGGGCACGAGGTGATCCCGGTCGTGCCGACCGCGAACGGCGTCTGGCTTTGCCGGCCCGTTCCGGGCGAGGACCCGCCCGCCGCGCTGGTCGCGGCGGCGGCGGCGTCGACCGCCTTCGATAAGGATGCCAAGCGCAAGCGCGGGCACGCGGGCGACCCGCCGCACCTGATCCGGCCGGGCGCGGGGGACGTCCTATTCTGCCCGTCCTACTGGCACGACAACGATCCGCAGCTCTACCGGGATATAAAGGCGTCCGGGTGCAAGGTGGTGGTCCTCGTCCACGACGTCCTGCCGATCGCGTGGAAGCAATTCTACAACGCGCCGTGGCGTTATGGCTTCGCGGCCGCGGTTCTTCAGGCGATCGGCTATGCGAATCGCCTGCTCTGCGTGTCGAACGTCACCAAGACCGATCTCGAGGCGTTCGCGGCGCGGCGCGGCCTACCATTGCCGCCGACGGCCGTCGCCCATAACGGCTTTCAGCCGCTGGTGTCGACGGCCGTCGCGGCGCGCATTCTCGAAAACCGCCTCGGGCTACACACGAGCGACGCGGCGGCGCGGCGGGCGCTCGCCGGGGCCGGGCCCGCGCCGCTGCTGATGGTCGGCTCCGTCGAGCCTAAGAAAGGCCACATGCCGGTCGTCCGGTGCCTGGAGGCGATGTGGGCGGCGGGCTACCCGCGCGACCTCGTCATCATCGGCCGTCCTGGCTGGATGGAGAAGGAGATCGTCGATCACATCGACTCGTCGCCCTTCAAGGAGACGAAGCTCTTCTGGTTGAGCGGCCTCGACGATTTCGATCTCGCCTATGCTTATCTCCGATCGCACGCGCTCGTCTTCGCGTCGATCGCCGAGGGATTCGGGTTACCGATGATCGAGGCGGCGATGTCGGGCAGGCCGGTCGTGGTGCTCGACACGCCGATCGCGCGCGAGGTGCTGGGCGGGCACGGAGCGTATTTCGAGGACGCCGCCGCGCTGGTCCGCGCGCTGCTCCGCCTGGAGGACGCGGACGTCTACGCCGCCGCCCGCGACGAGCTCGCGACCTTTGCTTGGCCGGCCTGGAGCAGGCTGGTGCCCGCGTTGTTCGACGATCTGATCGGCTTGCCTGTCGCGCTCGCGGATGCGACGGGGCGGGACGGCCGCGCGGACCTGACCGCCCCCGCGCATAACAGGGAAGTTTCGTGGACGTACAGCAAGCCATCCGGTCGTCGCTCTCGCAATTGACCCCCATGCGGGTCAACGGCACCGCCAAGCTGCGCGTCGGCGGCGCGGGCGACGGCGGATATGTGATGATCGACGACATCGCGCCCGGCCCGGTCTGCTACTCGATCGGCGTCGGCCCGGACGTCTCCTGGGACATCGACATGGCCGCGAACCGCGGGGCGACCATTCACCAGTACGACCACACGGTTGACGCGCCTCCGTCGAGGCACCCGCTGTTCCGTTTCAACCGGATCGGCCTGGGCGATACCGACGACTGGCCGGAGCTCCGCCGCCTCGACACGCTGATCCGGGAGAACGGCGACGCCGACCGGTCCGACCTGATCCTGAAGTGCGATATCGAGGGTGCGGAATGGCAGGCGCTGGCCTGTCTCGACGAGGGATACCTCGCTCGGTTCGACCAGGTCGTGATGGAGCTTCACTGGCTCGATCACCTGCACGATGACGGATTCCGGCGGACCTGGGCGCGCGTCATCGGCGGCCTCTACGCGACGCACCAGTGCTTCCACATCCACGGCAACAACTACGGCGATCTGGCGATCGTGTGCGGCGTACCCGTCCCGCAGGTGGTGGAGGTCTCGTTCGCGCGCCGGAGCGGGCGCTCGTTCAGCATCTCGGACGAGTTGTCGCCGGGGCCGCTCGACGTCCGCAACCGGGCGGATGCGCCCGACCTCTTCCTGGGAAGCTTCCGCTTCTGAAGATGGGGGCGCTCGGGCGCTGGCGGGTGCGCCGGCTGATCCGCCTGGGCGACGAGGCCCGAGACCGCGACTTGGCGGCGGCCGCGTGGGCATATGGGCGGGCGCTGCGGATCGACCCGTCGCTTGATCATATCTGGATCCAGCTGGGGCACGCGTTGTCCGGTGGCGGGCATGGGCGGCGAGCGGTCGTCGCCTACGCGCACGCGGCGCGCCTGCGGCGGGAGCGGAGCGAGCCGCTGTTGCTGCTCGGCGAAGCCGCCAAAGCGCTGCGTCGCGGCGACCTGGCGGCCCGGCTGCACCTGACGGCGATGACGCGCCCGGATTTTGATCCGGCGCAGCGACACTTGTTCGTCAACGTGTCGGTGGCCGGCGAGCAGGTAAGCGCGCTGACCGCCGCGAAGCTGGGCCGTTCCTTCGATTGGGAGGCGATCGCGGATGAACTGTCACGCGGGGACGAGGAGCCTGCTACAACGGAAGGTCCGCGGCTGGTCCTCGACGTGAGCGACCTGGTCGAGCACCTCGCCCGCTTCGAAACGGTGAGCGGCATCCAGCGCGTCCAGGCGAGCGTCGCCGCCGCGCTGGACGGGGTGACGGGGGCCGGCGGATGGGTGCCTTGGGTCTACGCGCCGCGCCGCGGGCAATGGGTTGAACTGGAGCGGGACGAACTGGCGTCGCTCGTCGGGTTTGCGGCGGGGACCGGGTCGGCCGACGCGGCGAACATCCGCTCCGACCTGTTCGGTGCGCTCAGCGTCCGGCGCGCGGCGTGCGCGGTGGCGGGCTCGACGCTCGTCAACCTCGGAGCGTCCTGGTTCCAGGACGGCTATTTCGAGGCGATCGCCGCGCTCAAGCGATCCTGCGGGATCGCCTTCATGCCCTTCATCCACGACGTGATTCCGCTGGTCGAGCCCGCCATGTCGGACGAGCGCACCGGGGCGGCGTTCGCGCGGTGGATCGCCGGAATCGCGGCGGTCGCCGACCGCTGCTTCGCGAACTCGTCCAACACCAGGGCGGACCTCGTTCGCGTTTCGGCCGCCACGGCCGCCGTGATCCCTGCGGACCGGATCGAGGTCGTACGCCTGGACGCGACGTTCGGCGAGGTCGCAGCGCCGGGCGGCCGCCGGGCGGCCGCAGACCCCGGCTTCGCGCTGATGGTCTCGACGTTCGAGGACCGGAAGAATCACCGTCTCGCGTTCGCGGCCTGGAGCCGTCTGGCGCAGGGGCATGGGCGCGGAACCCCCCGCCTCGTCTGCGTCGGCCGGACCACCGATCGGGCGGAGGCGATCCTGGCCGATCTGCGCGGCCGTCCCGGGCTCGCGGAGCTGGTGACGGTACGCCATGACGTCGCCGACGGCGAGCTGGAGGCGCTCTACCGGGATTGCCTGTTCACGGTCTATCCCAGCGCCTACGAAGGTTGGGGCCTGCCGGTGACGGAGTCGCTCGCGCATGGGCGGGTGCCCGTCGTCGCCGCCAACAGCGCGCTAACGGAGGCGGGCGGGGAGCTGGCCTCGTACTTCGAGACCGGCTCGGCCGAGGCGCTGACGGCGGCGGTCGAGCGCGCCGCGTTCGACGACGCCTGGCGTACGGGCCGCGAGGCGCTGATCGCCCGGACGTTTCGGGCGCGGCGATGGACGGACATCGCCGCGCAGATCGCGCGCGCGTGCGACCTCCCTCAGGCGGCGTGTTCGCGGACGCCCGCGACAAGCAACCAGCCGATCGAATAGATCAGCAACAGCGCGACCAGCGCAGTCCCGAACATGCGCCAGCGTTGGGGATAGAGCGACTTGACGGGCATGTTGGGCTCCACCACCCGCACCACATAGAGCTGCTGGCGGAGCGCCTGCTCGCGCGCGCGCTGGACCGCGGTGGCGGCGGCGTCGTAGCGCTTGGCCAGGAACTGCTGGCGCAGCTTCAGCTCCTCGTAATCGCCGATGTCCGCCGCGATCGCCGAGCGCGAGCCGGTGAGCCGACCCGACTGCTGCGCCACCTGCGCGCCGAGCGCGGCGACCCGCGCCGCGACCGCCCGGTATTGCGGGCTCGACGGGCTGATCAGCCCATTCATGGACGCGAGTTGCGCGCGCGCGCCCGCCAATTGCCCGGTCAGCGTGGCGACCAGGCCGATCTGCGCCTCTCCCGACGCCTGCGGGTCGATATCGCCGCGCGTCTGGCGGAAGGCGGTGGTCCGCACCTGGTTGCGCGCGAGCTCATCCTCCGCCTCGCCCAGCTGGCGGCGCGCGGTCGCCAGCGCGTCGCCGTAGCTGCGGGCGTTGAGTTCGTTCACGCGCTTCTCGCCCAGGCGGAGGAGGTCGCGCACGAGCTCGAAGGAGTCGGCGGGCCGGAAGCTGCGCACGGCCAGCGTGGTTAGGCCCGTCTCCGTATTATAGTCTACGTCCACCTGCCGCCGGTAATAACGCAGCAGCCGTTCGGGCGTCGGGTCCGCTTCGCGCAGGCGGCTCAGGAAATCCACGTCCGCGCGCGCGAAACGCTCCACCAGGCGGCTGCTCCGCCGCAGCTCGCGCACCCCGTCGTGCGACGTGAGGTAGTCGGCGATGCTCATCGCGTCACCCTGCGCGGAGCTCAGGCCCGTGACGCTGCTAAGCGCCTGGCTGACGCCGATGCCGGGCGTCGGCTGCGGATCGGCGGTGCGCACCAGGAAATGCGCCTCGCTGTAATACTGGTCGGACGCGAACCCGAACAGATAGCCGGCGAGCAGCGCCGCGGGCAACAGCACCACCAGGATGAAGAACCGGCTCCGCCGCAGCCGGCGGCCGAGCCGCCGGACCGGCGACGGCCGCTCGGGCGCGTCGGGGACGTTGGGCTCGATGATGCCGTACATGTTCATGGCGTAAACCCGTTGATGGCGAGAACCCCGTCGCGCGGACGCCCCAGGTTCGGGTTGGTCAGTTCAGGTGGATTTTGGACCGGTAGACCCTGAGCGTCAGCAGCCCGGCCCAGGTGAGGACGGCGCAGGACCCGACGATATAGAGCGGATCGAAATATCGCAACGTCGCGCTTTCGAACTGGCCGTAGCGCGCGAGCTCGAAGATATGCGGCAGCGGTATCCACAGCAGCCAGTGGCGGTACGGGCCGGGAATCCATTCCACCTGATAAAAGGACGCCGACAGCGGGATCATGAAATAGGAATAGGGATGGACTAGCCGTTCGACCGTGCGGTTGTTGTACGAAGCGGCGGTGATGATCAGGGAATGCGCCCAGGAATACCAGAACATGAGCGCCAACGCCCCGGCGAGACAAAGCGGGCGCGCGGGCGGCTCCGCCAGCCCCAGCCCGACGACCAGCGTCATCAGCACCGAAAAGGCGAGGAAAGTCCCCGCCGCCTCCAGCAGCGCGCGCGCGGTGGTGATGTCGAACACCGTGACCATGCGGTGGTACAGCAGCGGCGCGTTCGCCTCGAGCGCGCCGCTCGACCGGTTGACGATGCCGCGGAACATGATGAAGATCGTGTAGCCGAGCACGGTGAAGGGCAGCGGCTTGATATCCGACCCGTATTCGGTCGGACCCGAATGGTGAAGCAGCGCCATGATGCCCGCCAGGATCAACGGCTCGCCGATCAGCCACAGATAGCCGACATTCTCGCGGCCGTAGCGTGTGTGGAGCTCGCGCAGCAGCAGCGCGGCGATCACCCGCTTCTGCTTGCGCAGGCCGCCGATGAGCGACGGCGCGCGCGGTCGGGGGATGATGTACGCCATGCGGTCGGGCTCGTGTCGGGATGGGGCGGCTCGGGTCCGGCCCCTACCGGTCCGCCGCCTCGCTGGAAAGGGCGGGCGGGTCCGCATGGCCGCCCGCGCGGACGATGATGCCGAACGAGGTGGTCGCATACCCGCCCAACGCCAGCTTGAGGTGCGGATCGCCGTAGGGAGGCATGTCGAGATGGCGGTCGACGGGCTCGCCCCCGGGATCGAGCTTGATGGGCGCGACGTCGTGGCCCGCGGCGATCAGGCGGAGCGCCAGCCGCTCCAGGTCGCGGCGGCGGAACAGCACGGTGCCCGCGCCGTCCAGCGTGCGGTCGTTCGATGACAGGTTGAACTCCGTGGTGTGGACGGCGACGCCGCCGGGCCGCAGGCACGCGACCGAGTCCTCGACGAACCGCAAGCCCGCCTCGATCGATCCCAGATGCTCCAACGCGCATGACGACCAGGTGAAATCGAAATTCCTCAGGTCGGGCGGGATGCTGCGCATGTCGGCGGGCCGGAACCGCACCAGCCGATCCAACACGGCATCGTCGCACAGGTCGGGCCGGCGCAGCTGGTCGAGCCCGTCCACATGCTGTCCCGTGTCGCGCCAGATGGCGGCGTCGGCGGCGTCCGCCTGCAGGTCGGTCGCGACCGATGCGACTCCCATCGCGGCCATGGCGGCGGGCAGCGGCTCGTGGCCGACGCCGAACCCCAACCCGCGCATGCCGGGCCGCAGCAGGCCGTGACGCCCAAGCGCCTGGAGGATGAACAGGAACTCCCACTGCTTGCGGTGGAGGCTCCGGTCCTCGCGCAGCCGGTCGCGCCAGGCGAGATAGGCGGGCTCGTCGAACTGGGCGGCGGTGCACATCTGCGACACGGGGTCCGCGAAAACGGCGGGCGCGGTCGAATGCAGCGCCGCGATCGGATCGTCCGGCTCCACGACGAACAACGACGGGTCGGGCGCGAGGTGCGAGCGGCCTTCGGGCAGGAGCGCGAGGTCCAGCGCGTCCGCCCGCGCCGCCGCACCGCGCGACAGCCGCGCCAGCACGGCGTAGCCCGCGCCGGGCAGCCCCATGCACCGGACCGCGAACCGGCCCTCCTTGCGCGTCAGGTGACGCAGGTCCAGGCGCAGCCGGGCGACGACGCGCGGCGGCGCGGTGCCGCCGGGAACCTCCATGTGGACGAGGACGATGATCGTCCCTCCGCGTGCCTCCAGGCCGCGCAAGCGCCCCTCGAACCGCAGCTCGGACGATGGGGCGGCGAGATAGGGCGTATGGAAGACGTAGGCGGGATCGGTCGGTCGGTCGCCTCCGCGCAGCCCCGCCACGCCGCTCGCGGCCTCGGGATCGAAGCCGAACGGGTCCAGCGGGATCGGCAGACGGTCGCCGGGTCGTTCGCGTGCGGCGGACATATTAGCTTCGCGCTCGCCCGGGTTTCATGCGGCTGCTAGCTAGAGAGCCGCCCGGAGCGAGGCAAGCCTACTCCCCCCAACCCCTTGGAACCGTGCCCGCCTTGCCCGAAGACTCGACTCCCGACGTGATCCCGATCAGCCGCGAAACCGCGCGGTTCCACCTGTCGCGCCTCGAGTTGGGCGAGGCCTCCCACCGCGCCCGCCTGCGGGCCGACGGCGCGGCGGCGGCGTCGGGCGCGCTCCGCTGGGGGCCGGACGGTTCCGCGCCGTGGCGGCTCGGACGACGGCGGCGGCTCGCCCGGTCGGGGCTGTTCCTGGGCCGCTGGTACGCCGCCGGGCAGGGCATCCGCCCGGGCGATGCGTCGCGTCATTTCCTAGCGGTCGGCATCCCCGCCGATCATGCGCCCAACCCGTTCTTCGACTCCGCCTGGTACCGCCGCGCGCATCTGGACGGTGCTCCGGACGAAGCGCCGATCGCGCATTACCTGCGGATCGGCGCGGCGAACGCGCTGGCGACCGGCCCGCTGTTCGATCCGATCGCCTACCTGGCGCATAATCCCGATCTAGCGGGCGAACCCGACCTGCTCGCGCACCTGCTGCGGCGTGGCTTACGCGAGGGGCGACGCTTCCTCCCCGTAGACTAGGCGATCCGGTCGGCGAGGCCCAGCACGGCGTCCAGGTGGTCCCCCCAGCCCGGCGGTGTCCAGCCCGCCAGCCGTTCCAGCTGCGCCGCCCGCTCCGCGCTCCGGGGGCCCGTCATGTCCAGCACCGCGCGCATCCAGGCAGGCCCGTCCAGCGGGTCGAGATGGAGCGGCACGCCGCCGCCCGCTTCCCGGAGCGCGGGCAGGTCGCTGCAGATCACGGGAACACCGAGCGCCAGCGCCTCGGGCACCGGCATCCCGAACCCTTCGGCAAAGGACGGTAGCAGCACGGCGCGCGCGCCCGCGACGAGCCGCCTGACCTCGCGGTCGGGCAGGTGGGCATGCTCCTCGACGCAGCCGGCCAGCGCGGGCGACCGTTCGAGCAGGTCGACGACCTGCTCGTTCTCCCACCCGCGGCGGCCGAGGATCAGGAGCCTGGGGGTCGCGGCCGCACCCAGCTCTTCGGCCATCCGCCGCCAGGCATGGAGCAGCAGCAGGTGGTTCTTGCGCGGCTCGATCGTCCCCAGGCACACGAAATAGGGCCGCCCCCCGGACGCCGCCGGCGCGACCGGCGGCGGACGCTCGGTCCCGAGCAGCGCGACCGCCGACGCCGGCCGGCGCCCCGCCTCCACCAGATATGGCGCGAACGCCGCCCAGGTCGCCGCCGAGTTGGCGACCACACCGTCCGCGAGCGCCGCGACCGTGCGCACCCGCGCGAGATGCGTCGCCAGGCCGCCGGGGCGCGCATATTCGGGAAATTGGATGGGGATCAGGTCGTGCAGCAGCACAAGGTACCGCGCCTGCTCCCGCGCCAGGATCCGCCGGACGACGCCCGGCCGGTCGAGATGGTGCGGCGAGCTCTGGACCAGCACGCGCGCCCCCCCCCCGCGCGGCACGGGCCGCGGCCGGGTCAACGCCAGCGCGGCCGCCACCGCCGCGCCGTTCGGGCGGCCGGCCGCCGACGCGCCCTCCCACCGCCGCTCGGTCTCCGCCAGGAACCGCTCCGCCGAGACGCGCGGGATGCGGCCATAGCCCAGCACGGGATGGAGCGCGCCGAAGGCCAGCCGGTCGGGCACGCGCCGCAACAGGCCGGCGGCGTAGGCCATCTCGACGCGATCGACGCCCGTCGGCGTCGCATGGCGGAGGCGCGACACCAGCCGCGACAGGTCGAGCACGATCTCGGGTCCCGCCGTCCGGGTCACGGCTCGGCCTCGCATCCGGCGAGCAGGCGATCCGCCGCCGCCGCCAGCATCCTGTCGGACAGATCGCCCAGGAACGCGCCGCGGATCAGGCAGCGGTCGGCGAGCACGCGCGAGAAGGCGTCGAACAACGCGGGGTCGGGCGGCGTCGGTGCGCTCCAGAACGCATCCAGCGACCGCCGGTCGGTTAGCTTATCGATGTCGTACACCGCGCGGCCGAGCACGGCGACGGGCTTGCCCGCCGCCAGCGCCGTGGTGCCGCTAGTGCTGTTCACCGTCACCATGCCGCGCGACGCCTCCACCAGCGCCTGCAGGTCGCCGTGTTCGACGAACAGCAACCGTCCGTCGAGCTCGAACTCGTCCGCGAATGCCTCGAACACCGGACGCCACCTGATCAGCCCGCTATCGAGCGGATGCTCTTTGACGACCAGTACCAGATCGGCGGGCGCGTGGGCGCGGAAACTCTCCAACACGAACCGCGCCGCCGCCCGCGTCCCGCCGAAGGGCGAATGCGCCCGCATCTGGTAATCGCTGTCAAGCTGGAGCGGAAACAGCATGAACGGGCGGTCCGCCAGCCGCTCGAACGCGCGCGCGCTGTCCGCCCGCTCGGCATGCGCGCGGCGGAACTTGGCGAGATAGCTCAGCCCCTCCCAGATCGGGTGGCGCACCCGGTGATCGGGGCCGAACGGAAAGCCCCAGCGCCTGAGCGTCGTCTGCGCGTAATAGAAGAACGCGCCCCAGCGCCGGGCTGCCGCATGGGGCGGTATCGTCGGGGCGGGCGGCGGCGGCGGCAGCGCCGCGGCCCGCGCGCGGAACCAGGCGGGATCGGCCGGCATGGTCGATCGGCCGTTGACGCCGTCGCGCTCCAGCGTGATCCAGTCGGGGCGCAGGTACCCTTCCTCGAACACGTGCACGCGCGCGCCCGCCGCGCGCGCCGCAGCGATGGCGACCTCGTGATAGGGGCGGCAGTCGCCATGGACGACGAGGTCGGTAATCCGCTCCCGGGCGAGGAACGCCCGCACGTAGCCGGGCCACCCGGCGGCCGTGCCCCGGTAGCAGCACTGGCCCGGCCAGGTGGCCTGATCCCCGCCCGTCAAGTTGATGCGCCGCACCCTCGCCCCGCGCGCCGCGAGCACCGCGCCCAGCCGGGGAAAGAAGAAACCGTGCGGGCCTTGCAGGAACAGGAAGCCGGGCGTCACCGGTCTGTCGGTCGTTTCCACGTTGATCGACAAGCAGTTACCCTTCGGCCCGCCGCGCCGAAAGCGCGCAAACGCCGCCCAAGTCAACTCGCGCGCGGTGCGACCGCCGCTACAGCCGGACCGTCCGCACCGCGCGCGGATCGGCGAGTGCCAGCAGGAACCCGGTCACGCCCGGCAGGACCGAGGGCAGCATCATAAGCACCGCCTGCATCGGCACGGACGCGGCGCCCGTTCCGGCCGCCGCCATCGCCGTGATCAGGATCCACCAGGACAGATGCCCCGCATAGGCGCGGATCGACCACAGCGTCCCGCGCGACCGGCCCGCCGCGAAGGCGAGGAGCGTCGCCGGGCCGGTCGCGACCGCATAGGTCCACAAATGGAGGAGCGCAGGTGACGCCGCCGCTCGCTCGATCGACCGGAAGACGGCCAGCTGGCCCGCCGTCAGCACCAGCATGGGCAGCAGCCCGAACGCCGCCGCGCACAGCCGCGCCGCGCCGCGGTCGCCGCGGACCAGGAGCAGGCGGGCGAGCGGCGCCAGTGGCTCGGCCGCCAGGTACGAGGCGGCCAGCGCC
>NZ_CAXSHH010000029.1:0-32065 GCF_964237155.1 uncultured Sphingomonas sp. | reverse complement strand
AGCGTGGTCTTGCCCGCGTCGGGGTGGGAGATGATGGCGAAGGTGCGGCGGGGGGAGGTCATGGGTGTTTCCAATGTACCGTCACCCCGAACTTGGGTCCGGGGTCCCGCTTCTTCTTGGCGGCGGTGGATAGCGGGACCCCGGATCAAGTCCGGGGTGACGAACGAGGTATATGGGGCTTCAGGCCACCAGCGTCACGCTCATGCCGATGCGCTTGCGCGAGCCGGGCGCGATCTCGAAGACGCCGGGCTTGTCGCGGAACTCTCCCGCGAAGCCCGCCGGGTCGGCGATGCCGTGCCAGGGCTCGACGCAGACGTAACGCGCGCCGGGCTTGGTCCAGACGCCGAGCTTGGGCGTATCGGGAAAGGCGATGTCGAGCTGCGGGCCATCCGGCGCGCCGTAGCGGAGCGCTTGCGAGCGGACGGGGTCCCAGACGAGCGCGTCGTCGGCGAACAGCGCGTCGTGGAGGCGGAGGTCGCGGCCGTCGAGCGGCGTCGGGCGGCTCGCGGCGGCGATGAAACCGTCGGGAGTGATCGCGCGGAGGTCGACGGGCTCGTCCGCGTCGAACAGGAGGCGGTGGGCGGCGCGGTCCCGGCCGTAGGGGAGCGGCCAGGCGAAGGCGGGGTGGAAGCCGAACTGCGCGGGCATCGGACGCTCACCGCGGTTCTCGATCGTGACCTCGGTCAGCAGGGTCGGGCTGTCGAGGCGGAACGCGACCTCCAGGCGGAACGTGAAGGGATAGGCGGCGCGGGTCTCCGCCGTGTCGGTGAGCGCGAACGCCGCCCGCGTCGCCTCCGCCGCGACGACCTCGAACGTCGATCGGCGGGCGAAGCCGTGCTTGGGCATCGGATGAGCTGCACCGTCGATGCGGATCACGTCGCCGGTCACGCGGCCGACGACCGGGAACAGGATGGGTGCGCGACCGGTCCAGAATGCCGGATCGGCGTCGGTCATCAACTCGCGGCCGTCCGGGTCCCGAAGGTTGGACAGTTCCGCGCCGAGCGGGTTGATCGCGGCCGAGAGCCGGTCGTTGCCGATGCGGATCAGATCAGCCACGCAAGGATGCTCCCTGCTTGGCGGCGGCGGCCACCACCTTGTCGCTGATGCCTTTCAGCTCGGCGTCGGTGAAGCTCTTGTCGCCGGGTTGGAGCATCACCTCGACCGCGACCGACTTGCCCTCCTCGAGCGCGAACAGGTCGAAGACGCGGGCGGAAACGATCGCCGCCTTGTCCGCGCCCCGGACCGCGCGGACGAGCTGGTCGGCGGGGAGATCGGCGGGGACGACGAAGGCGAAGTCGCGGCGGACCGCCTGGAGCGCGGGCGGCGCATGGGCCGGGCGCGCGAAGCCCGTAGCACGCTTGGGCGGGATCGCGTCGAGATACAGTTCGACCGCTGCGATGGGGCCGGACAGGTCAAACGCCTTGAGCACGCTCGGATGGAGCATCCCGAAGGCGGCGAGCACCGTCTTGGGACCGAGCCGGAGCGTGCCCGACTGACCGGGGTGCCAGGCGTCCCCCGCCCCCTCCATGACCTGAAGATTGTCGACGGGCGCGCCCGCCGCCGCGAGCAGCGCCAGCGCTTCCGCCTTGACGTCGAACGCGTCGAAGGCCGTCGCCCTGCCCCCGCGCCAGCCGCGCGGGCTCCGGTCGCCCGCCAGGACGAGGCCGAGCGTGGGGCGCTCGGCGTCGGCGAGGTAGCGGCGGCCGATCTCGAACAGGCGGATCGAGCCTTGAAGCTGACGAACATTACGTATGGTCGCGCTAAGCAGGCCGGGGATGAGCGAGGGGCGCATGACCTTGAGCAGGTCGCTGATCGGGTTCGCGACGGTCCAGGCGCCGCCGCCGAAGGGCGCGGCTTCGGCGTCCGAGATGAAGCTCCAGGTCACCGCCTCGTCGTGGCCGCGCGCGGCGGCGGCGCGGCGGAGGCGGCGTTCGAGCTTCTGCGCGGGCGTGGCGGTCGGGCGGGCGACGCCGGGGGGGCGGTGGAGCGGTATGGATGGGATCGCGTCGATACCCTCGATCCGGATCACCTCCTCGACCAGGTCGGCATAGCCGTCCACGTCGCGCCGCCAAGTCGGGACGGTCACACGCCAATTCTCGTCCACCTCGAAGCCGAGCGAGGCGAGGATGGCGCGCTGACGCTCCGGCGCGACCGCCAAGCCGCCCAGCGTCTCGGCGCGGGTCGGGGCGTAGTCGATCGTGCGGCGTTCGACGGGCGGCGAGCCCGCACGGGTGACGCCGCTGGCGGTGCCCCCGCAGATATCGAGCACGAGCCGGGTCGCGTGGGCGAGGCCGCCGTCCAGGAAAGCGGGATCGACCCCGCGCTCGAAACGCTGGCGGGCGTCGCTGGTGAGCAGCAGCTTCTGGCCGGTGCGGGCGATCGTGTCGGGATCGAAATACGCGCATTCGATCACGATGTCGGTGGTGCCGGCGGACACGCCCGAATGCTCGCCGCCCATGATGCCGCCGATGTCGTGGACGGCCTCGTCGTCGGCGATCACGGTCATCGTCTCGTCGAGCGCGTAGGTCTTGCCATTGAGCGCCGTCAACCGTTCGCCCGCGTGGGCCTTGCGCGCGACGAGGCCGCCTCGGAGTTTCGCGCGATCATAGACGTGGAGCGGGCGGCCGAGATCGAGCATGACGTAGTTGGTGATGTCGACGAGCGCCGAGATCGGCTTCTGCCCGACCGCGAGCAGGCGGCGGCGCATCCAGTCGGGCGCGTCGCCGTTAACGACACCGGCGACATCCTGTGCGTAGAAAGCGGGGCAGCCTTCCAAGTCGTATATCGCGATTTCGGGGCCGCTCCCCCCGCCCCCGGTTTGTTCCACGTGGAACGATTTGAGCGTGCCCAGCCCGGCGGCGGCGAGGTCGCGCGCGATGCCGCGCACGCCCATGCAGTCCTGGCGGTTGGGGGTGACGCTGACGTCGATCACCGGATCGCTCAGCCCGGCATAGTCGGGATAGGCGGTCCCGACGGGCGCGTCGGCGGGCAGTTCGATGATGCCGTCATGCTCGTCGCCGAGCTCGAGCTCGCGCGTCGAGCACATCATGCCGTTGGATTCGACGCCGCGGATCGCCGCGACCTTGAGCGTGACGCCCGAGCCGGGGACGTATGCGCCTGGCGCGCCGAACACGCCGACCATCCCCGCGCGCGCGTTGGGCGCGCCGCATACGACCTGGACGGGTCCGTCACCTACGTCGACCGACAGCACTTGAAGCTTGTCGGCCTGTGGGTGACGCTCGGCGGTGAGGACGCGAGCGACGCGGAAGGCGGCGAGCTTCGCGCCGGGGTCGGTCACGCCCTCGACCTCGAGGCCGACGCGGGTGAGCGTGTCGACGATCTGGTCGAGGGTCGCGTCGGTGTCGAGATGCTCGCGGAGCCAGGACAGCGTGAACTTCATGCGCCGACTCCGCCGGACAAGGTGGGCACGTCGAGCGCGGAGAAGCCGTAATGCTTCAGCCAGCGGAGGTCGCCGTCGAAGAAGGCGCGCAGGTCGTCCATGCCGTATTTGAGCATCGCCAGCCGGTCGATGCCGCAGCCGAACGCGAAGCCCTGCCACTCGTCCGGGTCCAGCCCGCACGCCTCGATGACCTTGCGGTGGACCATGCCGCTGCCGAGCACCTCGAGCCAGCCGTCCCCGGAGCCGCCGATGACGCGCTTGCCTTTCACGAGCGTGTAGCCGACATCGATCTCGACCGACGGTTCGGTGAAGGGGAAATAGCTCGGGCGAAGGCGGAGCACGATATCGTCGCGCTCGAAATAGGCCTTGAGGAAAGTCTCGAGTGTCCATTTCAGATGGCCGAGATGGATGCCGCGGTCGATCACCAGCCCCTCGATCTGGTGGAACATGGGCGTGTGGGTGGCGTCCGAGTCGGAGCGGTAGGTGCGGCCGGGCGCGATGATGCGGATCGGGGGCTCCTGCGCGAGCATGGTCCTGATCTGCACGGGGCTGGTATGCGTACGGAGGAGCATCTTCTTCTCCCTCGCCCCGCTTGCGGGGCGCATCAGGTCGGTCATGCCCTTGGCATGACCTAAACCGTCCGGGGGACGGTTTACCTGATGCGGGTCGGGGAGAGGGGCCGTTTCCGCATGGGCGGACGACTGTGTTCGACTCAGCCCCTCTCCCCGGCCCTCTCCCCGACGGGGAGAGGGAGACATGTAGAAAGTGTCGTGCATCGCGCGCGCGGGGTGCGTTTCCGGGATGTTGAGCGCGGTGAAGTTGTGCCAATCGTCCTCGATCTCCGGCCCGGTCGCGACCGCGAAGCCGAGGTCGGCGAAGATTTCGGCCAGTTCGTCCATCACCTGGCTGACCGGGTGGATCGTGCCGGGCGCGGGCAGGTCGACGGGCAGCGTCATGTCGATCCGCTCGCCCGCGAGCTTGGCGTCGAGCGCCGCCGCCTCCAGCACCGCCTTGCGCGCGGCGATCGCGCCCGTGACGGCCTCGCGGAGCGCCTGGATCGGCGGGGCCTCCGCCTGGCGCTGGTCTGGCGTCATGGGCCCAAGCGTCTTCAGGAGCGCGGTCACGCGGCCCTGCTTGCCGAGCGCGTCGACCCTGACCGCCTCGAGCGCGTCGAGCGATGCGGAGGCCTCGACCGAGAGTATAAGCTGTTCGCGAAGGGTGGGAAGGTCGGCGCTCACGTGATCACTCCATCTTCCGTCATCCCGGGCTCGACCCGGGATCCCGCTTTCTTGGGCCGGAGAAGCGGGACCCCGGATCAAGCCCGGGGTGACGAGGTAATTCAGATCGCGCCCTAACGAAAAGGGCGCGGATGGCCTAGCCATCCGCGCCCCCCATTCGAGCCAGCGGCAGGTCGCCTTCAGGCGGCCTGGGGCAGCGCCGCTTTCGCCTGCGCGATGATGGCGGTAAAGGCCGCGCCCTCATGCATGGCGATGTCGGCCAGGACCTTTCGGTCAAGCTGGACGCCCGCGAGCTTCAGCCCGTGCATGAACTGCGAGTAGGTCAGGCCCTCGGCCCGGACGCCCGCGTTGATGCGCTGGATCCAGAGGCCCCGGAAGGTCCGCTTCTTCACCTTGCGGTCGCGGTAGGCGTATTGCCCGGCCTTCTCGACGGCCTGGCGGGCGATGCGGATCGTGTTCTTGCGACGGCCGTAATAGCCCTTCGCCTGTTCCAGGATCCGCTTGTGCTTGGCGCGGGTGGTTACACCCCGTTTGACGCGTGCCATTGTCTAATCCTTTCCGCTCAGCCGAGACCGTAGGGAGCCCAGGCCTTCACCGCGGCGGTGTCGGCCTTGGACAGGACCTTGGTGCCGCGATTCTGGCGGATATACTTGCCGTTGTGATGCAGCAGGCGGTGGCGCTTGCCGGCGACGCCGTGCTTGAGCAGGCCGGTGGCGGTGAGCTTGAAGCGTTTCTTGACGCCGCTCTTGGTCTTGAGCTTGGGCATTTTCATCTCCTCGGGAAAGCGATGCACGAGACGGCCGCGGCAGCGCCAAGATGGCCGGGCAGGTCGTTGGGACGCATCGCTTGTGGAACGGGCGCGCATAATCCCCGGTTCACGTTATTGCAACTAGCTGGACCCGCATGAGGTTTTTGAGCAAGTTCGGGTCATGACCGTGCAAACCGAAATCAAGGCCGACGAGCATCGGCCGCGCGAGCGCCGGGCCTGGCGGATCGTGCGCAATGTCGTGCTGGGCGTGCTCGGGGCCGTCTTCGCGGTCTGGCTGGTCCTCTATATCACCAAGGGACGCTTCCTGCGTGGGCCGTTCGAGACGATCGTCGGCCGCCAGATCAAGCGCGAGGTGACGGTCGCGGGCGATTTCCAGCTGTATTTCGATCCGTTCGACATCAAGTTCCTGGCGGAGCGGATGCGGATCGCGAATCCGGCCTGGGCGACGCGGCCCGACCTGTTCGCCGCTCAGCGGATCGAGACGCGCATACCGCCCTTGTCGCTGTTGTGGGGACGGCGGCGCGCGCGGTTCCTGGACCTGGTCGGCGGGCGGATCGACCTGGAATGGGACGCGGCGCACCGGCGGAACACCTGGACCTTCTCGGAAAACAAGGGCGAGCCGTTCGAGATGCCGCTGATCGGGCGCGCGACGGTGGCGGGGACGAGCCTGCGCTATCTCGATCCCCGGTTGCGCGTGCTGGTCGACGTCGGGTTCGAGACGATCCGCGCGGGCGCCGGTCGGATCGACGATCAGGTGCGATTCTCCGGCACGGGCCGCGCGCTCGACTCGCCCTTCACGCTGGCGGGGTCGCTGCTGTCGCCCAACTCGACAGTGACCAACGGCGAGAACAAGCTTCAGGCGACCGCGCGGTTCGGGCGCGACGTGGTCGAAATGTCGGGGACGCTGCCGAGCGCGACGCAGATCGAGGGCGTGCCGCTCCGCGTCGCGGCGCGCGGGCGGAACATGGCGGAGCTGCTGGGGATCATCGGCGTCACCGTACCCGAATCGCGCGGCTACCGCGTGCGGGCGCGGATGGTGAAGGAAGGGTCCGAATACCGCTTCACCCGGCTGACGGGCCGCTTCGGGACCAGCGACATCGCCGGGCGCTTCACGGTGAAGCAGCGCGAGCCCCGCATCCATATCGACGCCGATCTCACGACGCGCAGCCTGGACATCGTCGATGTCGCGCCGTTCATGGGGTACAATCCCGACCTGATCGCGACGGTGGGCGTCGCGGCGGCGTCGGGCCAGGCCGGGCCGGTGCCGCGGCTGCTTCCCGACGCGAGGCTCCGGGTCGAGTCGCTCAAGCTGTTCGACGCCGACGTGCGGTACAAGGTCGCGGCGGTGCGATCGCGGCGGGTGCCGATCTCGAACATCGACCTGACGCTGACGCTGGCGAACCGGCTGCTGACGATGTCGCCGCTGACGTTCAGCATGGCGCGCGGCGAGGTGGCGTCGGACATCGTCATCGACGCGCGGGGCACGCCCGTCCGGACCAAGTACGACATCCGCCTGGCCCCGACGCCGATCGCGCGGCTGCTGGCGGGCTGGGGCGTCGAGGAGGCCGGGACGTCGGGCACCGTCCGGGCGCGGGCGCAGCTGGTGGGGGTCGGCGACACCGTCCACGACTCGCTCTCGACCGCCAACGGCCGGATCGCGATCACCATCCCTGCGGGGACGATGTGGACGCGGAACGCGCAGCTATCCGAGCTCGATCTGGGCACCTTCGCGCTCAAGATGTTCCAGGACAAACTCAAGGAACCGATTCGCATCCGGTGCGGGCTGATCGGCTTCACCGTCCGGAACGGCGTGGCGGCGGCCGATCCGATCCTGATCGACACGTCCAAGAACGTCGTGGTCGGCCGGGGCGGGTTCAGCTTCCGCACGGAAGCGATCGACCTGGCGTTCCGCGCGGACGGCAAGAAGTTCTCGATCTTTTCCGGCCAGTCGCCCGTCGGCGTCGGCGGCCAGTTCGCCGCGCCCAAGCTGGACGTGATCAGCCCGGAACTGCTGGCGCGCGCGGGGGCGGGCCTGGGGCTGGCGCTGGTCGCCTCGCCCGTCGGCGCGGTGCTGGCGTTCGTAGATATCGGCGACGCCAAGTCGGCGGCGTGCGGCCCGGTGCTGGGCGGCGCGACGGCGGCGGCGCAGCGGACGACTCGTGGAGAGAAGCGCGACGACGTCGGGCGCGGGACGACGAGCAAGGAGGAGAATAGCGGGCCGAAGCGCAAGAAGTTCCTGGGGATTTTCTGACCTTCTCCCTCTCCCCTTGGGGAGAGGGTCGGGGAGAGGGGCTGTTCAGAGTGCCGAGCCCGTCCTCGATACAGCCCCTCTCCCCGCGAGCGGGGAGAGGGAGTCAGGCCAGCGTTCCCATCGCCTCCAGCACATCGTCCACCCGCGCCGGGTCGCCGATCGCGAGCACGTCGCCCGCGCTGTCCGCCGTGAGCGGGTCGCCGCGCCAGTCGCACATGCGGCCCCCAGCCCCTTCCACCACGGGCACGAGCGCGGCGAAGTCGTGGAGTTTCAGCCCGGCCTCGCACACCAGGTCGAGATGGCCGGAGGCGAGCAGGCCGTAATTGTAGCAGTCGCCGCCATAAAGCGGTCCCATGCGACCGCTCTCCGTCGCGCCCACCAGCGCGAGGAAGCGCGGTCCATCGACCTCCGCGAAATAATGCGGACTCGTCGTCGCAAGGATGGAGCCGGACAGGGTCGGGCAGCCGCGTGTCCGCACCGGCGCGCCATTCAGCGTCGTCCCTCGCCCGATCACGCCGACCCAGCGTTCGCGCTGGATCGGTTGATCGACGACGCCCAGCAACGGCCAATCGTCCACAAGGAGCGCGATCAACGTCCCGAACACCGCGCGGCCGGCCGTGAAGCTGTGGGTCCCGTCGATCGGATCGAGCACCCAGCGCCTGCCGGTCACCCCGGGCTTCTCGCCATATTCCTCGCCCACGACGCCGTCGCCCGGCGCTTCCGCGTCGAGCAGGCGACGCATCGCCGCCTCGGCCGCGCGGTCGGCCAAGGTCACGGGCGAACCGTCATCCTTGCGCTCCTCGCCATGAGGCTTTCGGAAATAGGGTCGGATCGCCGCGCCCGCCGCGTCGGCGAGCCGTTGGGCGAGGTCGATGTCGGCTTGGGTCACGCGCATGGTCGCCCGCCTAGTCGCGGTGGCGGGCGGCTGGCAATGCCGGGCGGGGGCGGGTAGCGTTCGCCCGATCAACACGGGAGTCCTTCATGCGCCGCCTAGTCCTCACGCTCGCCCTGTTCGCCTCCCCGGCGCTCGCGACGCTCGCGCCCGGGGTCAAGGCTCCTGACTTCACCACGCGCGGCGCGATGGCGGGCAAGGTGTTCAACCTCACCTTGTCGCAGCAGCTGAAGCGCGGGCCGGTGGTGCTGTATTTCTTCCCCGCCGCGTTCACGTCGGGCTGCAACGCCGAGGCGCGCGCCTTCGCCGACAAGGTCGGCGAGTTCCGCGCGGCCGGGGCGACCGTGATCGGCATGTCGGCGGACCCGGTCGAGCAATTGCAGAAGTTCTCGGCGACCGAGTGCGCGGGCAAGTTCGCGGTGGCGAGCGCGGGCCCCGGCGTCGTGAGCGGGTACGACGTCGCGTTCCCCAAGCGGATCGGCGGGCGCACCGTCACCAGCCGCACCAGCTACGTCATCGGCCGCGACGGGCGGATCGCCTTCGTCCATAGCGACATGAACCCGGCCGAGCACGTGTCGATGACGCTGGCCGCGGTGAAGAAGCTACCAAGTATCCGGTGACGCAATCCTAACCTATCGGCCCTAAGCCCTCCCTTGATCGATGTTTAGCAAGGGTCGGATGATGCGGGGCGCGCTGGCGCGGGATGGACGGGTGGAGGGCGCGGGCGACGATCTGTTCGCCCGCGTCGGCGCGTTCCTGCTCGATCACCGGCTGAGCCCCGAGCCCGCGCATTATCACTTCGCCTATGACGTGCTCAGCGACCCGTCGGGCGCGCTCGCGGCGGCGGTGGCGCGGATCACCGACGACGGCGTGCGCCTAAGCCGCGCCGATATCGAGAAACTGGGCGGCGCGGTGGTCACGGGAACCGCCGACAAGGACGGGGCCGACGCGGCTACGCGGCGGCTGATGGGCGAGGTCTGGTCGCAGGTCGAGGATTTCGCGCGGGTGATGCGCGACGTCCATGCGGAAACGCGAGGGTTCGGGCGCGACCTAGCCGAACATGCGGCGGCGATGGCCAAGACCGGGGATCGCGCCGAACCGGGCAGCGGGATGGCCGAGCTCGCCCGGATCACCGGCGCGGTGCTGACGCGCGTCCACGCGGCCGAGCACCGGCTGGCGCAGGCGACGCGCGAAGGCGACGAACTGCGCGCCAAGCTGGCCGAGGCTCAGGTGACCGCGCGGGTGGACATGCTGACCGGGCTGCCCAACCGCCGCGCGTTCGAGGAGGCGTTCGCCGCGCGGCGCGGGCCCGCCTGCCTGGCGCTGTGCGACATCGACCGGTTCAAGCGCATCAACGACGGTTACGGCCACGGCGTCGGCGACCGGGTGCTGAGCGCGATCGCCGACACGCTGCGCGTCGAGTGCGGGGACCATCTGGTCGCGCGGCACGGCGGCGAGGAGTTCGCGGTGCTGCTGACGGGCATGAAGCCGGATCGGGCGGCGACCATCCTTGAGGCCGCGCGCGAAGCGGTGGCGACCAAGCGTTTCCGATCGCGCGAGACCGACATGCTGATCGGCCGGGTGACGGTGTCGGTCGGCTTGACGGCGGTGGAATCGACCGAGTCGCTCGAGGAGGCGTTCGCGCGCGCGGACCGGTTCCTTTACGCGGCCAAGTCGACGGGCCGCGATCGGCTCTGCACGGACTAAGCGCGCCAACAAATCGCAATCCGCGCGTGTTCGAGTGGCGCGAAATCCCAATCCGGAAATGCGCATTCCGCTAAGTGATTGGGACAGCCCGACACTCTGGATTGGCATGGACGGTGCAAAGTAATCGGCATCGGTGGACGAACGGTTCGCACCGCCGATGACCAGGCAAGGACCTCCATCATGACCACCCGTTTCCAGTCCGCCCAGCGCATCGTCGTCTCGTTCGTCGGCGCGCTGTTCTTCGCCGCGATCGCCGTCGGCGCCGCCGTTCCCGTCATCCCCGTCGCCTGATCGACGCCCGCCCTGAAGGACCCGAGACCATGATCCGCCAGTTCGCCTTCGCGGTCGCCGGCTTCGCCTGCACCGCCGTCCTCATCGCCATGAGCGCGCCGCCGGTCGTCTGACCCCGGCCTAGCTTGGCACAGTAGCGCCGACCGGCCCGACCGGGGCCGGCTCCTCGCGCGAATAGGTGCCGATCAGCAATCCCGCCGCGAGCAGGTGCCCGCGCATCGCCTCCACCAACGCCGCCCGGCCGGGGTTCCCACCCGGGTCGGGCGCGTGCGCATCCAGCGCGAACAGCTGGAAGGCGTAGCGATGCTCGCCGTGGCCGGTGGGCGGATCGGGCGGGAGCCAGCCTTCGCGGAAGAACGAATTGCGGCCGACGTCGCGCCCCGCGAAACCGTCGCCGTCCGCCGCGATCGCGCCCTCCTCCAGCCGCCCGGCATCGGCCTCCAATCCCCAGATCACCGCATGGACCAGCGGCTGCGGCGCGGGCACGTCCGCGTCCTCGACCAGCAGCGCCAATAACGCCGTGCTGGCAGGCGGGGCGGTCCAGACGAGCGGGGGCGACGCGCCTTCCCCGTCGGCGGTGAAGCGCGGGGGCAGGCGTCCGCCATGCCGGAAGGCGGGGCTCATCAGTTCGAGCTCGGGCAACCCCGCGCCGAGTTCCACCACTGTCAGCTTCTCCACCCCGGCGCGCACGCCCGACAGCGTGCGGCCCAGCCAAGCGGGTACGTGTTCGAGCATCGGCGACCTCCTTCAGGGGCGTAACGACCAAGACGGTGCTTCGGTCGCATGGGCTCGCAAAGCCCGGCGCGCGCGACTATCTTCCCGCGCATGCAGTTCTTCAGCCGCCTGTCGCCCATCCGCGCGTTCCTCGACCTGCGGCGTTTCCTGAACGGGCGCGAGCCGTACGAGCTCGGCTTCCTGCTGCTCGCGATGGTGGTGACGGGCTTCTTCGTCTACGCCTTCGCGTTCGACGGCCAGATCGAGGAGACCTACACCCCCGACATCATCTATGTGGAGCAATACCGCCTCGACCGCACCGACGCGCAGATCGCGGCGCAGCAGAAGATCGACGGCGCGATCAAGGCCGAGCGGCTGGCCGCGCGCCGCAAGCTCGAGCTGGAGCGCCAGGCGTCGTTCAAGCGGCTCGACGACAAGCTGCGGAGCGTCGGCCTCTGACGGAGCCGGATGCGCGCTGGATGGGAGCGGCGCTGGCCTTGGGCGAGCGTGGGCGCGGCCGGACCGCGCCCAATCCCAATGTCGGCTGCGTCCTCGTGCGGGACGGCCGCGTCGTCGGGCGCGGATGGACGCAGCCGGGCGGGCGCCCACATGCCGAGGCGATGGCGCTCGATCAGGCGGGCGCGGAGTCGCGCGGCGCGACTTGCTTCACGACGCTGGAGCCGTGCGCGCACCGCTCGACGCGCGGGCCGACCTGCTCGGACTTGCTGATCTCAGCGGGGGTGGCGCGCGTCGTGGCGGCGCTGGGCGACCCCGATCCGCGCACGGATGGCTTGGGGGTAGCCCGGCTGCGCGCGGAGGGGATCGCGGTCGAGATCGGGGTCCGTGCCGACGAGGCGCGGCGGTCGATGGCGGGTTTCCTGACCCGCCGGAGCTTCGGCCGGCCGCATGTCACGCTCAAGCTCGCCACCTCGCTCGACGGCCGCATCGCGCTCGCGTCGGGCGAGAGCCGCTGGATCACCGGCCCGGAAGCCCGCGCGCACGCCCATCTCGAGCGAGCGCGGCACGAGGCGATCCTGGTCGGGCGCGGGACGTGGGAAGCGGACGCGCCGAGGCTCGACGTGCGGCTGGCGGGGCTGGAAGAGCGATCGCCGCAACGGGTGGTGTTGAGCGGCCGTCACCCTCACCCTTCCCACTCGCCTGTGGCGAGCGGGGCCCCTCCCTCTCCCGACGGGAGAGGGAGGGAGACGCGCGAAGCGCGGCGGAAGGGTGAGGGTGACCCGGTGACGTGGTTGGCCGAACCGGCTGCGATCGCCGACCTCCCGGGCGTCGACCACCTCCTTGTCGAGGGCGGGGCCGCCACGGCCGCCGCGTTCCTGCGCGCCGACCTCGTCGATCGCCTTCTCCTCTACCGCGCGCCGGTGATCATCGGCGGCGGGCTGTCCGCGATCGGCGATATCGGGTTGACCGACCTCGCCGCCGCCCACGGCCGCTGGCGGCTCCACGATGCGCGCGGGCTTGGCGGCGACCGGCTCGAGGTCTACGAGCGCCGGAGGAGCTGACGCGATGTTCACCGGCATAATCACCGATATCGGCACGATCGACCGCGTCGAGACGCGCGGTGACACGCGCGTGGTCGTCAGCACGGGCTACGATACCGGCACCGTCGATCTCGGCGCGTCGATCAGCTGTTCGGGCGTTTGCCTGACCGTGGTCGACAAGGCTCCGGCGGGCGAGCCGGGCTGGTTCGCGGTCGACGTGTCCGGCGAGACTCTGAGCCGCACCGCGCAGGGGCAATGGCGCGAGGGTCGCCGCCTCAACCTCGAACGCGCGATGAAGCTTGGCGACGAGATGGGCGGGCATATCGTCACCGGCCACGTCGACGGCATCGCCGAAGTGGTAGCGGTCGCGGCCGAGGGCGACTCCAGGCGCATCGACATCGCCGTTCCCGCCGACCTCGCGCCCTATGTGGCGGGCAAGGGATCGATCACGATCGACGGCGTCTCGCTCACCGTCAACGGCGTCGCCGACGAGGGCGCGCGATCGCGCTTCTGGATCAACGTCATCCCGCATACGCAAGGCGCGACGACGCTCGGCGGGCTGGAGCCGGGGATGGCGGTCAACATCGAGATCGACGTGCTCGCGCGCTATCTGAAGCGAATGGAGGCCTATCATGGTGCAGCCTAGTTCCTCGCGGCCCGAGCTGTCGCGCCTGCGCCATGCCTTCCTTTCCTCGCCCGAGGAGATCATCGACGAGGCCAAGAACGGCCGCATGTTCATCCTGGTAGACGACGAGGACCGCGAGAATGAGGGCGACCTGGTCATCCCCGCGCAGATGGCGACACCCGACGCGATCAATTTCATGGCCAAGCATGGTCGCGGGCTGATCTGCCTGGCGCTCACCAAGCGCCGCGTCGAGGAGCTCGGGCTGGACTTGATGAGCCGCCATAACGGCACGCGCCACGAGACCGCCTTCACCGTATCGATCGAGGCGCGCGACGGGGTGACGACGGGCATCTCGGCCGCCGACCGCGCGCGGACCGTCGCTGTCGCGATCGATTCGTCCAAGGGCCGCGACGAGATCGTGACGCCCGGCCACGTCTTCCCCCTGATCGCGCGCGACGGCGGCGTGCTGGTGCGCACGGGGCATACGGAGGCGGCGGTCGACGTGTCGCGGCTGGCGGGGCTGAACCCGTCGGGCGTGATCTGCGAGATCATGAACGAGGACGGCACGATGAGCCGCCTCGACGACCTCGTCACCTTCGCGCAGTTCCATGGGCTGAAGATCGGCACGATCCGCGACCTGATCGCGTACCGCCGCCGCTACGACCATCTGGTCGAGAAGCGCGCGGAGATGCCGTTCCAGTCGCGCTGGGGCGGGCAGTGGCGCGCGATCACCTACTACAACAAGGCGAGCGGCGACGAGACGATCGCGCTGGTGAAGGGGCATATCGACCCGGACAAGCCGACGCTCGTGCGGATGCACACCGCATCCTACTTCGTCGACATGTTCGGCGAGGAGTCGGAGCGCACCGGGCTCCTGTCGCGATCGATGGAGCTGATCGCGGAGGAGGGCGAGGGCGTGATCGTCGTCATCAACCGGCCGATGAAGGACTCGGTGTCGCGCTTCATCAAGTTGCGCGGCGAGGGCAAGGGCGCGGGCGCGCCGGAGATCGAGGAGCTGCGGGATTACGGCGTCGGCGCGCAGATCCTGGCGGAATTGGGGGTGCAGGACATGGTGCTCCTGACGAACACGCACCACACCTTGGTCGCGCTCGATGGCTACGGTCTCAGCATCGTCGGCGAGCGCGCGATCCCCGGCACCGGGGGCGAGTAATGCGCACCGGGATCGACGAAGCGCGCGATCCCAAATACGCCCATATCGAGCGGGAGCGTCGGTGGCTGGTCGACTCGCGTAAACGTCCCGACTTGTCGGTGCTGTCCTTCACGCTGATTGAGGATCGCTACATCACGGGCACGCGGATGCGTTTGCGTCAGATGACCGATAGTACGAGCGGCGAGCGCGCGTTTAAGCTCACCAAGAAGTACGAAGCGGCCGACCCGCTCGCCCGTCCCATCGTCACTGTTTATCTAACGAATGAGGAATATGCGCTGCTCGCGGGCCTACCGGCCGAGCCTCTAGCAAAGCGGCGCTACAAGGTGGCCGACGGCGGATTGGTATTCGGCATCGATGTGTTCCTTGGATCGCTCGCGACGCTGGAGCTCGCCGAAATCGAATGGCCCGACGATAACGGCCTGCGCACCCTTTCCTCGCCAAGCTGGGCGACCCACGACATCAGCGCCGACCCGCATTATCAGGGCGGCGCATTATCCCTTAATGGCCTCCCAAAGGATCGTTCATGGCCCAAATCCTGATCGTCGAGGCGCGATTCTATGACCATCTGAACGACCTGCTGCTGGAAGGCGCGCGCGCCGCGATCGAGGCGGCGGGGCACGAGCACGAGACGATCACCGTCCCCGGCGCGCTCGAGCTGCCTGGCGTGATCGCGCTCGCGGCCGAGTCCTACGACGCCTTCGTCGCGCTTGGCGTCGTGATCCGGGGCGAGACCTATCATTTCGAGATCGTCGCGGGCGAGAGCGCGCGTGGGATCATGGCGCTGACGCTGGACGGCCTGGCGATCGGCAACGGCGTCCTGACGGTCGAGAACGAGGCCCAGGCGCTCGCGCGCGCGCGGCCGGCGGACGGGAACAAGGGCGGCGGCGCGGCCGAAGCGGCGCTGGCGATGCTTGCGCTCAGGGAACGCTTTTCTTCCTAAGTCCTCTCCCGCCTTCGCGGGAGAGGGTGCAACGTCAAGCCGCCGCCCGCGCCAGCGTCGGATAATCGACATACCCCTCCGGCCCACGGCTATAGAGCGTGTCCTTGTCGAGCGGGTTGAGCGCAGCGCCTCGGGTGTAACGCTCCACCAGGTCGGGATTGGCGATATACGGGCGCCCGAACGCGATCGCGTCGGCGACGCCGCGGTCGAGGTCGGCCTGGCCCTGCGCCGGGTCGTAATCCTGGTTCAGGACCAACGGCCCGCCGAACGCGTCGCGGATCAGCGGCGACAATTTCGCCACGTCGCTGCGGCCGAAGGTGCCAGCCGGACCTTGCTCGCGCAGTTCCAGGAACGCGACGCCGAGGTCGTGCAACGCGCGCGCCGCCGGCACGAAGACCGACGCCGGGTCGCTGTCGTCCACCCCTTGCGTGTCACCGTTGGGGGACAGCCGTACGGACGTGCGGTCCGCGCCCGCGACCGACGCCACGCGCTCGGTAACTTCGCGGAGCAGGCGGATGCGGTTGTCCGGGGAGCCGCCATAGGCGTCGGTGCGATGGTTCGCGCCGTCGCGCAGGAACTGGTCGATCAGGTACCCGTTGGCGGCATGCACCTGCACCCCGTCGAACCCGGCGGCGAGCGCGTTGCGCGTCGCCAGCGCATAGTCGTCGAGAATGCGCGGAATCTCGTCGATCCCGAGCGCGCGCGCCGTCTCGTGCGGCTGCTTGCCGTCATAGGTGTGGATGGTCCCGGGACTCGCGGTTGCCGAGGACGAGACCGGCCGGCCGCCCGTGACGCTCGAATGCACCTGACGGCCCATGTGCCAGAGCTGCGCGACGATGCGCCCGCCCGCCGCATGCACCGCGTCGATCACCGGCACCCAGCCCGCCACCTGCTCGTCGGTCCACAGGCCGGGCGCATAGGGCCAGCCCAACCCCTCGCGGCTGATGCCCGTCGCCTCCGAGATGATCAGCCCGGCGCCCGCGCGCTGCGCGTAATAATCGGCCATCATCGCGGTCGGCACCGCCTCCCTCGTCGCGCGGCCGCGGGTGAGCGGGGCCATCAGGATGCGGTTGGGCGCGTGGATCGCGCCCAGCTGGATGGGATCGAAAAGGCTCGGCATCAAAGCTTCCTTCGGACTGTGTCGCCGCGAGATAGGCGGCTATGGCGCGGCATGCACCCGGCCGATGCCCCAACTTCTGCTTCGTCCGCCACAAGCACGCGGGCGTTCGCCGCCTTGATCGTCGCCAACGTCGCGCTGGCGTTCGGGCCGTGGTTCGTGCGGCTGGCCGATACGGGGCCGGTCGCGTCGGGTTTCTGGCGGATCGCGCTCGCCGCGCCCTTGCTGGTCGCGCTCGCCTGGGGAACCGGCGGGCGGCCGATACGGCTGTCGCCCAGGCTGTGGTGGATGCTGATCGCCGGGGGCGTGTGCTTCGCCGCCGACCTGGCGAGCTGGCATCTCGGCATCCTGCGCACCACGCTCGCCAACGCGACCTTGTTCGGCAATTCGGCGACGCTGATCTTCCCGATCTACGGTTTCCTCGTCGCGCGCGCCTGGCCGACGCGGAGCCAAGGCTTCGCGCTCCTGCTGGCGACGATCGGGGCGGCGCTGCTGATGGGGCGGAGCTACCAGCTCGATCCGCGCAACCTGACGGGCGACCTGCTCTGCCTGCTCGCGGGGGTGCTCTACACGGTGTATTTCATCTGCATGGCGCGGGCGCGCGACACCATGGCACCCCTCCCCGCGCTCGCGCTCTCGACGCTCGCCAGCGTGCTGCCGCTGCTGCTGTTCGCCTGGGGCTTGGGCGAGCGGATATGGCCGACCGACTGGACCCCGCTGATCGGCCTGGCGCTCGCCAGCCAGCTGCTGGGCCAGGGGCTGATGATCTACGCGCTCGGCAAGCTCAGCCCGCTCGTGATCGGAGTCGCGCTGCTCACGCAACCCGTCGTGGCGGGCACGGTCGGGTGGATCGTCTATGGCGAGAAGCTCGGCGCGCCCGACCTGATCGGCATCGCGCTCGTCGCGGCCGCGCTGGTGCTCGTCCGGCGCGGGCCGGCGGTTGCGGGCGGGGCGGGCGAAACCGATATCGCCCGCATGAAGGAGCAGGCATGACCGATCCGTCCGACGCCACCCTCGACGAGCTGCGGCCGGCGCTCGCCCCGCGCATCGCCGCCAATGCGGGCTTCGACGGGTGGGGCGACGCCGCCCGCGACCTGGCCGCCGATGAGGCCGGGATCGATCGCGATGTCGCCCGCCTCGCCTATCCGGAGGGCGCGGTCGACATGATCGACGCCTGGTTTCGAACGGTCGATGCCCGGATGGCGGAGGCGATCCCCGCCGACACGCTCGCCACCGCCAGGGTCCGCGACCGCATCGCCCTCCTGGTCGAGGCGCGGCTGGACGCGGTCGCCCCCGATCGCGAGGCGCTCCGCCGCGCGCTGGCGGTGCTCGCCACGCCCGGCAACCTGACGCGCGCCGCTCGGCTAGGGTGGCGTACGGTCGATCTGATCTGGCGGCGTGCGGGCGACACCGCGACCGACCTCAACCACTATACCAAACGCGCGATCCTACTGGGCGTCTACGGCGCGACGGTCAGCGTGTTCCTGAACGACGACAGCGACGGTTTCGCCGACACCCGCGCCTTCCTCGACCGCCGCATCGACGGCATCGGCCGTTTCGAGAAGTTCAAGGCGGGAATGGCCAAGCGTTCGCTCTACCGCCCGAGCCTGTCGCGCTTCGTCGGGCGGCTGCGCTACCCGGAACCGTGAACGGTCCCGGTTGCGAATTGTTCGCAAAAGGGCTTTCCCGTCGTTCTAGTTAGTGATAATCACTCGCACATGGAAATGTCCGGACGCATCGTTCCCGCCGTCAGCCTCGAGTCGCTTCCGCGGTTCCAACGCGCGACCGTTTCGGTCATCGAGTGGGACCGGCTCGGCTCGTCCGAAGCGCGTCGCCTGCGGGAGCTTGGCTTCGACGAGGGCGTGGGCGTCGAGGTGCTGCACCGGGCGGGCCTGCGTGGCGGTCCGATCGCCTGCCGGATCGGGCGCATGACCGTCGCCATCCGCCGCGCGGTCGCCGGCGCGATCCATGTCTCGACCGCCGACGTCGCGCCCGTGGCGGCCTGACCTTCCCCTCACGCCCAAGGGCATGACGCCCGCCCCGCTCATCGCGCTCGTCGGCAATCCCAATGCCGGCAAGACCGCCCTGTTCAACGCGCTTACCGGCGCGCGGCAAAAAGTGGGGAACTATCCCGGCGTCACCGTGGAGCGGAAATCGGGGCGACTGGTCCTTCCCGATGGCCGCCCCGCCGAGCTGGTCGACCTGCCCGGCGCCTACAGCCTCGATCCCGTCTCGCCCGACGAGGCGGTGACGCGCGACATGGTGATGGGCCGCCTCGCGGGCGAACGGCGGCCCGACGCGCTGGTCGTGGTGCTCGATGCCGCCAACCTCGACAACCACCTCCGCTTCGCGCTCCAGATCGTCGCGCTCGGCCTGCCCGTCGTGGTCGCGCTCAACATGATCGATCTGGCCGAGCGCGACGGCCTCGTCCTCGATCCGGAAGCGCTCGCGCGCGAGCTCGGCGTCCCCGTGCTGCCGACGGTCGCGGTCCGTCGGCGCGGCCTCCCCGACCTGCTCGAGGCGGTCGCGGTCGCGGCCACGACCAAGCCCCGCCCCGCCGCCGAAGCCGAAGCGCTCGGCGTTCTCCAGAAACGCGCCCGCGCGCTCGCGGCGGCGGCGGTGGTGAGCGAGACGCCCGCCCGGCGTTGGGCGCATCTGATCGACGGCGTCGCGCTTCATCCCGTGTTCGGCCCGGTGCTGCTCGTCGCTTTGCTGTTCGTCATGTTCCAGGCGGTGTTCAGCTGGTCGGAGGCCCCGGTCGGCTGGATCGAGTCAGGGCTCGCCGCGCTGATCGCCCAGGTCGAGGCGACAATGCCCGACCACCTCCTTCGTGGCCTGCTCACCGACGGCGTGCTGGCGGGCGTCGGGGCGGTGGTCGTGTTCCTGCCGCAGATCCTGATCCTGTTCGCCTTCATCCTGGTGTTGGAGGCGTCGGGCTACATGGTCCGCGCGGCGTTCCTGATGGACCGCGTCATGGCGCGCGCGGGGCTGTCGGGCCGCGCCTTCATCCCGCTTCTGTCCTCCTTCGCCTGCGCGGTGCCCGGCATCATGGCGACGCGCACGATCGAGGACGAGCAGGACCGGCTTACCACCATCCTCGTCGCGCCGCTCATGACCTGCTCCGCGCGCCTGCCCGTCTATACCGTCATCATCGGCGCGTTCATCCCCGACCGCCAGCTCGCGCCGTTCGTCGGGCTGCAGGGAGTCGTGCTGCTCGGCCTGTATCTGTTCGGCATCGTCGGCGCGTTCGTCGCCGCTTTGGTGCTGCGGCGCACCGTCACCAAGGGCGCGTCGTCGGGCTTCATGCTCGAAATGCCCAAATACCAGTGGCCACGCCCCCGCGACCTGTTGATCGGGCTATGGTCGCGCGCGGCGGTGTTCCTGAAGCGCGCGGGCACGATCATCGCGGTGACGACGATCGTCCTCTGGGCGCTCCTCTCCTTCCCCAAACCGCCCGAGGGCAGCCGCGTGTCGCCGGTCGACTATTCGGTCGCCGGACGTATCGCGAACGGCGTCGAGGTGATCGTCGCCCCGATCGGCTTCAACCGCGACATCGCGCTGGCCCTCATCCCCGCCATGGCCGCGCGCGAGGTGGCGGTGGCGGCGATCGGCACCGTCTACGCCGTCGACGATCCGGAGGGGGAGCGGGGCTCGCGCACCATCCGCGACAACCTTCGCACCCGCTGGAGCCTCCCGACCGCGCTCGCCTTCCTGATGTGGTTCGTGTTCGCGCCGCAATGCATCTCGACGATCGCCGTCGCCAGGCGCGAGACGAACGGCTGGCGCTGGCCGCTCTTCATGGTTGGCTATTTGTTCGCGACCGCCTACGTGATGGCGGGTATAACCTATTGGTCGGCGGTGGCGTTCGGCCTGTAACGGAGAGCATATGGCGGGCAGCGTCAACAAGGTCATCCTGGTCGGCAACCTGGGCAAGGACCCCGAATCCAAGTCGTTCCAGAACGGCGGCAAGATCGTCAAGCTGACGCTCGCCACCTCCGAATCCTGGAAGGATCGTCAGTCGGGCGAGAAGAAGGAAAAGACCGAGTGGCACAACATCGTGATCAACGACGAGCGCATCGCCGAAACCGCCGAGAAGTACCTGCGTAAGGGCGCCAAGGTCTATCTCGAGGGCCAGATCCAGACCCGGAAATGGCAGGACCAGAACGGGGCCGACCGCTACACGACCGAGGTGGTGATCCCCCGCTTCGGCGGCGTGATGACCATGCTCGACCGGGCCGGCGGTGAAGGCGGCGGGGGCGGGCGCGACTTCGGCGGCGGCGGCGACGAATATGGCGCGATCGAGCGCGGAGGCGCCGGCAGCTACGGCGGCGGCAGTCGGGCGGGCGCGGGCGCCGGCGCGAAGGGCGGCGGCTTCGGCCAGAGCGGCGGGTTCGCGGACGATCTCGACGACGACGTGCCGTTCTGAGCGTTCCGATTGGCTTCTCCCGACAAGTCTGACACCGGCGGGCCCGGCGCGCGCGCGCCCATCGTCGCGCCCTACGATGTGGCGGGAGCGGTCACGCGACGCGACATGGCCGACCTCGCCGATTTCGCGGCCGAGTTGCTGGACGCGCCACTCGCCACCGTGACGGTGATGGACGACGAGTACCAGCATTTCCTGTCCGCGCACGGCGTGGACCTGCCCGGCTCCCCGCGGAATCTGAGCTTCTGCACGCATTTCATGGACGAGCCCGGCGTCTCGGTCGTCCCCGACGCCGCGGCCGACCCGCGTTTCGCCGACAACCTTTATGTCACCGGCGACTTCAAACTGCGTTTCTATGCCGGCGCGCCGCTCGTGACGCCCGACGGCGAGACGCTGGGCAGCGTGTGCGTGTACGATACGGTCCCGCGCGAGGGGCTGACCGAGATGCAGCGTCATGGCCTCGCCATCCTCGCCAAGGCCGCGATGGGCCGCCTGGACGACCGCCGCGCCGAGCGCGAGCGCGAGGAGGCCCGCGCCGCCGAACGCGCGCGGTTGGCGGAGAGCGCGGCCCGGATGCGCGTGCTCGCCGACGCGATGCCGCAGATGGTGTGGTCGACGCGGCCCGACGGCCATCACGATTATTACAACGCGCGCTGGTACGAGTTCACGGGCGTCGCCTCCGGATCCACCGACGGCCATGAATGGGACGGGTTGTTCCACCCGGATGACCAGGCGCGCGCCTCCGTCGCTTGGAGTCGTTGTCTCGGGACGGGCGAGCCGTACGAGGTCGAATATCGCCTGCGCCGCCATGACGGCGTCTATCGCTGGGTGCTCGGCCGCGCGCTCGCCGTCCGGGATCCGGACGGCGCGATCACCCGCTGGGTCGGCACATGCACCGACATGCACGAACAAAGGCTGGCCTCCGACGAGCGCGAGGTGGTCGCCCAGGAACTCAGCCATCGCATCAAGAACATCTTCGCCGTCATCTCCGGCCTGATCACGCTCGCCGCCAAGAAGCGCCCCGTCATGGCGGACGCGGCCGCCGACTTGCGCGAACGGATCACCGCGCTCGGCCGCGCGCATGATTTCGTTCGGCCGCACAGCGTGCAGTCGCGGCGCGACGCCGCGCCCGACTCGCTTCACGGGCTGCTCGCCGAATTGTTCGCGCCTTATGGCCGCGTCCGCGTCAAGGGCGACGACCTGCCCATCGACGACCGCTCCGCCACCCCGGTCGCGCTGTTGTTCCACGAGCTCGCCACCAACGCGACTAAATACGGCGCGCTGTCCGCCGACGGCGGCGAGGTCACCGTCACGGTCGCGCGCGATGACGGCCGAGCGACGATCAGCTGGACCGAACGCGGCGGACCACCCGTAACGAAGCCGCAGGGCGAGACCGGCTTCGGCACGCAGTTGGTGGAGTTGAGCGTGGTGCGCCAGCTCGGCGGTGACATCCGGCGCGATTGGCGACCGGATGGCCTGGTGGTGACGCTCGGGATTCCCCTATCGGCGTTTGGACGCCGATAAAATGGATGGCACCGGCGTTTGGACGCCGATGAAACCGACGACGCCGGCGTTCGACGACCGTCCGCGTTACGCTCGACCGGTCAGGGTGCCGCGGCCGATCTGCGGTAGGTCGTCATTGGCGGGTGCGTGCCGGTCGGTTTCCGCCAATTTGGCCGCGGCCAGGATCGCGGCCTCGCTGAATGGCTTGCGCACATAGCCCAGCGCATGCGCCGCTTCGCCGATCTGGGCGGGGTTGGCCGTGACGAACACGACCTTGACCCCGTGATCGCACGCGATCCGTCGCGCGATATCCGGACCGGTGCACCCGTCGCGCAGGTTGACGTCGACCAGCGCGAAATCGCAGACGGGTGCGGCGGCCAGCGCCGCCTCGCTGTCGGGCGCGATCGCGAAGACCGAATATCCCGCGTCGGTGAGGATGCGCTCCAAATCCAGCGCGACAAAGATCTCGTCCTCGACGATCAGCGCGGTCTTGCCCATTTTACATCCAAATCAAATATCCACCTTAGGAACGTCGCTTTTTTATCATGGTTCCATGCTTCAGGTTAAACCTTCAGTAGGAACACCGCGTGTTCCGCCAGCAGGTTGGCCAGCGCGGGCCCGGTCCGCCCCGTTCCGGCGAGGAACCAGGCGCGCTCCACGACGATCCCGCGCTCGCCAAGGAACGCCCGGAAGTCGTCCACGGTCAGATGGTGGATGTTGGGCGTGTCGTACCAGCGTTCGGGCAGCGACCGCGTCACCGGCATCCGTCCGCCGCGCATCAACGACAGCCGTACCCGCCAATGCGCGAAATTGGGGAAGGACACGAACGCGAGTCCGCCGATGCGGAGCAGGTGACCGAGTACCCGGTCGGGGGCGCGCGTCGTCTGCAGCGTCTGGCTGAGCACGGCGTAATCGAAGCTCGCATCGGGATATTCGGCCAGGTCGCGATCGGCGTCGCCCTGCACCACCGACAGCCCGCGCGCGAGCGCGGCGGCGACGTTGGCCCCGTCGATCTCCAGCCCGCGCGCGTCGACCCCCTTGCCGTCGCGCAACGCCGCCATCAGCGCCCCGTCGCCGCACCCGACATCCAGCACGCGCGATCCCGGTGCCACATGGCCGGCGATGATCCGGAGGTCCGGCCGCAACGTCACGCGTCGGCCCTCAGGAAGCCGTCCACCACGCGGGCCAGCTCCGGGTTCTCCAGCAGGAACGCGTCGTGGCCGAATGGGCTGGACAGCTCGACGAAGCTCGCCGCCGCGCCGCCCGCGTTGAGCGCGTGGACGACCCGCCGAGACTCCGATGTGGGATACAGCCAGTCGGTATCGAAGCTGACGAGGCAAAAGCGCGTCCGGCTTCCCCGGAACGCGTTCGCGAGCAGCCCGCCATGCTCCTCCGCCAGATCGAAATAATCCATCGCGCGGGTGATATAGAGGTACGAATTGGCGTCGAACCGGTCGACGAAGCTGATCCCCTGATGCCTCAGATAGCTCTCGACCTGGAAATCGGCGTCGAACCCGAACCCCTTGGTGTCCCGCGCCTGGAGCTTGCGCCCGAACTTCCCGGTCAGCCCCGCCTCCGACAGATAGGTGATGTGCGCCGCCATCCGCGCGACCGCTAGCCCGGCGGTCGGCCCGTCCCCGCCGTAATAGTCGCCGCCGCGCCAGTTCGGGTCGGCCATCACCGCCTGCCGCCCGACCTCGTGGAAGGCGATGTTCTGCGCGGTGTGGCGCGCGGTCGAGGCGATCACCACAGCCGCGCGCACGCGGTCGGGACAGGTCGCCGCCCAGCTCAGCGCCTGCATCCCCCCCATCGACCCGCCCACGACCGCGCGCAGCCGTTCGATGCCCAGATGGTCGAGCAGCATGCCTTGCGCGCGCACCATGTCGCGCACCGTGATCACCGGGAAACGCATCGCTTGGGGCGATCCGTCCGGACCCGGGCTCGCGGGGCCCGACGATCCCATGCAGCTGCCCAGCACGTTAGCGCACACCACGAAATGCCGTAGCGGATCGATCGGCCGCCCTTCCCCCACCATCCGCGCCCACCAGCCGGGCTTACCGGTCCGGGGATGGACGCTCGCCACATGCTGGTCGCCCGTCAGCGCGTGGCAGATCAGCACCGCGTTCGATCGATCGGCGTCCAGCGTCCCATATGTCTCATAGGCGATCTCGACCGGCGACAGGTTCCCGCCCCCATCGAGCGCGAGCGGCCCGGGGAGCGTCACGCGGCGATCGAGGCCGAAACGCCGATCCTGGGACATGGGGTCTAAGGACATTAGGCGCGACGTAGGGGAAGAAAGTGCTGTCCTACAAGCGGGTGGGGCCGCATGGTCCGGGCACGACGCTCGCGGACCGGTCGCGCCCGCGCTCCACACGATCCCGCGTCACCATGCTCGTCCTCCGAAACCCCGAATTAGCGTTACCTTCGTTACCTTCGAGGGCCCGTTCCCGCCGGGCGGAAACCTGCTAGGCACGCGCCCATGAACGCCCCCGTCCCCAAGCCCTGGATCATGGACATCGCGCCCTACGTCCCCGGGCGCTCCACGACCGACGACGGCCGCCGCGTCGTCAAGCTCTCGTCGAACGAGAACCCGCTCGGCACCCCCCCGGCCGCCCGCGCCGCGTTCGCGGAAGCGGCGAACAGCCTGGAACGCTATCCCGACGCGGGCGGGACGATGGTGCGCGAGGCGCTGGCCGCAGCGCACGGCCTCGACCCGGCGCGCATCATCCACGGAAACGGCTCGGACGAGGTGCTGCACCTCGCCGCGGGCGCGTTCGCGGGGCCGGGCGACGAGGTGATCTTCGTCCGCTACGGTTTCGCGGTCTACGAGATCGCCGCCAGGCGAACGGGCGCGACGCCGGTGATCGCCCCCGACCGCGACTACGCCACCGACATCGACGCGGTGCTCGCCTGCGTCACGACACGCACCCGCGTCGTGTTCATCGCCAATCCCAACAACCCGACGGGCACCTTCGCCCCGCGCGCCGACATCGCGCGGCTCCACGCCGCGCTGCCGGCGGACGTGCTGCTCGTGCTCGACCATGCCTACGCCGAATATATCGACGGCGATCAGGACGATGGCGGCATGGAACTCGCCACCACTGCGGCCAATGTCCTCGTCACGCGCACCTTCTCCAAGATGTACGGCCTCGCCGCCGAGCGGATCGGCTGGGGCTACGCCGCCTTGGCCGTCATCGACGCGATGCACCGCATCCGGCTGCCCTTCTCGGTGACGATCGCCGGGCAGCACGCCGCCGTCGCCGCGCTCGCCGATCCGGACTGGGTCGCGCGCTGCCGGACCGAGAACGCCGACCTCCGCCGCTGGTTCTCGGACGAGGTGGCGAGCCTGGGCAACGCCGGCCTGCGCGCCGTTCCCAGCCAGGCCAATTTCGTGCTGGTCGTGTTCGAGGGCCGCCTCACCGCCGAGGCGGCCTACAAGGGCCTGATGGACGAGGGCTACATCGTCCGCTGGCTCCCCGGCCAGAAGCTTCCCCAGGCGCTCCGCATCACCATCGGCACCGCCGACGAGATGCACGGCATCGCGGCCGCGCTCCGCCGCCTGGTCGAGCGGGCCGCCTGAACTTGCTGCCGTTCGCGCGCGTGGCGATCGTCGGGCTGGGGCTGATCGGCTCCTCCGTCGCGCGCGCGGTCAGGCAGACGATGCCGACCGTGCGGCTGACCGGCCATGACGCCGACCCGGATGTCCGCGCCGCCGCCGTCGCGCTGGAGCTGTGCGACGACGTCGCCGACCAGGCGGGCGCGGCGGTGACCGACGCCGACCTCGTCATCCTGTGCGTCCCCGTCGGCGCGATCGGCGCGGTCGCGGCCGAACTCGCGGCCGACCTGGCCGAGGGCGTGGTCGTCACCGATGTCGGCTCGTGCAAGGCGTCGGTCGCGCGCGCCCTCGCGGAAGTGCTTCCCGGCGTCGCGATCGTCCCCGCCCACCCGGTCGCGGGTACCGAGCGCAGCGGGCCGGAGGCGGGCTTCGCGACCTTGTTCCAGGGCCGCTGGTGCATCCTGACGCCGACCGAGGGCTCGCCGCCGGAGGCGGTCGAACGCGTCGCGGCCTTCTGGGGGAGGATGGGCGCGGAGGTCGAGTTGATGGACCCCGACCATCACGACCGCGTGCTGGCGGTGACGAGCCACCTGCCCCACCTCATCGCCTACACCATCGTCGGCACCGCGAGCGACCTGGAGGAGGTGACCCGGTCGGAGGTGATCAAATATTCCGCAGGCGGTTTTCGCGATTTCACCCGCATCGCCGCGTCCGACCCGGTCATGTGGCGCGACGTGTTCCTGTCGAACCGCGAAGCGGTGCTCGACATGCTCGGCCGCTTCTCGGAGGACCTGTCCGCGCTCAGCCGCGCGATCCGCTGGGGCGACGGCGACGCGCTGGAGGAACTCTTCACCCGCACCCGCGCCATCCGCCGCGCGGTCGTCGAGCAGGGCCAGGACGACGCCCGGGAGGATTTCGGGCGGTCACACCCGTGAGCGTGAGGTCTCCAGCGCGTTCATCGCAGCGTGGACCCGGCGCTCCGCCTCCTCGCGCGGCAGGCCGGGGGGCACCTCGTCGCCGAAGCGGATCGTGATCACCCCCGGGCGCTTGGAGCCATGCCGCGGCCAGACCAACCCGCTATCGACCGCGACGGGGATGACGGGCAGCTTTAGCACTTTGTACAACCCCGCGAACCCGGCTCGGAGCGGCGGCTGCTCGCCCGGTGGCACGCGCGTGCCTTCTGGAAAGATCAGGATCGACCTTCCCTCTCCCTTCAGCTCGGCGCTTTCGGCCATCATCCGGCGGAGCATCTTGGCCGACGCCTCGCGGTCGACCGAGATATGTCCGTATTTGCGCGTGGCGTACCCCCATAAGGGAATGCGCGTCAGCTCCTGCTTGAGCACGATCGCCGGCCCGCCGAGCATCCGCGCGACCTCGATCGTCTCGAACATCGCCTGGTGCTTGCCCGCGTAGAGCACCGGGTATGACGGCCACGCGCCCTCCACGCGCACCCGGATCCCGACGATCCAGCGCGTGCACCAGCGATGCCAGGTGAACCAGGCGAGCGCGTGATTGATCGCCGCGCGCCGTCCGAATAGGGCGGAGATCGGCGCGGTCCCCACGATCGGCACCGATCCCGCATAGAAGATCAGCCGGTAGGCCCAGGTCCTGACCGCATTCATCCGCCGACCCCCAACCACAACGCGACCCGGCGCAGCAGCAGCTTGTTGTATTCGTTGACCAGCGTCCCGACGCGCGGCTCGCCCGGAACGCCGTCGCTCAGGATCACGGCTTCCCCGCCCCCCTCGTCCCCGTTCAGCGCCGCCGCCAGCTCCATCCGCGCGCGCGGCAGATGCCAGTCGGCGGTGACGAGCCGCACCGTGCGGTAGCGGTGACCACGCAGCCAGCGCGCCGTCTCCTCGGCGTTGGACCGCGTATCGACCGCCTCGCGGCCGAGATCGACGCAGCAATCGAACAGCCGCGCGGGCGTCTTGTGGGCCGCCGCCAGATCGCGCGGTCGGACGCCGGGCCCCACGCCCGTCACCAACATGCGCTTGGCCTGGCGCGCGGCCATCAGCTCGAGCCCGCGGTCGATCCGCCCCGGCCCGCCCGTCGGCACGACGATCGCGTCGCTGGTCGCGCCCTCCAGCGGCCCTGGCAGCGACACGCTGAATGCCGCGAACCCAAGGCCCCACAGGATCACCAGCATCGACAGCAGCCGCACGATCACAGCGTGCGCGCCAGGTGCCCAAGCACCGCCAGCGCCGCCGCCCCTAGTACTCGAACCAGCACGGCGGCGACCCCGGTCAGGAGCGTCATAAAGCGGCTGACGGGCGTCATCCATGCCTCATGGGCGTCGACCCGCGCGCCCGGTGCGGCACGCACGACGGCGGCGGCGACGGCGGTCGCCACATCCCCGCCGGTCAGGTCGACGTCGATCAGGGCGGGAATCGGCAGCGCGCCTACGCTCGTCTCCAACCCCAGCCAGGGCTCGACCAATCGCCTTAGCTCGGCGCGGTCGACAGACCGGACGCGCGCGACGCCGGGCAGGCCGCGCAGCACGCGCGCCACTCGCCGCGCCGCGCCGAGCGCGCCGAGCCCGAGCGCGGCAGCGAGCATCAGCACGAACAGCATGACCCCCATGATCCCCGTCATCGCACGCAGGCCCTCCGCCTCGTCGAGGACGCGCCTGCCGGCTCCGCCATGATCGCTCACGTCGACCCGCTCATTGCGGCGCGAAGGGCGGATGGCGCAGCGCCCCGGTCGGATCGAGCAGGCGCCCCCGGTCGAGCCGGAGCATCTGCGCATGAGGCATGCAGCCCAGTACATGCAGGTCGTGCGTCGCGATCACCACGGTCGTACCTAGCCTGTGAAGCGACTCGAACAGGTGCATCAACCGGTCGGCCATATCCGGGTCGACATTGCCCGTCGGCTCGTCGGCGACGAGCAGCTCGGGCCGGGCGACCACCGCGCGTGCGATCGCCACGCGCTGCTGCTCGCCGCCCGATAACGTCGCGGGCCGGGCGCGCGCGCTCGGCCAGCTCGACCCAAGCGAGCGTTTCGCGCACCGGCTGCGCCAAATCGGCCTCGACCATTCCCGCGACGCGCAAGGGAAGCGCGATATTGTCCCAGGCGGACAGGTGCGGGACGAGCCTGAAGTCCTGGAACACCACGCCGATCCGTCGCCGAAATCCGGGCAGACGCGCACGCGCCATGGTGACCGCGTCCTCACCGAATAGCCGGATCACCCCACGGCTCGGTCGCTGCGCCAGATAGAGGAGCTTCAAGAGCGATGTCTTCCCCGCCCCCGACGCGCCGGTCAGGAAATGAAACGCGCCGGGCTCCAGCGAGAAGCTGATGTCCGACAGCGTTTCGGGGCCCGTGCCGTATCGCAGACCGACATTCTCGAACTGGACGGTGGTCGCCATGCTCTGGCGACGTTTACAAGCTTCGGCCCGCGTCGCAAGATGACGGGCGGACCTCGCCCCCTGGGCCACCCTTGCAAGCGCGCATTCGGACGTGCTTAAACTTTCGGCGACCAACGCGAGATGCTCTCGCGCCGTCCGGTACCCGCGCGATGATTCTCGAATGCCCCGATTGCAGCACTCGCTATCTGGTGCCCGACAGCGCGATCGGGACCGCCGGGCGGACCGTACGCTGCGCGCAGTGTCGCCACAGCTGGTTTCAGGCAGTCGCGCCCGAGCCCGTCACCGATGCCGCACCGACGCCGATGTCATCTGCGACCGCTTCTCCACCGCCTGCGCTCGAGCATGCCGAGCACGCGACCGAGCCTGAGCCTTCTCCGGTCGCGGCGCCGCCCCCCGGGCCGCCGATCCAGCCCTATCTCGAGCAGGCCAGCCCGCCATCATACGAGGCTGACGCGCCTGCGCGGCGCGATCCGGCGCGACGCTGGATGGCGGCGGCGGTCGGGGCCGGGCTGCTGATGCTCGGCGGTGCAGGCGCGATCCTGTATCTGGGCGCGCCTGACTTAGCGAGCCGGCTGGGGCTGGCGAGCGGCGGCGAGAGCCCGCTTCGCATCAAGGACAACCCGATCGAGCGACGCGAGCTCGACAATGGGTCCGAGCTGTTCGCGGTCAGCGGGCAGGTGCTCAACCCGAGCGCGTCGTCGCAGCGCGTACCCGACATCCGCGCCGAGCTGCGCGACGCGGGCGGCCGGCTGGTCTATAGCTGGACGATCACGCCCGAGCGGCGCTCCTTGGCGCCGGGCGGCGCGATCGACTTCAATTCGGCCAAGCTCGACGTGCCCGCCGACTCCAAGCGGCTGGAGCTCAGTTTTGCGGGGCAAGACGGTTAGACGCCGTCCTTATCGGGTTTGGCGTTGCGCCCCCCGACCGCCTTTGCTAGTGGCGCTCATCTACCGGCTGGCGGTCTTTTCGACCGACGGTAACACGTGCGGTCGTGGCGGAACTGGTAGACGCGCAACGTTGAGGTCGTTGTGGCCGAAAGGCCGTGGAAGTTCGAGTCTTCTCGACCGCACCACTCCCGGGCCGAACAGGACGCCGTGGGTGTCTGTCATTCCGCCCCGTCGTTCGCGACGAACACGGGCGATTTTACCGGCCCGGTGATTGTACTCGGCGGGCGCGGGTAAGCTCTGTCCGGAGCGCCTTTCCCTCACGTACGGCAACGGAGCTATCCTCGAGCGGGGTGGCGAGCCACGTACCATGAAACAAGCCTTGGCCTTCCGTGTTAATGACGGCAGTTTCCGGCTTTCTGTTGCGGGTGCCGGCGCAGGCGCAGGCGCAGGCGGTCTGAGCAATGATCCGAAGTCGATGCGGACCGAGGTGAAGAGATAGTCCTCCGCCAGCCAGCGCAGGATATCGCGGCCGGTGGTCGCCATGAGGCTGCGCTGGGAGGCGACGGGGATCTCTCGTAGGTAGCACTTTAGCACCTCCTCCAATACATCCCAGGCGTTATCCGCGCCGAACAGGTTGACCACGTCCGCCGAGCCCAGCACATCGAACGCTTCGGCCAGCAGACCGCTCATCTCGATACGCGATACAGCGACGTGCCCGTAGGAGACCTGCTTCAGGTTGGCGCGCAGGTCGAGGCCGGACCGCCGGACCACCGCCATGGACCCGAACGTCTCCTGCGTTCCCGACGGGCGCAGCACCTCCGACACGCGTTTGTCCTCGAAAAAGCGCGACACGTGCTGGCAGAAATTGGACAGGAAGGTATGGAACGCAAAGTTCGGCTCCGCGCCGTGCGGCGGCGTCGCGTTGGTATAGCCGAACACCTTGCGGTACACGGCACGGCGATCCGTCCGCGTGTAGCGGAGCACGCGCTTGCGGTCCAATTGGTGGAGCGACACCGCGCCCAACCCGTCCGACAGCCGTATCTCGCCCGGCTGGAAAAGCTACTAAAGCTTTATCACCGCGTTCGGCAAGCTGGCGTCGCATGCCGGGTTGCCGACCGCGGATCCGGGCGTCCGCGCAGTCTCGAGCGCCGCAGCGTACTCGCCCAGCTTGAGCAGCTAGGTCGCCAGCGTGCCGGCCTCATCATACATCAGGTCGGCCGCGTCGTTGGCGGCTCCCGTGAATGGCTCGCATACGGCGCGCACCCAGCCCAGATACTGGCCGACCGATAGCTCGGATCCGCCGTCGCCATCGGGCCTGAAGAACTGGACGGACTGCTCCGCGACCGATGCGCCCGCACGGCTCAGTTCCTCCAGCGTGACCGCGGACAGATGAGCTGCCGACAGGAGTTCCTCCAGGCGAGCGGCTGCCATGCCCCGGCCCATCCCGGCGGACTCGTTGGTCAGCGCATCGCCGATCCGATCCACGAGCTTGAACAGCGCCAGGACGGTCGCCCACACCTCCTCGTTCCGGACCGCGCTCGCGCGATCGCCGATCCAGCCGGCGCTTGAGCGACGCGTTGTTGGCGAGCGCCTTGGTGATCACCTGGGGGTTCGAAAGCGTGCGCTGGGCGTGCTTGGCCATGACACGCAGCGCCACCTTGTGTAGCGCGACGATCTGGATGAGAAGCGAGCGGCGATCAGGATGAGAGCTGAT
>NZ_CAXSHH010000028.1:0-33116 GCF_964237155.1 uncultured Sphingomonas sp. | reverse complement strand
TGTTGGCGACCAGGAAGTCGACGCCCTGAACGTCGGCGCGCATCATGTTGGCGATGGCGTTGCCGCCCGCCCCGCCGACGCCGATCACCGCGATGCGCGGGGTCAGCTCGTCGACGTCGTTGGTGTCCATGAACTCGATCGGCATTAGTAACTCTCCGCCATACCCCCGAAGCCGCCAGTCCCACGGCCTCCGCGCATTGATCGTGAATGCACCAACGACCCGCGCGCCGCCAGTTGAAACTTGGTCCTGTCAGTAATTTGCCCGCGCCGCCTGGATGAGCTTGCGAACAAGCTGGAAGCCGCCTGGCCGGTGCACCGTCTGCGCCTGCGGGGCCATCGCGCGCAGATCGATCGGGTCGGACGCCGCGTAGAACGCCAGGCCGGCCAGCGTCGCGAAAGCGGGTCCGGCATGCGCGTCGGGCAGTCCGGTCAGCCCGCGCGGTCGCCCGATCCGGACCGACCGCCCCAGCGCCGCCTGCGCGTAGTCGGCGACGCCCTTCAACTCCGCGCCGCCTCCCGTCAGCACCACCTGCCGCCCGACCGGCCCCTCGAATTTCAAATCCTTCAACGCGCGGCTGATAGCGCCCATCAAATGCTCCATCCGCTGCCGTATCACCCCGATCAGCTGCGCCTTGGTGATCTGCACCGCGTCGCCGGCTCCGTCCTCCGCCGAGATCGGCAGCACGGGGATCATGTCGTGATTATCGCGAGGGGAGGTGTTCGCCGAGCCGTGAAAGCACTTCATCCGCTCCGCCTGCTGCCGCCGCGTCCCGAAGGCGGACGCGATATCGTCCGTTACGTCCGCCGCGCCGAACGGGATGGAGGTGAGCCCGACCAGCATCCCGCCCGCGAACAGCGACACATTGGTGATTCCCGCCCCCATCTCGACCAGCGCGACGCCCAGCTCGCGCTCCTCGTCCGACAGGCAGGCGAGCCCGGTCGCGACCGGCGAGGCGATGATCGACCGCACCTCCAGATGCGCCGACCGGACGCACAGGTCGAGGTTCCTGACCGGCGAGCCGTCCGCCGCGACGACATGGATGTGGACGCCCAGCCGGTCGGCGTGGAGCCCCAGCGGCTTCTTGACGCCGGTCAGCCCATCGAGCGTGTAGAGCGCGGGCTGCGCATGGAGCACCATCCGCCCATGCGGATCGATCGACTGTCGCCCAGCAGCCAGCAGCGCGTCGATGTCGCCCTGCTCGACCCGGTGTCCGCCCAGGTCCGATTCGACGGAGGCGACGTCGGAGATTAGCCCCCCTGCGGAGAAGCCGACCCACACATCCTCGATGTTCAGCCCCGCGACGCGCTCGGCCTGTTCCACCGCCTCGCGCACCGCCGCCTCGGTCGCGCCCATGTCGGCGATGTAGCCACGCTTGACGCCCCGGCTTTCGCGCTGGCCGGTGCCCAGCACGATTAGCTCGCCACCGTCGCCCTTGCGCGCGATCATTGCCGAGACCTTGGACGACCCGATATCGAGCGCCGTGATCAGTCCCTCAGGTGCAACCTTCGCCATGCTCAGCCCTCCCAACTCGCGCTCTTCTCGGTCGCGACCGCGCCGCCCCCCGGCGTCGCGGTCACACGTTCATTCATTCCCGGCTTGCGCGCCACCAGTTTCGTCGGGTCGCGCATGTCGAATCGTCTCCACCCCCGGCCCAGCAGCGGGCCCGACCGATCGAGTTCGACAAACTTCACAATCGCGCGCTGCGCTCCGTCCTCCGGCAGCGCCAGCACTTCGCCCGTCCTGAACGTCAGATCCCACCGCCGGTTGCCCACCCAAGTCGCGGCCCGCACGCGCGGCTTCAGCCCGGGCGCGGCGGCGATCAGCGTCTGGTATCCGCGTTCCTGCCTGTCGGCCCCCGGCCCGATGCGCAGCGGCAGGTTCGGCATCTCACCAGGCTCGACCGGCGCGAGCAACACGCCCTCCGCATCGATCAGCGTCAGCTGCCCGCCATCCTGCCACACCGCCGCGGGTTCGCGCTCCAAGATGTTGACGAGCAAGGTATCAGGCAACCGCCGCGACACCTGCGCATCGGCGATCCAGCCATAACGCAACAGCTTCTCGCGCACCGCCACCAGGTCGACGAGCGGCATCGCCCGCGACTCCTGCTCCAGCGCGACCGCGTAAACCGACATGCGGTCCATCCGCTTCAATCCGGTGATCTCGATCCGTCCGACGCGTAGGCCGGCCCGACCCGCGCCCTCCGACAACTCGGCCCCGATCATGCCGGGTACGCCCGCCCAGCTCGCCGCCGCGACCACGCCTATCCCGACCCCGCCCAGGATAATCCAGGTCGCCGCCTTCGCCAGCAGCTCCGGACTGACCGGCAGCTTGGCGAGCACCCGGTCGAAGAAGGGCTGCTTCTTGACGACCTTCCGCCGCACGGATTTTCGCGGCGGCGCGCCGCGTTTGATCGTGCGGCTCATGTCGGATAGCCACCGCTCATCGCATCGTCGACGATCGCCTGGACCAGCTCGGCGTAGCTCATGCCCGTATGCCGCGCCTGTTCGGGCACCAGGCTGAGCGAGGTCATGCCCGGCTGGGTGTTCACCTCCAGCAGGAACAGTCCGTCGACGCCCTGGGTGTCGTCCCACCTGAAGTCCGCGCGCGATGCTCCCTTGCAGCCGAGCAACCGATGCGCCTCGACCGCGATGCCCCGGCACGCGTCGGCGACCTCGTCCGGGATGTCCGCCGGGAAGACATGCTCGGTCATGCCGTCGGTGTATTTGGCGTCATAATCGTACCAGCCCGACTTGGGCTTCAACTCGGTCACGCCGAGCGCCCGCCCTCCCAGCACAGCCGTCGTCAGCTCGCGCCCACGGATGTACGGCTCGGCGAGAAGCTCGTCGAACTCCTGCCACGGGCCCTGAACATCGTGTGCTATCGGATTGCCGTAGTTGCCTTCGTCGGTGACGATCGCGACGCCGACCGACGAGCCCTCGTTAACGGGTTTCAACACGTAGGGCCTTGGCAGCGGATCGCGCTGGTGCACGTCGGCCGACTTCACGATCCGCCCGCCCGGCATCGGCACGCCGTGCGGGACCAGCAGCTGCTTCGTCAGCACCTTGTCGATCGCGATCACCGAGGTGGCGAGGCCGCTATGCGTGTAACGCAGCCCCATCAGGTCGAGCATGCCCTGCACCGACCCGTCCTCGCCGGGCGTCCCGTGCAGCGCGTTGAACACCAGATCGGGCGCCGCCTCCGCCAGCCGCGCGGCTATGTCGCGCCCCATGTCGATCCGGGTGACCCGGTGGCCCAGGCCTTCCAGCGCCTCCGCGACGCCCGCACCCGACGACAGCGATACCTCGCGCTCGGCCGACCAGCCGCCCATCAGCACGACGATGCGCAGGGGAGCGGCGCTCACCGCTCCCCTCCCGCTTGCGGGAGGGGCTGGGGGAGGGCACGATCGTGCGTTAGGTCATTCGACAGGCTCTCCCCCGACCCCTCCCGCTTGCGGGAGGGGAGAAAATCACCCACGCGCTGTATCTCCCACTCCAATCCCACTCCCGAATGCGCAAGCACGCGCGCGCGCACTTCCTCGCCCAACGCCTCGATTTCCGCCGAGCTCGCGGCCCCGAGGTTGAGGAGGAAGTTGCAATGCTTCTCCGATACTTGCGCGTCGCCGTTGCGAAGCCCCCGACACCCCGCCGCGTCGATCAGCGTCCAGGCCTTATGGCCGATCGGGTTCTTGAAGGTCGACCCGCCCGTCCGCGACCGCAACGGCTGCGCCGCCTCGCGCTCGGCGGCGATCCGGTCCATCTCGGCCTGGATCGCGCCGGACTCGCCGCGCCGGCCGCGAAACGTCGCGCTCGTCACCACGCACCCATCGGGCAGTTCGCTATGGCGGTAGGTGTAGCCGAGCTCATCCACGGTGAACACGCACCGCTCGCCCGTTCGGAGCACCACCTCGCACTCGATCAGGATGTCCTTCACCTCGCGGCCGTACGCGCCGCCGTTCATGCGCACGAAGCCGCCCACGGTGCCGGGAATCGACCGCAGGAACTCAACGCCCGCGACTCCCGCATCCCGCGCGTTGGAAGACACCAGGACTCCGCTTGCGCCGCCGCCGCATCGCAACGTCGTCGCGTCCAGCCGCTCGACGCCGGCGAAGGGCTTGCCCAATCGCACCACCACGCCGGGCACGCCGCCGTCGCGGACAATCAGGTTCGAGCCGAGCCCGAGCGCCATCACCGGAACCGCGGGATCAAGATCGCCCAGGAAAGCCGACAGGTCATTCGCGTCCCTGGGCTCGAACAAAGTCTCGGCCAAGCCCCCCGACTTGAACCACACCAGAGGCGCGAGCGGCGCGCGCTCGGTAATCCGCCCGAAGACGCGCGGCAGGGTTGCCGCGATGCTCACGCCGCTACCCGCTCGCGCCGCACCGCGATCGCGTCCGCCAGCCCTGCCGCCCATTTCGTGATATCGCCCGCGCCCAGGCACACGACCATGTCGCCCGCCTCGATCGTGCCCGCCAGCTCCACCGCCAGCGCGTCGGCATCGGCCACCGTGGCTGCGAAACGATGACCGCGCCGCTTCAACCCGTCGACCAGCGCGTCGGCGTCCACGCCCGCGACCGGCTGCTCGCCCGCGGCATACACCGGCGCCACAAGCACCCGGTCGGCGTCGTTGAACGCCGTCTGGAACTCCTCCATCAACGCACCCAGCCGCGAATACCGATGCGGCTGGACCACCGCGATCACCCGTCCGCCCAGGCCCTCGCGCGCCGCCGCCAGCACCGCGCGGATCTCGACCGGATGGTGGCCGTAATCGTCGATCACGGTCGCGCCGCTCACCTCTCCCACCTTGGTGAAGCGCCGCTTCACCCCGCCGAACTTGGCGAAGCCGTTCTGGATCGTCGTGTCGTCTATTCCCAATTCCAGCGCCACGCCGATCGCCGCGAGCGCATTCTGGACGTTGTGGCGGCCGGGCATCGGCAGCTCGATCCCCTCGATCGACCGGACCGACCCGTCGCGCGCGCGCACCAGGCACTCGAACCGGTTGCCCCCCGCGACGGGCACGACATTGACCCCGCGCACATCCGCCTGCGCCGAGAAGCCGTAGGTCACCACCCGCCGGTCGCGTAGGCGTGGCAGGATGCCCTGCACCTCCGGATGGTCAAGGCACAGCAGCGCCGCGCCGTAGAAGGGCACGTTCTCGACGAACTGGACGAACGCGTCTTTCACCGCGTCGAACGAGCCGTAATGGTCCAGATGCTCAGGATCGATGTTGGTGACGACCGCCACCGTGCCGTCCAGCCGGAGGAACGACCCGTCGCTCTCGTCCGCCTCGACGACCATCCAGTCGCTAGCACCGAGCCTTGCGTTCGACCCGTAACTGTTGATGATTCCACCGTTTATGACGGTCGGATCAACCCCACCCGCATCGAGCAGCGCGGCGACCATCGACGTCGTTGTCGTCTTCCCGTGCGTCCCCGCGACCGCGACGGTCGACTTGAGCCGCATCAGCTCGGCGAGCATCTCCGCCCGCCTCACGACTGGCACCCGTCGCTCCAGCGCCGCCTCGACCTCCGGATTGGACCGTGTGATCGCCGTCGACACCACCACCACGGCCGCGTCGCCCAGATTATCCGCCCGGTGTCCGATCGCGACGGGGATGCCCTTGATCCGCAGCCCCTGAACGACAGAGCCTTCCGCCACGTCCGATCCCTGGACGCGGTAGCCAAGGTTCATCATCACCTCGGCGATGCCGGACATGCCGATCCCGCCGATCCCGACGAAATGGATCATGCCGATGTCGGTCGCGACCATCCTCACGCGTACGCCGCCTTTGGCTTCGGGTGAGCGACTCCCACCGGCAACCGCGAAACGGGCGCGCCCAGGTTCTCGACCAGGTCCGCCAGCTCGCGCGCCGCGTCCGGCTTCCCGCACGCTCGCGCCCGCCCGGCCGCGTTCTCCAGCGCGGCCGGATCGAGCCCTAATTTTTGCATCTGCTTTGCGAGCTCGACGGCGGTGAACTCGCCCTGCGCGATCGTGCGCGCGCCGCCCGCCGCCATGATCTCGCGCGCGTTCGCCGTCTGGTGATCGTCGGTCGCGCTCGGCAGCGGCACCAGGATGCCCGGCCGCCCCGCCGCCGTCAGCTCGGCGATCGTCGATGCGCCCGCGCGCGCGATCACCAAGTGCACCCACGCGAGATGCTCGGGCATGTCGGGGAGATAGGTGGCGAGGTCGGCCGGGATCTGGTGCTGGGCATATTTCGCGCGCACGGCATCGATATCCTCGATCCGTGTCTGCTGCGTCACCTGCAACCGCCGCCGAAACGTCACGGGCAACATCGCGAGGCCGTCGGGTACCACATCGGCGAGGATCGTCGCTCCCTGGCTTCCGCCCGTCACCAGTACGCGGAAGATGCCGTCGTCCTCCAACAACGGGTAAGGTCGGCTCCGTAAGGCGAGCACCGCTTCGCGCACCGGGTTGCCGACATGGCGCACCTTACCCGCATGCTTCGCCGCGAGCCGCTCGGTCTTGGCATAGGAGGTCGCGATAGCATCCACCCGCCCCGCGACCAGCCGGTTGACGCGCCCCAGCACCGCATTTTGCTCGTGCACCGCCGTCGGCACCCCGTCCGCGAAAGCCGCCAGCAGCGCGGGGAGCGCCGGATAGCCGCCGAAGCCGATCACGGCTTCAGGCTTGAACGTCTTGTACAGCTCGCGCGCCATCGCGCGCCCGCGTAGCATCTCGCGCCCGGCGCGCAGCCAGCCGATCGGCCCGCCCGCGATCCGCCCGGCCGGGAGCACATGCGTCTGAACGCCCCCGGGTCCATCGGCGAACAGCCCCGGAAAGCGCACCCCGCGCTCGTCGCTGACCAGCGCCACCCGATGCCCGCGTCTCCCCAACTCGGTCGCCAGCGCCGCCGCTGGAACCATGTGCCCGCCGGTGCCCCCGGCCGCGAGTACGAAGTGCCTGCCCGTCATTTACCGCTCCAACGGACCACATAGGGGCTCCGTGTCAGGAACGGATTGCGCCGGGTGAACGCCAGCAGCAACCCCATCCCCACCGACAACGCGATCGTCGACGATCCGCCATAGCTGATGAACGGCATCGTCATCCCCTTGGACGGCGCCAGCCCGGTATTGACCGCCATCGACACCAGCGCCTGCGCGCCGAACTGCGTCGCCAGCCCTGCGGCGGCGAGCAGCCGGAACTCGTCCTGCTCATCGAGTAGTTTCACGAACACGCGCACCACGATCGCCAGGAACACGATGGCGATCACGGAACAGGCGAGCAGCCCGAACTCCTCACCGATGACGGAGAAGATATAGTCGGTGTGCGCCTCGGGTAGCCCGAACTTGGCGTCGCCTCCGCCCGGCCCCGTTCCCGTCCAGCCGCCCGAGGTCAGTGTCCGGTGCGCCGCGTCCGTCTGGAAATGGTCGCCCGCGCCGACGCCCTCGACGTTTGGAAACAGGAACGCGTCGATCCGCTTGCGGGCCGTCGAATAGAAGAGATACGCCGCGACCAGTCCGACCGGCACCATGGCGGCAAGCCCCGCCATGACCTTGGTAGGCGTCCCCGCGATCATCAGCAGCGCCATCCACACTAAGCAGAATATGATCGTCTGGCCGAAATCGGGCTGGAGCATCAGCAGCAGCGCGATGAACGCCGTGGCGCCCCCGGTCAGCAGCACCGTCGGCAGCTCCTCGTCCTTGGCTTTCAGCGACAACAGCCACGCGACCGAGACGATGAACATGGGTTTGAGGAACTCGGACGGCTGGAACTGCGCGATGCCCAGCCCGATCCATCGCCGCGCCCCGTTCACCTCCACCCCGATCAGCGGCGTCAGCGCGAGCAGCGCGACGAACAGTCCAGCCCCGATCAGCGCCAGCCGCCGCGCGAGCGCGACGGGGAGCATCGACGTCGCGACCAGCACGGGCAGCGACACGCCCACCCACATCAACTGCCGCCAGAAATAATAGAGTGGCGCGATCTGGACCGCCTCGCCCGAATAGCGCCGGGCGCTCGCGGGCGACGCCGCGGCTACCGCGAGCAGCCCGATCGCGATCAGGAACAACGTCAGCAGCAGGAGCACCCGGTCGATGTCCCAGAACCAAGTGCCCAGCGGCGACCGGTCGCCCCGTCCGCCCCGGCCCTTCATGCGGGACATGATGCCGCCGGCTTGCTCGTCAGCCTGCCCGCCGCGTCCCATAACGTCGCTCACGCCAGTTCCCCCACGCACGCGCGGAATACGTCGCCACGCTCTTCGAAATTGCAAAACTGGTCGAAGGAAGCGGCGGCGGGCGATAGCAGCACGGCCTCGCCCGGCCGGGCGGCACTCGCGGCCGCTTCGACGGCGTTAGGGAGCGTCCCCGCCTCCATCACTATCACCCCCGCTTCGCGCAGCAACGCGGCGAAGCGCGGCCCGGACTCGCCGATCGTATAGGCCCGCGCCACCCGATCGAACCGAGGCCGGCACGCCTCCAGATCGTCACCCTTCGCCCGCCCGCCCAGGATCCAATGCACCCGATCGAACGAGCCCAACGCGGGCGCCGCCGCCTCGGCGTTCGTCGCCTTGGAGTCGTTCACGAACGCGACCCCGTCCCGCATCGCCACCCGCTCCATCCGATGCGGCAATCCAGCGAACGTCTCCAGCCCTTGGGTAATATCCCGCTCGCCCACGCCCAACGCCCGCGCGACCGCGATCGCGGCGAGCGCGTTCTGCGCGTTGTGCGGTCCTTGCAATGCCGGCCACCGCGACTGGTCCATGCACACCCCCGGCGCGATCTTGGTCAGCCGCTCCCCGCGCCCCGACAAGGACCGCGCGATCTTCGCCGAGGCATTGTCCCCGATCCCGATCACCGCCTCGTGGCCTGGCGACTGCATCGCGAACAGCCGAGCCTTGGACGCCGCATAGGCGTCGAACCCATCATACCGGTCGAGATGATCGGGCGTGACGTTCAGCAGCACCGCCACCTCGCAATCGAGCGTCGCCGTCAGGTCGATCTGATAGCTCGATAGCTCGAGCACGTATACGCCGCCCTCGGGCAGCGCGTCCCCTGACAGGATCGGCACGCCTATGTTGCCGCTCATCGAGGTAGGCACATCCGCCGTCTTCAGTATGTGGTGGACCAGTGCGGTCGTGGTCGACTTGCCGTTCGTCCCCGTGACCCCGACCACCTTGTGGGGCGGCAAGTCGGGCCGCGCCTGCGCGAACAGCTCGATATCACCGATTATGGCGACCCCGGCCGCCCGCGCCTTGACGACGAGCGGATGCGTGTTGAGCGGCACCCCAGGCGACACCACCAGCGCGTCGAACCCGGCCAGGTCGACGGTGTCCAGGTCCACGATGCTCATCTCCCTCTCCCCTTCGGGGAGAGGGCCGGGGAGAGGGGCTGCACCGGGCACGGCCGGTGCATCGGACAGCCCCTCTCCCCTACCCTCTCCTTGGAGGGGAGAGGGAGTAGGAAGGGCCGCCCGCCGCGCCTCGTGGCTATCCCACGCGATTACGTCGGCCCCGCCCGCGACCAGCGCGCGTACCGCTGCCGCGCCCGACCGGGCCAGCCCGAGCACGGCATACCGCCGCCCCGCCCAGGCTTGGGCCATGATCACCGCAGCTTCAGCGTCGACAGGCCGGCCAGCGCCAGCACCAGGCTGATGATCCAGAACCGGATCACCACCGTCGGCTCGCTCCAGCCCAGCTGCTCGAAATGATGGTGGATCGGCGCCATCCTGAACACCCGCCGCCCGGTGCGCTTGTAGAAGAACACCTGGATGATGACGCTCATCGCCTCCGCGACGAACAGCCCGCCGATGATCCCCAGCACGATCTCGTGATGCGACACCACCGCGATCGTCCCCAGCGCGCCGCCCAAGGCCAGCGAACCGGTATCGCCCATGAACACCGCCGCCGGGGGCGCGTTGAACCAGAGGAACGCCAGCCCCGCGCCCACCACCGCCCCGCAAAAGATGGCGAGATCGCCCGCCCCCACGACATGCGGGATACCCAGATATTCCGAGAACCGCGCGTTGCCCGCTAGATAGACGATGATCATGAACGCCACCGACGCGATGATCACCGGCATCGTCGCCAGCCCGTCCAGCCCGTCGGTCAGGTTCACCGCGTTCCCGAACGCCACGATCGTGAACGCCGCGAAGACCGGGTAGAACCACCCCAGATCCAGGTAATACCGGTCGGTGAACGGGAAATAGAGCGGCGACCCGTTCTCGCGCATGATGATCCAGGCCGCGATGCCCGCCACCACGAACTCCAGCAGCAATCGCGTCCGCCCCGACAGGCCGGCCGTGCTGGCTTTGCGCACCTTGTCCCAATCGTCCATGAACCCGATCGCGCCGAAACCGAGCGCGACGAACAGGCACGCCCACACGAATGGGCTCGACAGGTCCATCCAGATCAGCACTGACAGCGTCAGCGCGGTCAGGATCATGAGACCGCCCATCGTGGGCGTGCCCCGCTTGGCCAGGTGCGTCTGCGGCCCGTCGGCGCGGATCGGCTGGCCCTTGCCCTGCCTGACCCGCAGCCAGCCGATGAATTTGGGCCCGATGATCAGCCCGATGGCGAGCGCGGTCGCGACCGCGCCCCCTGTCCGAAACGACAGGTAGCGGATCAGGTTCAGCGCGCCGGGAAAGCCCAGCGCCTCCGCGATCCAATACAACATCTACGCGCCCCCGAGGCCTGCGACCAAGCGCGACAAGCCCACCCCGTTCGATCCCTTGACCAGCACCGCGTCGCCGGGCGCGATCAGCTCGCGCAGGGCGACCGACGCGGCGTCGGCGTCGGCGACATGCACCAGATCGACCCGCCCCTCAAGCGCGCGCGCCAGCGGCCGCATCGCCTCGCCGACCAGCAGCGCCCGTTCGACGCGCGCGCCCGTCACCGCGTCGGCCAACCCCGCATGAAGTTCCGCCGACCGCTCCCCCAATTCACGCATCTCGCCCAGCACCGCCACCCGCCGCCCCGGCTCCTCGGCCAGCACCGCCAGCCCCGCGCGCATCGACGCGGTGTTCGCGTTGTACGACTCGTCGATCACCAGCGCCTCGCCATTCCCGACCCGCACGGTCGTTCGCGCGCCCCGGCCCGCCAGCCCGCCCAGCTCCGCCAGCGCCAGCGCCGCCTGCCCCAGGTCCGCGCCCAGCGCGTCGACCGCCGCCAGCACCGCCAGCGCGTTCGATACGTGATGAAGCCCCGGCTGCGAAACGGTGAAGCTCAGCTCGCCCCCGCCGCCCAGCGTCGCGGTGACGAACGTGCCGCCCGTCCCCACCCGCATCACCTCGCGCGCATGGACATCCGCGCCCTTCTCCAGCCCGAACGTCACCACCCGCCCGGCATGCCGCCGCGCGGCCGCGATCAGGCGGTCGCGGTGCGGGCTGTCGAACGGCACGATCGCGGTCCCGCCCGGCTCCAGCCCCTCGAAGATCTCCGCCTTGGCGTCGGCGATCGCGGCCTCGTCGACGAAGAACTCGATGTGCGCGGGCGCGATCGCCGTCACGATCGCCACATGCGGCCGGACCATCCGCGTCAGCGCCGCCAGTTCGCCCGCATGGTTCATCCCCATCTCGAACACGCCGAAGTCCGCATCGCGCGGCATCCGCGCCAGGCTCAGCGGCACGCCCGTATGGTTGTTGTAGCTTTTGACCGACCGATGCACCCGGCCGTGGTTCGACCGCTCCAGCGCCGCGAACAGCGCCTCCTTGGCCGAAGTCTTGCCGACGGATCCCGTCACCCCGACGATTCGCGCCGCCGTCCGGTCCCTCGCCGCGGTCCCCAGCGCCTGGAGCGCCGCGAAGCCGTCCTGCACCCGCACATGCGGGCCGTCGCATCGCTTGGATGCTATCGCGCCACCCGCGCCCGCCGCGAAGGCCTGCGGCAGGAACCGATGCCCGTCGGTCGCCTCGCCCGACATCGCCACGAACAGGTCGCCCGGCTCCACCTCGCGCGAGTCGAAGGCGACGCCACCCGCCTCGAATCCTCCCTCGACCGAGCCGCCGGTCGCCTGCGCGATCTCGGCGGCGGTCCACAGGGTCAACGCGCGCCTTCCACCCGGGGCAACGGCCGTGCGGAGGTCTCCCCGCTCCCGAATTTCAGCCCCAATTTGGGCCGCTTGCCCTCGTCCTTGCGAGGCTCGAACATCGCCTTGCGTTCCGTCACACTCATGCTGCGTACTCCCTGGCCACGGCCACGTCGTCGAAAGGAAGGATCAGGTCGCCGACGACCTGGCCCTGTTCGTGCCCCTTGCCGGCCACCAGCACGATATCGTGCGGCCCGGCCTCCCTGATCGCCGCCGCGATCGCGTCGCGTCGGTCGCCAATCTCAAGGGCGTTTGGAACGCCCTCCATCACCGTCCGGCGGATCGCCGCCGGATCTTCCCCACGCGGATTGTCGTCGGTGACGATCACCCGGTCCGCCCGCGCCGCCGCGACCGCGCCCATGGCTGAGCGCTTGCCCGGATCGCGATCGCCGCCCGCGCCGAACACCAGGATCAACCGCCCGCCCGCATGCGGCTTGAGCGCGGCGATCGCCGCCTCCAGCGCGTCGGGCGTATGCGCGTAGTCGACATAGATCGGCGCCCCCGACCGCGCGATCGACGCGCGTTCCAGCCGCCCTCGCACGGGCTGCAACCGCGCCAGCGCCTGCAACGTCGCCGCGACCGCGCCGCCGGTCGCGATGACCAGCCCCGCCGCGACCAGCGCGTTCGCCGCCTGATACGCCCCGATCAGCGGCAACACGACCTTGTGGGTCGTCCCCTCCGCCTCGATCGTCAGCGTCTGGCCGAGCAGCGTCGGCGTCCGTCCGACGAGCCGCAATGTCTCCCCGCCTTCGCCCACGGTCAGCACGCGCGCGCCGCGTCCCCGCGCGACCTCGGCCACGTGCCCGGATACCGGATCGTCCACCCACACCACCGCAGCGCCGCCGGGCGAAAGCGTCTCGGCGAACAACCGCAGCTTGGCCTGGAGGTACGCCTCCATCGTCCCGTGATAATCAAGGTGATCGCGCGACAGATTGGTGAAAGCCGCCGCCGCGACCGGCACCCCCTCCGTCCGATATTGATCCAACCCGTGGCTCGACGCCTCGAACGCCAGATGCGTCACGCCCTCGCGCGCCAGCCCCGCGACGTTCGACAGGAACGTGACGATGTCCGGCGTGGTCAGCCCGGTCACGACCCGCTCGTCGGCGGTGGTCACCCCCAGCGTCCCGATCGACGCGGCATGGTGCCCCGCCATCCGCCACAGCTGGCGACACATCTCGACGGTCGACGTCTTGCCATTGGTCCCCGTCACGGCCACCGCCGTCTCGGGGAAAGGCTTGAAGAACCGCGCCGCCAGTCGAGCGAAGCGAGCACGCGGATTAACGTCGGCGATATGCGCCGCGCCCTCGACCCGCGCGTCCAGCCCCGCCACCACCGCCACCGCGCCGCTCTCGACCGCCTGCGGGATGAACGCTTCCCCGTCGAAGCGCGCGCCCGGGAACGCCCCGAACACGGTGCCCGGCGCGACCTTGCGGTGATCGATGGCGAAGCCCGTCACCGAAGCCGTCTCGTCGCCGCCGGTCAGCGCGCCCAGCCTCATTCCCCAATCCTCATTCCCAAATTCTCATTCGCCATGTCCGCCGCTCTCGCCCGGCGCGCGCCACAGCAGCGGCATGACGTCGCGCTGGTCGACATCGGCGTGGTCGTCGGGGATCACGCCCAGGATCGCCCCCGTCCGCGCGATCACCCGGCTGACCACCGGCGCGGCGGTGTAGGCCGCCGTGGTCTGGAACTGGTTCGCCTCGACGCGTTTGGGCGAGTCCATCATCGCGATCACGACATAACGCGGCGCGTCCATCGGGAATGCCGCCGCGAAGGTGGAGACGTTGGCGTTCGACGCGTACCCGCCGCCCTGCGCCACTTCGGCCGTCCCCGTCTTGCCGCCGACGCGGTAGCCCGGCGCCTCGCCTTTCCGGCCCGTGCCCTCCTGCACGATCAACCGCATCATCTGCCGCATCCGCCGGCTCGTCTCCGCGCTGATCACGCGCCGACCCTTGGGCGCGCGCCCAGGCTCGACCTTCAGCAGCGTCGAGGGCCGCCAGATGCCTCCGTTGATGATCGCCGCGTACGCGCTCGCCAGATGCAGCGGCGTCACCGCGATGCCGTGCCCGTAGGCCGTCGTCATCGTCGTCGTCCGCGCCCAGAAGGTCGGCCATAATGGCCGGCCCTTCTCGCGCAGCTCGATGTCCGGCTTGGTGTCGAAGCCCAGCCGCCGGAACATCGCCTGCATCCGCCTGGGCCCAATCTCGTCCGCCATCCGCGCCGTCGCGATGTTGGACGAATGGACAAGCGTCTCGGGGATGTTCAGCCACCGGCCCTGCGCGTGGTCATCCTTGATCTTGAAGCGCCCGACCTGAAGCGGCGCGGTCGCGTCGAACCGGCGCGACAGGTTCGCGACCCCCGTCTCCAGCGCGATCGCGGCGGTGATCACCTTGAAGGTCGACCCCAGCTCATACACGCTCTGCGTGTTGATGTTGCGGAGCTCCTCCATCCCCGCCATGCCCACCCGGTTCGGGTTGAACACCGGCAACGACACCATCGACACGACCTCGCCCGTGTCGACGTCGAGCACCAACCCCGCCGCCCCGCGCGCGCCGTACGCCGTCATCGCGCGGCCAAGCTCCGACTCCATCGCCGCCTGCACGCGCGTGTCGATCGACAGCGCGACCGGCTTCCCGTTCAGCGCCGGATTGGTCAGCCGCTCGTCGAGCACCCGCTCCATCCCCGACATGCCCTTGCCGTCGGTCGACAGGAAGCCGAGGGCGTGGGCGGCCATCGTCGATTGCGGATAGAGCCGCTGCGTCTCGCGGTCGAACACGATCGCCGGCTCGCCGATCGCGTTCACCGCCTCGACCAGCGCGGGCGAGGCACGCCGCTGAAGGTAGGTGAAGCTCACATCGTTGGTCAGCAGCCGGTGGAAATAGGCCTGATCGCCCTTGTCGGGCATCAGCTCGGCCAGCTTCATCGCGACCTCGGCCGGGTCGCCGATCAGCTTGCGGGGATGCACCGCGATCGTCCAAGCGTCGATCGTGCGCGCCAGCGGTTGCCCGTTGCGGTCGACGATGTCGCCGCGCGGCGCACGCATCAGCATTCCCGCGCGCGCCTCGCCCCCCGACAACAACGCCAGCATCGCCAGCCGCCCGATCACCAACGTCACGCCCGCCGCGAACAGCAGCATCAGCATCATCAGCCGCATATGCGCGACCGCGACCAGCGCGTGCCGCTGCCCGGCGGTGCGGCGGCCGGACGCCAGGGGACGGGCCAGGACCAGGGTCAACGGCGTCCCGCCTCGTCCCGGGCGCGCGACGTCAGGTCCGACAACAAATCGCCGTCCAGCATGGCGATACGTTGCGGCTTCGCCGCGACGCGTCGCCCGGCCGGCGCGGGCGCGGAAGCGACCACGACCGACGTCACGGGCGCGTTGGCGACGGCCGACGCGACCCTCTCCCGGACAGGAGCCGGAGCAGGCGCGCGCCGAACCTGCGTCGGGATCGACGCCACCACCACCGGCGCGACCGCCGGCGCGATCGCGGGCATCGACGGCACCACCAACATCGCCGTCCGCGCCTCCGCCCCGCCCGGCGGCGTGACCGCGTCGAAGCTGACGGACGCCAGCTGTGCCTGATTCCGCACGAACTGCCCCGCGACGGGCGCGGACAGCGCCAGGATGTCGCCGTTCCAGCGCTCCAGCTGCTGCAGGTTCGCGCGCGTATCGAACTCGGTCTCCAGCGCGCGGATGTCGCGCTCGGCCGTGCGGATTTGCCGGTTCAGCGTGTCGAGCTTGTTACGCTCGGACGCGACCTGGAGCGACACCAGATAGAAACCCAGCACGATCGCCGTGCAGCTCGCGAACCAACCCAGGCCCTTCAGACGATACGCCGCGGTCATACGCTGTTCTCCACCCAGGGCGCGGCCGCACTCCGCCGCGCCGTACGCAATGTCGCCGACCGCGCGCGCGGGTTGCGCGCCAGCTCGGCCTCGCCCGCCCTGACGGCGGGCCCGATCTTCTCGAAGCTCGCCGCCGGACCGGTTCGGCTCTGCGGCAAGTGGCGCGAACCGCCGGGAGCGGCACCCGATCGGTCGCGCAGGAAGCGCTTCACCAGCCGGTCCTCCAACGAATGAAACGTGACCACCGCCAATCGCCCGCCAGGCTTCAGCACGCGCTCCGCCGCCGCCAGCCCGTCGGCCAGCTCGCCCAACTCGCGGTTCACATGGATGCGGATCGCCTGGAAGACGCGGGTCGCCGGGTCCTTCTTGTCGTGCGGCCGATGCCCCAGCGCGCGGCGCACCACCGTCGCCAGCTCGCCCGTCCGCGTCAACGGCCGCGCGTCGACGATCGCCCGCGCGATCCGCCGCGACTTGGGCTCCTCGCCATACCGGTAGATGACATCGGCGATCACCGCCTCGTCCGCCTCGTTCAGGAAGTCCGCCGCGCTCGGTCCCTCCTGGCTCATCCGCATGTCGAGCGGCCCGTCCGCCTGAAAGGAAAAGCCGCGCTCCCCCCGGTCGAGCTGCATCGACGAGACGCCGATGTCCATGACGACGCCGTCGACGGGCGAGTCGATCCCGCGCTCCAGCCCGGAGAAATCGTCATGAACCAGCCGCAGCTCCGAGTCGGCCTCGAACGCGCGGCCTTCCGCGATCGCGTCCGGATCGCGGTCGAACGCGATCACCGCCGCCCCCCGCGCCAGCAGCGCGCGCGTGTACCCGCCCGCCCCGAAGGTCGCGTCCACCATGACCTCGCCGGGGGCGGGGGCGAGCGCCTCGACCACCTCATCGAGCAGCACCGGAATATGAGGAGACTCGCTCACAGCGCGATCCCCTTTTCCTGGCAATGATATCGACAGGCGGATACCATCGCGGGGGCGACGCCGGGGGTGGCGAGCAGAGTCGCCGGATCCCAGATCTCGATATAGTCGAACGTGCCCCAGAAGAACGCGTTCTGCGCGATCCCGGCATGGAAGCGCGGGAAGCCTGGCATGATGAAGCGTCCCGACCCGTCGAACGGCACCGCCTCGCCGTTCGCCCCGCCGCGCTTGATGTTGGGATCGACCTTGCCGTCCGCCCCGCGCGACAGCTCGGCGCGGCGGTCGAGTTCCAGCTTCAGCTCGGACAGATAGGCCGGGTCGTACGCCATGAGGCAGGGCTGGTCCTCATGCACCGCGACGATGATGGTGCCGCCGTCCTTCCCGTCCGGCCGGGGCGCGTTCTCGGCGAGGATCGAACGGAGCGCGTTGGGTATGGCGACGCGACCCTTGTCGTCCACCAGCCCGAGCCCCCCTCCCTGATACAGCCGCCGTTCCGACACGCCACCCTCACATCTGGGAAGCGCACGACCCATCGCCTTCGGCCCGCGACCCATGTCGTGAACCGCCCCTGTCTCCAGCGAACGATGAGCCTGCCCCGTTGTGATCTGGGTGTACCAACCACCTCGCCGGGACGCAACGGGAGATTACGGGATTTCCGGGGATAACTTGTTCGACCCGACCCGATCGGCGGCGGGCTGGACGCGCCGCATAAGTCAGGTTGTTCTGGTTCGCTCCCCGCTTCGCCGAACAGCGCGGCGCTTATAGCCCCCGCCCGTTCCCGGTTGCGTCGACGCTGGCCGACCCGGGCGCCACCCCCAGATCGGCGAGGGGTTCGTCCGACTCGTTGAGCAGAGCCTCGTCGATCGCCGCCATGTTAGCGACCACCGCCGCATTGCTGCCGCCCGCGGACTCCGCCGCTCGCTCGTCGCGCACGCCCGACAGGATGATCGACGCCAGCCCGATCAGCAGGATGATCGCCGCGAGGCCGATCATCCCCACCCGCACGCGCTGCATGGACTGCGCTCTTTCGTCGGCGACCCGTTTCATTACCTCGACGGACTAGCCCGGATAACCCTTCCCGTCCATCCGACCGCCTTGTCGGCTCAGGCCGGCAACCCCCTGGCGACCCGCCATTCGGGGTTGTGGAGCGTCGATAGATACCGGAAGCCCGTGTCGCACAAGACGGTCGCGACCCGCGATCCGGAGCCGAGTTCGCGTGCCAGCCGGATCGCGCCGGCCACGTTGATCCCCGCCGAAAGCCCCAGGCACAGCCCTTCCTCGCTCAGCAGCCGCCTGACCCACTTCCACCCCTCCGCGTCCGACACGCGAAACTGCGTGTCGACCGGCGCACCTTCCAGGTTGCCCGTGATCCGCCCCTGCCCGATCCCCTCCGCGACCGAACTGCCCTCGCTCTTCAGCTCGCCATGCGCGTAATAGTCGTACAACGCGGCGCCGTCCGGGTCGGTCAGCGCGATCGTCACGCGATCGTCCTTGGCCTTCAGCCCCAACCCGACTCCCGCCAGCGTCCCGCCCGTCCCGACCGCGCAGGTGAAGCCGTCGATGCGGCCGTCCATCTGCGTCCAGATCTCCTCGGCGGTGCCGACCACGTGCGCCCGGCGGTTGGCGACGTTGTCGAACTGGTTCGCCCACACGGCCCCCGGCGTCTCTTCGGCGATCCGCCTGGATTGATGGACGAAATGACACGGCGACGAGAACGGCGCGGCGGGCACCAGCACCAACTCCGCCCCCAGCGCGCGAAGCGTGTCGGTCTTCTCGCGGCTTTGCGTCTCGGGCATGACGATGATCGTCCGGTACCCCTTCGCGTTCGCGACCAGCGCCAGGCCGATGCCCGTGTTCCCCGCCGTTCCCTCCACGATCGTCCCGCCCGGCTGCAACAGCCCGCGCTCCTCCGCATCCCGGACGATGAACAGCGCGGCGCGGTCCTTTACCGACGCGCCCGGATTGACGAACTCGCACTTGCCGAAGATCTCGGCTCCCGCCGCCGCGCTCGGCCCGGCCAGCCGGACGAGCGGCGTATTGCCGATGAGCGCGAGCGTGTCGGGGATAATGGTCATGCCCGGCCCAATGCCGCCCCTGCGGCGGCCCGGCAAGCCAAGCGGTTGCGCGGGGGGCTAAAGCGCGACTTGACGCCCGTTCGCGAGTCGCCCAAGCGCCGCCGCGCAATGAGAACCATCCTCCTCTCCGCCGCCGCGGCCCTCGTGCTCGCCGCCTGCCAGCAACCCGCCCCCGAGGTGATCGACACCAACCCCGATCCGATGGCCAACCAGCTCGCCACCGCCGCGCCGGTCGCGCTTCCGCCCGCGATCAAGGCGGAGAAGACGCTGCGCTGCCGCGACAACAGCCTCGCCTACGTCACCTTCTTCGAGGGCGATACCCAAGCGGTCGTCCGCACGGAGGAGGGCGGCGCGCCCACCACCTTGCGTGGCCCGACCGCGGGCGAGCCGCTCGTCGCGGACGGCGGCTGGTCGCTGACCGGAGGCCCCGACGCCGTCACCCTCGCGCAGCCCGGCAAACCCGCCCAAAGCTGCCATGGCTGAGGGCCGCCACGATTGACCCGCGCTTCGGCGACGCTTGCGCAAAGGCGGGCATCGCGGCACGGTCGGGCCGCATGGCGACCGTCGCGATCTATTCCCTGAAGGGCGGCGTCGGAAAGACCACGCTCGCGGTCAACCTCGCCTGGGCGGCGGCCGTCCGATCCTCCAGGCGAACGCTGCTCTGGGATCTCGATCCACAGGCCGCGGCCAGCTGGATCCTTCATGACGACCGCCCGGAAAACCGGCGGCGCGACCGCGCGCAGGCCGTGTTCTCGCGCGACGTGGAGCCTGCCCGGCTCGTCCGGCCGACCGCCTATCCCGGGCTCGACCTGCTTCCCGCCGACGCATCGCTGCGCGGCCTCGACCACCTGCTCCACGATCTCGACAAGAAGAAGCGGCTTGGTCGCCTCATCGATGGTCTGGATCACGACCGCGTCCTGCTCGACTGCCCGCCGGGGCTGACCGAGACCGCCGACCAAGCGATGCGCGCCGCCGATCTGGTGGTCGTGCCGGTGGTGCCCTCCGCACTCTCCACCCGCGCGTATCTCGAGGTGCTCGATCACCTGCGCGGCCGCACGCCCGTGCTTCCCGTCCACTCGATGGTCGACCGCCGCCGCCGCCTCCACGCCGACGCGCTCCGCGCCGAGCCCGACTGGCCGGTGATCCCGATGGCGAGCGGCGCGGAGGCGGCCGCGGCCGATCGAACCCCGATCGGTGCGTTCGCCCCCCGCTCGGCCGCCGCGCTCGCTTTCGTCGAGGTCTGGCGTGCCGTCGAGCGTCGCCTGGTCGCTTGACCATTCCGACGTGAGCGTGCGCGCGACCCCGCTCGATCCCGATCTGGTGCTCGGTGCCTATGCGGTGGGCGTATTTCCGATGGCCGATCACCGCGACGCGGCCGGCGTCCATTGGGTCGAACCGCGCCGCCGCGCCGTCCTGCCGCTGAACGGCTTCCACCTATCGCGGTCGCTGCGGAAAGCGGTCGCCGCCGACCGTTTCCGCGTCACCGCCGACCAGGCCTTCGCTCAGGTGCTGGCCCTGTGCGCCGAGGCGGTCGACGACCGGCCGGAGACGTGGATCAACACCGATATCGAGCAGGTCTTCCTGCGACTTCACGCGCGGGGCTTCGCGCACTCGGTCGAGTGCTGGGACGGCGACCGCCTCGTTGGCGGGTTGTACGGGCTGGCGCTCGGACGCGCGTTCTTTGGTGAGTCAATGGTCAGCCGGGCGACCGATGCGTCCAAGGTTGCGCTCGCCTGGCTCGTCGCGCGGCTCCGGGTCGGCGGCTTCACGCTGCTGGACTGCCAGTTCCAGACCGACCACCTCGCCACGCTCGGCGCGGTGGAGATCGGCCGCAAACGTTATATCGAGTTGCTGGGTGCGGCGCTCTCGGGTCCGGACGGCCGCTCGCTCGCGCTGTCGGGTCCCGGCGCGGGCGACTTCCGGGCGCTCGACCGGGCCGATGCCTTGCCCGGTGTCGCGCCGGGATCGAGCGTCACCGTCTCCGCGCCGCCGTCCGGAAAAGCCGTCGCGCAGCTTTTGGTCCAAACGTCGTAGACGGGATGCTGGACGACATTCAGCGCCGGCCGCTCCTTGTAAAGCCATCCCGAAAAGGCCCGCTTCCACCGCTGGTCCGCCTCGCGCACGTCGAACTGCACGAACGCTCCGGTCAGCTCCTCCGCTTCCCAGGGCGCGGTTCGCTCGCATGCGCGCAGCCGCACCACCGTATCACCGAGCCGCACCGCCTGGCCCGGCCGGAGTGTCACGTCGCGCGCCGTGCCATTGCGCTTGTTGAGCAGCCCCAGCACCGCGACCCGCTCGCGCATCGGCGTGGATCCCGTATCGACAGCCTGCGCCTCGCCGGCCGCGACCGTCTCGACGTCGCCGATCACCTCGCCGCCGCCCTCCGCTTCGTCGGGTAGCGTCTGCACCGCCGGTGCATCGTCGCCACCGAGCGCGCGGTAGCCGTACCAGCCGCCCGTCCCGATCACCGCCGCCCCGACCAGCGCCGCGGCCGCCACTCTCGCATTCATCCCTCGGGCGTCCACGCTTCGTAATCGCCCGCGACCTGCGCGCGCTTGCCGCCCTTCTCCAGCGCGCCCTGCGGACGATAGGCGAGCGGCGTGCCCGTCATGTTCGGGACCATCGGCTTCTGCCACGCCCGCGCGGGCGGCATGGACACATCCGGTACGCCGTCGAGCTGGTGGTGCAACCAGCTGAACCATTCGGGCGGCACACGGCTGGCGTCGTTCGATCCCGGATAGATCACCCAGCGCTCGTTGCGCCCGTCCGCCCGCGGCCCGCCTTCGTAATAGACGTTGCCGAACGCGTCGTCGCCGACCCGCTTCTTGCCGCGCAAGCCAATGCGCGTGCCGATCGTGGCGCCGTTCCACCAGGTGAAGATCGATGCGAGAAAACCCATGACCTCGCGCTTACCCGGCTTGCCCGCGCCCTTCAACCGCGCGTCACGGCTTCAGGGTCGGCCATTCGACCCGGTCGCCTTCGGCCACGCCCAGCTCCGCCATGCGCCCGCCCCTGACCTCCAGCACCGCCGCGATCGGCTCGCCCGACGCGACGGGCGCCTCCGACATCGGTACCGTGTTCTCGGCGATCCGCGCGATCGTCCGGTCCGCGCGGATGAAGACGATGTCCAGGGAAGACGGCGTGTCGCGCATCCAGAAGCTCGCGTCGCGCGGCGGCCCACCCTCGGGCGGGTAGGGGGCGAACAGCATCGCGCCGTCCGGCTCCAGTTCCGGCCGATACATCATTCCGGCGCTCTGCTTGGCCGTGGTGTCCGCCAACTCCGCCTGAAACCGATGGGATCCCGACGCCGTCCGGACGACGACCGGTACGGGCGGGGGCGTGGCGTCCGCGCCCGTGCCGCCCGGATCGCCGCACCCCGCGACCGCGATCGCAAGCGTCGCCCACGCCGTCCGTCTCAAGCACCCGGCCCCGCCGCGCCCGACCCCACCGCATCCGCCTCGACCACGACCGCCAGCGGACCTTTGCGCCCGTCCACGACGCGCGCGCGCACTGGCTGGTCCGGCTCGACGACCATCAGCCCCGCGCGGCGCAGCGTCTCCATATGGACGAACACGTCCGCGCCGTCGCGCTCGCGGACCAGGAAGCCGTAGCCCTTCAGTCTGTTGAACCATTTCACCTGCATCGCCTCGAACGGCCCGGCTGCATCGATCAGGCTGACCGGATCGACGCGGTCGCCGGGCGGCTTGGCGCGGGGTGGGTCCGGGGCGGCGGTCGACAAATCGAGCGCGGTGATCTCGCGCGCCTGGAAACCCCGGTCGCGCCGGACGATCACCGCCTCGATCCGCGCGCCCTCCGGCAGGCTGCGGCGACCGAGTGCCTGAAGCACCGAAAAGTGGATCAGCACGTCGCCGAACGCCGGATCGTCCGCGACCGCGAAGCCGAAACCGCGGGTCACGTTAAACCATTTGACCACGCCGGCCATGCGCAAGGCGTCGGCCGCGCCATTGGTGGTGGCCGGCTGCCCATCATCGGCAGAGGTCATGTCGCCCATGCATCAGTCCCCCGAAGTCTCGTAGCTAATGATCCCCCGTCCGCCTTGCAACAAATCCGGATCGTTCAACGCAACTCGTCAGGGTCGATCTCGCGACCCGGCGGCGCGTCGACGATGCGCCGCGCCAGCTCGTACCCATGCCCGGCGCGCGCCATCGCCGCGAGCTGCCTCGCGCGCAGCTCGCGGTCCGCGGCGGCGGCGGCGAACGGCCCGATCCGCTTGCGCCGTGCGAACGCGAGCGCCGCCTCGGGCGCGTGCTCGGCCAAATCGGGCGTCACCGCCTCCGCATCGTCCACCCCGACGCGCGCATGTCTCAGCGCGTCCGCCACCCGCCGCGCGCCCAACCCTCGCCTGGTCATCGACCGCGCGCGCGCTTCGGCGAATGCGCGATCGTCGACATAGCCCAACTCCGCCATGCGTTGCGCCAATGCGTCCGGGTCGGCGGGCTCGCCCTCCCAGCCCCGCTCGCGGATCTTGCGACGGAGATAGTCGGCCAATCGTCCCCGCGTCGTCGCGAAGCGCTCGACGTAGCGAAGCGCCAGTCGGTCCAGCTTGGGCTCGTCGAGCGGAGGCGCGGGCCGACGTTCGGAACGGGGGCCGGATCGGGGAGCGGAGCGCATACGCCATGTTTGTGCCACACTGACCCCCGACCTTGCCAATCTAAACGACGATGGGTGCCCGCGTATCGGCGACGACGAAGCTCGAATGGATGGTCGCGCGCGGGTCGGACAGGAAGAACCGGGTATGACGACCATGCAGCCCAAGGGTGACGGCGCGCCGCGACTGACACCGACGGCCGATCCGCTGCCGCGGCGCTTCGCCGATTTCGGCACGCTGGGCGAGGCGCTCGACTACGCCGCCGCCGGCGCGCGCGGTCTGAACTTCCACGACGCCCGCGGCTCGCTCGTCCGTGCATACGGTTATGCCGAACTGCGCGCCGACGCCCTCGCCTCCGCGCGCAGGCTGATCGCCGCGGGCGTCGCGCCCGAGGACCGCGTCGCGCTGATCGCGGAAACCGGTCCCGAATTCGCCGCGCTGTTCTTCGCGGTCGTATATGCGGGTGCCTGGCCCGTGCCGCTGCCGCTGCCGACGTCGTTCGGTGGCAAGGACGGGTATATCGACCAGCTCCGCACCCAGCTCGTCAGCTGCGATCCCGTGCTCCTTCTACACCCGCCCGAACTCGGCGAGATGGCGGGCGCGGCGGCGCGGGCGAGCGGCGTGGCCGCCATGGACTGGGCCGATCTCGCCACGCGCGACGTACCCGACGCGACGCTGCCGACGGCGCACCCGGACAGTGTCGCCTATCTGCAATATTCCAGCGGCTCCACGCGGTTCCCGCACGGCGTCGCGATCACTCACCGCGCGCTCCTGAACAACCTGGCTGCGCACAGCCACGGTATGGAGTTGACCGGGACCGACCGCTGCATCTCCTGGCTTCCCTGGTATCACGATATGGGCCTGGTCGGCTGCTTCCTGTCCCCCGTCGCCAACCAGGTGTCGACGGACTATTTGAAGACGGAGGACTTCGCACGGCGGCCCCTCGCCTGGCTCGACCTGATCAGCCGCAATACCGGCACCAGCATGTCCTACTCGCCCACCTTCGGCTACGACATCTGCGCCCGGCGGATGTCCAGCCAGACCCGCGCGTCCGATCGCTTCGACTTGTCGCGCTGGCGGGTGGCGGGGAACGGGGCGGACATGATCCGTCCCGACGTGATGCAGGCCTTCGTCGACGCCTTCGCCGACGCGGGGTTCAGGGCGTCGGCGTTCCTCCCCTCCTACGGCTTGGCGGAGGCGACGCTCGCCGTGTCGATCATGCCGCCGGGCGAGGGCATCCGCATCGAGCTGGTCGAGGAAACCGAACTGTCCGGACGCGATCCCGGGGTGGCCAACGACAACTCGCACCCGCGCCGTTACCGCGCGATCGTCAATTGCGGTCGACCCGCGCGCGATATGCGCGTCGAGGTGCGCGAGGAGGACGGAACGCCCCTGCCCGAGCGCGCGATCGGGAAGATCTGGTGTTCGGGGCCATCGGTGATGGTCGGTTATTTCCGCGATCCGGACGCGACCGCGGCGTGCATGGCCGACGGCTGGCTCGACACGGGCGACATGGGGTACCTGTCGGACGGCTATCTGTACGTCGTCGGCCGCGCCAAGGACATGATCATCGTCAACGGCCGCAACCACTGGCCCCAGGACATCGAATGGGCGGTGGAGCAGATGCCCGGCTTCAAGGCCGGCGACATCGCCGCCTTCGCGATCACCACGCCCGGCGGCGAGGAAACGCCCGCCGTCCTGGTCCAATGCCGCAGTTCCGACGAGGACGAGCGCGAGCGGCTGCTCGGTCAGATCCGCGAGCGCGTGCGCGCGGTGACCGGCATGAACTGCGTGGTCGAACTCATCCCGCCGCGCACGCTGCCGCGCACCAGTTCGGGCAAGCTCAGCCGAACCAAGGCGCGTAACCTGTATCTCGCGGGAGAGATCAAGCCATACGAGGTGCGTGCGGCCTGACGCCGCTCCGGCGGGCTCGGCGCAAATCATTCGCTAACCATTGGTCGCTATGGTGTGGCCGGTGAGCACCGAAGCAGCCCCCGACAACGCCGCGACCCCGGTCGACTTCTCCACGCTGGTGGGTCTGCGCGAAGGCGCGGATCCCGCAGAATGGGGCCGCATCCGCGCCTCCCAACTTCAGGCGGGCCGCGAATTCGCCCTGTTCCTGCTTTGCGCGAACCTGATCGCGGCCGGCGTCGTCGCCGGCCTTTTCGCGCGGTTGTCTTCGATCTGGCTGCTCGCCGGGTGGGGAGCGTTGACCGCCCTCGTCTCCGTCGTGGTGGCGTTCCGCCGCCTGCGCGCGCATCACGAGGATGGCGGCTACGCCTCCGTGCGCGACCTCCGCGACACCGCGTTCGAGGGGCTCGCGTTCGCGGTGGTCTGGTCCGTCCCGCCGCTCCTGTTCGCCCAGCCGGGGACCGCCGCCGCCTACGGCTTGTGGATGGTCCTGTCCGTCCTGATGACTGCGGGCGCGGTGGCGATGGCTCCGCTCGCGCTATCGACGCTCGCCTTCGTCGGCGGGGTGGGCGCGACGGTGGCCGTCACCGTCGGCCTGTCGGGCGCCTACGCCGCGAGCGGCGCGACCCTGCTCTTCGCCGCGCTGCTGATGCTCGGCTGCGTCACCCGCGCCCGCGCGCTCGTGGTGATCCGCGCGAGCCAGATGGCGCTCGCCGAGCGCGACGAAACCGTCAGCCTGTTGCTGCGGGAGTTCGAGGAGGCGGGCGCGGACTGGCTGTGGGAGACCGACGCCGCACGCCGCGTGATCAAGGCCTCCCCCCGCTTCGCTTTCGCCTGTGGCCTCGATCCCGTGACCATCAACGGCATGCCGTTCCTCCAGGTGCTCGCCGGCCCCGGCTGGGAGGCGGGCGCGTTCGCCGCCGGCCTCCGCGAACTCGCCGAGAAGCTGAAAAGCCGCGACAGCTTCCGCGACCTGCGCCTCCCCGTCGATGTCGGCGGGGAGGAGCGCTGGTGGGAGATCGCGGCCTCCCCGCGTTTCGACGAGCGCGGCGCGTTCTGCGGCTTTCGAGGCGTCGGTTCGGACGTGACGGAACAACGCGCGTCCGCCGACAAGATCAACCGCATGGCGCGCTACGACACGCTGACCGGCCTGCCCAACCGCCTGCTGATCAACGAGACACTCGCGCGCGCCATGGCCGACGCCGACAAATGGAACAGCCGGTGCGCGTTCATGATGATCGACCTCGACCGGTTCAAGGCGGTCAACGACACGCTCGGTCACCCGCTCGGCGACCGGTTATTGTCGCGCGTTTCGGAGCGACTGAACCAACTGATGAGCGCCAACGAGTTGTGCGGCCGCCTGGGCGGCGACGAGTTCGCGGTCGTCGTCCGCGACGCGGGCGATCCGGTGGCGGTGGAGCGGACCGCCGAACGCATCATCCAGACGCTGTCGCGCCCGTATGAGGTCGATCAGCACACGCTCTATATCGGCGCCAGCGTCGGGCTGGCGTTCGGACCGCGCGACGGACGCACCGCCGAGATGCTGATCCGTTCGGCCGACCTCGCCCTCTACCGTTCGAAGGACGCGGGCGGCGGCACGTACCACGTCTACGAGCCCCAGCTGCATGTCGAGGCGGAGGAACGTCGCCGCCTGGAGGTGGCGCTTCGCGGCGCGCTGGAGAAGGGGGAGATGCACCTTAACTACCAGCCGGTCGTCGACGCCGAGACGGCCAAGCTCACCGGCTTCGAGGCGTTGCTCCGCTGGACCCATCCCGAATACGGACCGATCTCGCCGGTGAAGTTCGTGCCGCTGGCCGAGGATGCGCGCCTGATCGCGCCGATCGGCGAATGGGTGCTGCGGACCGCCTGCCACGAAGCCGCGCGCTGGCCCGCCGACATCCGCGTCGCGGTCAACGTCTCGCCCGACCAGCTACATGATCCCAACTTCGTGACCGTGGTCACCTCGGCGCTGGCGAGCAGCGGGCTGTCCGCCGACCGGTTGGAACTGGAGGTGACCGAGTCGGTGTTCATGCGCGAGGGCACGGGCGCGGTCCGGACGCTGGAGCGCATCCTCGATCTCGGCATCCGGCTGTCGCTCGATGATTTCGGCACGGGTTATTCCTCGCTCGGCTACCTGTCGCGCACGCGTTTCTCGACGATCAAGATCGACCGCAGCTTCGTCCAAGGCGCGTCCAAGGGCGTGCGCGAGGCGGTGGCGATCATCCGCGCGGTGGTCGCGCTCGCCAAGAGCCTGGGAATGGCCACCACCGCCGAGGGCGTGGAGACCGAAGGCGAGCACTCCCTGGTCAAGGAGCTCGGCTGCTCCAAGGTCCAGGGATATTATTTCGGGCGCCCGCTGCCCGTCGATGAGGCGCGCAAGCTGGCGAACCAGCGGCGGTGGAACGACTCGGCCGCGGCTTAGTCCCGCCGCTCTCACTTCAACGGGTCATGCCCCCAGTTCATTAGCGAGTACCGCCAGCGCGAATGCTCAACATCCTCCTTGGGCCCGCCCTCCGCCAGGTGGCGATGCACGTACCCGACCACCTTCCTCATGTCCGCCAGGTCCTCGTCGGCCAGCTCCGACTTCTTCTTGCGCAGGATGGCGACGATGCGACCGCCCTGCTTGTGGCCGACGCTTTCGCCGTCGCCCTTGCCGTCCGGGCCCTTCCAGCCGACCTCCCTGCTCTCTTCTGTGGCGAGCCATTTCTCCAGCGCGGCGGGGGTCATGTTGACCGCGTCGTCGAAGTCGGCTTGCGTCTTGGCGTGATCGTCGGTCGCGGGCATCGGGTTTCTCCTGTCCGCCCGCCAACGCCGCGTCCCGCGTCAGAGTTGCGCCATCAACCCGGCATGGATCGAATAGAGCCGCGACCCCGCGAGCGCGTCGACGAAGAAGCCGATCCACATCGCGACCAGCACCGCGACCGAGGCGAGATACACGCCGAACCGCGCCTTGATGACGTTGGGGCCGACATGGATGAAGCTGTGCGTCGCGCGCAGGATCACGAAGAACCAGGCGAGCAGCAACTGCGCCGTCGTCACCTGTCGGAACATTAGCAGCAGCGGCACCAGCGCGAAATACAGCACCGGCATCTCGAACAGGTTGGCGAGGTTGTTCGCGGGCATCTCGACCGGCTGGAAATAGCGCGACGCCGCCTCGCCGGTGGCGAAATCCTCGGCCTTGGGCGGGTTCCTCCCGATGTGTCGCATACGCCGGACGAAGAGCGTCGCCCACACCGCCATGATCACCGCGACCAGCGCGAAGGTCGGCCAGAGCAGTGCGAAGGGCGACAGGCCCGCACCCGGATCCGGCATCATCGCACCCGCTCCCCGCCCTTGATCACCGCGACGGGCCGCTCCAGCAGCGTCACGTCGGCGAGCGGATCGCCCGCCACGGCGACGAGGTCGCCATACCGCCCGACCTGGATCGATCCCACGTCGGCGGTGCGCCCCAGCGCCTGCGCGGCGTTGGTCGTCGCCGATCGGATCGCGTCGATGGGCGATAGGCCGAACCGCACCATCACCGCGAACTGCCGGGCGTTGTCGCCGTGCGGATAGATGCCCGCGTCGGTCGAATAGATCATGGGCGCCCCCGCCTTGGCGGCCGCGCGGAAGTTCTCGCGCTGGAGCGTGCCGACCGCGCGCTCCTTGGCGATGTTTTCCGGCAGCACGCCGTTCTTCGCGCCTTCGCTGAGCGTATAGTCGGTGTTGTAGACATCGAACCCCAGCCACGTGCCCTGCCGCTTGGCGAGCGCGATCCCTTCCGCGTCGATGAAGCTCACATGCTCGATCGTGTCGATCCCCGCGCGGATCGCCGCCTTGATCCCGTCCGCGCCGTGCGCGTGGGCGGCGGTCTTGAGCTTCCAGAAATGCGCCTCCTCCGCGACCGCGCGCAGTTCGTCCTCGCGCAGCTGCTGGACACCCGGCGCGGTGTTGCGGCTGAACACGCCGCCGGTGGCGCAGACCTTGATCGCCTCCGCCCCGTATTTGCGCTGCTCGCGGACGCGCTTGCGCAGTTCGTCGGGCGAGTCGCCCATCGCGGGCGACTTGCGGTCGTATGAGGGCGGCAGGAACGTCTCGTCGCAATGCCCGCCCGTCGCGCCCAGCGCATGGGCGGCGGGCACGATGCGTGGCCCGGTGATCCACCCCTCGTCGACCGCCTGCTTCAGCGCGACGTCGTCATAGCGGTCCGACCCGACATTGCGGACCGTCGTGAAACCCGCGCGCAGCGTCCGCTCGGCATTGCCGACACCTTGCGCCAGCCAGAACCCGTCGGTGAACTGATAGCGCGAATAGCCGCCATATTTCGGATTGCTCGTCAGATGGACGTGCATGTCGATCAGCCCGGGCAGGATCGTCGCCTCGCCCAGATCGATCCGCCGCGCGTTGGCGGGGATGTTCGGCCGCCCGCCGTTCCGCGTCACCACCGACGCGATCCGCCCGTCGGTGATCACCACCAGCGGGTCGTCGAGCATCCGCCCGCTATCCACGTCGAGCATGCGCTTGGCGGTGACGACGACCGTGTCGGCGAGCGCGGGCGTCGCCAGGACCGACGCGGCGAGCACGGCCGCCAGCGATTTCAGCAATCTGTTTCCCCTCGGCGATACTTAGATAGGCGCGACCATATCGACGTCACCCCGCTTGCCAATAGCGGAATGCCGCCGCCTGCTCCTCCGTCACGAATGCCCGCGCGACCGGGCCGGTCCAGTCGCTCTCCCACCCAATCGCCGCCGCCCGCCAGCCGGCCCACCAGCCCTGGCCGGGCAGCCCGTCCGACTCGCGCACGACAAGCACCGCCAGCCCCGGCTCGCCGCGCCCGCCCCCGTCCTGGTCGATGCGGTCGAGCGTCCGGCACAGCGCCCGCATCTTGGGCCGCGAGAAAGCTAGGCCCAACCTGGCGAGGAACGCGGAATAGCTGATCGCCTCCCCGGCCCGCGCCGAATCGACCAACAGCGAACGGACGAGCGCCACGTCGGCGATGGGCGATTCGGAGACGTCATCCATGGCCGAAGGTAACGAAGGTAACGCTATTTCACCCCCGGCGGCTCCTTCGCGCGCGCCGGGCAAACGATCGCCGGACGGGGAAGGTGCGGGATCGTAGGGCACCGTGTGACCGGAGCATGCGATCTCCAACATTACCAGCCCCGAAATGACGAGCTTGCCCTACCCCCGTCACCCCGGACTTGATCCGGGGTCCCGCTTCTTCCCGTCGGCCGCCGAGTAAAGCGGGACCCCGGATCAAGTCCGGGGTGACGGAGGATGGTGGGCCGTTCCGCTTCATGCGGTCAAAAATGGATCGCCCGCCCATACGCACCCAGCACAGACTCGTGCATCGCCTCCGACAAGGTCGGATGCGCGAAGACCGTCTCCATCAGTTCAGCCTCGGTCGATTCCAGCTGGCGCGCGATGACGTAGCCCTGAATCAACTCGGTCACCTCGGCCCCGACCATGTGCGCGCCGAGCAGCTCGCCAGACTTGGCGTCGAACACCGTCTTCACGAAGCCTTCCGCCTCGCCCAGCGCGATCGCCTTGCCGTTGCCGATCATCGGGAACTTGCCGACCTTCACCTCGTACCCGACCTCGCGCGCCTTGGCCTCGGTCATCCCGACGCTCGCCACCTGCGGGCGCGAGTAGGTGCAGCCGGGGATGTTCGCCGTGTTCATCGGGTGCGGGTTCAGCCCCGCGATCGCCTCGACCGCGACCACGCCCTCGTGGCTCGCCTTGTGCGCCAGCCAGGGCGCGCCCGTCACGTCGCCGATCGCCCACACGCCGTCCACGTTGGTGCGGCCGTAGGCGTCGGTCTTGATGTGCCCGCGCTCGGTCTCGACGCCGAGCTGCTCCAGCCCGATCTCCTCGGTGTTGGGCACGATGCCGATCGCGACGATCGCGTGGCTGAATCTCTCATCCGCGACTTTCCCGTCCTTCCCCTTGATCCGCGCGACGACGCCGTCCGGCCCGGGCGTCAGCGCCTCCAGCGCCACGCCCGTGCGGATCGCGATCCCGTTCTTGGTCAGCTGCTTCTCCATGAAGGCGCTCACCTCCTCGTCCTCGACGGGAAGGATGCGGGGCAGCATTTCGACGATCGTGACCTTGGCGCCCATGTCCGAATAGAAGCTCGCGAACTCGACCCCGATCGCGCCCGACCCGATCACGAGCAACTCGGTCGGTATCACGGGCGGCGTCATGGCGTGGCGATAGGTCCAGATGCGCTCCCCGTCCGACCTGGCGAAGGGCAGGTCGCGCGCGCGCGCGCCGACGGCGACGATGACGTTCTTCGCCTCGATCTCGGTCGTGCGGTCGCCCTGGCGGACCGACAGCTTGCCCGGCGCGGTGAGCCTGCCGACGCCGTCGAACACCTGGACCTTGTTCTTCTTCATCAGCCCCTTGACGCCGGCGTTGAGCTGGCCCGCGACCTTGCGGCTGCGCTCGACGACCTTGCCCAGATCGAACGACGCGCGCTCGACCGACAGGCCGTAGGCGTCGGCATGAGTCATGTAATGATAGATCTCCGACGACCGCAGAAGCGCCTTGGTCGGGATGCACCCCCAATTGAGGCAGATGCCCCCCAGCCGCTCGCGCTCGATAATGGCGACGGACATTCCCAACTGCGCCGCCCGGATCGCGGCGACGTACCCGCCGGGGCCGGAGCCGAGGATCACGAGGTCGAAGGTGTCAGGCATGTTTAAGTGTTTTCCCGAAGAGACGATCGATTAAGAGCCAGAGTAGAGTTGCAAAAATCGCAAAGACGACAGGATTAACTCCCAGTTTCGTGGCTACCGGCACCGAGCGTGCAGCAAACCAGGTCAGCGTGCTATTGCAAGCTATCACAATGACAGGAGCGAAGTTCGGCAGCGCGCGCCGGGCAAGCGCCTCAGCCGGTATCATCACCACGATGATGCCGAACAGCGCCGATGCGAATATGAACGGGAATACCAGATAAAAATGGAGCATCACGTTAAAAGGACGAAGGCTGAACATCGTCGCTCGCGTCAGGACTGCGAATAGCCCCGTCACGAGAGCCGCGATCAGAATCGCGCCGATCCGGCCGCGGTACATGCTCACCCCGCCATCCCCGGCACCCGGCGCGGCTGGCGGTCCTCGCCGATCGCGACGAAGGTGAAGCGCGCCTGCGTCACGCGGTAGCAGTCGTCCGAATGCCGCCCCCTGCGCCACGCCTCGACCTCGACAGTCATCGACGTGTTCCCGGTGCGGACCAGCGTGGCGTAGACCGACAGTTCGTCGCCGACGAAGACGGGGCGGTGGAACTTCATCTCCTCCGTCGCGATCGTCACCGCGCGTCCGCCGCAATGGCGCGACGCGACCGAGCCGGCGGCCAGATCCATCTGTCCCATCAGCCAACCGCCGAAGATGTCGCCGTACGGGTTCGAGTCGGCGGGCATGGCGGTGACGCGTATCGTCGGCGCGTGTTCGGGCGGACGCTCGCTCATGCGCCCGCCCGGTCCGGCGCCCAGGCGGGGAAGGACAGCCCGATGGCGGTGCGCTTCACGAGGCCTGGCACCTCCCCCCGTCCGTCACCCCGGACTTGATCCGGGGTCCCGCTGTTCCCTGCCCACCGGTGCGTAGGTAGCGGGACCCCGGCTCAAGGCCGGGGTGACGGGGGGTGGGGGCGCGGCTCACGCCAGCATCCCCAGCGGCCGCTCGCATAGCCCCTTGAACGCCTGCATCAGCGCCGCGCCGTCCGCGCCGTCGATCGCGCGGTGGT
>NZ_CAXSHH010000027.1:0-33526 GCF_964237155.1 uncultured Sphingomonas sp. | reverse complement strand
CCAATGTCCAAAACCGGGGAGCCAAAAGCGGGCCGTGAGCGTCCGGGTATGGGTCGTCCTGGCTCTGAAAGAGTGCGCCTTAACGGTAACGATGTCGGGGGTATCGTGAACAACTTACGAAACCGCCGATTGATTGCAAACCAGTAACAACCGATTTTTGTCTGTAAAACATAACGTCTTCCACACGTAACATTTCGGCCCCTGAAAGGTCATCCGCCGTCGCTACGCACCGCTGCAAGGCAAACGCTACCACGGGGATCTGCGCCATGGATCGAAATCGACACCCGTTTTCGGGCACGCTGCCGTTGACCTTTGCGGCATTGGTAGGGGCCACGCCTATACAGGCTCAAGTCGCGCCCGCGTCGCCAACACGAGCAGCTGCAGAGGAAACGCAGCACGACGATATCATCGTGACGGGCACCTACGCGAAAAGCCTGGCCGCTGCCACGGAGGCCAAGCGCACCGCAGGGTACGGTGTGGACTCGATCGCCTCGACCGATATCGCCAAGTTCCCGGCGCAGAACGTTGCCGAGGCACTTCAGCTGGTCAGCGGTGTTGCGATCACACGTCCTCGCGGCGAGGGCCTGTACGTCAGCGTGCGCGGCCTGGGTCCGCAATTCCAGAGCACGCTGCTCAATGGGCGGACGATCGCGATCAACGAACTGATCGAGAATGGCGGTGCCAATGGCCGCCAATTCCGGTTCGAGGTGCTGCCGGCCGAGTTCGTGTCGCGGATCGATGTCGTAAAGACGCCGACCGCCGACATGACCGAGGGCGCGCTGGGCGGCAATATCGACGTACAGACCTTCCGTCCGCTGGAAATCGACGCGCGTACGACGCTCAACGTCCGCGGTACCTACACGGATCATACCGGCAAGGTGGAGCCCAACGCCACGATCCTGACGAGCGCGAAGAGCAACGACGGCACGTTCGGCATCCTCGCCGGTGCGCAATATTGGGGCAAGCAGGTCCGCAACGACCGGTTCTTCAACTTCGGTTGGGTCCGCAACCGGCTAGCGGCTCCGCTGGGTGCCGACATCTATGCGCCCACCCGTACCCGGCCGACGATCGAAACCGAACATCGCGAGCGGATTTCGGGCATCGTATCGGCGCAATGGCGCCCGACGCCGGAATTGGAAACGACGCTGGACGTCCTGGCGACGCGGCTCGACGTGGCATATGACGAGTTTGGTCTCGACATCTTCCCCGATGACACGAGCGTCCCCGGCCGCATCCCGATGCTGGTCCCGGGTTCTACCCAGGTGGACGGCGACACGCTGGTGCGCGCGACGGTCAACAATGTTCGGTTCATGGCCACGCGCGAGCGGAGCCTGAACCGGCACGACCTACTGACGATCGGTCTGCGACAGCTTTGGAGTCCGGGCCGATGGCGAGTGAGCGCGAACATCAACTGGTCCGACGCGCATAGCTATCACCCAAGCTTTAAAGACGCCACGGTGCGCAGTCGCGTCGCCTTCTTCGCGCCGTTTACCTACGATGCGACGGGCGGTTACAAGATGCTGCCGACGCTGGGCACACCGGTCGATCCGGCCAACCCGGCGAGCTATGTCGGTTTTCCATTCGATGTGGCGTACAAGGACAGCAAAGACCGGGATGTGTTCTCGCGGCTCGATGTCGCGTACGAGTTCGACGGCGTGCTGACGAAACTGGCGGTCGGCGGCGAGTATCACTGGCGCGAGCGAGATTATGATCGGCGCGACTTTGTGCTGAACGATCTCGTCAACGTTCCGCTGCCGACGATTGGCCAAAGCTTCTACGAGCCTCTGCCCTATGATAATTTCCTGAAGAACGTTCCGGGCGTTATCCCGCGCAACTGGGTGGCGCCGGTGACGCAGGCGTTCTTCGACCGCCTGTTCTCGCCGACGATCGCCGCCCGACCGCTCGGCAATGCCGACCTCCTGTCCTCGTTCGTGGTCGAGGAGAAGATCGCTGCGGCCTATGTCCGTGCCGACTATGCATTCCCGCTCGGCGCGATCGACGTCACTGGCAACCTCGGCATTCGCTACGTCCACACCGACCAAGTCTCGAGCGGTACGCTCGTCAACGGCACCACGCCGACCCCAGCAAACTTTCCTCAAAAGTTCAACAACGTGCTGCCCAGCTTCAACTTGCGGGCCGAATTGACGCCAACCCTCCTCGGGCGATTGGCGGCGTCGCGGGTGCTGACCCGGCCTAATGTCACCGACACTGCCCCGCGCATCGTCGTCGCACGCGATAGCCCGGTGGCGAGCGGGGGCAATCCGGCGTTGAAGCCGTTCCTCGCGACGCAGTTCGACGGCTCGCTGGAATGGTATTTCAACCGGCGCGGCGCGCTGACCGGCGCGATCTTCTATAAGACGCTGGACGATTACATCACGGCGGAAAACGTCGATATCGAGGTTCCCGGCCGTGGCACGATCCTGCTCAACACGCAGATCAACGGCGGCTCGGCCAAGCTGTACGGCGCTGAAGTGGCCTATAACCAGGTCTTCACCTTCCTGCCTGCTCCGTTCGACGGGCTCGGCGTGCAGGCATCCTATACCCGTACCGAGGTGCGGGCGGAGTATACCGTGGGCGCGCGGACGATCCGCAACCGGCTGATCGGACTATCGAAGCAAAGCTACAATGTGGTCGGTTTCTACGAGAAGGGACCGGTTTCGACGCGACTCTCCTATGTCTGGCGCGATCGCTATCTGACCAGCAACGGCAGCACGACCCAGGCACCGATCTACGCCGCACCGTTCGGCTCGCTCGACGGAAACCTGTCGTTCCAGGCAACCTCCAACGTGACCCTCAGCGTGGAGGCGATCAATATCGCGCGAGCAAAGGCGTATAGCTACAACGACGACGTGCTTCGCTTCGGCGAGATCAACTATTACGGCCGGACAGTCCTGTTCGGCGCGCGGGCGGAGTTTTGAAGATGATGCGGATCCCTCTCCTGCTCGCGGCGGCCGCACTGGCGGCCGCTGCGCCGCCGTCACCCGACGCGACGATGAAGCTGAACGACATCCAGGTACTAGGCTCGCACAATAGCTTCAAACGACAGATCTCGCCCGCCGTCATGAAGATGCTGCGCAAGATGAATCCGAAAACGGCGGATTCGCTCGATTATCAGCACGGGCCGCTGACGCAGCAGCTCGATACAGGCTTGCGCCAACTCGAGATCGACGTCTTCGCGGATCCGACCGGCGGTCGCTATGCCGATCCGGCAGGCGAGCGGCTGGCTCGAGCCGCAGGCGAGGCGACCGGCTTCGACCGCGCGGCGATGCTGAAGCCTGGATTCAAAGCCTTCCACGTTCCCGACATTGATTATCTAAGCAATTGCCCGACGCTGGTCGGTTGCCTTCGTGAAATCGATACCTGGTCGCGCGCGCATCCGGGGCATCTGCCGCTCATGATCACGATCAACGCACACGACGTGCCGATCGGCAGGCCCGGCATCACCGATCCGCTCCGACTGGATGGCCCAGCGCTCGATGCGCTGGACGCAGAAATCCGCTCGGTGATCGCTCCCAACCGGCTTATAGTTCCCGACGACGTGCGCGGAAAGGCGGCCACGTTGCGCGATGCTGTGCTGGCGGACGGCTGGCCGGCGCTGAAGGCGGCACGCGGCAAGATAGTCCTGCTATTCGACGTGCCGGACGATATCGCACACCGTTATCGCACCGGTCATCCGTCGCTCGCGGGACGGGCGATGTTCGCCTTTTACAATGACGCACAGCCGGAGTCGGCCATGATCGTGGTTCAGGACCCGATCGTCGATGGCGCTAAAATCCGTCGCTGGGTCGAAAAGGGGTACATTATCCGCACCCGTTCCGACGCGGACACGGTCGAGGCGCGATCGCGCGATCTGCGCAAGGCACACGCGGCCGCGGCTAGCGGTGCACAGGCGATTAGCACAGACTATTACCCCGGCGCACCCGACCCGCAGGGCCGCCGCTTTTCCGTCACCCTCCCGGGCAGCGCGACGGAGCGATGCAACCCGGTACGGCGGGTAAGCGGATGCGATCTCGTCAAGTGAAACCGTCTTCGCTGTCCACAACTTGTGGCTGGCTATCACCGAAATCGAACGCGAGACGAAGAGGCTCAGGTCGTTGTAGCGATTTTGAAATATCAGTAGTCGCCGTCTGCACTATTGGTTGAACAAAGATCAGCTATTGTCGATCATCAATCCAAAGCGGCTATTCCGCTTTGCTACGACTGCTTGTTATATCGACATGGTCCGGAGCTCCTAAGTTTATCAGGCCATTGATATGAATCGGTGTCCGCTGTTGAAGGGGCGGCGACCTAGGCTCAGGACCTATCAACGGGCTTGCGGATCGCGCTTCGAGTTAATTCAGTAGCGACGTCGAGGAGGCGATGCTGATGAACCTGACGTTGCTGAGCGAGGCGCAGATGCGCCGGATCGAGCCCTACTTCCCGCTGCCGCACGGCATTCCTCGCGTCGACGATCGCCGGGTAATGAGCGGCATCGCGTTCGTGATCAGGAACGGCCTGCGCTGGCGAGACGCGCCGCCAGGCTATGGCCCGCACAAGACGCTCTACAACCGCTTCATCCGCTGAAGCCGGATGGGCGTGTTCAACCGCATCTTCGCAGACCTGGCGGCGAAGGGCGGGCCGCCGGACCAGCTCATGATCGACGCCACACACCTCAAGGCGCACCGCACGGCCGCCAGCCTGCTTAAAAAGGGGCTATACCCCGACGTATCGGTCGCACCAAGGGCGGCCTGAACTCCAAGCTGCACGCCGTCTGCAACGAGCGCGGGCGGCCTCGCGTCATGCTGCTCACCGAGGGTCAGGTCAGCGACTACAAGGGCGCGGCCACCATGTTGCCCGCCATGCCGCAAGCGCCCGTGCTCATCGCCGACCGGGGCTACGACGCCGACTGGTTCCGTGCAGCGCTCCGCTCAGGCGACATCCGTCCGTGCATTCCCGGTCGTGCCAACCGGTCCAAGCCGATCCGCCACGGCAAGCAGATCTACCGACACCGTCACAAGGTCGAGATCATGTTCGGAAGGCTCAAAGACTGGCGGCGCATCCACACCCGCTACGACCGCTGCGCCCACACCTTCATGTCCGCCATCGCGCTCGCCGCCACCGTGCTGTTCTGGCTACCCCGTAATGAGTCCTGAACCTAGAACCAATAACGTGATCACCTTGCCGTGCCTAAACCCACGCGCAAAGACTTCTTGCACGAGCTGGATGGTGAACACTTATTCGATTTCTTGCTCCACCTGCGGAGCTACGCCCAGATCGCTTCCATATCGTGATGAACTTTTACAGAAATTGCATCAGCAAAGAGTGCTGGAAGGCGTGACGCTATCCGTCTTTAAGTCTTCGACTTTACGCTACGCGGTTTACGCCAGAACGCCCCGCCTCAATGCGAATATCTCCAGCTTCGCCAACAAAAGGTTGCGCCGCGGCTCCGGAAGCCAAGCCGACCGAAAGGCGTTACGCTCGATTCGCACTAGCTCGGCTCTGGTAAGCAAGCTGTGCGCTTGTGCCTTGATAAGCACTTCATTCAAGTACTCGCCACCCATATAGGCGGGATCATCCGAGTTGATCGTCACCATCAGGTCTTTATCAAGCATCGCGCGGACCACGTCGATGGTCCGCCCGCCGCCCCGCACCGCGCCCGAGAAGCCTGGGCAGACCGTGAAGCACAGGTTGCGCCGCCTCGCTAGCGCCATCAGTTCCGGCGACTCCACGATATTGCCGCCGTGATCGATACGATCAGCCGCCAGATCGACGATGGCTTGGCGGATGTGACGTAGCGTGTCGTCCTGGTTGAGGTCGCAATGCATAGTGACCTTGAGCCCGGCCGCACGCGCCTTGGCGAAATGGTCGGCGAATTGAATCGGCGGATGACCCTTCTCGTCCGAGTCGAGGCCAACCCCGACCAGGTAGCGCTTCATTGGCAGTGCCGCGTCCAGCGCCGCCATGGCCGTGTCCGTCGGCATGTCGCGCACGAAGCACAGGATTAATTGCGACTGGATGCCCAGCCGCGCCGCGGCGTCGACGCGCGCGCGCGTGATCCCGCCGATCATCGCCTCCATCCGAACGCCGCGCTTTAGATGCTCCTGCGGATCGAAGAACATTTCGGCGTAGAGAATGTTCTGCGACGCGGCCTTCCTGAGATAGGCGAAGGTGAGATCGTAGAAGTCGGGTTCGCCCACGAGCACCTTGAAGCCGTCGTAGTAAACGGCGAGGAAGCTCGGCAGATCGTGGAACACGTAGCTGCGTTTCATCGCCGCGACGTCCGCAAACGGCAGCGTCACCCCATTTCGACGCGCGAGGGCAAACTTCATTTGCGGCTCGAGCGTACCTTCGAGATGGACGTGATACTCGGCTTTCGGCATCTCGGCGATGAACTGGGCGATGTCGTCGTCGTTGCCGCTGCTCTGCGCCGCACGCGCCGGTCCCGCGCCGAGCATTGGCGCACAAAGCGCCGCACGGATCAGATCCCGTCTGTCGAACATCTCCGTTCTCCTCATTTTGTTCGTTCCATATGCCTGAATGAACGGATCGTCTCGGCCGGGACCGGCGGTCCATCTTCATCCGCGACGAGGCTCGGCGAGAGCGCCCGTCGGTTCAACGCCAACGACGATACGCCCTTGGATGTCGGCGATCCCGGTGCGCGTCATCCATGCAGACGTATTCGCCTCGACGACGCGCGTCAGGCCCGTGCGGCGGCGACCATCACGTCGGTCATTGCGGCGGCGTGTCGCGGTAGCGGTCCCATCTGCCGATCAGTTCGTCGACCACCTTCGACCCGACGAGATACAAGCTCTCGACCGATACGTTCATCGCCGAATAGCCCTCGTTCTCGCGCAGGAGATAGTCGGCGGCGGTGATGCCGGGCGGCGGCATGGTGAAGTTGCTGCCCGTGCGCAGCACCAGCACTCGCTTCTTGTCGACCTTGCCGATCCGGTCGAGGTAATTGATCGCCTGGAGCGTGCCGGTCTCCTCCATCGCGGAGGTGACGAACTCGCCTTTCCGACTGGTCCAATAGCCGACCCAATCGTTCGCCCAATCATTCATCATCTTGCCGTGCCAGAACGTCATCGCCGAAAGCTGGTCGCCCTTCAGCACGAACGGCGGGCGTTGCGCGTTCGGATAGCCGGTGTAGCGGGCGCGTTCCGCCTTGATCCCCGGATCGTCGGGCAGCGTCATGTCCTTGGTCAGCCCGTAGGCCCAGTCGCGCAGGGCCAAATTGACCTCGAACAGCTCGCCTCTCGGGTTCGGCGGCTTCCGGTCACCGGGCCCCTGCGTGTCGAGCGGGAAGAACCCCGACTTCCAGCCGGCAGGGATCTCGCGCGCGTCGATCTCGTGCGCGAGGTCGCCATCGACCGAATAGCGCGCCCACGCGGCCGAGCCGATCGATGCGTCCGCCGGATCGATCCCGGCGATGCCGGCGATCAGCCAGTAGGCGCGCGACAGGTCGAACCGCGGGTCCAGCCCCAGCGCCATGGTGGCGGTCGCCGACTTCGCCGTTCCAACCCCGGTCACCACGCCGAGGATTTGGCTGTCGGGATTGTAATAGAGATCGTGGAACGAATGCGGGAAGGCGATGCGCATATCGAGCTTGCGCCGCTCTTTCCACAGCTGGAACTCACCCGGTGCATCGCCCGTGTCCTTGCCGATCTCGAACATGGTCACGATAACGACGCGGACAGGCAGCGGGCTCGCGCAAGGCGCGCCCGGCTTGCACGTCGTCACCGCGGAGAGATCGGGGGCGGCCGGGTCGGGCGATGCAGGAGTCGCGCTGGCAGCGGCAAGCCCCAAACCGAGTCCGACAAGCGACGCGAAATGTTTCACAGGATGCATGCCGAGCTCCTTGAACTGCGACGTCCGCGGCGGATGCCGACCCGCCGAGGCCTGATCAGATTTTGTACACGATGGAGGCCTGGAAGCTGCGCGGCTTCTCGGGCAGGACGATGGTGCTGCCGAAGAGCTCGGTGAAGTTCGCGCGGAAGTATCTCTCGTCCGTCGCGTTCTTCACGACAAGGCGGAACAACCAGTCGTCCTTCTCGAACGAGGCACCGATGTCGAACACGGTATAAGCCGGCAGCCTCACCACTCGTGACTGACCGGAAAAAACCGAACCGACATGAACGACGCTGGCGTTGAACGCGAGGCCATTGTCGAAACCGTAGGTGGCGGTCGCCGAATATAGGTTTGTTGGAATGCCCGCGCGGCGCGATGCGTCTGCATCCGGGATCGGAATCAGTCCTATCGGCTGTCCGCCCAAGTAGAGCGACGGGTCGCGAACATTTACCAGATCCTCGATCCCAAAAAAACTGAACGCAGTGCCCTCGCCCTGAAAGGTGAGGTTATACACCTTCGTCCGGGTGTAAGCGGCGCTGACCAGCAGGTGCCTATCGACGGACCATCGCAGTTCCGCCTCGACCCCCTTCGTCTCGACCGACTGGTTCACCGTCGTCGACTGCACGTTGCGGTCGGTCCGCGACTGCTCGTAGACCGACACCGCGGCATAGAGACGATCGTCGAGGAAGCTGCCCTTAATTCCGCCTTCGTACAGCTTGGACGCGGCTACGAAGATGCCCTGCACATCGACGGGCGCAAGCTCGGCACCCTGCCCGACCACGATCGTCGTCTGGCGCGACGCCGTCACATATGGGATCAGCCCGAACGGCAGCTTGTACGAGGCGCTGGCGGTCCACGACCACTCGTCATTGTTGCCGGTCGCGGACAGAATGGCGGGCGCGACCCGCACCCTCGTTGTATCGACAGAAGACTTAGCATCAATCGTATCGTAACGTGCGCCAAGGATCAGATCGAGGCCGAAGTCGAAATCGAGATCGGTCAGCCCGGCGAACCCGTAATCGGTATAGTGACCCCGGACATAGCTCGTGTAATCGCGCCCGGACTCGGTGGATAACAGGCGGTCCGATAACGGTGAGTATCCCTGCGTCAGATCGACCCGACTGAAATACTCGAAGTCGAAATCGTCACCGTGCAGGAACTCGGTGTAGCGGATCGATGGCGACAGCTGGAACGAAAAATTTCCGGCAGCGGTCGAGAACGACTTTGCGAAGACAATCTTATCCTCGATCACCCATGATTCGTGAAATTGCGAAAAACCATAGTTATTCTCGTTTATGTTATCATACCCATCGTAGAATAGCTGGTTTTTGATTTCCAGGTTATTATCACCGGCGAAGATGATGTCGAAATAACCGGTCGTCACTTTGTTGTCGAGTCGGTCGTCGGGACCGGTGAGCACGTTCCTGCGGCTCAATTGGGCGGTGCCGACATCACGCAGCGCGAGTTGGGGATAGCTGGTGGTGAAACACGCGTCGGTGAAGCCGGCAGCAACAACGCCGGGCGTGGCCGTGCCCCGCGCGCAACCGAACGTGCCGAACGGGTTGAAACTGCCGGCGGGAATGAACTCCGCCGGCGAAAGCTGCCCGTCGCCGTCGGTGTCCAGGGGCTGCGCGCTGCCGGTGATGTACGTGCCGTTGTCGACCAGGTCCTGCGTTAGTCGGTTCCAGCCACCGTTCTGCTGGCCGCGGAAATTCTGGTACATGCCGCCGAACTCGATCCGGACGCGGTCCGTCAGGTCATTGTCGAACGACGCCTGAAGTATGGTCTGACGGGTCGACATGTTGCGGTAATAGCTGTCCGAGTCCTCGACCTCGGCGTACAGGCTGTAACCGAACTCGGCGTTACCGAAACGCGCCGGGCCGCGGATGTTTGCCTTGAGCACGTTGCGATCCCAACTGCCGGCGGTGTAGCTCACCTCGCCCTGCGGGGAGGACAGCAATGCGCCGCCCTTCACGCGCGCCGATTTGGGCACGAAGTTCATGTAGCCGCCGGTCTTCGACGGGCCGAATATTGGTGAGGCGGGGCCTCGCACGATGTCGATCCGGTCCGACGAGCCGATCGGAGTGGGATAGTTGCCGGGATTGTCCAGCCGCCGGACGCCACGGAAATAGACCTCGCCGGGCGTTCCGCGAATATCGAGCGCACCGCCGACGCCGAAGAACGAGTTGGTGAACGTGCCCGGTGCCTGCGCAACGAGATCGTAGATGTCGGTGATGCCGAAGCGTTCGATCTGCTCGGTGCTGATCGTCGAGGCGGATCGCGGCGTCTCCACCAGGGTTTTGTCGAAGCCGAAGATCGAGCCGACGTCCTCTACCGGAAGGGCATTCAGCGCGCCGGTGACGACGACCTCCTCTTGGTTGGGCTCCTGCGGCAGTGCGGTCCCGGCAGCCTCCTGCGCGCGGGCCGGAGCGGTCAGCGCGGTGCAGAACAGCAACGCGCCCACGGTCAGGATAGCCGATTTTCGAGATGGCGCGCCGGATAACACGGAAAGTTCTGGCATAGACGTATATCCCCCAAGATCCGCCGAAAGCACCCTCCCGACGTGCCATCGCCAGACAATAATGTCCTGATGATTTCGTCCAACTTCAGCCGGTGAGCCGTGCACAGTGTCTGCGCCACGGTCCGGCAGTCAGTGCTCCGAGCTTCCGTGGCGACACGGTCGCGAGAGCCTCCCAAAGTCGTTTCTCTAGCGTTATAGGGTGGACTAAGGTTCACGGCCGGTGCAATCAAATGCAATGAACGCTATGACCCGTTGCCGAAATTAGAGCAGGTCAGGCGCCAGGACAAATCGATGCCGGCCTTTTCGCGCTTTCTTCGCTACTTCCTAGTGGTCGGTCGTCTCGGCTCGATCCGGCGCGCGGCGGACGAACTCAACATCTCCGCCTCGGCGATCGATCGGCAAATCCTGAATGTGGAGGCGGAACTCGGTGTGCCGCTGTTCGAGCGGCTCCCGACGGGGCTGCGGCTGACCGCAGCGGGTGAGGTCATGATGGCGGCGGGCGGACGCTGGCGAAAAGACATGGCGACGGTACGCACGCAGATCGAGGACCTGCGCGGGCTAAAGCGCGGGCATGTCGACATCGCCATAATCGACGCGCTGGCCAAGGGTTATATCCCGCGCACGATCCAGACCATCAACCGCAACTATCCAGGCATCACCATCGGCGTCCACGTCTTGGAAAACGACGCGGTGCGCCGCGCGATCACCACGGGCGAGGTGGATTTCGGCATCTTCTTCGGCCCGGCATCCTACAGCGACATAACGGTACGCGCCTATGCCGAAGTGGTGCTCGGCTTCGTCACGCCGGCGGGGCATCCTTTCGGGCAGCGGGATGAAGCACGCTTTTCCGCGGCTGCCGGCTCCGCGCTGATCGTGCCGAGCGAGCCGCTGGCGGTGTGTCAGCAGATCGCCGTACTGGAGGGCGTGACCGGAACGGTGCCAAACCGGACGGTAACGTCGGACAATATCCAGATGATCAGCTCGCTCGTCCTGCAAGGCGTGGGCATTGGTATCCTCACCTCGCTTGACGTCATAACCGAGGTGAAACGCGGGCTGCTGTCGTTCACGCGCATCTCGGATGCGGTCCTGCGTCCGATGACGCTCGCGCTGTGCACCGCCACCGCGCGTACGCCCTCCTATGCAGCGGGGATCGTCCTGGCGGAGATAGATCACGGCTTTTCGGCGCTTGATTATTCCGCGGCGACTGCGCCGTCGAGCGATGACGCCGCTCGGACTGGATCGTCCGCATCGCTCGGGTGACGCGAAAGTTCCGTTACCCGGCCGATGATGATCCTGCGTGACGCGGGCTGCGGCTCGAGCGGCGTTGTCCCCTCAACACGCCGCCACATAGGCGTCGATCCGCGCCAATTGGGCCGACACCTCCGCCTCGGGCAGAAACGATCCCGTGAAACTGTTGCGCGCCAACGTCGCCAGCTGCGCCCGATCCAGCCCGCGGGCACGCGCGACGGCGCGGTAATTGTCGCCCACATAACCGCCGAAATAGGCCGGATCGTCCGAGTTGACGGTCGCCCGCAATCCCAGTGCGAGCATCCGATCGATCGGATGCGACTGGATCGAATCGATCACGCAAAGCCGCAGGTTCGACAGCGGGCATACGGTCAACGTCATCCCGTCCCGCACCAGCCGGTCGACCAGCGCCGGGTCTTCCAGCGAGCGGTTGCCATGGTCCAGCCGGTCGACATGGAGCACGTCCAACGCCTGCCAGACATAGTCGGGCGGCCCTTCCTCCCCCGCATGCGCCACGCGGCGAAGACCGTGCGCGGCGGCTGCGGCGAAGACGCGCGCGAACTTTTCTGGCGGATGCCCGACCTCCGACGAGTCGAGCCCGACCGCGGTGATCCGCGTGAGCCACGGCTCCGCGGTCCGCAGCGTATCGAACGCGTCGTCCTCGCTCAGGTGGCGCAGGAAGCACAGGATCAGCCGCGCGGTGATGCCGTGGCGCTGCCAGGCTTCATCGATCGCGGACAACAGCCCCTCGATCACCGTCGCGAACGCCACTCCGCGCGCGGTATGCGTCTGCGGATCGAACATGATCTCGGCGTGGACGACGCCGTCCGCAGCGACGCGATCGAAATAGGCCGCGGCGAGATCATGGAAATCGGCGCGCGTCCGCAACACATCGGCACCAGCATAGTAGATATCGAGGAAGTCCTGGAGGTTTCCGAACGCGTAGGCCGCGCGCACCGCCTCGACGCTATCGTAGGGGATCGTCACGCCGTTGCGCCGCGCCAGCGCGAACATCAGCTCGGGCTCCAAGCTGCCCTCGATGTGCAGATGCAGTTCCGCCTTGGGCAGGCCCGCGATGAAAGCGTCAGCGTCGATCATATTGTCCCTCCGGGTCGGACGATGCAGGACCATCGCGGTTCCAGGCGCACTCGCCCATGATGTAGGTGCGCGCGATCACGCGGTCGTCGCCCAGGATCTGCAACGCGAACAATCGCTCCGCCAGCGTCGCGCCGCGCGTGCGGCGCGCCAGCAGCGGCGTAGCGCTATCATCCAGCACCGCGAAATCCGCCTCCTGCCCCGGTAGCAGCCCGCCGACGCGGTCGGTGATCCTGAGCAACGCCGCGCCGCCCGCGGTGGCCAGGTACAAGGCCCGGAACGGGTCGAGCGCACGACCCCGCGCCAGCGCCGCCTGATAGGCCAGCCCGGCGACATAGAGCAGCGAGAAACTCGGCCCCGCCCCGATATCGCTGCCCAGTCCGACGCGGATCCCGTGCGCATCCGCCTGCGCCAAGTCGAACGTGCCCGACCCCAGGAAGAGGTTGGACGCCGGACATGTCGCGATGCCCGCGTCGCTCTTCGCCAGCCGCGCGCACGCGCGATCGGGCAGGTGGACGCCATGCGCGAACACCGACCGCGCGCCGACCAGCCCGAAGCGGTCGTATACGTCGAGATAATCGTGCGCGTCCGGGAAGCGCTCGGCGACCGCGACGCATTCGCGCGCGTTCTCCGCCAGGTGGGTGTGAAGCAGGGTATCGGGATGCGCCACCAGCAAATCGCCCGCCACGCTAAGCTGCGCGTCGGACGAGGTGAGCGCGAAACGCGGCGTCACGGCGTAGGACAGTCGCCCGCGCCCACGCCACCGCGCGATCAGCGCCTCGCTATCGCTTCGTGCCTCCTCCGGGGTATCGACCAGCCCGTCCGGCCCGAGGTCCATTAATACCTTTCCCGACGCGATCCGCATCCCTTGGTGCATCGCCGCGTCGAACAGCGCGTCGACCGACTGTGCGTGGACGGTGGCGAAGACCAACGCACTGGTCGTGCCGTTACGTAACAGCTCGACCAGGAACGCCGCCGCCACCGCATCGGCATGCGCGCGGTCGGCAAAGGCGCGCTCGGCGGGAAAGATGTGGCGCGTCAGCCAATCGAGCAGCTGTTCGCCATGCGAGGCGACGTGGTCCATCTGAGGGTAATGGACGTGGGCGTCGACGAACCCCGGCACGATCAGCCCGCGCACTCGCTCCACCGCGACCCCGCCCCATCGTTCGCGCAATGCGTCGTGGTCGCCGCGCGCGACGACGATCCCGTCCTCGACCACCAACAGTCCGTCGACCTCGTGGCGGACCGCATCGGGGTGCGTGCGCGGGTCGCGCGCGACGGAAAGGATCTCGGCGCGGAACGCGCGGAGCGTCATGCCGGACCGAGCTGCAGAAGCTGGGCCAGCAACGCGACCGCGATGACATCGGGCTCGTCGCCGTCGACGCCGGCGATGCCGATCGGCGAGACAAGCTGCGCGCGCGCCGCGGCGTCGACCCCATCCTTCTCGAGCCGCGACTGGAAACGCATGCGCTTTGTCGCCGAACCGATCAGCCCGACATAGGCGCATCGACCGCGCTCCAGCGCAGCGCGCGTCAAGACGTAATCTAGCGCGTGATCGTGCGTCAGGACGACGATCGCGGTGTCCTCGGGCGCTTCCGCGATGCATTCGGCGATCATATCATCAGGCACGACCGTGACACCCTCGATAGCCTCGAACGCGGCGCGCGTGTCGAACCATGCGAGGCGGAACGGCAGATAAGTCGCATGGCGGGCGATTGCCTTGCCGACATGGCCCGCCCCGAACAACCAAAGAGGCCGACGGTACCGCCCGATGACCTCCGCGAAAATGGCGCCCGCGCGCGGGCGGTCGCCCCGCGCGGACACCACCGCCGCCGACACATCGTCACCAATCGCGCGATCGATGCCGCCATCGGTCAGCGTCGTCAGCAGAACGCGCGTGTCGGCTACCCCCGCCAGCCAACCGAGCCGCCCGGGATCGATATGCTCGATCAGCAATCGCACCCGCCCGCCGCAGCATTGCCCAAGCAACGGCCCGAGCGGATAGTCCTGCACCCGCCAGCTTCCGGGAGGGTGGTCAAGCAGTTGGCGCGCCTGTTCGACCGCGCGATGCTCCAGTTGGCCGCCGCCGATCGTGCCATGCATCGCCGCGGCCGTCACCAGCATCCGCGTCCCTGCGCCGCGCGGTGCGGACCCCTCGGTCGCCAGCACGCCGATCAGCGCCGCGGCCTCTTCACGCGGCAGCGCGCGCAGATGATCGAGCCAGTCGATCATGCGCCGCGATGCGCCGAGATCGCCCGCAGGATCGCCTCCGGCGTAGCCGGCGCGTCGAGCGGCGGCAGCGCGCGCGTATCGGGCGCCGTCGCCGCCACCGCGAAAGCCAGCGCGGAGAAGACCGCATTTGCGAGCATCAGTGGCGGCTCGCCCACGGCCTTCGACCGGTGGATCGTCGGCTCGCTGTTCTCGCCGTCCCACAGCGCGATCCCGAAACGGCGCGGACGATCGGCGGCGGTCGGGATCTTGTAGGTCGCAGGCGAGTGCGTGAGCAGACGGCCCTCGCCGTCGAACATCAGTTCCTCGGTGGTCAGCCAGCCCTGTCCCTGGAGGAACCCCCCCTCGATCTGCCCGATATCGATCGCGGGATTCAACGAGCGGCCTACGTCGTGAAGGATGTCGACCGCCAGCACGCGATGCTCGCCGGTCAACGTGTCGACCACGACTTCCGCCACCGACGCACCATAGGCGAAGTAATAGAACGGCCGCCCGGTATGGCTGGCGCGGTCGTACGCGATCGCGGGGGTCGCATGATAGCCGGTGGCAGACAGCGAGATGCGCCCGATGTGCGCGCGGCGGCACAGGTCGCCGAACGCCAGCCGCTCGGCGCCAGCGGAAACCATGCCATCCGCGAAGCGCACGTCCCTTTCCGCGCAGCCGGTGGTTCGCGCCAGGAAAGAGGCCAGCCGGTCGCGGATGGTCGTTGCAGCATTGTACGCCGCCATTCCGTTCAGGTCCGCGCCCGACGAGGCAGCGGTGGCCGATGTGTTGGGTACCTTGTCGGTGCGGGTCGCCGTGATCCGCACGCTGGGCAGCCCCACCGTGAAGACATCCGCGACAATCTTCGCCACTTTGACGTACAGCCCCTGGCCCATCTCAGTGCCGCCGTGGTTGATCTGGATACTGCCGTCGGCATAGACGTGGATCAAGGCGCCGGCCTGATTCAGATGCGTGGTGGTGAAGCTGATCCCGAACTTCACCGGGGTGAGCGCGATGCCCTTCTTCAGTACCGTGTTGCGGGCGTTGAACGCCGCGATCGCAGTGCGCCGGGCGTCGTAATCCGATGACCGGCGCAGCGCGCTGATCAATTGCGGCGCGATATTGTCCGCCACCTGCATGCCGTAGGGGGTGACGTCGCGACCCGGCCGATAAAGGTTGATTTCGCGCACCTCCAATGGATCGCGTATGAGGGTCGCCGCCACGGCGTCCATCACGCGCTCGATCGCCAGCATTCCCTGCGGCCCGCCGAAGCCGCGAAAGGCGGTGTTCGATACGGTATGGGTCTTCAGTCGTTCGGACACGATCTCGACCGCCGGCAGCCAGTAGCAATTGTCGGCGTGGAACATGGCGCGGTCGTTGATCGCTGGCGATAGATCGACCGTCGCGCCGCATCGCGAGGCGAGCATCAGCCGCAGCGCGAGCACATGACCCTCGTCGTCGAAGCCGACTTCGTAGTCGACACGGAAATCGTGGCGTTTGCCTGTCATCACCATGTCGTCGTCGCGGTCGCATCGGAATTTGGCGGGGCGTCCGGTGCGATCAGCGACCAGCGCGGCCGCAGCGGCGAAAGCGGCCGCCTGCGTCTCCTTTCCACCGAACGCGCCGCCCATACGCCGCACCTCCACGGTCACGTCGGCGGAGGATCGGTCGAGCATCGCGGCGACCAGATGCTGCACCTCGCTGGGATGCTGGGTGGAGGACAGCAGGTGGATCGTCCCGTCCTCGCCGGGAATGGCCAGCGCGATCTGCCCTTCCAAATAGAAATGGTCCTGCCCGCCCATGTCGAACCCGCCCGACAGGCGGCGCGGCGCGCGACCCAGCGCCCCCTTCGCGTCGCCGCGCGCCATGCGCTGCGTCGGCTCGATCAGCGAGGCGGCGGCGCGCGCGTCGGCGATCGTGAGATACGCGGGGAGGTGTTCATATTCCACCCGTCCCAACCGGGCGGCGACACGCGCGGCACGCCGGCTGGTGGCGGCAACCAGAAAAAGCGACTGACCGACGCTCGTCACTTCCCCGTCCGCCAGCAGCCGATCGTCGTGCGCCACCGGGCTGACGTCGTTCGCCGCGGGAATGTCGGCGGCGGTCAACACCTCGACGACGCCGGGCGACCCGCGCACCGCCGACAGGTCCATCGCCACGATCCGCGCATGCGCCGCCTCGCTCTGTCCGAAGGCGAGGTGGAGCAGTCCCGGGGCTTCCGCCTCGTCGTCAACATAGCGTGCCGCACCGCCGACGTGGAGGTGCGCGCTGTCGTGAGGGTAGGAGAACAGCGCGCACGTCGGCACGCGCGGATCACGATCAGCCATCCACCGTCTCCAGCACGGATACCGCCTCGCCTTGCGAGCGATGCCACAGTCGGCGCAGCAGGTTAGCGGCGACCGTCAGACGATAGGCGGCGCTGCCGCGCACGTCGCTGAGCGGCGTGAAATCGTCGCGCAAGGTGCGAGCCGCCTGGTCGATCGTGGTGAGCGCGAACGGCTGCCCGTCAAGCGTCGCCTCGCACGCATGCGCGCGGCGCGGAGTGGCGGCCATGCCGCCGAACGCCACGCGCGGGGCGGCAATTCGCCCATCCTCCACGCGCAACCGGACCGCGCCGCACACCGCGGAGATGTCGCCGTCGAACCTTCGTGACAATTTCGAGATGTGGATGACGTCGTCGACAGTCGGTCGCGGTACGTGGAGCCGCTCCACGAACTCGCCCGCGCGGCGGTCCTGCCGTCCGTAGCCAAGAAAATATTCTTCCAGCGGCATCGTCCGCGCGCCCGCCGGGCCCCGCAGCGTCAGCGTCGCGTCGAGCGCGATCAGCGCCGGCGACATGTCGCCGATCGGTGATCCGTTGGCGATGTTGCCACCGATCGTGCCCGCGTTGCGCACCTGCAACCCGCCAATCCGCCGTACCAGTTCGCCCAGATCGGGATGCAGCCGCGCCAGCGCCGCATGCGCCTCCGCATAGCGCACCGCCGCGCCGAGCGTGAGACTGGCGGGCGTCTCCTCGATCTGCCGAAGCTCCACCATATCGCCGACGAAGATCAACGTCTCGATTTCGCGAAGCTCCTTCGTCACCCACAATCCAACGTCGGTCGCGCCGGCCACGATGCGCGCATTGGGGTGCGCCACGAGAAGGTCGACCAGCGTGGCGACATCGGCAGGTGCGAACCAGCGGCGTCCGCCGTGTACACCCGACGCGTCATCGGCAGCGATCGCTCGCAACGCGGCGACGGTGGGCCGATCGTCGCGTCGAAATGTGCCCACCGCATCCGCCGCCGCGAGGATCGGTCCATATCCGGTGCAGCGGCACAGATTTCCCGCGATCACATCCTCTACCGGCAACGCGCTTCCGGCCGCCCCGATGCAGCGTGCGTACAGCGACATCACGAACCCCGGCGTGCAGAAGCCGCATTGCGAGCTGCCGTTGCCCGCCATGTACGCCTGCAAGGCGGTCAGGGTGCCGCCGCGCGACAGGCTTTCCACGGTCAGCAGCGCCTTTCCGCGCAACATCGGCAGCAGCAGGATACATGCGTTCACCGCGCGCCAAGCGATGCCGTCGCCGTCCAGTTCGCCGACCAGCACGGTGCATGATCCGCAATCGCCCTCCGCGCACCCCTCCTTGGTGCCGGTGCGGCGCAGGCGCTCGCGCAGGTGATCGAGCAGCGTGCCGTTGGGATCGGCGTCGGCGACGGTGACGGTGACGATCTCATCGTCCAGGACGAAGCGCATCGTCATCTCAGCTACCCCGATAGGTGGAATAGCCGAACGGCGAGACGAGCAGGGGCACATGGTAATGCGCCCGCGCGCGCCCGGCGGGCACGACGACGCCGAAGTCGATCGTCACCACATCGAGAAACGGCGGATCGGGCAGAGCGACTCCGGCGGCGGCGAAATAACCGGCTACCCCGAATGCCAGCCGATACCGTCCCGCCGCTACCGCGGGCAGGTCGGGGCAACGGCCATCGGCGTCGGTACGCCCGGCGAACAGCGCCGTTCCCGCCACGTCCGACAGCGTCACCTTAACGCCCGCCGCGGGGTGGCCATGTGCGGTGTCGAGGACGTGGGTCGACAGGCTGATCACTCGGCGGCCTCACGCAGCACGGGCGCGGGCCATTCGCCGATGAATTCAGGCTCGTCATACTTTGCCAGCTCCGTCACCAACTCGTCGCGATCGTCCAAGAACAACTGGTCGGTCACGCCCTTCACCAGCCGCGGCAGCGCGGCGCGCAGCCCCGACAGCGCCGCCGCAGACAATCCGAGGCTGACCAGGGCGGCATAATTGAAGGCGAACAGGCCATGAAGGGCCACCGCATCGCCGGGCGCTCGCGGCGTGAACTCGAAACCAGCTCCCAGGTAGGGATGCGTGTCGATGATCGCGTTCGCGTCCCCTGCGGGCGGTGCGTATCGATCGGACCAACGTGCGATCCCGTCCGCCACCAGCCGCAGTTCGGGACGGAGCGCCGAGTCGCTGACCAGCCCGGTCGACAGGACGAGGAAATCGAAAGCCATGTCTCCCTGCGGCGTCGTCACCTGCACGCCCTCGCCGTGGCGCGCGACCGACAGCCACGGCGCGCCAAGGTGCAGCGCGAAGCCCGGCCGAGCCGAAGCGCGGTCGAAAGTGTCGTTCGTCGGCGGCTGGCTATGCCCAAGGAACGCGCGCATCACCGCGTATTTGGTCGCATCGTCCAGCGCGGGATAGCGCCCGGTGAAGCCGGTGCGCTCCATCAGCCGGATGGGGTTGATCCGCGGCAACTCTGCGCGCCGCATGAAGACGTGCGCCTCCGCCACTCCCATCGAGAGTGCGGCATTGGCATTATCGAACGCCGACGCCCCGCCGCCCAGGATCGCGATCCGGCGGCCCGCAAGCGCGGGATAGTCGATCGCGGCGCTGGTATGCGCGTAGAGCGTGTCGGGCAGCGCGCCACGGATCATGGCGGGTACATGCCACTCGCCGCCACCCTGGATGCCCGTCGCCAGCACCACCTTGCGCGCCAGCAACGCTGGATGCCCATCCAGATGCACGCGGTGAACACCGTCGCCGAGCGGCTCGATCAGGGTGACGCGCCGGTCATTCAGCACCGGCAGCTTCAGCACGCGGCGATACCAGCGCAGGTATGCCATCCAGTCGCCGCGCGCGATGCGGTCCAGCGCATCCCAACCGGCCGCCCCTCGCTGCTCCTCCCAGAATGCGCGAAAACTGAGCGCGGGGATGCCGAAATCGATCGGGTTCAGGTCCTTTGGCGTACGTAGCGTCAGCATCCGGGCATAGGTGTCCCACGGCCCCTCGAACCCGGCAGGAGCTTGGTCCAGGACGACAATATTTGACACGCGTTCACGCAACAGGCCGAACGCCGCCGCCAGCCCGCTCTGCCCTCCGCCGACGATCAGGACGTCGTGGACATGGCCGTCGGGGTGCACCCGTGCGCGCGTCCAGTTCCCGCCGCCGTGCCCGATCAGTGCCAATTGGCGTGCCAGCTCGGCCTCCAAGGCGGGCAGACGGATGAGAAGGGTCATGGTAGCTCCGTCAGCCTGAGGCATATGATCTCGCCGATCTCGGCGATCGCGGTCGCGGTCTCGGCGGCAGCCGTGCTGCCAAGCCGTGTCTCCATCGCCGCCAGAATCCCTGCCTTGTCGGTCCGCCGCACGCACATGACGAACGGCATGCCGAACCGCGCGCGATATGCAGCGTTCATATCGTGAAAGCGTGCGAACTCGTCAGGCGTCAGGCAATCGAGCCCCGCAGACGCCTGCTCTCGCGTCGACGCGCGCGTCAGCCCGCGGTCCATCGTCGCCTTCCCGGCCAGTTCCGGATGCGCGCGGATCAGCGCGACGCGCTGCGCCTCGCTCGCGTCGCGCAGCGGAGCCATCAACCCTGCGTGCAGGTCGGCGAAGGGACGCAGCTGCTCGGCTTGCTCCACCACCCACGGCGAATGTTCGAACAACAGGCCGAACCGCGCGACGAACGCCGCCCGATCGAGCGCATTGACCTCCGCAAGCGTCAATGCGCATCCCCTTCTAGGCTGACGTGCGCGGACACGACCTTCCAGCCGTCCGGGAAGCGGACCCAGCTCTGCGTCTGGCGCCCGCGCCGGGGTGAGCCTTCGCGGAAGAACTCGGCGTCCGCCGTCGCGAAGTCACCGCCGTAAGTAGTGATGGCGATGCGACCGAGCCTGCGCCGGGGCGATCCGCCCCGGCCCTTGCGGAACTTACGGATCGCCTCGATCCCATATGATACCTCGCCCACGCCGTAGCGGTTGGTCGTCGGCGCGTCGTGGAACAGCCTGTCCATCGCAGGCGTGTCGTCGTCCATTAGCGCATGCTCATAGGCGTGGAAGGCGGCGGTGACCTCGGCCAGCGCTCGCACGTCGTCGATCGTCATCCGGGAAACCTTTCCAGCCAGTGGCGCGCGATATCGATGCGCCGCGTGATCCAGGCGTCGCCGCTCGCCATCACGTGATCGACGAACCGCCCGACGGCGAGCGCGCGAGCGGGGCGACCGGCGATGCGGCCGTGCAGGCCTACCGACATCATCCGGCCTCCCTCGGCGCGCAATTGATCGAAAGCGTCGCGCAGGTAACGGAAGAACTGCTCCCCGTCCGTGAAGCCGTTGAGCGCGACCATCTTCATGTCGTTGGCGTCGAGCGAATAGGGCACGATCAACTGACCGGCGGCCGAACGATAGGGCAGATCGTCGGCATAGCTGTCGGCGTCGTAGACGAACCCGCCCTCTTCGGCGATTAGTCGCGCCGTGTTGGGCGACGTGCGACCCTGATACCAGCCGAGCGGTCGTTCGCCGGTGAGCCGTTTATGCACCTCGATGGCCTTGGCGATATGCTCGCGCTCGACCTCCGCCGACACGCGCTGGTAGTCGATCCAACGCCAGCCGTGGCTCGCGATCTCCCAGCCGGCGGCGAGCATCGCATCCACCGCTGCCTGGTTCTGCTCCATCGCGGACGCCACCCCGAATACCGTGACGGGCAGGTCGCGTTCGCCGAACAGGCGGTGCAGTCGCCAGAAGCCGGCGCGGCTACCATATTCGTAGAGGCTTTCCATCGCCATCGCGCGCGCGGGGTGGCTCGCGGCACCGATCATCTCGGACAGGAAGGCTTCCGATCCGCCATCGCCATGGAGGACGCTGCTCTCGGAACCCTCCTCGTAGTTGATGACAAACTGCACGGCGACGCGCGCGTTGCCCGGCCACGCGGGGTCGGGCGGCACGGCGCCATAGCCGGCCAGGTCGCGCGTCAGGTCTTCGCGCGTCACGGGGCCGTGTCCCACGCCGCCAGCGCGGCATCGACGCCGGCGCCGGGTGGGCAGGCGAAGCCCTCGGCCCGGAGCACCGTCTCCAACGCGCTCATCGTGATCGCGACCTTGTGCTTCATCGCGTTGTAGCCCATCGCGCCGATACGCCAGATCCGTCCGGCGAGCGGACCGAACGCGGTGCCGATCTCGATCTCGAAATCCTCGCGCATCCAGCGGCGCACCGCCTCGCCATCGATCCCTCCCGGAATATTCATGCCGGTGACGTTGGTCATCCGGTGCCGGTCGTCGCCGAACACGGCGAGCCCCATCGCTCGCGCGCCGGCGACGACGGCGGCGCCGGCGCGAGCGTGCCGCGCGAAGCGGGCGTCAAGCCCCTCTGCCAGCGCTACCCTGGCGCATTCACGAGCACCATAGAGCATGGTCGTCGCCTCCGTATGGTGGTTGAGGCGCTTCTCGCTCCAATAATCCATCACCATCGCCAGATCGAAATAGTTGGAGGCGATGCGGGGGCCGGTGCCGTCGACGATGTCGGCGCGGCGGATCCCACCCTCGACATGGCGGCGTGCGAGGATGCGTTCGGCGGCGCGGTCCGAAACCGTGATCGGCGCCGAGCCGGACGGCCCGCTCAGGCACTTCTGCAGCCCACCGGTCACCACGTCGATGCTCCAGCGATCCGCCGCGATCGCAATACCTCCGATCGTCGCGGTCGCGTCGACATAGCTGAAGGCGCCCGCAGCCCGAACGATCGCCCCCAGCCCGTCGAGCGGCTGCGCCATCGTCGTCGAGGTATCGCCGTGCACGGTGGCGACGACCTTGGGCGCGTATCGTTCGATGGCGGCGGCGATCGCATCGAGCGGCACCACCTCACCCCATGCCGCCTCGACGCTGACGACTCTCGCGCCGATCCGCTGCAGGATTTCCTTCAACAGCAGGCCGAAACGACCGAAATCGATGACAAGGACCGTGTCGCCAGGCTCGACCAGCGAGATCAGCGAGGCCTCGATACCGGCGCGCGCGGTCCCATTGACCAGGAAGGTCCAACGGTTCTCCGTGCCGAACAGCGGGCGGTAGAGCGCCATGACCTGCTCCATGTAGCCGGTCATCTCGGGGTCGAACTGGCCGAGCAAGTCCGCCGACATGGCACGCAGCACGCGCGGGTGCGCGTTGACCGGCCCGGGGCCCATCAGCAGCCGCTGCGGCGGATCGATCTCGCCGAAGAGCAAGACGTCGAGTTCAGACATGCACGGCCTCGAGGCGATCGATGAAGCCGAGCATGACCGCGAGCGCCGCCTCGACGTCGACGACCTCGACATGCTCGGCCGGATTGTGGCTCAAACCACCCCGGCAGCGCACGAACAGCATGGCGGTGGGGCATAGTGCCGCCATCGCCATCGCATCGTGCCCCGCCCCGCTTGCCAGGCGGCGCGGCGGGTGGCCGGCAGCGATCAGCGCCTCGGTCAGAATGCGGGTCAAACGGGGATCGCACGGACTGGCGGGCAGGTCATGGATCGGGAGCGTCCGGATCGTCACCAAGCGGCGGGCAGCGATGGCATCGGCTTCGTCCAGGATCGCCTGCGCCGCGAGATCGCGCAATGCCGGGTCGAGCGCGCGTATGTCGAGCGACAGCGTCACCCGACCGGGGATCACGTTGGCCGCACCCGGCTCCACCTCGAGCGTGCCGACGGTGGCGACGAGTTCGTCCGGCCGGTCGCGCCCGACGCGCTCGACCTCCAGCACGATCTCGGCGGCGGCGGCCAGCGCGTCGCGCCGCAGCGGCATCGCGGTGGTGCCCGCGTGCCCGGCGCGACCCTCCAGCACCAGCCGCAGCCGAAGCTGCGCGGCGATTCCGGTCACGACGCCGAGCGCCAGCCCCTCGGTCTCCAGTGCCGGCCCCTGTTCGATATGCGCCTCCAAATAGGCCAGCGCGGGCGCGTGACGAGCGTCGGCCAGCCGCTCGGGTGCGGTGCCGAAGCTGGCGAGCGCCAGGGCGAGCGGCGTGCCTTGCGCATCGGCCATGTCGGGCATCTCGGCCAGCGTCCCTGCCGCGGCGCGGCTGGTCAGCATCGCTGCGGGAAAGCGCGATCCTTCCTCGTCACCGAACGCGATTACCTCGATCGGGAACGGCATTCGCCTGGTCGCGGCGTGGAGCGTGGCGACGCATTCGACCCCCAACATCACGCCGAGCGGGCCGTCGTAGCGACCGCCGTCCCGGACGCTGTCGATGTGACTGCCGATCAAAAGGGCGGGTCCCGGGTTCAGACCCTCGTAGCGGCCGATGAGGTTGGTGGCGGCGTCGCGGCGTGTGGTCATGCCCGCCTCCTCCATCCAGCCCGTCACCACCTCCTGCGCCGCGCGATAGGCAGGCGACAACCAGCCACGATACAGGCCGTCTTTCATGTCGGTGTAGGGCGAGACGCCGAGCATGTCGCAGCGCGCCACCGCGCGCGCGCCGCCGGGCGCAGGCATGCTCACCACGACGCCACCCCGCCGTCGCTGCGCGGATCGGTCGCGCCCTCCAGCCGGCCATCGGGGTGACGCACGATCGCACCGGCATGGCCCATGATCGCGGTAAGCGGCCCGACCCGCTCCACGCCATGACCTGCCGCAACGAGTGCGGCGTATAGATCCGGCGAAAAGCCGTCCTCCATTTTCAGCGTCGTGCTCTCCTCACCCCAGGTGCGTCCCAACAACCAGCGCGGGCGAGCGATCGCGTCCGCCAGGTCGACGCCGCGCGCGTACCGCGTGAACAATGCTGCTTGCGTCTGCGGCTGGCCCTCGCCCCCCATCGTGCCGTAGGCCATCACGCGCCCATCCGCGAAGCACGCCAGCGCCGGATTGAGCGTATGGAACGGCTGTCTCCCTGGCCTCAACGCATTCCAACCGCTCTCCGCCAAGCGGAAGCTGCTGCCGCGGTTCTGCCAGGTGATGCCGGTGCCGGGCAGCACCAGCCCCGATCCGAATTCGAAATAGGTCGACTGGATACAGGACACCACTCGCCCGTGCGTGTCCGCCGCGCCGAACCAGCAGGTGTCGCCCCACTGCGGCGGGTAAGGCCAGGGAAGCGCCTGCGACGGGGCGATCCGCGCCGCCATCGCGTCCAGCGCCTCGGCGTCGCCCAACAGCGCCTGCGCGTCGACGTCCATATCGCCCGGATCGCCGCAATGCCGGTCGCGCCACATGAACGCCTGCTTGGTCGCCTCGATCAGCCCGTGGACATGCGCGGGACCGTCGACGTCGACGTCGCCGACGCTCAGCCGGTCGAACAGCGCCAGGATCAGCAGCGAGGCGATACCCTGCGTCGGCGGCGCGCTGTTGTAGAGCGTGGCGCCGGCGATCGGCACGTGGAGCGGCACGGGGCGCGTCGCCCAGTGACTCGCGAGATCGGCGCGCGACACCGGACTACCCAGAACGGCCAGATCCGCGGCGACCCTCTCGGCGAGCGTGCCGCGATAGAAGCCGTCCAATCCGTCCTCGGCCAGCGCGCGCAGGGTCGCGGCGAGTGCCGGCTGCCGCAGCCGGTCCCCTTCGGCGAGCGATCGTCCCCCGGGCTCGAACGTCGCGGCATATCCGCCGGGCTGCCTGCGAAGATCGTCGCCCTTCGCCGCCGCGACCGCCGCCCCGCCTCGCGTGACGGCCACGCCGTCCTCGGCGTGTCGAATGGCATCGCGCAACAGCCGGGCGAGCGGCAGCGTGCCGCCCTCCAGCGCCGCATCCCATGCCGAAATCGTGCCTGCGACCGTGTTCGCCGCGAGCGGACCCCGGGTCGGCACTGCCTCGTACCCCGCATAGAGCGACAGGTCGGCCGCCGCTGCCGCACCGCCGCAGCCGTGGATCGCGTGGATACGACCATCGGGCTCGGACAGGAGCCAGAAGCCGTCGCCGCCGATCCCCGTCATATGCGGATAGACGACCGCCAAGGTCGCGGCGACGGTAACGCACGCTTCCGCCGCGCTGCCCCCATCGCGCAGGACGGCGCAACCGGCCTCCGCCGCAAGCGCATGCGGCGCCGTGACGATGCCGTGGGTTCCTGTGACGGTCGGCATTGTCGCTCAGGCGGCCCCCATCCAGGCGAAGCGCACCACGAACAGGCCTGCGAGGATGAAGAGGAACCAGTCGGCCCTGGTCGCGGTGCCGCGCATCAGCTTCAGGATCGCGTGTGCGGTGATCCCGAAGGCGAGACCGTTGGCAATCGAAAAGGTGAGCGGGATCAGGGCGACCGTTAGGAAGGCGGGGATGGCCGACAGCGGGTCCTCCCACGGCACCTCCGTCAACGGCAACAGCATCAGCCCACCCACGACGATGAGCGCAGGCGCCGTCGCCGCCAGCGGCACGAGCTGCGCATAGGGCGCGACGAACATCGTGAGCAGGAACAGGATGCCGGTCACCACCGCCGTCAGTCCCGTCCGCCCGCCCGCCTGCACTCCCGCCGCACTCTCCACGTAACTGGTCACCGTGCTGGTGCCCGCCACCGACCCGACGATCGTCGACACGGCATCGGTGATCAGGATGCGGTTGAGCCCGGGGATGCGCCCGGCCGCGTCCATCAGCCCGGCGCGCTTGGTCACCGCGACCAGGGTGCCGATATTGTCGAACAGGTCGACGAACAGGAACACGAACAGGACCTCGAGCAGCCCCAACCCATGCGAGCCGCCGAGCCCGAACACGCCGGGAATATCGAGCTTGAACGCGGTACCGATCAACGCCGCCAGGCTATAAGGCTCCGAGGCCACCGTCACCTGCCCGAACATCCAGGCGACGAGCGTCGTGGCGACGATCCCGATCAGCATGGCGCCGCGCACGTTCCAGACGCTCAGCACCCCGATCAGCAGCAGCCCGAACAACGCCAAGGCCGCACTCGGTTCGCTCAGCGTCCCCAACGAGACGAAGGTCGCCGGATTGGCGACGACGATCCCGGCGTTCTTCAACCCGATGAAGCCGATGAACAGCCCGATCCCGCCCGCTACCGCGGCGAAGAGGTGGGTTGGGATCACCGCCACGATCAGCTGTCGTATCCCCGTCAGCGTCAGCAGGAGGAAGGCGATGCCCGAGATCAGCACGCAGCCCAGCGCGATCGGCCAGGGTATCCCCATCTGCTGGACCACCGTGAAGCTGAAATAGGCGTTGAGCCCCATCCCGGGCGCGAGCGCGAGCGGCACGTTCGCGACCAGCCCCATCAGGATCGACGCGAATGCGGCGGCGAAACAGGTCGCGGCGGCCACGGCGGCGACGGGCATCCCCGCCTGTCCCAGGATCGCCGGGTTGACGAGGACGATATAGGCCATCGTCAGGAACGTCGTCGCGCCCGCCAGCACCTCGGTCCGCGCGGACGTGCCGCGAGCCGAAAGCGCGAAATATCGCTCCAGTGCGCCGGCCGGAGCCGCCCCGATCATCCTGTCTGTCGCCATGTCCGTTACCGTGTCAGTCATGCCGCTTCCCCCACCCTCGCCCGCATCGGCGCAGTCGCGCCGATCACCCCATCCGCCTCCAGCCGCGCGGCATAGCGCATCAGCGTCGCCTCCTCGCCCGGTCGCCCGATCAGTTGCAGCCCGAGCGGCAGCCGGTCCGGTCGGCGCAGCGGGACGCTGAGCGACGGCAGCGCGGCCAAGCTGATCGGCTGAGTGTGGATGCCCAGATGCGCTCGCGCGACGACTAGTACCCCGTCGATGGCGATACGCGGATCGTCGATCGGGGGGGCGATGCACGGCGTCGCGGGCGCGAGCAGCACATCGACATCGCACATCAGCGCCGCGATCCGTTTCCGGAACGCCGCGCGGAACGCCTGCGCCTCTTTATACAGTGCGCGCGGCAGCAGGGCGCCTGCGATCAGCCGGTCGCGCACCTGCGGGTCGAAGGCCATCGCCGAGCGCGCCAGCGCCGCACGGTGCAGCGACCCGCCCTCGTATGCGGTGATGAGGAATGCCGCCGAGCGCGCGCGCTCGATGTCGGGCAGCTCCAGCATCGGCGCTCCCGACGCGAGACCGTCGATGACGGTGAGCTGGTCCGGGTCCGCATTCTCACGGAAACGTCCTCCTAGGAGCGCGAGCCGGATCGGCGCGTCGTCGTCGACCGGCATCTCCGCGTCCGCCAACACCGCCCAAACGGCCGCCATATCCGCAGCCGAGCCGGCGAACGGCCCGGGGTCGTCGAAGCTCTCCGCGAAGGGGAACATGCCTGCCATCGGCAACGCGCCGTGCGTCGGCTTCAGCCCGTGGATGCCCGTAAGGCTCGCCGGCACGCGTATCGAGCCGTTGGTGTCAGAGCCGAGCGAGAAGGACAGCAGACCCGCCGCGACCACGGCGGCCGATCCGCCCGACGAACCGCCCGCGAGCCGTGCCGGATCGTGCGGGTTGCGCGTGGTGCCGTGATGCGCGTTGATCGTCGCAAAACCATAGGCGAACTCGTCCATGTTGAGCGTCGCCACCAACACCGCCCCCGCCGCCTGGCACCGCTGGATCGCCTCCGCATCGGCGTGCGCGGGTAGTGCGTCGGCATAGACCGCCGATCCTGCGGTGGTCGGCAGGCCCACGACGTCAAACAGGTCTTTGACACCATATGGTACACCGGCAAGCGGCCCGGGATCACCGCCCGCGGCCACGACGGCGTCGACACGCGCCGCTTCCCCGCGCGCGCGCGCCGCCAGCACCCGCGTGACGGCATGCAGGCTGTCAGCCGACACATCGGCGATCGCCTGCTCGATAAGCGCCGCCGCGCTGACCCGGCCTGCGCGCACCATGGCGGCGATGGCGAGCGCCCCCTTCATCGCGTCTCGCCACGAAGCGTCTCGGCATGCCGATCGAGCAGCGCGAGATTCGCGACCACGCCCGCCATGCACGGCTCGGGGATCGCCAGCCCAACGCGGGTCCCCACGGCCGTCGCATCCTCGGCGGTGAGCGGCATCGCCGCGGCTTCGCCAGCGGCCCGGTAGCGAGCGGCCAGCACGGCGCACACGAATAGCTGGAGCTGGTGGAAGATCATCAACGGGAGGACGATCATACCCACCTGCGTCGGCGCGAACAGGGCACCCGCCATCGGTACGCCGGAAATCAGGCTCTTTTTGGAGCCGCAGAACAGCAGCACGATCGCATCCTCGCGCGCCAAGCCGGCCGCGCGCGCGGCAAGCCCGTTCGCGGCCACGACCACCGCCAGCATCAGTGCGCAGAGCAGCAGCAATCCAACTAGGTCGCTCCATCCGACCCGCAACCAGATACCGTTGATGACTGCAGCGCCGAACGCGGAATAGACGACGAGCAGGATCGACCCGCGATCAATTGGCTGGACCAGAACCTTGTAGCGGTCGATCAGACCGCCGATCCACGGCCGCAGCAGGTGGCCGGCGACGAACGGCAGCAGCAGCTGTAGCGCGATCGTCTCGACCGAGCCGAGCGACACCCCCTCCCCCGGCCTGCCGCTCCCGATCAGGATCGTCGCCATGAACGGCGTGACGACGATGCCGACCAGATTGGAGAGCGAGGCGCTGCATACCGCCGCCGCGACGTTGCCGCGCGCCATAGCGGTGAACGCCACCGACGACTGCACCGTGGAGGGCAGCAACGCCAGGAACAGCAGTCCAGTGCTCAACGACGGATCGATCAGTCCGCCTCCGACCGCGGCGATGGCCATCCCGACGACGGGGAACAGCCCGAAGGTCGCGGCCAGCACCAGCAGGTGGAGTCGCCAGTGCCGCATTCCTTGCGCAATGGCGGTACGCGACAATCTGGCGCCATGCAGGAAGAACAGCAGCGCGATGGCTATATCCGCCATATGCCCCACCGCACTGCCCCACCCGCCCCGCGCAGGCAACAGCGAGGCCAGCGCGACCGTCCCGATCAGCCACAGCAGGAACGGTTCGATGGAGGACAGCGGCAGGCGCCGCATCACATCGCGTCCGCCCAATGCGCTCCGATCGAGCCACCGCAACGGTCGCGATGGAGCGTCCCGAACATGTGCGTATCGGCCCGCATCGGCATTCAGGACCGCAGGCCAGTCGGAACCGCCCGGGCGCATGGCGGCGCTGCCAACATTCTGACCAGGACCTTCCAAGAAGACGAGCCTGTCGGCTCGGTCATGTTCCCCTCGTTCGGCAAACGCCGGCCGCGGACCGTTGGCCCGATCGGATTGAACTTTCGCACGGCGAGATGGACCGACAGGGCGAGCAAGTGCGGCGGGAACGGCACCGACAGTACGTTGAACATTCGACCGTGCACCTCCGCCGCAACGCGCCCATGATCGAACGTGACGTGATCGGCGAGCGGACCGAACCCGATCCCGTCGACATCGACCGCAAACGGCCTCGCCAACATCATCACCGCAAGAGCTATCAATATGAGATCCACGCTCCAGCCGCCGAGCGTGCTCCGATCCCGCGCACCCGAACGTGTTACGATCGCCACGATTAAGGTGAGCATACGAGTGCGTCCACTATCGTTAATAGAACAGCGGGAGCGCAAAATTAGGTCGGCCACACCCTCCCGCGCTCGCATTTGGGCAACGCTGCGTGCCGGATTTTGTCATGGGAAGGAGTGCTCCTCGCCGTTATCCCGTCTCGTGTCGCCTGCCGGGGAGCAAAGCGCGGCGCTGATGGGGATCGCATGCGCAATCGTCGGTTTGAACGTCGGGTCGGCGCGCACGGTTTCGCCCACCTGCTTGCTGCGTTGCTTGCTCTTGCGCCTTCCGACGCGACCGCGCGCGCATCCAAGCCCTCCGCCGAAGCGCGTACCGCGGCTCATCTCGCGCGCATCGCCGACAGCCCGCCGCGGCTGCGGATCTTCCTTCAGGAGATGCCCAAGGGTGCGGACCTCCACAATCACGCCGGCGGCGCGATCTACGCCGAGGATTTCCTGCGCTGGGCGGCGGCAGCCGGTCTGTGCCTCGCGGCCGACCCGATACAGATCGTCAACCCGCCGTGCGACGCGCTTGGCCGGATCGCGGCGCGCGGGTTGGAGAGGGACTACCCGCGCTATGCCGCTGCCATCGACGGCTTCTCGACCCGCGGGTTCGAGGCCGGCGTCGGCAACCCGGCGGTGTCGGGATACGACCGCTTCTTTTCCACCTTCGACGCGTTCGGGCCCGCAGCCGAGGGTCATGAGGCCGAGATCTTCGCGCTCGCTCGCGAGCAGGCGGCCGCGGACCGCGTGTCCTATGCCGAGCTCGGCGTAGGCACCAAGGCCGCGCGTCCGCTGGTAGCCGCAATAGGAGAGGCCGACGCTAGCGACCTCGCCGGGCTCTACGCCCGTATCTCGCCGCTGCTGCCGAAAGCGGTCGCGGATACGCGCGCCGAATATGATGGCTATGACGCCGAGCTGGCGACGCTGCATGGCTGCGGGACCGCCACGCCAAAGCCCGCCTGCTACACCGAGCTGCGCTATCTTTACACGGCAATCCGAACGCTTCCGCCCGCACAGGTATTCACCCAGCTTGCACTCGGGTTCGCGCTGGTGGAAAATGATCCCCGCTTCGTCGGCGTCAACATCGCCGCGCCCGAGCACGATCCAGTGGCGGTGCGCGACTATGCTTTGCACATGCGCATGTTCGCATTTTTGAAGGCACGCTCCCCGCGCGTACCACTGTCGCTGCACGCCGGCGAGTTGACGCTGGGGCTGGTTCCGCCTCGCGATCTCACCTTCCATATCCATGATGCCGTCGCAGTCGCCGGTGCGCGCCGGATCGGCCATGGCATCGACATTTCTTACGAGATTGATGCACGTGCGCTGCTCGCCCGCATGGCGCGCGAACGGGTGGCGGTGGAAATCAACCTCACCAGCAACGCGGTGATCCTTGGGGTCAACGGCCGCAGTCACCCTCTGTCGCTCTACCGCGAGGCGGGCGTGCCCGTGGTTCTCTCTACCGATGACGAAGGTGTGTCGCGCAGTGACATGACCAACGAGTATCTTCGCGCTGTCGTCGAGCAGAAGCTGGGATATCGCGACCTGAAGCAGATTGTACGCGATGGAATGCAACATTCTTTCTTGCCTGGCGGCAGCCTATGGAGCGACCGTGCCGGCGGCATGCGGGTGGCCGAGTGCGTGGGCGCGGCGTCCATCAGCTGCATGACCTATCTGGCTAAAAATCCCAAAGCTGCTCGGCAGGCAAAGCTTGAGATAGAACTTTCAGACTTTGAAGCCACCCACAAATGATTGTCGAGTCCGCATGTAAGTCCTCATTGAGGGCAAGGCGCTTATCCCACGCTAAACAACGATAAGGCCTAAGGGCGCCGCGCGGCTGGGACCGAGCGGTCGCCCGCGAAGTATTTCAGGCGTTCGGTAAAGTCCGCCGCTGCTCGATCCAGGTCCGTCATTTTGAAAGCCGTCACCACTGCGGGTGAACCGCAAGCGAGCCGGGCTTGGTCCAGCCAAGTCGTCATATTGGGCCTGACCTGACCCCCGTTTCTTCATCCACCTGGACCTAGAGACCGGCCCCTCGATGGGACGGACAGATGAAGCGGAAGCGGTTCACGGAAGAGCAGATCATCGGCATCCTGAAGGAGGCCGAGGCGGGGGCGGTGGTGCTAGACCTCTGCCGTCGGCACGGCATGTCGAGCGCGACCTTTTGCGCGTGGAGGGCCAAGTACGGCGGCCTGGAGGTGTCGGAGGCGAAGCGGCTGCGCACGTTGGAAAACGAGAACGCCAGGTTGAAGCGGCTCCTGGCCGACGCCATGCTCGACAACGCGGGTCTGAAGGACCTGCTGGGAAAAAAGTGGTAGGCGCGGCCGCCCAGCGGGAGGCGGTCGCGTACCTTCAGACCGCGTTCCGCATGAGCGAGCGGCGTGCCCGCGCGGTCATCAGGGCCGACCGGAAGAGGATGCGCTACCGCTCGTGTAGGCCGGACGACGCGGACCTGCGGAGTCGCCTGCGCGAACTGGCCGGGGAGCGTCGGCGGTTCGGCTATCGGCGTCTTCACATCCTGCTCCGGCGCGAGGGCCGCCAGATCAACAGGAAGAAGGTCCAGCGCCTCCATCGCGAGGAGGGCCTCACCGTCCGGCGCAGGCGGGTCGCAAGCGCGCGACCGGCACACGGGCGCCCGCGCCCGTGCTGGCGCTGCCGAACCAGCGCTGGAGCCTTGACTTCGTCCACGACCAGCTCGCGACCGGCCGACGGTTCCGGGTGCTGAATGTGGTCGACGACATCACGCGGGAATGCCTGGCCGCAGTGGTCGAAGCGTCGATCTCCAGGCGGCGGGTCGTGCGCGAGCTGGCGGTGCTGATCGCCGAGCGCGGCGCTCCGACTACCATCGTCAGCGACAACGGGACCGAGCTGACGTCCAACGCCGTCCTCACCTGGTTGGGCAAGGCAGGCATGGCCTTGGACTTGCCCCGGAAAAGTGGAGAGGTATTTGCTCAGCTGGCCGCCTGTCGCT
>NZ_CAXSHH010000026.1:0-35248 GCF_964237155.1 uncultured Sphingomonas sp. | reverse complement strand
CAGCCTCAAGCCCATCGGCGGCATCCCCGGCGACGCCACCGCCGAGCAGATCGACTTCATGGCCGACCTGGCGGAACGCTACAGCCATGACGAACTCCGCGTCACCCACAGCCAGAATATCGTCCTGCCCCACGTCCGTCAGGCCGACCTCCACGCGATCTGGACCCAGCTCAGCGCCGCCGGCCTCGCCGAGCCCAACCTGGACCTCATCACCGACATCATCGCCTGCCCCGGCCTCGATTACTGCAGCCTCGCCAACGCCCGCTCGATACCCCTCGCGCAGAAGATCGCGACCCGCTTCGCCGATCGCGACCGCCAGGCCGAACTGGGTGAACTGAAACTCAAGATCAGCGGCTGCATCAACGCCTGCGGTCACCATCACGCCGGTCACATCGGCATCCTGGGTGTCGACAAGAAAGGCACCGAGAACTACCAGCTCTCGCTCGGCGGCTCGGGCGCAGAGGACGTCTCGCTCGGCAAGATCACCGGCCCTGGCTTCTCGGAGGACGGCGTAGTCGACGCGATCGAACGCGTCACCGACCATTATCTCGCCGTCCGCACGGAAGGCGAGCGCTTCCTCGACACCTACCGCCGCGTCGGCATGGAGCCCTTCAAGGAGGCGATCTATGGCTGATCCGCTCCCCTCCCTTTCGCGGGAGGACTCCGTCCTGCTCCCCTCCCGCTCGCGGGAGGACTCCGTCCTGCTCCCCTCCCGCTCGCGGGAGGGGCTGGGGGAGGGCCTGTCCACTAGCCCCGCCCTCACCCGGACGGACCTTCCCTCCCCCGACCCCTCCCGCGCGCGGGAGGGGAGGAGTTTCCCATGAACGACGCCGAACAGACCGACATCGGCGGCGAGCCCCTGCTCCGTTTCCGCGACGACGAACCGCATGACGAGATCAACGTGACGCTCGAGGCCTTCGTCGACGGCCAGACCAACGCCACAGCCGTCCGGTTGGAGGCGGGGGACGACGCGCGCGCGCTCCTCCCCTATCTCGGCCAACTCGCCCTCGTCGAGGTGAGCTTCCCCACCTTCCGCGACGGCCGCGGCTATTCCGCCGCCCGCATCCTGCGTGAGGGCGGCTACACCGGCGAGCTGCGCGCGGCGGGCGACGTGCTCGTCGACCAGCTGCCCTTCATGCGCCGCTGCGGCTTCGACAGCTTCGCTCCCGAGAACGAGCTCGACGCCGCCGCCCTGAAGCGCGCGCTCGACCGCTACGACCACCAGTATCAGCGCGCGGCCGACAGCGCCGTGCCCGTCTGGAAGCTTCGGCATGGGTAACGCCGCCCGCGCGCTTGACTGGATCGACACCGGCCGCGTCTACACGACCGATGACGCCGACGCGTTCGAGGCCCGGTTCGTCGGCGTCCCCGCCCCCGTCATGCTCGCCGACCTGCTCACCGGCGAGCTGCGCGGCCATATCGCCGCCGTCTCCTCGTTCGGGGCCGAGTCCGCCGTCCTCCTCCACATGATCGCCGCCGTCGACCGCGATGTCCCCGTCGTCTTCACCAACACGCAAAAGATCTTCGGCGAAACGCTCGCCTACCGCGACGAACTCGCCGAACGTCTCGGCCTGACCGACCTGCGCGTCTACCGCCCCGACCCCCGCCTCCTCGCGGCCAAGGACGCGACCGGCCTGCGCTGGTCCTACGACCCCGACGGATGCTGCGAACTCCGCAAGGTCGAACCGCTCGCCCGCGCGCTCCAGCCCTTCGACGCCTGGATCAGCGGTCGCAAGGGTTTCCAGTCCGGCACCAGGCGCGCCCTCCCCCGCTTCGAGGCGGAGGCCGGTCGCTTGAAGATCAACCCGCTCGCCAGCTGGGCCAAGCCCGACCTCGACGCCTATTTCGACGTCCACAAGCTCCCCCGCCATCCGCTCGAGGCGCAGGGCTATCCCTCGATCGGCTGCGCGCCCTGCACCAGCAGGGTCCAGCCCGGCGAAGATCCGCGCGCCGGTCGTTGGCGCGGCTGGGACAAGGTCGAATGCGGCATCCACGTCGCCAACGCGCCCGGCGAAGACCCGATCTTCTGACGACCGGCGACCCCCGGTTGTAGAACATGGATCATTGAAATCGGGAACACCGCCCCGTTCCCGCCGTTCTTCACCCGTGTCCGACCTCCCCGGGCCGAGAACGGAGTCCAGTATCATGACCCCCAGCACCAGCCATATTTCCGCTGTTTTCGACAGCGAGGCCGAGGCCGACCGCGCGCTCGCCGACCTGCGCGCCTCGGGCGTTCCCGATCGCGCGCTGTCGATCATCGCCAAGCATGACGGTAAGACCACCGAGACCAGCGGCACCGGCGAGACGAGCGGCGGTCACGGCTCCATCATCCGTGGCCTGGTCGGCGGGGGCGCGCTCGGCGCGGGCCTCGGTGTCGCCGCCCTCGCCATTCCCGGCGTCGGCCCGCTTGCCGCGCTTGGCGCGATCGCCGCCTCCGCCGCCCCCGAGGCGGCGATCATCGGCGGCGCGCTCGGCGCGGCGGCGGGCGGCCTGAACGAGATGCTCAACAAGCACGGCGTGTCCAAGGAGGACGCGGGCTACTATACCGACCATATCGGCCGCGGCGGCACCTTCATCTCGGTCGACACGGGCGTCGGCGCGACGGATCCCACGATGGTCGACCGCATCTTCCGCGATCATGGCGGCCACAATTCGGCCAACGCGCGCACCACGCCGGTCACCTCGACCGCATACTGACCTGTAGCTTGCCCCTCTCCGAACGTGTTTTATGGAGCGGAACGGTAGGCCCAATAACAGCGGATGATGGGCGGGGCGGCCGCGAAAGTGGCCGCCCCGATCGGATGAATGGCGAGCCCCGCCCTCGCCGCCATCACCCGGAAGTTCAGAAAACTTGCCGGGCCGCTTTCGATGCAGCTAAACGACATAATCACCTTGGTTTAACGTCTTCCGTTCCAAGCAAATTCTGTTTGCACCGCATTTCGAACGGACTGTCATGGATCACGAAACGTCAGGGCGGCGAGAGATCGGGTCGAGAGAAGCCTCATATGCGGGCTCCGGTCTAGTATTCGGGTCAAGGTCGGACCTGCATCGATGACGCAGGGTAAGGCATCGCCCTTCAGCGATCCGGTCCATAGGGATATGGAGGCGATCTTCAGTCGCTTGAAGGACCGGCCACGCCCCGCGCTCGGCTATGGCATCCCCGGCTCGCGCGCTCGCGAGACCTTCGCCGCCCGCCAAAGCCGGGGGCGGCTCTCGAGGCGGGTCGTCGCGCCCGTCATCCTCGGCTGCGTGCTCTTGGCGTCCTTGGGAGGGGCTCTGGCCTTCAACGAACTCAACGTCACGTCGGTGACGGGTGCCGCGGTCCGGGCACCGGCCGGGGCCGATCGATCCGGGAGGGCGTCATCGGCGTCCAACCGTCCACCGATCGCCGCCGCGGAACTCGACACCTCTACCGGGACGACCCTACGGCCCGAAGAAGGATCGCCCGCTTCCAGTCGAAGGCCGCCCGAGCAATCGGTATACGGTGCCGGACGGAGGTCTCCTTCTCCTGGGAGCCGCCAGACATCGGTGCCTTCGCATGACTTGGCACCACGGACAGGGCCGTCGTCGATTTCCGCGGCAGGTGCGACAGGTGAAACCACGGTCCGCGTGTTCTACGACGCGCTTGGCGCGGGGGACGGTGAGAAGGCTTCGGCCCAGGTCGTTGCGGAAAAACGGTCAAGCCGAGCGTTCTCACCCAGGGCGATCACGCGCTTCTACGGTGGTCTGCCGGAACCGATCCGGCTGACGAGGGTCACGCCGATCGCCTCTGGCGCCTATCGCGTGAGGTATCGGTATTCGGCCGGCAGTCGGCGATGCGACGGCCGGGCGGTCGTGATCCTCGCCCACCGGGGCGGTCGCGATTACATCCGCTCGATCCGCGCGTTGGATGGTTGTTGATCGGCTACCTCGGCGAAAACCGCTGTCCTACAAGCTTCGACTCATGCCAGTCGGGTAGCGACTCGGGACTACCCGTTCCCGCGCTCTTTGAAATCGTCAACTCCTCGCGATGACGTCCATCGACAGCACGACCGATCGATCCGGCTACGGCGTGCCGAACCGCTCGGTTCATCGCACTTCCGGCTGTCTAGGCGTTACCTTCGTTACCTTCGTTACCTTCGACCGCTTGTCACCCCGACGCGTTGGCGTGAACTTTAGTGAACTTACGCCCGCTCAATACCCGGCATAATCCGAAAACCGCGTGAAGGTGGGGTCGAACTTCAACGTCACCTTGCCCGTGGCGCCGTGCCGCTGCTTGGCCACGATCAGCTCGGCGAGGCCGTATACCCGCTCCATATCCGCCGCCCATTTCGAATGGTCGTCGAATGTGCGTCCGTCGTCGCCCTCGGCCGGCCGCTTGGGTTCCTTGGCCGCGACGTAATAATCCTCGCGGTACACGAACCAGACCATGTCCGCGTCCTGCTCGATCGACCCCGACTCGCGCAGGTCGGACAGCTGCGGCCGCTTGTCCTCGCGCTGCTCCACCGCGCGGCTCAGCTGCGACAGCGCCAGCACCGGCACGTTCAGGTCCTTGGCCAACGTCTTCAGGCCTCGGCTGATCTCCGATATCTCCTGCACCCGGTTCTCCGCCGACCCCTTGCCGCCCCCGGTCAGCAGCTGGAGGTAATCGACCACCACCAGCCCGATCTCGTTATTGTGCCGCCGCTGCAGCCGCCGAACGCGCGTATGCAGCGCGCCGATCGACAGCCCGCCCGTATCGTCGATATAAAGCGGCAGGTTCTCCAGCTCGGCCGCCGCCGCCGCCAGCTGCCCGAACTCCGCCTTCGATATCTTGCCCATGCGGAGCGATTCGGAGCTGATTTTCGACTGCTCCGCCAGGATGCGCGTCGCCAGCTGGTCCGCGCTCATCTCGAGCGAAAAGAACGCGACCTTGGCTCCGACGCTGTCGGCGGGCGCGATTCCGTCGCGCTGATCCTGCATCCAGCGCCTGGCCGCGTTGAAGGCGATATTCGTCGCCAGCGCGGTCTTCCCCATGCCCGGACGCCCCGCCAGGATCATCAGGTCCGAATGATGCATCCCGCCGATCTTGGCGTTGATGCTGTCCAGCCCCGTCGTCACGCCCGACAAATTGCCGCCCGAGTTCAGCGCGCGCTCGGCCATCTTAACCGCCATCGTCGTCGCCTGCGCGAACGACTTGACCGCGTTCTCCGCGCCGCCGTCGGCCGCGACCTTGAACAGCTCCTCCTCCGCCAGCTCGATCTGCGCGCGCGGATTGACCTCCTCCGATGTGTCCATCGCCCGGTCGACCAGTGTGCGCCCCACCGTCACCAGCGCGCGGAGCATCGCCAGGTCATAGATCTGCGTCGCGAACTGCCGCGCCCCGATCAGCCCCGCGCCGCTCCCCGTCAGCCCCGCGAGATACGCCGGCCCGCCCAGCTCCTTCATGCCCTCGTCCGCATCGAACATCGGGCGCAGCGTCACCGGGGTCGCCAGCATGTCATTCGACCGAAGCGTCTTGATCGCGGCGAAGACACGCCCGTGCAGCGGCTCGAAAAAGTGCGCGGGCTCCAGCCGATCCAGCAAATCGTCCGCCAGCCGGTTGTCGATCATCATCGCGCCGAGCATCGCCGCCTCCGCCTCGACGTTCCGAGGCAAGTGCTGCGGCTCGGCCGCGGCCAGAGCGGCGGGAGTCGGGAATGCGAGGGTGGCCATCCGGGCCGTTTGGACCAGCGGTCTCCGCCCCTCAACCCGTCCGGCGTGGAATGGTGGGGATAAGATTGTGACGACGCCACGTCGCCCGTAAGGCGTGGCGCATGGCCGATCCGCGCATCATCGACGTGCAGCTCGACGAGCGCACGATCCTGTGGCGCTCGGCCGATGTCGAGCAGGAACGCCGCATCGCCATCTTCGACCTGATCGAGGGCAACCACTTCGCGCCGCAGCGTGCCTATCCCGACGGCTATGCGGGCCCGTACCGCGTCGCGCTCTCGGTCGAGGAGGGCCGCCTCGCCCTCCACATCAAGCGCGAGGACGACATGCTCCTCGAAACGCTGGTACTCGCGCTAGGCCGCTTCCGCCGCCCCATCCGCGACTATTTCGCGATCTGCGACAGCTACTACCAGGCGATCCGCGCCTCGACCCCCCAACAGATCGAGACGGTCGACATGGCCAGGCGCGCCCTCCACAACGACGCCGCCGAGCTGCTCCGCGACCGCCTCGCCGGCAAGATCGAGGTCGATTTCGACACTGCCCGCCGCCTTTTCACGCTCATCTGCGTGCTCCACATCCGAGGGTAGAGTGACCGACCAAGATCGTCTCATCGCCGCCGCCCGATCGGCCGCCAAGAACGCCTACGCTCCCTATTCCCGCTTCGCCGTCGGCGCCGCCGTCCTGTTGGCCGACGGCGCGATCGTCACCGGCGCGAATGTCGAGAACGCCAGCTACGGCCTATCCCTCTGCGCCGAGACCGTCGCCGTCGCGACCGCCAGCGCGCAAGGTCGCCTGGCCGACATCGTCGCGATCAGCATCGTCGGCGGCCTGATGGACGCGGACGGCGCGGCGCACGGCACCGACCCCATCCGCCCCTGCGGCCGCTGCCGCCAGGTCCTGAACGAGGCCGCGCAGCTCGGCGGCCGCGACCTCGACATCCGGTGCGGCGGGATCACCGGCGACCAAGTGGAGGAGCACCGACTATCCGACCTTCTCCCCCATAGTTTCGGGCCGGCGAACTTGGGACCGAGCTGAGGGCATGCAATGAACGACAATGAACGCGAGTGCCCCGTACCGCCCGTAACGGTCCCCGACGGCCTCGCCGCACTCGTGGCCGGTTACGATTGGGGCCGCGATCTGGTCGGCGAGTCCGGCAGCTCCGTCCGGCGATTGCACGCGCCGGAACGACCGACGCTCTACCTCAAGCACGGCGCGAACGAGATCGGGCCGCAGATCATCGACGAGTTCGCCCGCCTCGCATGGCTCGCAAAGCACATGCCGGTTCCTCGCATCCGTCGGTTCATCGCCGCCCCGGCCGACGCATGGTTGCTGACCGACGCCCTCCCTGGCCGGACCGCCCATCAGCGGCTGGTCGACGAGCCGGAGCGCGGCCGGCTCATCGTCGTGGCGATCATCGCCTTTTTGAAGCGGCTGCACGCCATCCCGCCCGACCATTGCCCGTTCAACGCCGCCCACCCGCTTCGGCTCGCCCACGCGCATGAGCGCATGGTCGCAGGCGAGGTCGATCGCGACGACTTCGGCGACGATCATGCGGGGTGGAGCACCGAGCGGCTCTGGGACCACATGACCGCATTCCTGCCCTTCGAACCCGATCCCGTCGTCACGCACGGCGACTGGTCGCTCGACAACATCCTGCTCGACGGCGACCGCGTCGCCGGGTGCATCGACATCGACCGCGCGGGCATCGCCGACCGGTATCAGGATCTCGCCATCCTCCATGACTGCCTGGGCGAGTTCGATCCCTCGCTCCGGGACGAGATGTGGCGTGCCTACGGCATCGCCCGTCCCGACCGCCGAAAGATCGACTTCCACCTCGCGCTCGACGAGTTCTTCTAGTCGCGGCCGATCCCGCGAACCGCCCTTCACCACCGCCCGTCAGACACCCGCTCGCCCCGAAGCTCGGCGACTCGACGCAGCGTCGCGGAGGAGGTCGAGGGCGGCAGGGCGTCGAACGCAAAGAACTTCGCCTCGATCACCTCCGTCCCGTCGACACAAGGCGCGTCGACCGTGGTCGCGCGGAATAGATGCACCGTGTCGCGCCTGCCCTCCGCGCTCGACCGGAACATTCCCAGCCCGCACAATGCGTCCAAGCGGCAGGCCACCTCCTCCATCAGCTCCCGCTGGGCCGCGTCTTCCAGAGACTCGCTTCGTTTCACTCCACCCCCGGGGAGCACCCACAGATCGCGTCGTCCATAACCGTTACGCACGAGCAGCAGCCGCTCCCGCGCATCGAGCGTCATGACCTTCACTCCTCGGGTGCGCCATTCGACCAACGCCATGGCCCGGCATCGAAGCGCATATCCCGTATCAAGCAGAGCGCGCCTCACACCCGCTCCAGCCGCTCATGAGGCGGCGGCGGCAGGTCGACTCCGATCGTGTCGCCCGGCCTAACCGTCCCGCCCGCCACCACCACCGCCATCACCCCGGACTTGCGCACAAGCTCCCCCTCCGGCGTCCGGTCGAGCACCGCCGCGAGCAGCCCGGGCCGGTGCCGCTCGATCTGCGCACACGGATTGCGCAGGCCCGTGACTTCCACCACCGCCGACACACCCAATCGCAGCCGCGCTCGGCGCGGCAGCCCGAGCAGGTCGATCCCGCGCGTCGTGACGTTCTCGCCCAGCTCGGCGGGCGCGACCGCGAACCCCTTAGCCGCAAGCTCGTCGAACAGCTCGGCATGGATCAGGTGCACCTGCCGCAGGTTGGGCTGGGTCGGGTCCGCCCTGATCCGCGACAAATGCTGGACGGTCACGCCCAGATGCGCGTCGCCCTCGACGCCCAGCCCAGCCAAGAGCGTGATTTCCGCTTCCGCCTGCTTGGAGAAGCGATGGTCTTTCGACCGCGCCACCGCATGTACCTCAGCGCCCACCCATAGCCTCCCGTCAGCACTGGGATTGTTCGGGCCGGACATGCACCGGTGTCAACGCCCACTTGCCGCTCACCCGCGTCCGCGCGAAAGCGGTCGGGAAGGGAAACATCGAATGTCCGTCCAATCCGATCGCTGGATCCGCGAGCGCGCGCTTCGCGATCGCATGATCGAGCCGTTCGTCGAAAGCCAGCGCCGCGACGGCTGCATCAGCTACGGCCTCAGCTCCTACGGCTACGACGCGCGCGTCGCGGACGAGTTCAAGATCTTCACCAACGTCGACTCCGCGGTCGTCGACCCCAAGGACTTCGCCGCGAACAGCTTCGTCGACCGCAAGACCGACGTCTGCACCGTCCCACCCAACAGCTTCGCGTTGGCGCGCACGGTGGAGTATTTCCGCGTCCCCCGCGACGTGCTCGTCATCTGCCTGGGCAAGTCGACCTATGCGCGCTGCGGGATCATCGTCAACGTCACCCCGCTCGAACCCGGCTGGGAGGGGCATGTCACGCTGGAGTTCTCCAACACCACGCCGCTTCCCGCCCGCATCTATGCCAACGAGGGCGCGTGCCAATTCCTTTTCCTGGCCGGAAACGAGCCCTGCGAGGTCAGCTATGCCGACCGCGCGGGCAAGTACATGCGCCAGACCGGCGTGACGCCGCCACGCCTTTGATGGTGCAGGCGCGGACGGCTTGCGCGTACGATCAGCGAGAGGCGACCGCCAAATTGCGCTGGACCGCGGCGAGCGCGACCGTCGCAAGCGCGTGCGACGATGCCTCGCGGCCCGAAGGCAAGTCCAGCATCGTGGCGGGCAGCTTGAGCACTCGCGCATACAGCGTGCTCGCTTCGGCCGTCCGCCCGGTGCGGCCATATATGGCGGCGAGATTGAGCAGGAGTTCCGGCCGACTGGGAAATATGCGGCGCTCGGCGACCAAGATCCGCTCGGCGGCGGCAAGATCGCCCGCGGCGATTGCCTGGTAACCGGTGCGGTCCTTGGCGTGGATCGGTGCGGCCAAGGCTAGGATCGCCGAAACCGCCCCCGCCGAGACAAGGTGCTTGATCATGGTCATTCTCCTTCTGATTACGTTGATGTGACACTCTTATGACGGATGAATGACACTTGTGCAAGCGGCGCAGTGCCATATTGCCAACCTTCGTGCGCCGGTACGAGCCAGGGCATTGTCGCCGGACATGCGGCGGTTCAGACCATCATGGTATGCGCTACCGAGGTCGCACGATCCATTCGCACGGAGCGAGCGGAAGCGCGGATGCCGGCTGGTCGATCGACTAGGCTTGCAATGTCGACACATGCTGCGCCGGGTGCGTCAGGTACGACGGTATCCCCGCCGCGTTCGCCAAAGTATCTGACGAAGCGATAATTGCCGCAAGGCGATCACCTTCGCCGCTTCGAGACATGGTCGCCTATTAAAGGACGACGTTCCTCCGAGGCAAACCGGATATCCGGCCGATCGGTCATGCTGGTTGATTATAATGCAATAACTAATCCGGCCCGGGACCAGGAGGCGCATCGTACATTCGTAATCGTCGGTGAGAGCGATCATACATCTGGGATCCACTCTCACGCCTACATAGAAAGGTGGATACATAATAACGCGTTGGCAGGCGCAATGGTGCGAACTACCTGTTCGTGCGGCACGACGCCTTTGGATGAACCTACCAACCCGCGGATCAAGTGACCGGCGCGCCATCAGGGCGACAGGTACGAATCCTATCTTTCCATATGGTTCGGGATTATTGATCTCAACTTTGACCGCGCTACTTGGCCATCCAACGACGACGCGCGATTGAGCATGGTCGACCGGCGTAATCCGCTTCGTGCACGTCCATCGCTCCGGCTTCCTATCGGCCATCCTGGCTTGTGACCTCTCGAGCGCTCTTGGGATAAAAAAGGCGGCCCCAAAGGACCGCCCACCCATCACGTTCCCATCCACCCGGGATCAGAAGTCGCGGTAATATTGTTCGTTGCCGACGAAACCCAGCTTGCTGATATTCGACCGCTTTATGACAGCAAGCGTCTGGTCGACGACCTCATAGCGCGCTTTCGGGTCGGGCTGGAATTGCAACTCAGGCTCGGGCACGATCGTCGCCGACTGGTCGAGGAACTGGCGCAACGTCACCTCATTCACGGGCACGTTGTTCCAGGCGATCAGGCCCGCGGGATCGATCGTGATCTTGTTCTTTTGCGGGTCGACCGGCGGTTGCCGCTGGTTGGGATCGTTGACCGGCAGGTCGACCTTCACCGCATGGGTTTGGATCGGGATGGTGATGATGAACATGATGAGGAGCACGAGCAGGACGTCGATCAACGGCGTCATGTTCAACTCCATCATCGGCTGGCCGTCATCGTTGCCGCCGCTCATGGCCATTTCTAATACTCCTGCTTGGTCTTAGGTGCGAACGACCGCGCCGCCGGGGGGCGGTTCGGAAATAAAGCCGACCTTGGCGAAGCCCGCACGTTGCATCGTGTAGATCGCGCCGCCGACGCACTGCCAGGGCGTGTTCACGTCGCCGCGAATGTGGGCCTCGGGCAACTCAAGCGCGGGATTGCCCACGCCGCCCTGCCGCGCGATCTCCGCCTTCAGCTTGGCGACCGCGCGATCCTCCAGTTCCTGGTGCCCGACGCGGCTTGTATTCCAATAAACGGCACAGGTACCGTCGGGCGCGGTCGAGATCGATAGCGACACGTTCTCCGGCTTGGTCTGCGTCGGATCGAAGCGCACCGCCGGCAATTTCAACGGCACCGTCTGGAGCACGACCGGGATCGCGATCAGGAAGATAATCAGCAGCACCAGCATCACGTCGACGAGCGGCGTGGTGTTGATATCCGATAGCGGCTTCTCCTCGGCGCCGTCGCCGCCAACACTCATCGCCATCTGCGGTCGTTCCTACTTGCGGTGACGAACCACGCGGCTCCGTCCACCTGGATTGGCGGAGCCGCCGGTATGACGGCCCCGACCCTTTTTCGCGCTATTTACGAGCGGCTCTGAACCGCGCCTGTCTGGCCGGCGTTCGCGTTGCCGGTCGAACCCGTCGCGCCCGGAGTCGGGCGAGCCGCACCGGTCGTGCCCGGGCCGGTCGTCGCACGCACCGTCGGCCGCACCGCGCCATTCGACGCCAGGAAGCCAAGCACGTCGTTTGAGAAGGACGACAGCTCCTCGGCGATATGCTTGTTGCGGCGCTGCAGCCAGTTGTACGACAGCACCGCGGGAACCGCGACGACCAGGCCGAGCGCGGTCATGATCAGCGCCTCGCCGACCGGACCCGCGACCGCGTCGATCGAGGCCTGCCCCGACGAACCGATCTTGATGAGCGCGCGGTAGATGCCGATCACGGTGCCGAACAGCCCGATGAACGGCGCGGTGGCGCCGACCGTCGCGAGAAAGGCCAAGCCCGAACCGAGCTTGGAGTTGATAGCCGCTTCCGAACGCGCAAGCGAGCCGTGCAGCCAGTCGTGCGCCTCGACCGGATCGGTCAGGCGGGTATGCTGCTCCTGCGCGGAAAGCCCATCGTCGACGAGCTGCTTGTAGGCCGAGTTCTTCTCGAGCTTGGCCGAACCCTCGCGCAGCGAGTTGGACTGCCAGAAGGCCTGCCGGACGCGCTTGGCTTGATTGATGATCTTCTGCTGCTCGAACAGCTTGGAGAACAGGATGTAGAATGACACGACCGACATGATCACCAGGATGCCGAACACGGTCTGCGAAATCAGCCCGCCTTCGCGCAACGCGGCCGATAAGCCGTAGGGGGACTCGCCCGTGGCGGCGGCGGCGCCTCCGGCGGCTAGGATGGTGGTGAGCATCAAGAGATATCCTTTGCGTAATCAGATGGCTGATCGAATTGGAAGAACAGTATCAATCTTCGGGCAAGCGCCACGTAACCGGCAACGTAAACTTGGACGCAATGTTGTTACCGCTGTCGTCCTTGGCCGGGGTGAACCGCACCCGGCTCCGCGCGATGCGGCACGTCGTGCTATCCAGGTCGTTGTTGCCGCTCGAAGACGTGACCGTGCAGTTGCTCACGCGACCGTCGGGGCCGACGTCCAGACTGGCCACGACGCGACCCGAGGCTCCGGCGCGGACGGCCGCAGGCGGATAGGCGTCGTCCGAGAAGAACTGCCCCGCATTGCCCTTCAACCCTGCGCGCTGCGACACGCGCGGCGGAGCCGGTGGAGCAGGCGGCGGTGCCGGCGGGGCGGGCGGGGCGGCGATCACCGTCGGGGTATAGACCGGCGGCGGGATCGGCACCGTCCGGATCGCGATGACCGGCGGATTCGGATTGCGCACGATCGGCGGCGGCGACACCACCGGCGGCGGCTGCAGATCGGGCTGCTCGGGCGGCGGCGGCGGCGGCTCCTCGGGCGGCGGCGGCGGCGGCGGCTCCTCCACGTCGAACGTATTCAGCTTCTCGCTGGCCGCCTTCACATACTTGTATGCGAGACCAGTCACGAGCGCGTAGCCCAGCGCCGCGTGGATGATCGCCACGATAATGAGCGCGACGATCTTGCCCGATGACGCTTTTTGGTCGGCATAGGCCATTCGGCAACGTCACTCCTTGTCCATTTTCCGGTTTGCGCCGCCGTGACGTCGCGCCGGAGAGCGCCGCATCGGATCAACTCCTCCGCGCGGCCATTTCCAATTCCTAACGAGGCGATAACGGCCGTGCAAACGCTTTGTCCGCCAGGGCGATCGTTATAATAGATAAGTTCGACTTTTGTTTCTGTAACATTCACGTTGAATGGCGTAGCCGTCGAACCATGCAGATCGTCTTTCCCGCCCCGCGCGGCCTCGCGCTGGCGGCCTCGTTCCTGCTGGCCACCGCTCCCGCCGCCGCGCGGCAGGCCGGGCCCGCGCCGCAGGCGGTCATGGCCTCCGAAGCCGGGGCGCTCCCCTATCCCGACCTCACCGACCTGGTGCTCGCCAGTTCAGTGGTCGCCGACGCAACGGTACGGTCCACCGTCCGCATCAAGCCGGCCGAGGCCGTCGGCCTGGTACCCGGCGCGGCGCGATTATATGTAGAGGTCGACGCCACCGCGCTGATCCGCGGCCCGGGAGGATTGCCGCCGCGCGTTGGGTACCTGCTCGACCTGCCGATCGACGCGCGTGGCCGCGTTCCCAAGCTTAAGGGACGGCGCGTGCTCTTCTTCGCGCGGCCGGTGCCCGGATCGCCGATGCAGCTCCAACTCGCCGCACCCGATGCCCAACTCGCCTGGACGCCCGCGACCGATGCGCGCGTTCGCCGGATCGCGCGCGAACTGGCGAACGCCGGCGCTCCGCCCGCGGTCGCCGGGATAAGCGGCGCGTTCCACGTTCCCGGTGCGCTGCCGGGCGAGGGCGAAACGCAGATTTTCCTGCGCACCGCCGACGCCGAGCCCATCTCGCTCTCCATCCTGCGCCGCCCGGGCGAAACGCCGCGCTTCGCGGTCGCACTGAGCGAGATCGTCGACGAAAGCGCGGGCCCGCCCGTGCGCGATACATTGCTTTGGTATCGCCTCGCCTGCGGCCTGCCCGCCGCGCTTCCGGACGCCTCGACCGCCCGGTTGGCCGAGAGCGATGCTGCCCGCGCGCGCGCGGACTACGCGTTCGTGCTCGAGCGGCTCGGCCCGTGCATCCGTCAGCGCCCCGCGACCTCCAGCAGCTGACCCGTCACCGAGCGGGCGCCTTCCAGAAACCGCATGGCCGCCTCGATGTCGGGTGGGTGGGCGGTTGGGGCTGGGAGGAGCGCGTTCACCCGCGCGTTCGGGGCGCGTTCGACCGCGAGCGGACCGATCGCCGCGCGCACCTGCGCCGCCGCGAGCGGATCCAGCGCCGGATCGATCAGCACCAGCACCGACTCCGCGTCGGCCGCGCGCACGAGCGCCGCGACGTCGTCCCCCGGTCCGACGGCTATGCGCACGGCCGGTGCCGCACCAGCGTGATCCCGATCGCCTCGCCCTCCTCGCTGATGGCGAGCTTGACGATCTTGACCGCGACTCGCCGGACGCGCCCGTCCTGCAGGAACAGCGTCTCGGCGATGTGGTCCGCAACCGCCTCGATCAGCGTGAAATGCACCCCCGGCGACAACGCCCCCGTCGCCGCGTGCTTCAGGTCCAGATAGTTCTTGGAGGCCGACAACGGACTGTCGGGTGCGAAGCGGCGCGGCGCATCCAGCTTGACCGTTAGCGAGATGCGCAACGGTTGGGGAAGATGCGTCTCCTCCGAATAGATGCCCGTCAGCACGGACACGACCAGGTCGTGGACCTCAAGCTCGAGGCTGTCGTTAATGGGGGCGTTCAACGTGGCGTTCATGCCCACGCCCTTAGCAGACGGGCGCGCTCGCGCGACCCCTTCCCCGGCCTCAAGGACCGCCGCTTGCACCACCTTCCCCTCGATCAGGCCGATCCCGCCGCCGTCGAACGCCTGCTCGACCAGGCGTTCGGCCCCGACCGGCACGCGCGCACCGCATACAAGGTCCGCGGTCCCGCCCGCGCCGTGCCCGAGCTCAGCTTCGCCGCGTTCGAGGGCGATGTCCTGGTCGGCACGGTGCAATGCTGGCCAGTGGCGCTGCTGGCCGACGACGGCGGGGCGCACCCGCTGACGATGGTCGGCCCCGTCGCGGTCGACCCCGTCCGCCAGCGGAGCGGCCTCGGCCGCGCGCTGATGGCGTGCGCGCTCGCCGAAGCGGAGGCGACCGGGGCCGATGAGGCGTTGACCCTGATCGGCGATCCCGAATATTACGGCCGCTTCTTCGGCTTCTCCGCCGACCGCACCGCGCGCTGGCGGCTGCCCGGTCCCGTCGAGCCGCGCCGCCTGCTCGCCCGCGGCGACGCGGTGCCCGATCTCGCCGGCGTGCTCGGCCCCCGCGACCATGTCCAGACCTCGGGCGCGCCCGCTCTGGACGCACGCGCCGCCGCGGCGTAACCCTCCGCCCATGCCGATGCCCGATCAGCCCGATCTCCACTCGCTGTCGCTCAGCCAGATCGCGCAGCTCGCCGCCGACGCCAAGCTGCCGCCGGTGGACAAGTGGAATCCCGCCCATTGCGGCCATTCGGGGATGCGCATCGCGCGCGACGGAACCTGGTTCCACGACGGCGCGCCGATCGGGCGCGAGGCGATGATCCGACTGTTCTCGACGATCCTCCGGCGCGAGCCGGAGGGGGGTTACGTCCTCGTCACCCCCGTTGAAAAGCTCGATATCGACGTGGAGGACGCGCCTTTCCAGGCGGTCGAGATGAAGGCGGAGGGCGTGGGCCCGGACGCCCGGCTCGCCTTCCGCCTCAATACCGGCGACCTCGTGACCGCCGGCCCCGATCACCCGTTGCGCTTCGCCGAGGACGCCGACGGCCCGCGACCGTATCTGGGCGTCCGCGCCGGGTTGGAGGCGCTCGTCGCCCGATCGGTCTATTACGAGCTCGCCGATCGCGCGATCGCGGGCGACGATGCCCCGCCTGGCGTCTGGAGCGACGGCGCGTTCTTTCCGCTGCCCGACCAGGAACCGTCGGCGCGATGACCCTGGCCGACCGGCTGCGTGTCGCGCTCGCGCGCGAACGCGGCGGGCTCGAGCTCCTGACCGGCGACCACAGCGAGCTGGACGAGCGGGCGGCCGACACGCTGACCCCCGCCGCGGTGCTCGTGCCGGTCACCGACCGAGCGGAGCCGGGCGTGATCCTGACGCTGCGCGCCGCGTCCATGCGCACCCACGCCGGCCAGATCGCGTTTCCCGGCGGCCGGATCGACGCGGGCGACCGGGACGCCGTCGCCGCCGCCTTGCGCGAAGCCGAGGAGGAGATCGGCCTGCCCGCGCCGCTCGTCCAGGTGGCTGGCGCCGCCGACCGCTACCGCACCGTGACCGGGTTCGACGTGACCCCGGTGATCGGCGTCGTCCCCCCGGACCTGCCGCTTCGCCCGGCGGAGGCGGAGGTCGCGGCCGTGTTCGAGGCGCCGTTCGCGTTTCTCCTCGACCGCGCGAATCATGTGCGGGCCCACACGGACTGGCGCGGACGGCGCCGCGATTTTTGGGAGATCCGCTGGGGCGATCACCGCATCTGGGGAGCGACCGCGGCGATGATCGTCAACCTCGCCCGGCGGCTGCGATGGAGCTGATCCTCCCCGACGCTCCCTGGCGCGATCGCGAGGGCCTGCGCGGACTGGCCGACATCCTGGGCGCGCGGAACGGCGACGCGCGCTATGTCGGCGGCGCGGTTCGCGACGCGCTGCTCGACCTTCCCGTGTCGGATATTGACATCGCCACCCGCCTGCCGCCGCCCGAGGTGCTCGAACGCCTCGCCGCCTTCGGAGTCCGCGCCGTCCCGACCGGCCTCGCGCACGGCACGGTGACGGCGGTGCTCCCGTCGGGCCCGGTCGAGGTCACGACGCTGCGCCGCGACGTCGCGACCGACGGCCGCCACGCGGTCATCGCCTTTAGCGAGGACTGGCTGGAGGATGCGGGCAGGCGAGACTTCACGATGAACGCGCTCTATGCCGACCCGGCGACCGGCGCGATCTTCGACTGGTTCGACGGCCATGCGGACGTCCTTGCCGGCCGCGTCCGCTTCATCGGCGATCCGTACCGCCGGATCGCCGAGGATCATCTGCGTATCCTGCGCTTCTTCCGCTTCCACGCGCGCTTCGGACGGGAGATCGACGAAGACGGCCTGTCCGCCTGCGCGGCGCGGGCGAACGACCTGATGGCCCTGTCGCGCGAGCGGATCGCCGCCGAGCTGGGCAAGCTCCTGGTCGCGCGCTCGGCGGTCGCGGTGGTGGGCCTGATGGTCGATCGCGGGATCCTGCGCGCCGTCCTGCCCGAGATCGCGGTCGGGGGCGTCGACCGCCTGGGCGACCTCGCCGCCGCCGAGACGGCCGCGGGCGTCGCGCCCGACCCGGTCCGGCGGCTCGCCGCGCTTCTTCCCCGGGACGCCGCGGAGGCGGTGGGCGCACGACTCAAGCTGTCGAACGCCGATCGCAAGCGCCTGGTCGCCGCGACCGCGGGCACCGGGACCGAAGGCCCATTCGCGCTGGCCTACCGCGTCGGCGTCGGGGAGGCCGTCGACCGACTCCTCCTCGCGGGCCGACCGGTGGACGACCTTCTCCGCTGGACCCCTCCCCGGCTGCCGGTGTCCGGCGGCGCGCTCGTCGCGCGCGGCCTCGTCAAGGGTCCGGGCGTCGCTTCGACACTGCGCGCGCTGGAGACGCGGTGGATCGCGGACGGGTTTCCCGACGCCCTGCCCGATGCGACGATCGATCAGGCGGTGGCGGGCGCGATCGCGGCGAACGCCGCCTCGGGCGATAGCGGCCGCGCATAGAAATATCCCTGTCCGAATTCGCAGCCGAGCGCCCCCAGCATCCGCGCGACTTCGGCCTTCTCCACTCCCTCGGCCACCGTCTGCATCCCCAGTGCCTTCGCCAGGCTCAGGATCGCGCGCACCAGCGCCACCTTGTCGCGGTCCTCGAGCATGTCGGTCACGAAGCTCCGGTCGATCTTGAGGATGTCGATCGGCAGCTTCTGGAGAAAGGCGAGGTTCGAATAGCCCGTCCCGAAATCGTCCATCGCGATCGTCGCGCCCAACTCCTTGATCGCGTGCATCAACCCCACCGTCCGCTCGGGATCGCTCACCAGCGCCGATTCGGTCAGCTCCAGCTTCAGCCGACATCCCGTCAGCCCCGACGCGACGAGCGCATGGCCGACCATCTCGGGCACTTGGTCGCGCTGTAACTGGATCGGGGACAGGTTGACCGACATCTGCACGCCGCAGTCGCCGCCCGCGCGCGCGTCCCACCCGGCCAGCGTGCGCGTCGCCTCCTCGATTGCCCAGCGCCCCAGCGGCACGATCAGCCCCGATTCCTCGGCCACCGGGATGAACTCGGTCGGCGGCACCGCCCGCCCCTCCTCGTCCGTCCAGCGCGCCAAGGCCTCGAACGCGATCACGCGGCCGGTCCGGATGTCGCAGATCGGTTGGTATTCGTGCCGGAGCGCCCCGTTCTCGACCGCGCGGCGTAGCTGCGTCTCCATCGCGAACCGCCGCCGGGCGGCGGTGAAGACGTGCGGCTGGTACGCCTCGGTGCGCCCGCTGTCCTTGGCGCGTTTGGCCGCGAACTGGGCGTGGCGGACCAGCTCTTCGCCCCACCCGTCGTTTCCCTCGGCGCGGTCGGCCCCGAACGCGATGCCGATCGAGCATTCGACGCGGATGGTGTAGTCCGAAAGCCGGAATGGGGTCGTCAGCGCGCCCTCGATCCGCCGGGCGACCTGTTCCGCCTCCTCCTGCTCCGCCTCGATCTCCAACAACACGCCGAACTCGTCCCCGCCGATCCGGGCCAACCCGTCGCGCGCGCGCAGCGCACCCTTGATCCGCCTGGCGACGCTGATCAGCAGCTCGTCGCCCGCCAGGCTGCCCAGGCAGGCGTTGAGCCGGCCGAACCGCTTCAGGTTGACCACCAGCACGCCGTGATCGTCGCACCGCGCCTCGACCCGGTCGAGCAGATCGCCGAAGCCTTCGCGGTTGGGCAGGCCGGTCAGGCTGTCGGTGGTCATCTCGCGCCGCAGGCTGCGCTCCATCCGCTCTTGCGCGGTGTGATCGACGAAGGTGAGCGTGCACCGGTCCGTCGTCCCCGCATCCGACCGCGCGGCCGTGACGTTGAAATAGCGCGCGTGCACCGCGTCGCCGACCGCCCAGTCGAAATCGCGCCGCAGGTCCGCCGTCCGCAGGAACAGCGCCACATGCGCGTTCAACGTCCGCGGCAACGTCGCATCGTCATGGGGACAGGCGAGTCGCGCTTTGCGGAACGCCAGGTTGCTCGCCACGATCTCCGACCGACCGTGGCTCAGCACCACATGGGCCGCTGGGATCGAGAGCATCTCCATCGTCCGCTCCATGATCGCGGCGGACACCGCCGGGCGGGAGATGGAATGCGTGAACGCCATGAGGGTGGCCCTACGCCCACATCAATTAAGCTCGTCTGAAGCCCGCGGCCTTCAAACCTTTATGCGGCTGCGGAAAAAACCTACCACGCGATTTCCGTGGGCCGTGTCCGCCGATGGTTCGCGGAGGCCGGTCAGGGTGTGAAGCGGTTGTCGCGCGGGAAGCCGTTGGGCGGCATCCGCCCCGCCGCGCCGCGCGCCACGCGCCAGCCGGTCAGGTCCGCCTCCGTCCGCGTCCGCCCGCCCGCGCCGCCCATCGGCCAGGAAAGCCCGTCGGAGAATGCGAACGCGACCGCGTCCGACAGCCCGCCGTCACGATACCGTTGCAGCGGCATTCCCGTGCCGCGCGCCAGTTCGGGCAGCTCCGACAGGGGGAACACCAGCATCCGCCGGTTGTCCCCGATCGCCGCCACGTAATCCGCTCCCGGAGGCACCGGCCGCACGACCTTCAGCGTCGATCCGGCGCGTGGGGCGAGCACCGTCTTGCCCTTGCGCGTCTCGGCCACGGTATCGGCCGCCGCCACGACGAAACCGCGCCCGTCGCTCGCCGCGACCAGCAGCTTCTCCTGCCGGCCCGCGGGCAGGAACGCCACGACCCCGACATTCCCGTCCAGGTCGATGCCCGCGCGAACCGGTTCGCCGAACCCGCGCCCGCCCGGCAGCTTGTCGGCAGCCAGCGTGAAGAACCGCCCGTTCTCGGCCGCCAACAGCAGCTTGTCCGTCGTCTGCGCGTGGAAGGCGTAGGCCGGGCCGTCGCCCTCCTTGAACTTGAGCGTCTCGGGCGCGGTCAGGTCGCCATGCCCGCGCATCGCCCGCACCCAGCCGCGCTTGGACAGGATCACCGTGATCGGCTCGCGCTCGATCATCGCCTCAAGCGGTATGTCGCGGGTCGGCGCAGCTTCGGCCACTGTCGTCCGCCGCCGTCCCAGCGCCGTCTCCGGCCCGTACCGGTCGCGGACTTTACCCAGATCGCGCTTTAGTCGCTGCCGCTGCTTCCTGGGATCGGCGAGCAGGGCGGCCAACCCCGCTCCCTCCTTCTCCAGCTTGTCGCGCTCGCGCCGGATCTCCAGTTCCTCCAGCCGCCGCAAGGAACGCAGCCGCATGTTGAGGATCGCCTCGGCCTGCCTGTCGCTGAGCTGAAATTCGGCGATCATCACCGCCTTGGGCTCGTCCTCGGTGCGGATGATCTCGATCACCCGGTCGAGATTGAGGTAAGCGACCAGATACCCGCCCAGCAGCTCGGTCCGGTCGGCAATCTTCTGGAGGCGGTGCTCGCTCCGCCGCACCAGCACCGCGAACTGGTGCTCCACCCATGCCAGAAGCGCGCCGCGCAGCGACATGACGCGCGGCGTGCGCTCCTTGTCGAGCACGTTGAGGTTCAGCGGCACGCGCACCTCAAGATCGCTCAGTCGGAACAGTCCGTCCATCAGCACGCCCACATCGACCGTGCGGCTGCGCGGCTCGATCACGACCCGGATCTCCGCGTCCGATTCGTCGCGCACGTCGGCCAGGATCGGCAGCTTCTTGTCGTTGATCAGCGCCGCGATCTGTTCGATCAGCTTGCCCTTCTGGACGCCGTACGGAATCTCGGAGACGATCGCGCTCCACCCCCCGCCCTTCTCGCGCTCGATCGTCCAGCGCCCGCGCACCCGGAACGACCCGCGCCCGGTCGCGTACGCCTCGGCGATCGCATCCGGCGGATCGACCACCAGCCCGCCCGTCGGGAAATCGGGGCCGGTGACATGGCCCAGGATCGCGGCGTCGTCCGCGTCCGGCGTGTCGACCAGCAGGATCGCGGCGTCCAGCAGCTCGGCGGCGTTGTGCGGCGGAATGCTCGTCGCCATCCCCACCGCGATCCCGGCCGCGCCGTTCGCCAGCAGGTTGGGGAACATTCCCGGAAACAGCTCGGGCTCCTGCTCCTCGCCGTTATAGGTGGGCCGGTACGCGACCGCGTCCTCGTCGAGCCCGTCCATCAGGTCGATCGCGACAGTGGTCAGCCGCGCCTCGGTATAGCGATAAGCGGCCGCGTTATCCCCGTCGATGTTGCCGAAATTACCCTGCCCGTCGACCAGCGGGTACCGGAGCGCGAAATCCTGCGCGAGCCGGACCATCGCGTCGTACACGGACTGGTCGCCGTGCGGATGGTACTTGCCGATCACGTCGCCAACGACGCGCGCGCATTTCTTGTATCCCGACGCCGGATCGAGCCGGAGCAGCCGCATCGCCCAGAGAAGACGCCTGTGAACAGGCTTCAGGCCGTCGCGCACGTCCGGCAGCGACCGCGCCGTGATCGTCGACAACGCATAGACCAGATACCGCTCGGACAGCGCGGTGTCGAACGGCGCGTCGAGGATGCCGATCGGGGGCTGGTCTGGGGGATCGATCGTGTCGGTCGGCATGGTCGGCGCGCTCGATAGCAGGCAAAGGCGGTGTTCCACAACTGTTCCGCTTTTCGCGCTGTCCTACACGTCGTCGATGTGTCAGCAGGACGCGGATGACCGGTCCCGCTCGCCTTTCCGCAATCCCGTCATCCGGCTTTCAAGCCATGTTCCGCCGATCGCCAAGTCGTCCGCCAAAGCAGGTTCCGTGATGGGTCGGACCCGTTCGGAATGGGTGGAGCGGACCGCGAAAGCCGTTCTTGCCGTCACCTTCGTTACCTTCGCCGTGGTCGGAAGCCCGATCAGCGCCGCCGATCCGCCGCTCCTCACCTGGCCCGATCTCGTCAAGCGTCCCCGCCCGGCACCCGACGCGACGATTCCCTACGGCCCCGATCCGATGCACCGCGTCGACCTCTGGCTCCCCGCGGGCCCGGGCCCGCATTCGGTCGTCCTCATGGTCCATGGCGGCTGCTGGCAGACGAGGATCGCCGACCGCGCATTGATGAACTGGATTGCCGCCGACCTGCGAGGCGCGGGCGTGGCGGTGTGGAACATCGACTACCGGGGCGTCGACCGCGCGGGCGGCGGCTATCCCGGCACTTTCACCGACGTCGCCCAAGCCGCCGACGCGCTCAGAACCCACGCCGATGCACACAAGCTCGACATCGCCCGCGTCGTCGCGGTCGGCCATTCGGCGGGCGGCCACCTCGCGCTCTGGCTCGCGGCACGGCCCAAGCTTCCCGCCGCCAGCCCGCTACGCACCCCCGACCCGCTCCCGATCGTAAGCGTCGTCAGCCTGGGCGGCCTACCCGACCTGGAGGCGACTGCCACCAGCCCCGACAACGGTTGCGGCACCAAGGTGGTCGCCAAACTCGTCGGCCCCACCCGGGCCGATCCATACGCCGACACTTCCGTTCCCCGCCTCCTGCCGCTCGGCATCCCCCAACACCTCGTGAACGGCCGCGAGGACCGCATCATCCCCTTCCGAACGGGGACCGGCTACCGTACCCGCGCCCGTGCGGCGGGCGACGTCGTGACGCTCCACCTCCCGCCCCGCACCGGCCATGTGGAACTGATCGCACCCGAGACCGCCGCCTGGAGTCAGGCCAAGGCGATCATCCTGCGGGAGCTGAAGCAATGAACCGCCCCATCCCCGTCACCCCGGGCTCGACCCGGGGTCCAGCTTCTTCCTTACAGCCCGCCGAGCGAAGCGGGACCCCGGCTCAAGGCCGGGGTGACGAAACGGAAGTCCCCACCGACATTCGAGCCCTCGACGCCACCGACCCGCTCGCCCCTCTCCGCGACCGCTTCGCACTCCCCGAGGGCATCATCTACCTCGACGGCAACTCGCTCGGCCCGCTCACCCACGCCGGCCGCGCCGCCATCGCCGACTGCGCGGATCGGCAATGGGGCGTTCGCCTGATCCGCAGCTGGAACGAGGGCTGGATCGACGCCCCCGTCCGCCTCGGAGCCAAGCTCGCCCCGTTGCTCGGCGCGGCACCGCATCAAGTCATCGTCGGCGACACCACCAGCGCCAACTTGTTCAAGGCGCTGGTCGCGGCGCTTCGGGTCCAGGCCGAGCGCGACCCCGCCCGCCGCGTCGTGGTGAGCGAGCTCGGCAACTTCCCCACGGACCTGCACATCGCCGAGGGCGCGGTCGCCTGCGTTCCCGGCGCGACCCTGCGCGCGGTGCCCCGCGCCGATCTCGACGGGGCGCTCGGTGACGACACCGCCGTGCTCATGCTGACTCATGTCCATTACAAGACCGCCGAACGCTTCGACATGCCCGCCTGGACCGCCCGCGCCCAAGCGGCCGGCGCGCTCATGCTCTGGGACCTGAGCCATAGCGTCGGCGCCGTCCCCGTCGCGCTGGACGAAGCGAACGCCGACCTCGCCGTCGGCTGCACCTACAAATACCTGAATGGCGGCCCCGGCGCTCCCGCCTTCCTCTACGTGGCCGACCGTTGGCAACACCACCTGGAAAGCCCGCTCTCCGGCTGGATGGGCCACGCCGAGCCCTTCGCGTTCACGGATGCTTACCGACCCGCCCCCGGCATGAAGCGCTGGCTCGTCGGCACCCCGCCCATGCTGAGCATGGCCGCGCTGGAAGCCGCGCTGAACCTGTGGGCCGATGTCGACCAAGCCGTCGTCGCCGCCAAGAGCGCCGCCCTGTTCGACATCCTTCTCGCGGCCGGCGACCTCGCTGGCCTGCCCTGCGTCACCCCCACCGACCCGGCCCGACGCGGCAGCCACATCAGCTTCCGCCACTCCCATGCCTACGCCCTCGCCCAAGCCCTGATCGAACACGGCGTCATCGGCGACTTCCGCGCCCCCGACATCCTCCGCCTCGGGCTCACGCCGCTGTACCTTACCCACCAGGAAGCCTGGCGCGCGGGCGAGCTGCTGCGCAAGGTCGTCGCGGGCGAGCTATGGCGGGAGGAGCGTTATTCGACGCGGCTGGCGGTGACGTGATTGCGCCCGCCCCGCCCCGCCTGCATGGTGCACCTCACGCCCAGGAGCCCGCAACGCGCTATTCCAAGCAGATCAAGCCCGTCAGCTTCGTCGAGGAGAACGCCGGGCACCTCGCAGGCATCCTGGCCGAGAGCGACGAACCTTTGATCCTGACCGAGGGCGGCGAGGCTCGGATCGTCGTCCAGAGCGTCAAGGCATACGAGGAGACGCAGGAGACGATTGCGTTTCTCAAGATCTTGTTGATGGGAATGGAGGATGTACAGGCCGGCCGCACCATCCCTGCCGATGAAGCGTTCGAAAGCGTACTTCGCGGGCTTGCCGATCGTTGAGCGGATCCGACGAGTACGGGATCGCATTCACCCCCGCGGCTCGCGGTGACCTTCGGGAGATCGCGCGCTTCATGGCTGGTGTTCGCGGAAATGACGATGCGACCGCACTGGTCCGTTCGATCAACGACCACGTCATGGCGCTTCGCACTTTTCCGCTTCGCGGTGCGGTGCCGGAAGAAGCGCATGACATGCAGAACAGGAGCTTTCGTCAGCTCGTTCATCTGGATTACCAAATCGTCTACACCGTTGCTGCGAAGACGGTGGTCGTGTTGCTGATTGCGGACGGTCGCCGTGACATGCAGGCGTTGTTGCACGAACGCGGCCTCGCTCTCGACCTCGCCCCCGACCCCTGATTGCACCCCCCGTCCCCCTGCCCTATACGCCCGCCATCACACCCGCCGCACCCGGCGCGCCCAGTCCCGCCCGGAGGAACCAACCCCCATGCCCCGTCGCCGCCAGATCTACGAGGGCAAGGCCAAGATCCTCTATGAGGGCCCGGAACCCGGCACGCTGATCCAGTATTTCAAGGATGACGCCACCGCCTTCAACGCCCAGAAGAAGGGCACGATCAACGGCAAGGGCGTGCTCAACAACCGTATCTCCGAGCATGTCTTCACGCTCCTCGACGGCATCGGCGTCCCCACCCACTTCATCCGCCGCCTGAACATGCGCGAGCAGTTGATCCGGCAGGTCGAGATCGTTCCGATCGAGGTGGTCGTGCGCAACATCGCCGCCGGCTCCATCTCCAAGCGTTTGGGGATCGAGGAGGGGACCAAGCTCCCCCGCACGATCATCGAATATTACCTGAAGGACGACGCGCTCGGCGATCCGATGATCACCGACGAGCACATCGCCGCCTTCGGCTGGGCCAGCCAGGAAGAGATGCACGACATCGCCGACCTCGCCATCCGCGTGAACGATTTCATGTCGGGACTGTTCGCGGGCGTCGGGATCAAGCTGGTCGACTTCAAGCTCGAATTTGGCCGCATCTGGGACAACGACTATGCCCGGATCATCCTGGCCGACGAGATCAGCCCGGACGGCTGCCGCCTGTGGGACACGGAGACGAACGAGAAGCTCGACAAGGACCGCTTCCGCCAGGACATGGGCGGCGAGGTCGAAGCCTACCAGGAGGTCGCGCGCCGCCTGGGGCTGCTGCCGGAGGGCGTCGACAACCCCGTGCTCGACCTGGACAGCCACCGCAAGCGCCGGGGCAAGTGACCTCCGGATAGGACGCCGCCGATGAACATCCGCATCTTCGTGACGCTCAAGCCCGGCGTGCTCGACCCGCAGGGCCGCGCGATAGGCCATGCGCTGGGCAGCCTCGGCTTCGAAGGCGTCGGCGAGGTCCGCGCGGGCAAGTTCATCGAGATGGAGGTGGCTGACGGCACCGACGACGCCACGCTTGACGGCATGTGCCGCCGGCTCCTCGCCAACACCGTGATCGAGAACTACCGGATCGAGCGCGCATGAAGGCGGCGGTCATCGTCTTCCCCGGCTCCAACTGCGACCGCGACCTCGCCGTCGCGCTGGAGCGGGTGACCGGGACCAAGCCGGCGATGGTCTGGCATGCGGAGACGATGCTCCCCGACGGCGTGGGCATGGTCGCGGTCCCGGGCGGCTTTTCCTACGGGGACTATCTCCGGGTCGGCGCGATCTCGGCGCGCTCCCCCGTCATGCGCGCGGTCGCCGACGCGGCCGGGCGCGGCGTACCCGTGCTCGGCGTCTGCAACGGCTTCCAGGTCCTGACCGAGGCCGGCCTCCTCCCCGGCGCGCTGATGCGCAACGCCGAGCTGAACTTCGTCTGCCGCGACCTCGCGCTCGATGTCGGGGACGCCCGCTCCCCCTTCACCAGCGGCTACGCCCCCGCCGAGCGCGTCACCTTTCCGGTCGCGCATCACGACGGCAGCTACTTCGCCGACTCGGAAACGCTCGACCGGCTGGAGGGTGAGGGCCGCGTCGCCTTCCGCTACGCCGCCCCCGTCAACGGCTCTGCCCGCCACATCGCCGGGATCGTCAACGAGCGAGGCAACGTGCTCGGCCTGATGCCTCACCCGGAGCGGTGCGTGGAGCCCGCCCACGGCAACACCGACGGCCGCCGCTTGTTCGAGGGCTTGCTGGAAGCGGTGAGCTAGGTCCGCACCCGGAACGGCGAGAAGTCGGTCCCCTTGTCGAACAGGTCCACCCCCTCCTCCCGCTTCAGCCATCCCACCACTGCGTAGGTCACCGGCGTCAGTAGCACCTCCCACCCGACCTTCAGCGCCCATTGGGTGAACAGCACGGTCACCACCAGCCTCGTCGTCCATCCCTCCGCGCCCCAGAAGGCGAGCGGATAGAACAGCAGGCTGTCCACCCCCTGCCCCACCACCGTCGACCCGATCGTGCGCGACCACAGATGCCGCCCGCCCGTCCACACCTTCATGCGCGCGAGCACATACGCGTTGACGAACTCGCCCGCCCAGAACGCGACCATGCTCGCGGCCACGATGCGCGGCACCTGCCCGAACACCGTCTCGTACGCCGCCTGGTTGGTCCAGCCCGGCGCGGGCGGCAGCGCGACGACGACCCACGACATCCCCGCCATGAACCCGGTCGCCGCGAACCCCGCCCAGATCACCCGCCGCGTCCGCGCGTACCCGTACACCTCCGTCAGCACGTCGCCGATGATGTAGCTCAGCGGAAAGAACAGGATCCCCGCCCCGAATGGCCAGGGGCCGACGCCCGGCAGCGTCACCTGCGCGACCTTCCCCGCCCCCAGCACGTTCGACAGCAGCAGGATGGCGACGAACGCCGCCATGACGATGTCGAAATGGCGAAAGGCGCGCGGCTCGGCGGCGCTAGCCGGAATCGGCGCGTCGGGATCGTCCATGGCCGTATCCATGATCGCGGTTTCGCCCGCGCGCAATCCACGCTATTTGCCCCTGCGGCGCGCGCCCGTAGCTCAGATGGATAGAGCACGAGCCTTCTAAGCTTGTGGCCGCTGGTTCGAATCCAGCCGGGCGCGCCAGGACGTCGCTATTCCACCGTTCGCAACTGAGGGGGCGCCCGCTCGCCCGGCGCGTCGGCGTATCTGGCCAGCAGGTGGTTGACGCGCATGGACAGGTCCGCCTGGCGGAATGGCTTGGCCAGCTTGGGGACGTCGCCCGGCACGTCGGCGGCCGTGTTGGCGAAGCCGGTCGCCAACAGCACGGGCATCCGCGGCCAAGACGCGCGCAGCTCGCGGATCAGCGCGGCGCCCGTCATGCCGGGCATCAGGTAATCGGTCACGACCAGATCGACCTCGACGCCGCCGCGCAACGCGGCCAGCGCCTGCGCGCCCGACGCGGCTTCGACCACGGTATGGCCGAGGTCGGCGAGCATGTCGGCGGTGCCGGTCCTGACCAGATCCTCGTCGTCGACCAGCAGCACCGCCGCCCGGCGCAACGCCGGAATCATCGCGGCCGACGGCGAAGGCGCGGCGACGGCGGCGTCGGCGGCGGGCAGGAATAGCTCGGCGCGCGTGCCCAGCCCCGGCTCGCTCCGGAGCGACAGGACCCCGCCCGACTGCGCCGCCAGGCCGTGCGCCATCGACAGCCCCAGCCCCGTGCCCTTGCCCTTGCCCACGCCCTTGGTCGAATAGAACGGCTCCACGCACCGTTTGAGCGTGTCCGCGTCCATGCCCGTGCCCGTATCGATCACGCCCACGCGCACGTAACGTCCATCGGCGAGCTCGCCCGACCCGCCACGGACGTCATGCGGCGCGACCTCGATCGCGAGCGCGCCCCCGTCGGGCATCGCGTCGCGCGCGTTGACGCCCAGATTCAGGATCGCGAGCTCCAACTGGTTGGGATCGACCATCGCGGGCGGCGGCTCGCCCTCGATCCGCACGGCGACGCGGATCGTCGGCCCCAGCGAGCGCGTGACGAGATCGAGCATGCCCTCCACCAGCGCGCCCACATCGACCGAACGCGGCTGCAGCGTCTGCCGCCTGGCGAAGGACAACAGCCGCTGCGTCAGCGTCGCCGCGCGCTCGGCCGCCTGCAACGCCCCGCCGATCAGCCGCTGCGATTTCTCGTCGTCGCCATGCCGCCGCCGGAGCATGTCGAGCGACCCGACGATCGGCGTGAGCAGGTTGTTGAAATCGTGCGAGACGCCGCCCGTCAGTTGCCCGATCGTCTCCATCCTCTGGGCATGGCGCAGCGCCTCTTCCGCCTCGTCGCGCTCCGCCTCGGCGCGCAATCGGTCGGTCACGTCGATCACCGACGCCATCGCGCGCACGACCCGCCCGTCCGCATCGCGCTCCACCCGCGCCGACACGAGCACGTCCGCCGTCTCGCCCGACCGCTTGACGTAGCAGGTGGGTCCGTCCTCGCTCGACCCGTCGCGGAGCAGCTCGGGCCAGTCGCGGTCCTCGAACTCGCGCGCGGACTCGGGCGTCATGAACTCGGTGATCGCACGCCCGATCACGTCCTCGCGGTCGTCACATCCCATAAACGCCAGCCACCGGTCCGACACGCTCAGCAACCGCGTATCCGGCCCGATCGAATGCAGCACCACCGGTGTCTTGGCGTACAGTTCGGCCAGCTCGGCCGTACGCGCCCTTACCGCCGCTTCCAGCACCTCGCGCGACCGCGCCAGCGCCTCGCGCGCGCGGACCTGGTCGCCGATTTCCGTGCAGCTGCCGTACCAACGCGTGATCGCCCCGTCCGGGTCTCGCACCGCCTGCGCCCGTCCGAGCACCCACCGGTACTCGCCGCTTCGGTGCCGCAACCGGTATTCGATCTCGTACGGCTCGCCGGTCGCCAGGCAGTGCCGCCAGCGCGCCCAGGCCCGCTCCCGGTCGTCGGGGTGGAACATCCCGTTCCAAGCCTCGCCGTCGGTCGATCCCGGCGGCACGCCCGTGAAGTCGTACCAGCGCCGGTTATAGAAATCGTGGAACCCGTCGGGCAGCGTCGACCAGATCATCTGATCGACCGAGTCGGTGATCGCGTGGAACTTGGCCTCGCTCTCGCGAAAGCTCGCCTCGCTGGCGTGCAACGCTTCGATCCGCTCCCGCGCCTCATATTGCCGTCCCCGCGCCGCTATTGCGGAGCGGACCGCGCGGACCATCGCGTCGGCATGGAGCGGCCGCTGGAGCAGCACCGCGTTGCCGAGCGCGTCGAGCGTGTGGTTCGCGCGCCCCGATCGCGCGCGCGTCTGCCCATTGGCGAGCACCACGAACGGAAAGTCGGACCAGGTCGGCTGCGCCGTCAACCACGCCATCACCGCCTCCAGCCCGTCCTCGACCAGCGCCTCCTCCGCGAGCAGCGCCGCATCCGCCCCTTCGCCTAAGCGCTCGGCGAAGACGGCGAGGTCGTCGCACGCGACGCAGGCGATCCCGTGCCGCCGCAGCAGGTCCGCCGCCACCGCCGCGTCGCGCCCGCGCGGGGCGAGGATCAGGACGCCGTCACCCAAGCGGACGCCGCTCCCGGTCGCTCTCCATCAGCGTCTGTCCGTCGGCCCGGTATTCGGGCAGCCCCGTCAACACCCCGCGAAACCCCGTCAGCGGCTCGCCTATCACCACCCCGCCCGGACCGACGCGGAATTCGCGGATCGTCCGCTCGTGATCGGTCGTGCGCGTCTTCATGACGGAGATCGACTTCCGCACCCGGCCGTCCGCCTCGAAATAGCGGAGCAGCAGCACGGTGTCCGCCAGGTAACTCAAATCCACGTCGGTCCGCAGATCGCCGACCGTGCCGTGCTGCCCCAGGATCATCAGCGTGACCACGCCCCGCTCGCTCAGATAGGCGAGAAGCTCGTGCATCTGCAGCGTCAGGTACTTGTCGTTGGGCATCGCCTGAAGGTAACCGTTCAGGCTGTCGATCAGCACCGTTCCCGCCCCGAATTCCTCCACGGCTTCGCGGACGGTGCCCGCGAACTCACCCGGCGACAGCTCCGCGGGGTCGACCTGGCGGATCAGCAGCCGCCCCGCCTCGATGAAGCGAACCAGGTCGATGCCGAGCGCCGCCGTCCGCGACAGCAGCGTCGGCATGCGTTCGTCGAACAGGAAATAGGCCGCCCGATCGCCACGCTCGAGCGCGGCGACCATGCATTGAACCGTCGTGGTGGTCTTGCCCACCCCCGCGGGCCCCGACAACAGCGTGGTGGTGCCCGGCACCAGGCCTCCACCGAGCAGCCGGTCGAGCTCGGCCACCCCCGTCGACACCGGCGCGGGCGCGAAGCTGACGCCATGCTCCGACGCGACGAGGCGCGGATAGACGCGCAGCCCGCCGGTCTCGATCCGGTAGTCGTGATACCCGCCCCGGAACTTGCGCCCGCGGAACTTCATCACGCGCAGCCGCCGCCGTTCCGCCCCGAAATCGATCGCCGTCTGCTCCAGCGTGACCACGCCGTGCGCGATCGAATGTAGCTGGAGGTCGCCCGCGTCGGCCGTCCGGTCGTCGAGCATCAGCACCGTGCAATTCAGCTTGGAGAAGAAATGCTTGAGAGCCAGGATTTGACGACGGTAGCGCAACGGATTCTGCGACAACAGCCGCAATTCGGACAAGCTGTCCAAGACGACCCGCTCGGGGCGCAGCGCCTCGACCCGCTCCATCACGCCGCGCACCGTCTCGCCCAGCTCGACGTCGCTTGGGTGGAGCAGCGTCTGCTCGAACTCGGGATCCAGCCCGTCCTCCGCGACCAGCTCGACCAGCTCCAGCGCGTCGAGCGACCAGCCATGCGTTGCCGCCACCGCGCGCAACTCGTACTCGGTCTCCGACAGGGTGACGTACAACCCCTTGTCGCCGATGCGCGCGCCTTCGAGCAGGAAATCCAGCGCGAGGGTCGTCTTGCCGGTCCCTGGCCTTCCCTCGATCAGGTACAGCCGGTTGGGCGTCAGCCCGCCGACAAGGATATCGTCCAGCCCGGCGATCCCCGTGCGGGCCAACCCGCCGTCGACCTTGCCAGGGTCCATGAATATCGCCGCTTCGTTTCGCCCGCTTTCATCCACCCGCATCAACTCCCCGTCGCGTCGCCGGCCCACCTCTGCATCGCGCCGATCACCGTTACCGCTTTCGCGCGCCGACACCAACATGGATGGGGATGGAAAACGGACGATCATCTCGCTTGGGCGTCGGTCACGATCTTCACCCGTGTCCCTCGCCGGACCGCCCCGCCCGTCTCCAACCCGTTCAGCATCGCGAACAACGCCCGCCCGTTCGGGTCCGCCATCCGCGCGGACAGGCTCGCGGTCGTATCGCCCGGCCCGACCGCCACCGTCCGCACCATCTGCGGCCGCAGCCGCGCCGCCTCCGCCGGGAGCAGCCGCCGGAACGATCCGATCAGGGCCGCGCCCGCCGCCGATGACGGCCGCCCCGGCGGCGACAGCAGCACGAAATGATACGCCTCCCCGTTCCCTCCGTCATACGCCGCGATCGTCAGCGGCACGACGCCGCCCTCCGCCCGGATGCGCATGTCGACGATCACCGACGCCAATCCGTTGATGACCCCCCGCTCGACCCCCGCGACATCGCCGGACGCCCGGCCCAACAGGCCGGTCGCCAGCGCCTCGGCATAGGCGGTCACGCCCCCCGCCGGCATCGGCCCGCCGCCGAACTCGCCCCGCGCGCCGCCCGGCCCCGCCAGCAGCACCGCGCGCGGGCTGTTGGTCAACGTCCAGCCGCGCGGCGCCTCGAACGTGATCCCCATCACCGGATGCGCGAATCGCCGCCCCAGCACGAACCCCTGCTCGGGATCGTCACCATACAGCATCCCGTCGACCGCGCGCAGGTACGCGGCCTCGTTCTCGGGCAACTGGTCGTTCGTCAGCCCCATCGCGCGCGCTCCCTCGGTGGCGCGCTCGATCCGGTTGCCCGTCAGCGGATGGCTCGACGCCCATTCGGGGATGGACCGCGCCTCGTCGCGCCCCGCCGTCGCCGCCACGAACCGCTCGTTCGCCGCCAGCCGCGCGAGCATCTCGCCCTCGGCATACGGGTCGTACCCGGCCGTGCGCAGGTAGCGGAGCCCCAGATCGTCCGACTGATATTCCTGGTTCCGCGAATATCGCAGCGTGAAATACTGCGCCGCCTGTCCCGCCAATCGCGTCAGCCGCTCCGATCCCGTCAGGTTCACCAGCGCCACCCCGACCCGCCGGAACACCGACCGCCGCTGCTGCCGCTGCGAATGCGCGCCGACGATATGCCCCAGCTCGTGCCCCAGCACCGACGCCAGCTCCGCCTCGCTTCCCACGATCGCGAGCATGCCCCGCGTGATGTAGATATAGCAGCCCGGCACGGCGAAGGCGTTCACGACGTCGCTGTTGACCAGCGTGAACCGGCATTGGCCCTTCAGTCCCGCCGCCGCCGCGACCCGCTGGCCCACGGCCGCGACATACCGCGCCTGACCGCCCGCATACGCGCCGCCGAACTCGGCCAGCAGCCGCGGGTGCTGCTCCGCCCCCATCGCCCGGTCCGCTTCCGGCACCCGCACCGGTTTCCGCTCCGATCCGCCGTCGGGCGCGCCGCCGCCGCCGCAACCGGCGAGCAGCAACGCCAGCACGACCGCCCTCACCCGCTGCATCTCAGATCCACCCGAGCAGGAACAGGACCAGCAGGCTCAGGCCCAACGACACGATCACCGACCCCGCGCAGCCGAGGCGTCTGGAAAAGAACAGGAACATGCTTCGACCTCGGCTGGGATGGAAAAACCCGAACAACCGAAGCGCCCCACGGGTCCGGCGCGCGTGCCGGAACTTCGCGGCCCCCGCGCCCGTTGCCTCCCCGGCTCATGAACCGCCCGCTCCCCTACCATCCCGGTATCGAGACGATCGACCCCGGTGAGCCTGCCTTGTTCGACCGCATCGCCGACGTCATGCGCGCCGGCGGCCGGGCGGCGCGCGACGGCGCGGGGCCGGGCGGTCGCCTCAGCCACGTCGCCACGATCGCCGCGCTGAAGGGCGCGGTGACGATCCTCCCCGACCTCGCCCCCGAACTCGCGCAGGGCCTGTTCGTCCCCGGCCGCGTCTACCCCGTCGTGGCGCGGCTGTCGCACCTTCCCGGCGAGGATCTCGACGATCGCGGCGTGTCCTCGCACCGCGGCCTGTCGATCAAGCTGTTCGGGGTGGAGGGCGCGCCGCTCGCGGGTCACGAAAGCGGTACCCAGGATTTCGTGCTGGAGAACGCGCCCGCCTTCAACGTCGCCACCCCGGCCCACTTTCTGGTCGCCATCTCCACGGTCGAGACCGCCGCGCCAATGCCTCAGGCGCTTAAGGCGACCGTCTCGGCGGCGGCGCGCGGCGTCAACCGCGCGCTCGGTACGGTCGGCCTCGCCTCCGCCAATCTCGACATCCTCGGCCACCCCCGCCGCCATCCGCTGTCCGAACCCTTCCACAGCCAGGCCCCGCTCCGCTGGGGCAATTATGTCGCCAAGCTCGCCGCGTTCCCCGCCGGCGACCAGACCGATCTCCCCTTCGACGCCGATGCTCCCGATGCGCTCCGGGACGCGACCGCCGCGCGCATCGCGACCCACGGCGCGACCTTCACCCTCGCCGCCCAGCTCTGGACCGACGCGGACGCCATGCCGATCGAGGACGCCGGCACGGCCTGGCCCGAGGCGCTCAGCCCCCATCGCCCGGTCGCGCTCCTCCGTTTCCCGCCGCAGGCCTGCGCCACGGCCGCTCGCATCGCCGGCGTCGACGCGCTATCCTTCTCCCCCGCCCACGCGCTCGAAACCCACCGCCCCCTCGGCGGGATCATGCGCTCCCGCCTGGCGGTCTACACCACGCTCGCCCGCGACCGGCGCGGCACCGCCGGCGTCCCCACGACCGAGCCGGCCGGCCCCGACGCGATCGCCGACTAGGCCCCGATCACCCATTCCACGATCAGGTCCGCCGCCGCTTGCGCGGTCATCGCGCTCGTGTCGATGCGGATCTCGGGCGCGGTCGGGGCCTCGTAGGGGCTATCGATCCCCGTGAAGTTCGCCAGCGCCCCCGCGCGCGCCTTGGCGTACAGGCCCTTCACGTCCCGCCGTTCCGCCTCGGCCAGCGGCGTGTCGACGAACACCTCGACGAACTCGCCCGGCGGCATCATCCTCCGCACCATCTCGCGCTCGGCGCGGAAGGGCGAGATGAACGCGCAGAGCACGATAAGCCCCGCGTCCGTCATCAACCGCGCGACCTCGCCCACCCGGCGGACATTCTCCACCCGGTCGGCGTCGGTGAAACCCAGATCGCGATTCAAGCCATGGCGCACATTGTCGCCGTCGAGCAGGAACGCGTGCCGGTTCATCCGCCGGAGCCGCACGTCGACCAGGTTGGCGATCGTCGACTTGCCCGCCCCCGACAGCCCCGTGAACCACAGCACGGCGGGCCGCTGGTTCTTCAGCGACGCGCGCGCCTCGCGGGGCACGTCGATCGCCTGGGGATGGATGTTCCCCGCCCGCCGGAGCGCGAAATGCAGCACGCCCCCCGCGACCGTGTCGTTCGTCTCCTTGTCGACCAGCACGAACCCGCCCAGCTCGCGGCTTTGGGCATAAGGCTCGAAAACAACCGGCCGGTCGGTCGACACCACCGCGACGCCGATTTCGTTCAGCTCCAGCGTGCGCGCCGCCAGCCGCTCCAGCGTGTCCATGTCGACCCGGTATTTGGGCTGCGC
>NZ_CAXSHH010000025.1:0-38962 GCF_964237155.1 uncultured Sphingomonas sp. | reverse complement strand
GACTTGCCCGCGCCGTTCGGCCCCATGATCGCATGCACCTCGCCCGCGTTGACGGCGAGGGTCAGGCCCTTCAGAATTTCCTTGCCGTCGATCTCGGCATGGAGGTCATCAATGTTCAACATTCGCTAGGGGGCCTTATGCGAGGTTCCGGCAGCCAATCGGGATCGAGCACTTGCTCCTCCAGATCGAAGGGGCACGCAGTCGGTATCGGCGCCAATGTGAGATCAATGTGCGATAGGCGCGTTTCGTCCGCTGCGCGTTTGTAAGCGTCGACAAAGCGTTCCCGCACGACATTCCGTAGTGACGGACTTTGTTCCAAGATGGCTAGAAGATCGTCACGCTGCGTCGTCACCGTTCCACGCCAACCGTTCAACGGTTCATAGGCGGGCGAGTACGCGATCTTGAGCATATGGATCAGTATGGTCGTAAGGCGGCTTTTCACTTCGCGCTTGTTACTTCCACCCACGCTCTCGATTTCCTCCGCCAGGTTCTCCAAATCGAGTTCGCTGTTGACGCGATCGGCCGCCATACGACGGAGCATGGCCGCCTGTCGCTGCGTCCATTCGTAGAAGTCGCTTTCGTAAAGCTGCGTAGCCATCAGCGCCTCCGTTCCGCCCTAACAGAATTCGACTTGCCCGCGCCGTTCGGCCCCATGATCGCATGCACCTCGCCCGCGTTGACGGTGAGGGTCAGACCCTTCAGGATTTCCTTGCCGTCGATCTCGGCGTGGAGATTATCGATGTGCAGCATCAGTTGCGTCCTCGGAGTTCCGGCCACCACTCATCCGTCAGGCAATCTTCGATCCCGAAGGGCGACGAACCGGGAAGGTGTTCCGGCATGCAAAGCTCGATCAGCTTCTCGTCACTGAAATGGCGCAGCGCGTCCTCGTAGCCCTCGCTCAACGCGTCGCCGAGCAGCGGCTTGAGCGACGGGCTCCGCCGGAGCAGCCTGGCGATGCGCCCGCGCTGCCCCCGCACCGAGTTCTTCCACGTATTCTCGCACTCCAATATCGTGGAATAGTGCAATTTCAGCAGGTGAATCGCGATCTCCTCGAACCGGCTAACTAGCTGATGGTGATCGCTACGGCCCAAGCTGTCGATCTCCTCCAGGATGTTCTCGATGTCTAGGTCGAGGTTGCTGCGCTCGACCAGCAGCGCGCGCAGCTTGGCCGACTGCTCCTGCGTCCAGCCATAGAAGTCGGTCTCGTACAGCTGCGTCGCCATCACCCCACGCTCCCCTCGAGGCTGATCCCCAGCAGCTTCTGCGCCTCGACCGCGAACTCCATTGGAAGTTGCTGCAACACCTCGCGGGCGAAGCCGTTGACGATGAGGGCGACCGCCGCCTCCGAATCCAGCCCGCGCGACATGGCGTAGAACATCTGGTCGTCGCTGATCTTGGAGGTAGTCGCCTCGTGCTCGATCTGCGCGGACGGGTTGCGGACCTCGATATAGGGGATGGTGTGCGCGCCGCACTGGTCGCCGAGCAGCAGGCTGTCGCACTGGGTGAAGTTGCGGACGCCCTCCGCGGTCGGGGCGACCCTCACCAGCCCGCGATAGGTGTTGTCGGAGCGGCCGGCGCTGATCCCCTTGGACACGATGGTCGACTTCGTGTTCTTGCCGAGGTGGATCATCTTGGTGCCGGTGTCGGCCTGCTGGCGGTTGTTGGTCACCGCGACCGAGTAGAACTCGCCGACGCTGCCCTCGCCCGCAAGGACGCAGGAGGGGTATTTCCAAGTGACGGCGGAACCCGTCTCGACCTGGGTCCAGCTGACCTTCGCGTTCCTGCCCTGGCAGAGCGCGCGCTTGGTCACGAAGTTATAGATGCCGCCGACGCCGTTCTCGTCGCCGGGATACCAGTTCTGGACGGTCGAATATTTGATCTCGGCGTCGTCCAGGATCACGAGCTCGACGACGGCGGCGTGGAGCTGGTTCTCGTCGCGCATCGGGGCGGTGCAGCCCTCCAGATACGAGACGTACGAGCCCTTGTCGGCGATGATCAACGTGCGCTCGAACTGGCCGGTATTCTCCGCGTTGATGCGGAAATAAGTGGAGAGCTCCATCGGGCAGCGGACGCCCTCGGGGATGTAGACGAAGGTGCCGTCGCTGAACACGGCGCTGTTGAGCGTGGCGAAGTAGTTGTCGCGCTGGGGCACGACACGACCGAGCCATTTGCGGACCAAATCCGGGTACTCGCGAATCGCCTCGGAGATCGAACGGAAGATGACGCCCGCGGCCTCCAGCTCCTTGCGGAAGGTGGTCGCGACCGAGACGCTGTCGAACACCGCATCGACGGCGACGCGGCGCTTCGGCTCCGCGCCTTCCTCCCCATTGACGCCCCCGTCTTCGACGCCCGCAAGCATCTTCTGCTCCTGGATCGGGATGCCGAGCTTCTCGTAGACGCGCAGGATCTCGGGATCGACCTCGTCGAGCGAGCCGAGCTTGGGCTTCGCCTTGGGCTCGGCATAGTAATAGGCGTTCTGGTAATCGATCGGCGGAACGTTGAGCTTCGACCAATCCGGGTGCTCCATCGTTTGCCACAACGCGAACGCCTTCAGCCGCCAGTCGAGCATCCACTCCGGCTCGTTCTTCTTGGCCGAGATGTAGCGGACGGTGTCCTCCGACAGCCCCTTGGGCGCGAAATCCTGTTCGATGTCGGAGGAGAAGCCCCACTCGTACGTCTTGGCGACGGCGGCGTAGGCTTCGGCGTTCTTGGTGGCCATTATGCGGGTACTTTCACACGCACGAACTCAGGTGCGGGCTGGGAAAGGTGGACGAGCGTGACGCTGTCGAGCGCGGAGCGGACAGCCTTGTTGACGACGCTCCAATGCGGCTTGACCGTGCAGTGATGGTCGAGCGCGCAATAATCGCGGTGGTCGTCGACGCAGGTGGTGAGCGCGATCGGACCCTCCACCGCCTCGACGATGTCGGCCAGGCTGATCGCGGCGGCGGGCCGCGCGAGGCGAAAACCGCCGCCGGTTCCGCGCGCGCTGGCGAGCAGGCCGGCGGCGGACAGGCGGCTGACCAGCTTCTGCGCGGTCGGGAGCGGCACGCCCGTCTCGGCCGCGAGCAGGGTCGCGTTGAGCGGCGCCGCAGCGCACTTGCGCGCGGCGGCGGACATCAACACGATCGCATAATCGGCTAGGCTCGACAGGCGCACGGAACGGCTTTCAAATCGGAGTATATCGGTCTGATTACAGATGGTCGCGGAGACCGCGTGCGTCAACGGGCGGCGGCCGCTTGCGAGTCGTTATCAGCGCGCTTTGACGACCCCGCGCGGCGGTGCGATGGGCGGGGCGATGACGCACCCGCTCCGCCCCCTGCTCTTCGCGCTGCCGGCCGAGCGCGCGCACCAGCTGACGATCGCCGGGCTGGCGGCGTGGCGCGGCGTGGGGGCGGGCGGGCCGGCGCGGTCGGAGCGGCTGGCGATCACGGTGGCGGGGGTGACGTTCCCCAATCCGGTCGGGGTCGCGGCCGGGGTGGACAAGGACGGGCGCGCGATCGCGGGGCTGTTCGGGCTCGGCGCGGGATCGGTCGAGATCGGGACGCTGACCCCGCTGCCCCAGCCGGGCAATCCGGGGCCGCGGCTGTTCCGGCTGGTCGAGGACCGGGCGGTGGTGAATCGGTTGGGGTTCAACAATGGCGGGCTGGCGGCGGGGCTGGCGCGTGCGCGGGCGGCGAAGCGCGCGGGCGTACTCGGGATCAACGTGGGCGCGAACAAGGACGCGGGCGACCGGATGGCGGACTACGTCGGGGGGGTGGGCGCGGCGGCTCGGGTCGCCGACTATGTGACGGTGAACATCTCCTCACCCAACACGCCGGGGTTGCGCGACCTGCAGCACGGCGCGGCGTTGGACGAGCTGCTGGCGGCGTGCATCGAGGCGCGGGGATCGACGCCGCTGTTCCTGAAGGTCGCGCCCGATCTGGACTGGCCGCAGGTGGAGGGTATCGCACGGGCTGCGGTCGACCGGGGCGTCGATGCGCTGGTGGTGGGGAACACCACGGTGACGCGGCCGGCGTTGCGGTCGCCTTACTCGGCCGAAGGGGGCGGTTTGTCGGGGCGGCCGCTTCGCGAACTCGCTGCGCATAGGCTCACCGATTTCGCGCGCGCGACCGGGAGCGCGCTGCCCCTCATCGCGGCGGGGGGCATCGATACCGGGGCCGAGGCCTATGCGCGCATCCGGGCGGGGGCGAGCCTAGTGCAGCTTTATACGGGGCTGGTTTACGGCGGGCCCGGGCTGCTCCGGCGCATCGCACGGGAGCTCGATGCGCTGCTCGCGCGGGACGGGTTCGACACCGTCGCCGATGCCGTGGGGGCCGACGCCCGGTGACCGGCTTGCGCGCGCCTGTCTTGCGCACCTTGGGCGCGTCGCTAGGGTCCGATGCGATGATCCGGTATTTTCTCGCGCTGTTCGCGCTGCTCCTGCCCGCCTCCGCGCTCGCGCAGGGAGTGGTCACCTCCGCCGATCCGCGGGCGACCGAGGCGGGGCGGGATATTCTGCGCCAAGGTGGTTCGGCCGCCGACGCGGCGATGGCGATGATGCTCGCGCTGACGGTGGTGGAGCCGCAATCGTCGGGGATCGGCGGGGGCGGGTTCCTCGTCCACCACTCGGCCGCCAGGAACGGGGGCGGCAAGCTGGAGACGATCGACGGCCGCGAGACCGCGCCCCGCGCGGCGACGCCGGGACGGTTCCTGGGACCGGACGGAAAGACGTTGTCCTACGCGCAGGCGGTCGGTGGCGGACGCTCTGTAGGCGTGCCGGGGAACCTCCGGCTGATGGCGACCGCGACCCGGAAATGGGGCCGCCTGCCCTGGGCGCGGCTGTTCGCGCCCGCGATCCAGCTGGCGGAAGGCGGCTATGCCGTCACGCGTCCGCTGGCGGGTGCGGCGGCGAGCGGAGCCGCGCGCTGGGCGAACTTCCCCGCCACCGCCGCGCTGTACGCGCCGAGCGGCGCTCCGGTCGCGGAGGGGACGACGGTGCGCAACCCGGCGCTCGCCGCCCTGCTGCGCCGCGTCGCCGCCGGGGGAGCGGATGCGTTCTACACCGGCGAGAACGCCCGCGCGCTGCTTGCGGCGGCGAACGGCAGCGTCGGGTCTCCGCGCGACATGACGGTGGCCGATCTCACGGGCTACCGCGCCAAGGAGCGCGCGCCGGTCTGCGCGCCGTACCGCGTGTGGCGCGTGTGCGGGATGGGGCCGCCCTCGTCGGGCGCGACTACGGTGCTGGGCATCCTGGGTATGCTCGAACGGTTCGACCTCAAGGCGCTCGGCCCAACCTCGCCGCAATCATGGCACCTGATCGCGGAGGCGATGCAGCTCGCCTATGCGGACCGCGAGAATTATCTGGGCGACGCGGATTTCGTGCGCGTGCCCGTCGCGGGGCTGATCGACCGCGCTTATCTGCGCCGCCGCTCGGGGCTGATCTCGCCCCTGCGCGCGCTGGGAGTCTACCCGGCGGGCAATCCACCGGGCGCGCCTATCCGGACGCCGGCGGTGCAGCAGGAGGTCGCGGGGACGACGCACTTCGTCGCGGTCGACGGCCGCGGCAACGTGGCCACCATGACCTCGACGGTCGAGGGGCCATTCGGGAGCCAACTGGTCGTCGGCGAAGGCCTTGGCGGCTACATCCTCAACAACGAGCTGACCGACTTCACCTGGACGCCCGAGCGCGACGGCGCGCCCGTCGCCAACCGCGTGGAAGGCGGCAAGCGGCCGCTGTCGTCGATGGCTCCGACGATTGTCTACGATGCGTCCGGCAGGCCCGTCTTCACCGTCGGCGCGGCGGGGGGCAAGACGATCATCATGCAGGTCGCGAAAGCCTTGATCGCGCATCTCGACTGGGGCCTGCCTGCACGCGAGGCGTTGGGCGAGGGCCTGGTGTATTTCGGGCGCGACGGCGTGATCCTGGAGGAGGGTACGGCCCGCGCCGCGCTCAAGGTCGACTTCGAACGGCTGGGGCACAAGGTCGTGGTCGGGCGATTGGGGTTGAAGGCGAATGCGGCCGAGCGGACGCCCGCCGGCTGGCGCGGTGCGGCCGACCCCCGAAGCGTGGGGATGGCGCTTAGCGAATGACGGACGCCCGACGAAACGGGCGCTGGAGAGAATGATGCGTAATCTGGAGCCCTTCCCCAACCTCGTGACGATGTTCTTCACGCGGGCTCGGGAACGCGGGGACAAGCCGTTCCTGTGGCGCAAGGAGAACGGCGCTTGGGTATCCACTAGCTGGGCGGAGGCGGCACGGCAGGTGGCTAGCCTGGCCGCGGGCCTGACCGCGATCGGCATCGGGCGCGGCGACCGGGTGATGCTGGTGTCGGAGAACCGGCCCGAATGGTGCCTGTCCGACCTCGCCATCATGGCCGCCGGCGCGGTGACGGTCCCGACCTACGTCACCAACACCGAGCGCGACCACGCGCACGTCATCGAGAATTCCGGCGCGCGCGCGGTGATCGTATCGACACCCAAGCTGGCCAAGGCGCTGATGCCGACGGTGCTGCGCGCGTCGGAGCCGCAAATCGTGATCGGCATCGACGAGATGCGCGTCGCGCAGACCGGCGTCGATTTCCACCGCTGGCGCGACTTGGTCGATCGGCATCCGACCGACCCGGCCGTGGCGGAGGCGCGCGCCGACTTCGCGCGCGGGGACCTCGCCTGCATCATCTACACCAGCGGCACGGGCGGAGCCCCGCGCGGCGTGCGGCAGCATCACGGCGCGATCCTCCACTGCGCGGCGGCGTGCGTGGACGCGATCGGCGAGGATCTGGGGATCGTGGAGGACGAGACGTTCCTATCGTTCCTGCCGCTTAGCCACGCCTACGAGCACACCGGCGGGCAGTTCCTGCCGATCGGCATGGGCGGGCAGATCTATTACGCGGAAGGGCTGGAGAAGCTCGCCGCCAACATGGAGGAGGTGCGCCCGACGATCATGTTCGTCGTGCCGCGCCTGTTCGAGGTGCTGAACCAGCGCATCGCCAAGGGGATCGTGAAGCAGGGCAGGTTCCCGCGCTGGCTGTTCGCCCGCGCGCTCGAGGTCGGCGCGCGCGATTATCACGGAACGCTCCGCGTCACCGACCGCGCGACCAAGCTGCTCGTCGATACGATATTCAAGCCCAAGATCGCCAAGCGCTTCGGCGGACGGCTCAAGGCGATGGTGTCGGGCGGCGCGCCGCTCAATCCGGAAGTGGGGGTGTTCTTCCACTCGATCGGCGTGTTGGTGCTCCAGGGCTACGGCCAGACCGAGGCCGGGCCGATCATCTCGTGCAACCGCCCCAAGGCCGGTATCCGCATGAACACCGTCGGCCCCCCCCTCCTGAACACCGAGGTCCGGATCGCGGAGGACGGCGAGATACTGTGCCGGGGCGAGCTCGTCATGCACGGCTATTGGCGCAACGACGCGGAAAGCGCGCGCGTGCTGAAGGACGGGTGGCTCCATACGGGCGATATCGGCGTGATCGACGAGGGCGGCCGGGTGAAGATCACCGACCGCAAGAAGGACCTGATCGTCAACGACAAGGGCGACAACGTCGCGCCGCAGAAGGTGGAGGGGATGCTCACCCTCCAGCCCGAGATCGCGCAGGCGATGATCGCGGGCGACCGCCGGCCGTATATGGTCGCGGTGCTGGTGCCCGATCCCGAATGGACGCAACAATTCTGCGCCGCCGGGGGCGCGCCGTGCAGCTTCACGTCGCTGGCGGAAAACCCGACCTACCGCGCCGCGCTGTCGGCGGCGGTGGAGCGGGTCAACAAGGAGCTGTCGGTCATCGAACGCGTCCGCCGCTTCGTGATCGCCGATGAGCCCTTCACGATCGAGAACGAACAGATGACGCCGTCGCTCAAGATACGGCGGCATGTGCTGCGGGAGGTTTACGGGGCGCGGTTGAACGGCTTGTACAAAGGGTAAGGAGCACCACTCGCCCGGTGCGGCCCTATTTCACCCCAGCCCTCGGTAGCACCGCGAAGGTCCAGTCGCGGTCGGGGCGGAGGTACTTGGCCGCGGTCTCTTGGAGCTGCGCGGGGGTGATGGTGACATAATCCTCCGCGATGCGCTTGGTGGCGTCCACCCGGCGCGGGTCGAATGCGCCGCCGCCCAGCTGTTGAAGCCAGAACTGGTTCCCGCTCGACGCGCGCAGGATGTACTGCGCCATCGGGCGCATGATACGCTGGAGTTCGTCGTCGCTGACGGGCGTCGCGGCGAGGTCGGCAGCGATCTCGCGAGCCATTTTGTGGAGAAAGGGCACGCGGTCCGGGGTTACGTTGCCGACCGCGAGCAGACGACCACCGCCGGGGAGGCCGACGGGCCACTGGCTCGACACCTGCGGGCTGTAGCTGGCGCCCGCCGCTTGGCGCAGGCGTTCGAACAGCCGGTCGGAGAAGATCTGCGCGATGACGTCGAGGCGGCGGCTCTCGGCGATCCCCTCGATCCCGCCGCCGGTCGGCCAGGCGATCACGGCGGCGGCCTGGTTGGCGGGGCCGCTATGGGTGCGGGTGACGGGCTTCCTGTTGTGCGCAGGAAAGCGCACCCGCTTGGGCGGGACGGGCGTATTCCCCCGCCCCGCCATCGCCCCGAAGCTGCGCGCGACGGCGTCGATCGCCGCGTCGGCGGTGGTGTCGCCGAACACCGACACCTCGACCGGACCGGTCCGGAGCAGCGGCTCCCAGAACTTGCGGAACGATGCGGGATCAAGCTTGGCGATCAGCTCGGGCGTGGGCGCGGCCCAGCGGGGATCGCCCGCGCGGAGCAGGCCTTCGAGCTCGCGGCCGATCACGCCGTCGGGGGACGAATCGTAACCGCGCGTCGCGGCGAGCGCGACCGCGCGGGCGCGGTTTACGGGCGCGGGGTCCCAGCCGGGCTGGGCGAGCTTGGTCGCGAACAACCGGAGTTGGTCGGCCAGGTCCGCCCGGTTGGTCATGGCGTTGAACGAAAAGGCGTCGTCGCCGATGTCGAAATCGAACCCGACCCGGCGCCCGGCGACCAACGCCTCCAGGTCGTTTTGATCAAGGGAACCGATCCCGCTCGACACCAGCGCGAGGTCGCCGGCCCAGGCGGGAGTGGCGCGGTCGGCCGGAAGCGCGTTGCGCCCGCCGCCAAAGCGGACGCGGACATAAACGCGGCCGGTCTCGCCCGTGTTCGGGAAGAGGAGTAGACGCGTGCCGTTGTTGAAGGTGACCGTCTCCAGCTCGATCCCCTGCGCCTTGGTGCGGCTGGCGACGGTACCGGGCGTCCCGAGCGTCGGCAGCTGCGCGAAGGTGACTCTGCGCGACTGGCGGCGCTGGCCCGCTAGCCCCGTCACGTCGGCCTTGAGCGCCTCGTCGAGCTTGGCTTGCGCGGTCGGGTCGGGGGTGCGGGTGTTGACGACGGCGCGGGTCACGCCGTCGAACAGCCGCCTGGTGGAGGCGAGCACGGCCGCCGGGTTGAACATCCCCTTCGCGCGCGCGTCGGTGAAGATGCCGTAGGAAATCTGGGGCGAGGTGGTGACCTCGCGGATTTCGAGCGCCTCGGCGATGTCGTCGGCCTGGCGCCCGCCCGCCTCGACTCGCGACGTTTCGACCTGGGTGCGGAGCGCCGTGTCGTAGTCGGCGAGCTCGCGGTCGATCTCGGCCTGCGTCGGCGGCGCGCTTTGCGCGTCGGCGAGGACCGCGCGCACGTCCTTCAGCGCGGCGGCCCAGTCGTCGCCGACGGGTACGATGTTGACCGAGGTGACGTTGCCCGACCGGTACACGTCGTCGAGCGTGACGCCTGCCTGGAGGAAACTGCCGCCGCCGCGCGCACGCTGCTCCAGCCGCCGGCCAATGACACGGCCCGCGACCGTGTCGATCATGCGGCGCTGGTTGAAGATCACCGTGTCGTCGCGGTAGGTCCAGGGGCGGATCACAGCGGTCGCGACGACCGGCGGCAGCCCGGGCTCGGCCAGGGTCGCGGTAGTGGGCTTGCTGGGGTCGGGCTTGCCGAAATCGGGGTCGCGCGGCTCGGGACCGATTCCCTTCCATTGCCCAAAGTGCCTGGCGATGCCCGCGGCGAAGACCGACGGGTCCATATCGCCCGCGATCACGACCACCGTGCGGCTGGGACGGTACCAACGGTCGTGAAAGGCCTGGACTCCGCGCGCGTTCGCCGCCTCGAGCGTCTTGACCGATCCGATCGGCGAACGCTCGGCGAGCGGCTGTCCGGCGAAGAAGGTGGAGCGGATCAGGTCGCCGAAGCGGACCTGCGGCCCCGGCTGCTCGCGCTGTTCGGCGAGCACGATCGGGCGCTCGGCGGAGACGCTGGCGTCGGTCAGCGTCGGCGCGGCCATCATGCCAGCCATGATCTTCAGGCTCTCGTCGAGGCCGGTCGCGGTCGCGCCGGGAAGGTCGAGCTTGTAGAGCGTCTGGGTCGGCGTCGTCTGCGCGTTCGAATCCGACCCGAAGGTCGCGCCTAGCCGTTGCCAAACGCGCTTGGCCTCGCCGTCGGGGACATGGCTCGAACCGCGGAAGCTCAGATGCTCCAGGAAATGCGCGAAGCCGCGCTCGCCGTCGGTCTCGTGAAGCGACCCCGCGTCGATGCGGACGCGGACCGCCACCTGGCCGGGGGGCACGCCGTTGCGGCGGACGGCGTAGCGGACGCCGTTGGGGAGCGTGCCGAACGACCAGCCCGGATCGGGGGTAATGTCGGATCCCTTATAAAGCCAGGGCGCGGGGTCGACGCCGGGCGGGGTCGCGGCGCGCGGCGGCGCGGCTTGCGGCGCGAGGACTTGCGCGGGCACGACCTGCTGGCCGGTGGCGGGAAGCCCGAGGCCGAGGAGGATGGGGAGGAGCGAGACGCGGAGCACGCGCTGGGAGGACGCCATATCACTCCCATGTAACGGGCGAACATGAACGCCGCCAGACGGGCACGGAATTTCACGCCGCTTGATCCCGCTCCGCCGCCGCGCCACATGCCAGTTCATGTTCATCGAGACCGAGACGACCCCCAACCCCCAGACGCTGAAGTTCCTGCCCGGCAGGACCGTGATGGAGATCGGCACCCGCGATTTCGCCACGCCCGAGGAGGCGGAGGCGAGCCCGCTCGCGGACGCGATATTCGGGTTGGGCGACGTCACCGGCGTGTTCTTCGGGTCGGACTTCGTGTCGGTAACCGCCGCGCCCGGGACCGACTGGTCGGTGCTGAAGCCCGACATACTGGGGCTGCTGCTCGATCATTTCTCCGCGCAGATGCCCCTGTTCCGGCAGGGCAGCGCGTCGGGGTTTAGCGTGCCGGCGGAGGATGCGGGGATTGACGATCCCGCCGACGCCGACATCGTCGCGCAGATCAAGGAACTGATCGAGACGCGCGTGCGGCCCGCGGTGGCGAATGACGGGGGCGACATCGTCTATCGGGGCTTCGACAAGGGTAAGGTATATCTGCGGATGCAGGGGGCGTGCGCGGGTTGCCCCTCGTCCAGCGCGACGCTGAAGAACGGGATCGAGCAGCTGCTGCGCCACTACGTTCCCGAAGTGACCGAAGTGCGGGCGGTCTGATGCAGCCGCTTCCCGACGCCGCGCTCGACCGGTTGTTCTTCGCCGATCGGCCGCGGGTGACGGTGAACTACATCTCGACGCTCGGATACGCCGACCAGTCGACGATCTTCGACCGGAGCCCGCGCCCCGCGTTCGAGAAGTTCAACCGTCTGGTCTGACCGATCAGTTGCTCACCCTAGTCATCGAGACCGCGACGGCGGCCTGTTCGGTCGCGTTGGTCGAAGGTGGGCGCGTCGTCGCGCGGGCTCACGAGATCGTCGGACGCGGGCATGCGGAGCGGCTGGTGCCGATGATTGCCGAGCTGCCGAGCGGCGGACGGGCCGACCGCATCCTCGTCGATTGCGGGCCGGGTAGCTTCACGGGCATCCGCGTCGGCATCGCGGCGGCGCGCGGTCTGGCGCTGGGATGGGGTGTGCCGGTCGCGGGCTACTCGTCGCTCGCGCTCGTCGCGGCCGCCGCGTTCGCCGCGCGGCCGGAGCTCCACCGGGTTGCGGCGGTGATCGAAGGGGGACATGGTGAGGTCTTCATGCAGGCGTTCGAAGCCCCTTTCCAGCCGCTCGGCGATCTCGCCAGCCTGACCCCCCAGGCGGTGCTGGCGCGGCTGGACGGCCTGCCCGCCATCGGGTCCGGCGTCGCACGGCTGCTCGCGGTCGAGCCGGGGCTCGACGCGACCGACGCACTGCCCGACGCGGGCGAGGCGTGGCGGGTGCCGCCCGAACTCGCCGGCCTGCCCCCGCGCCCGCTCTACGGCCGAGCGCCCGACGCCAAGGTCGTCCCGGGAAGCGTCGGGGGCTGAACGTGGCCACGCGCGCCCTCACCCTGCGCGTGGCGGGCGCACACGACATCGTGTCGGTGGAGGCGCTCATGAGCGAGGCGTTCGACCCGCATTACGGCGAGGCGTGGACTCGCGGGCAGTGCCTCGGCGTGCTCGCGCTCCCGGGCGTGGCGCTGCTGATCGCGGAGCTCGACGACGAGCCCGCGGGCTTCGCGATGACGCGCCGCGTGCTCGACGAGGCGGAGCTGCTGCTTCTCGCGGTCTCCCCCGTGCACCGGGGCCACGGCGTAGGCGGCGCGCTGCTCCGCGCCGCCGCGGCGGCGGCGACCGCGGCGGGCTGCGTCCGGTTCCATCTGGAGGTTCGCGACGGCAATCCGGCGACGCGGCTCTATCGCCGCCACGGTTTCGCGAAGGTCGGCGAGCGGCGCGGCTATTACCGCGGCGTCGACGGCGCACTCCATGACGCGCACACCTACGGCGCGGCGCTCGATGTCTAAGACGAGAGCTTATTGAGAATCGATCGCGCTTTTCGCAACAAGCATGAACGCCTATGTATCCGGCCGACCCTGATCGGACCCCGCCCATGCCGCGCAACATTGACCTCGAGACGCTCTGCAACCAGAAGGGCCTGCGCATCACCGATCAGCGCCGCGTGATCGCGCGCGTGCTGTCGGAGGCGGAGGATCATCCAGACGTCGAGAAAGTCTATGCGCGCGCGTCCGCGATCGACCCGGGCATCTCCATCGCCACCGTCTACCGCACCGTGCGGCTGTTCGAGGAGGCGGGCATCCTCGATCGTCACGATTTTGGTGACGGTCGCGCGCGTTACGAACCCGCGCCCGAATCACATCATGATCACCTGATCGATGTCGAGACGGGCCGCGTGATGGAGTTCGTCGATCCCGAGCTCGAACAGCTGCAAAAGGCGATCGCGGAGAAGCTCGGCTTCCGCCTGGTCGACCACCGGATGGAGTTGTACGGGGTCAGCCTCGACCGGAAGGCGTGAAGTCGTTCCGCATCGCCGCTCGGCTGGCCGGGCTGCTCGCGCTCCTTGTCGGATGCGTCGTGTTTCATGGCGGCCGGCGGCTGCTGCGCCTCCCCTCATCGTGGCCGCGCCGCTTCCTCGCCGGCGCGGCGTGGATCTGTGGCGTCCGCACGCGCGTACGCGGGCGGCGGCCCGGCGGACAGGCGCTGATCGTCTCCAACCATTGCGGGACGCTCGACATCCTTGTTCTGGGCGGCGCGACGGGGGCGGCCTTCGTCGCGCGGGGGGACCTGGCGCGGGTGCCGCTCGTCGGCGCGATGTGCCGCGCGAACGGAACGCTGTTCGTCGACCGGGCCGACCGCCGCGCGATCGGGGAACAGGTGGCGCGCCTTCGGGAGGCGCTGACCTACCGTTCCGTCGTGGTGTTTCCCGAGGACACGACCAGCGATGGCGCGACGTTGCTGCCCTTCAAGCCCGCCCTGCTCGCCGCGCTCGATCCGCCGCCGCCCGGCGTCGTGCTGCAGCCCGTGTTCCTCGATTACGGCCCCGCCGCGCCCGAGATCGCGTGGGCCGAGGCGACCGGCGAGGACGGGTCGGCGAACGCGCTCCGTATCTTGGGCCGACGCGGAACCATCCCCGTAACGATCGACTATCTCGAACCGTTTGATCCCGCCGCGATCGGCGACCGCAAGACGGTGTCCGCCGAAGCCCGCCGCCGCATCGTCGCCGCCATGCAGGCCGCCGGTTCGCGCATAGAGGTCGCGTGAGCAGGTGTTTGCCGCTAAGCGCGCGGCCATGAAGTCCACGCCAAAGACCTTCCACGTCAAATCTTTCGGCTGCCAGATGAACGTCTATGACGGCGAGCGGATGGGCGAGCTAATGGCGGCCGGCGGGCTCAGCCCGACCAACGACGCGGCGGCAGCGGACTTGGTGATCCTGAACACCTGCCACATCCGCGAGCGGGCGACGGAGAAGGTCTATTCGGACATCGGGCGGCTGCGGAAGGACGCGGGCAAGCAGGGCCGGCGACCAATGATCGCGGTCGCGGGCTGCGTCGCGCAGGCCGAGGGCGACGAGATCGTGCGCCGCGCCAAGGTTGATGTGGTGGTCGGGCCGCAGAGCTATCACAACTTGCCCGAACTCGTCGCCCGCGCCGCGGCGGGCGTGGCGGCGGTCGATACCGACATGCCGCTGGCGTCGAAGTTCGGGGCGCTTCCCGCGCGGCGCAGGGTCGGGCCGTCGGCTTTCCTGACGGTGCAGGAAGGGTGCGACAAGTTCTGCACCTATTGCGTCGTGCCCTACACCCGCGGCGCCGAGGTCTCGCGGCCCTGGGGTCAGGTAATGACTGAGGCGCGCTCGCTGGTCGATGCCGGCGCGCGCGAGATCACGCTGCTGGGACAGAACGTCAACGCTTGGGCGGGCGAGGACGAGGCCGGGCAGCTCCAGGGGCTCGACGGGCTGATCCGCGCGTTAGACCAGCTGCCGGGGCTGGCGCGCATCCGCTACACGACGAGCCACCCCAACGACATGACACAAGGGCTGATCGACGCGCACCGCGATGTCGAGAAACTCATGCAGTTCCTCCATTTGCCCGTACAGTCGGGATCGGACCGGGTGCTCCGCGCGATGAACCGGAGCCACGACCGCGCCTCCTATCTCCGCCTGCTCGACCGCGTACGCGCCGCACGGCCGGACATCGCGCTGTCGGGCGACTTCATCGTCGGGTTCCCCGGCGAGACCGACGCCGACTTCGCCGAGACGCTCAGCCTGGTCGACGCGGTCGGCTACGCCCAAGCTTTCTCATTTAAATACAGCCCGCGCCCCGGCACCCCTGCCGCGAGCATGAGCGATCAAGTCGCGCCGGAGGTGATGGACGAACGGCTTCAGCGGCTCCAGGCGGCTTTGAACCGCGACCAACACGCCTTTAACCTCGGGACGGTCGGGCGGGTGTGCGACGTGCTGGTCGAGCGGCGAGGCAAGCTGCCCGGGCAGATGCTCGGCAAGTCGCCCTGGCTGCAGTCGGTGCATCTACTAACGAGTGCAGGCATCGGCGACCTGGTCGAGGTCGCGTTGACGGCCGCCGGGCCGAACTCGCTCACGGGTGGTCCCATCGCGCTCGCGGCGGAGTGATCAGCGCATCTTTTCCGCTTGCCCGCGCGTCCCCACTTCGACGACGATGTTTCAAGCAGCCTTAGGAGTCGCATGAGCCGCAAACCCGTTCCGGCGCAGGCCGGCGACCGTTCCCGCATCGAACTGGTGTTCGACAAGCCGCAGACGCTGGCGGCCCTGTTCGGCCAGTACGACCAGAACCTCGTGGCGCTGGAGAATCGGCTGGGCGTATACATCACCGCGCGCGGCAACCGCGTCCAGCTGGAGGGATCGGCCGAGCAGGTGGCGCTGGCGCGCGACGTGCTCCATGACCTCCAGGCGCGGATCGGGCGCGGTGAGGAGGTCGATACGGGGCTGGTCGACGCGTCGATCGCGATGGCGGCCGAGCCGGTGCTTGACGGCATCGTCCGCGCCGAGACGGGCGCGCCCCGCGTGGCGGGCATCAGCATCCGTACGCGCAAGAAGACGATCCTGCCGCGCACCCCCGCGCAGGCCGCGTATATGAACGCGCTGCACTCGAACGACATGATCTTCGCGCTCGGGCCGGCGGGCACGGGCAAGACCTATGTCGCGGTCGCGCAGGCGGTGGCGCAGCTCATCACCGGATCGGTACAACGGCTGATCTTGTCGCGGCCGGCGGTGGAGGCGGGTGAGCGGCTTGGTTTCCTTCCCGGCGACATGAAGGAGAAGGTCGATCCGTATCTGCGGCCGCTCTACGACGCGCTGTACGACTGCCTGCCAGCCGAGCAGGTGGAGCGGCGGATCGCGAGCGGGGAGATCGAGGTCGCGCCGATCGCCTTCATGCGGGGCCGCACGCTGGCGGACGCGTTCGTGATCCTGGACGAGGCGCAGAACACGACGGTGGCGCAGATGAAGATGTTCCTGACCCGCTTCGGCCAGAACAGCCGCATGGTGGTGTGCGGCGACCCGAACCAGGTCGACATCCCCGGCGGCGCGTCCGCGTCGGGGCTGGCGGACGCGGTCCGGCGGCTGGAGGGGCTGGAGGGCATCGCCATGGCGCGCTTCACCTCGGGCGACGTGGTGCGCCATCCGATCGTCGGGCGGATCGTCGAGGCGTACGAGGGCGGCGAGGCGGGCGCGGGCGCGTGATCGAGATCGCGCTGTCCCGCGAGGACCCATGGCCCGAACATGACTGGGACGCGCTGGCGGAACGCGCCGCGCGGGCGGCGGTGGAGCGGACGCCCCATGGCGGGCTGCTCGCCTCGCCGGCGGTGATCGAACTGTCGGTGCGGTTGGCCACGGACGAGGAGGTCCAACGGCTCAACCGGCAGTACCGGGGCAAGGACAAGCCTACCAACGTCCTGTCCTTCCCGATGATCCAGCCCGACCTGATCGAGAGCGTCAGCGCCAATTCGGACGACGGTGAGGTGCTGCTCGGCGACATCGTGCTCGCCCACGGCGTCTGCGCGGCGGAGGCGGCGGAGCGCGGGGTCGCGCTTGCCGACCACGCGGCGCATCTGATGGTGCATGGCGTCCTGCACCTGCTCGGCTATGATCATGCGGGCGAGTCGGAGGGCGACGCGATGGAGCGGATCGAGCGCGATGCGTTGTCCGCGCTCGGTCTCCACGATCCCTATCCCGTAAACGAGGACTGACCAGCGACCATGGCCGAGGGCCCCAACGCAGCCGAACCCGACAGTATCTGGGGCGGCCTCCGACGCGCGATCTTCGGCGAGCAGGCCGAGGACAAGCTCCGCGACCAGCTGGAAGAGGCGATCGACCGGCATGAGGGCGATCCGGCCCCCGACGCGGCGGGCGACCTGTCGCCGCTGGAGCGGCAGATGGTCCGGAACCTCCTCCATTTCGGCGAGCGCGACGCGGGCGACGTCGGGGTGCCGCGCGCGGACATCATCGCGGTCGAAGAGAACACGTCCTTCGGCGAGCTGGTGCGCATCTTCGCGGAGGCCGGGCACAGCCGCCTGCCCGTCTATCGCGGCAAGCTCGACCACATAATCGGCATGATCCACATCAAGGACGTGTTCGCGATCCTGGCGACCGGCGCGCCCAAGCCGCCCACCCTCACCGGGCTGATCCGCGAGCCGTTGTTCGTGCCCATGTCGCGCGGCGCGCTCGACCTGCTCGCCGACATGCGCCAGAAGCGCGTCCATCTGGCGGTGGTGCTCGACGAATATTCGGGCACCGAGGGGCTCGTCACGATCGAGGACCTGATCGAGGAGATCACCGGCGAGATCGAGGACGAGCATGACGACGCGCCCCAGGCGCTGATCGTCCCGCTCCCCGGCGGCGCGTGGGAGGCGGACGCGCGCGCCGAACTGGAGGATGCCGCCGCGCTGATCGACGCGCGGCTGGGCGAGGTGGAGGAGGACGTCGACACGCTCGGCGGGCTCGCCGCCGTTCTGGCGGGACGCGTGCCCGCGGTCGGCGAGCATGTCGATCATCCGTCGGGGTGGCGCCTGGAAGTCATCGAAGCGGATGAAAGGCGGATCAACCGCCTGCGGCTGCATCCGCCGCGGCCCGAGCCCGAGGATCCCGAGGAGTAGCGTCCCGAACGCTGATCGACCCGTTCGCTCAGGACGATCAGATTAAATCATTCGCTGGATTTGTCGCGCCGACCTATATTGGCGGCAGCACCGGCGAGATGGAGTTTGAGATATGGACGCGATCACCAAGGGCAGCCCGCTCAATGATCCGGGCAAGCAGCCCGCCGCGATGCGGACGCTGCTCGGCCGCACCAATCGCGATTGGTGGCCCAATCACCTGTCGGTCGACATCCTCCATCAGCGCGGCGTGTCGCCCGACCCGATGGGCGACGATTTCAGCTACGCCAAGGCGTTCCTCGAGCTCGACTACGTCGCCGTGAAGCGCGACCTGACCGCGCTGATGACCGACAGCAAGGCGTGGTGGCCGGCCGATTACGGGCATTATGGCCCGTTCTTCATCCGCCTGGCTTGGCATGCGGCGGGGACTTACCGCACGGGCGACGGACGCGGCGGCTCGTCCTCGGGGCAGCAGCGCTTCGCGCCGCTTAACTCGTGGCCGGACAACGGCAATCTCGACAAGGGTCGCCGTCTCCTCTGGCCGATCAAGCAGAAATACGGCAGCAAGCTCAGCTGGGCCGACCTGTTCATCCTGACGGGCAACGTCGCGATGGAGTCGATGGGCAGCCCGGTGTTCGGCTTCGGCGGCGGTCGCGCGGACGTGTTCGAGCCCGAAAAGGACATATATTGGGGCACCGAGGAGGAGTGGCTCGGCCAGACGCGCATCGACGAGGAGGCGGGCCTCGCGCTCGAGAACCCGCTCGCCGCGATCCAGCACGGCCTCATCTACGTCAATCCGGAGGGCCCCGGCGGCTGCCCGAACCCGGCCGGGTCGGCGCGCGACATGCGGGAGACCTTCGCGCGCATGGGCATGAACGACATCGAGACCGCGGCGCTGACGGCGGGCGGCCATACCTTCGGCAAGGCGCACGGCGCGGGCAATCCGAGCCATGTCGGCGTCGAGCCCGAGGGCTCCGACATCGCGGCGCAGGGCCTGGGCTGGGCGTCGACGCATGAGAGCGGGGTCGGCGATCACGCCATCACGAGCGGACTCGAAGGGTCGTGGACGCCGACGCCGACGACATGGGACATGACCTATTTCGACATGTTGCTCGACCATGAGTACGAACTGGTCAGGAGCCCAGCCGGTTCGCATCAGTATCAGCCGGTCGGCAATCCGGCCGAGACGCTGGCTCCCGGCGCGCACTCGCCGGAGAGGCGCGTGCCGACGATGATGTCGTCGGCCGACATGGCATTGAAGGTCGACCCCGCCTACCGCGCGGTCATCGAGCGGTTCCGGGCGGACCCCGAGTATTTCGCCGACCAGTGGGCGCGCGCCTGGTTCAAGCTGTGCCACCGCGACATGGGTCCCAGGGCGCGTTACCTTGGACCCGAGGTTCCCGCAGAGGACCTGATCTGGCAGGATCCGATCCCAAAGGCGGACTACAAGCCGATCGACGAGAACGACGTCGCCGGCCTTCGCCTCGCCATCAACGATGCGGGCCTGTCGGTCGCCGAACTCGTCGGGACCGCCTGGGCTTCGGCCTCGACCTACCGCCAGTCGGATCACCGCGGCGGCGCGAACGGCGCGCGTATCCGCCTGGAGCCGCAGCTAAGCTGGGAGGTCAACCAGCCCGAGCAGCTCCGCCGCGTCCTTCAGGTCTATGAGGGCGTGAAGGCGGCGTTCGACGGCGGCCGCGAGGACGGGAAGAAGGTGTCGATCGCCGACCTGATCGTACTCGGCGGATCGGTGGGCGTCGAGCGCGCGGCCGCCGCCGCGGGTCATGCGGTCGAGGTGCCGTTCACGCCCGGCCGCACCGACGCCACGCCCGAGCAGACCGATGCCGAGAGCTTCGACGTGCTGGAGCCCAAGGCGGACGCGTTCCGCAACTATCTGCAGGTCAAGTTCAGCGTGCCGACCGAGGAACTGATGGTCGACCGCTCGCAGCTACTGGGTCTCGCGGCCCCGGAGATGGCGGTGCTGGTCGGCGGGCTTCGCGTCCTTGGCGTCAACCACCCCAAGGCGGGGAAGCACGGCGTCTTCACCGACCGGGTGGGCACGCTCTCCAACGACTTCTTCGTGAACCTGCTCGACATGGGCACAGCGTGGAAGCAGGTCAGCGACGAGAGCGACGAGGAGTTCGTCGGCACCGACCGCGACACGCACGAGCAGCGTTGGACAGCGTCGCGCACCGATCTGGTGTTCGGCTCCAACTCGCAGCTGCGCGCGCTGGCCGAGGTCTACGCCTGCGCCGATGCCGGGCAGAAGTTCGTCCGCGATTTCGTCAAGGCATGGACCAAGGTGATGGAGGCCGACCGCTTCGACTTGAGCTACGGCGTCGATACGGCGGGCGATACGGATCGCGTCGTGACCGTCTAGCGCGCGAAACGGACCGGACGAAGGACAGGCCGTTGGTGGTGACGCCGGCGGCCTTCCTCGTGTCGCACACCTCCGCGTCGGGGATAGGATTGCGGGTCGTTCCTCACCCGCCTACCTTTGCGTCATGCTCCGACCCATCCTGATCGTCCTCGGCCTCCTCGCGCTCGCCGCCGGGGGCATATTCACGTGGCTTGCCTGGCCCGACACCGCGGAGCTTCCGTTCGAGGCGGTCGCGGGCAACCGCCCGACCATCTCCGCGCCGCGCGTCCAGACCTTGCCGACCGTCAAGATCGCCGAGGTCGTCGGCTGGAACGGCGGGCGTCCCACGCCCGCCGCCGGGCTCGCGGTCCAGCCCTTCGCGAGCGGGCTCGACCATCCGCGCTGGCTGTACCGGCTGCCCAACGGCGACGTGCTGGTCGCCGAGACCAACTCGCCGCCCCGGCCCAAGAAGGGCGTGACCGACATCGTGATGGGCTGGCTGCTCGGCCGCGCGGGCGCTGGCGTCCCCTCGGCGAACCGCATCACGTTGCTCCGCGACGTCGACGGCGACGGGGTGGCCGAGCTTAAACAGCCGTTCATGACCGGGCTCAACTCCCCCTTTGGCATGGCGCTCCTGAAAGGGCGACTTTACGTCGGCAACACCGACGCGCTCGTCCGCGTGCCCTATGCCGACGGACAGACGCGGATCACCGCCAAGCCCGAGCTCGTCGTCAGGCTCAATGGCGCGGGCAACCATTGGTCGCGCGGCGTGATCGTCGCGCCCGATGGCGAGACGCTGCTCGTCTCCGTCGGTTCGGCGTCGAACATCGCGGAGAAGGGGCTGGAGGCGGAGAAATATCGCGCGAACATCCTGCAGGTGTGGCCCGACAAGAACTGGCGCGTCTATGCGGCGGGATTGCGCAATCCCGTCGGCATGGCGATCAATCCGGTCACCAAGCAGCCCTGGACCGTCGTCAACGAACGCGACATGCTGGGTTCCGACCTCGCGCCCGATTACCTGACGCAGGTCGAGTTCGGCGATCATTTCGGCTGGCCGTGGTTCTATTGGGGCGGCTATCCCGACCGCCGGGTCGAGCCGGGCAACGCGCCGCTCCAGCAATATTCCAAGCGCCCCGACTATGCGATGGGGCCGCACGTAGCCGCGCTCGGGCTGACCTTCACCGACGGGCTCAGGCTCGGCGGGCGCTTCGCGGGCGGCGCGATCGTCGGCGAGCACGGGTCGTGGAACAGGAAGCCGGTATCGGGGTACAAGGTCGTCTATGTCCCCTTCGGCGCGAACGGCTTCCCGGTTCCCGGGGCCAAGCCCGTGGACCTGCTGGCGGGCTTCTTGGACGGCGAAGGCAAGGCGCGCGGGCGACCGGTGGGCGTCATCTCCGACCGCACGGGAGCGTTGCTGGTGGCGGATGATGTGGGGAACGTGATCTGGCGGGTGGCGCAGACCGCACGCCCGCGCCTCGCGGGCGAGACGGTCAAGCCCGGCCGGCCTGGCGCGAGCTAGGACCGACGACGCGGCTTTGCCGCGGCGCGACATGCGCGGGGCAGGTGCGCCGCGGCGAAGCCGCGTCGTGGGGGCACCTCGCGAAGTAGTACTTCGTGGGGACCCCGGCCGGTCGGTACGGCTAAGACGACCGCCGGCCCGGGCGGGGGCCGCACGCGATCCGCTCCGCTAATCGCGTGCGGCCCTGGCCCTATTCAAGCAACTTCGGCCCGTTCGCCTTCAGCGCCGCCTGGATCTGCCCCGCGAACATCGCCAGCATCGCCGGCAGCTCCAGTCGCGCATGGACAAGCGTGTCCCGCACATCGAGCCGCGCCTCGATGCGTTGGCCCAGCGCCTCGACGGTGAACAGCAGCGTGTCGCCCTCCCAGCCATGCCGGCTGACCTGGCCGCCGGGGATCCAGCCGGCGAGCTTGCCGAAGCCACGTTCGATGCGGCGGCGCGCCTCGGCTTGGCCGAGCTTGTGTGGCAGGTCGACTTCGACGGGGGCGGTCATGCGGGCACCTCGACGACGGAACGGGTGGGCGCGGGCTCGGTGGCGAAGAGTCGCGCATCGTCGGCGAACGCCTTGAACTCGAGCGCGTTGCCGCTGGGGTCGCGAAAGAACATCGTCGCCTGCTCTCCGGCTTGGCCGGCGAAACGGACGTGCGGCGGGATCCCGAACGCGACGCCCGCCGCCGCCAAGCGGTCGGCGAGCGTGCGCCAGTCATCCAGCCCGAGCACCACGCCGAAATGCGGCACGGGCACGTCATGGCCGTCGACCGCGTTGGATGTCGCCACGGGTTTGGCGGCCGGATCGAGATGGGCCACGATCTGATGGCCGAACAGGTCGAAATCGATCCAGCTCGCGCTCGAGCGTCCTTCGCGGCAGCCGAGCGTGCCGCGATAGAAACCGCGCGCGGCGGCGAGGTCGTGGACCGGAAAGGCGAGGTGGAACGGGCGCAGGCTCATGGCCCCTGCCCTAGCATCTTCGCGGACGCGGCGGGAGACCGAACCCGGGCCCGTGCGTTGAGCCGCACATGACCAAATCGGCAACCGAAATCATGGGCGAGATCGTCGCGGCCGCGACGATCGACGCGGTCGTCGCGTTCAAGGCGGCGTCCAAGGGCGTTCCCAACGCGCTGCTGCGCGATCTGGGCGCGGTCCATCCGAACACGACGGTCGCCGACCTGCCCGCCGAACTGCGCGCCGCGATCGCGTCGGGTGTCCGCGCCGCCTTCACGCGCCTGCAAAAAGAGGGGTACGTCATCGCCCCCGCCGGAGGCGCGTCACCCGGCCCGAACGCCCCGCCGCGCCCGCGCCCGGCCTCGCGCGGGCCGGGCAAGCCGCCCGTCGTGGAGGTCAAGCGACGGCCGCCGGGTGGCGGCAAGGGACCGTCCACCACACGCTGACGCCCTTCCGGGATTGTGCCGACCCCCGCCCCGCATCATAGCGCCGCGGTGATCCGCCATCCCGTCCTCGTCTCCCTCATCCTTGGTGCGGTCGCCGCATGCGGGTTCGCGCCGCTCGAGATGTGGCCGTTGACGTTGCTCGCCGTCGCGGGCTGGGCGGCGATCGTCCGGCGCGCCGCCTCGCTCGGGCGGGCGCTGGTGCTCGGCTATGCGTTCGGGGTCGGGCATTTCACCGTCAACGACAATTGGTTCCAGCACGCCTTCGACTTCCAGGACGCGATGCCGCCCGTGCTGGGCTATTTCGCGGCGGTCGCGCTGGCGCTCTATCTGGCCGTCTATCCGGCGATGGCGGCGGGGATCGCCTGGCGGTTCCGAGCGGTCGGGCCGGCGGTCTCGACGTCGCCGGACGCGGCATACGCGCCGGCGCTCGGGGCGGCGTGGATCGCGACCGAATACCTGCGGAGCGTCATGTTCACCGGTTACCCCTGGGACCCACTGTCGGTGATCTGGGTGCCGGTGCCGGGCGTGGCGCGGATGTCGGCGTTCGTCGGCACCTACGCCTTGTCGGGGTTGACCGTGGTCGCCGCCGTGAGCCTCCTGTCGCTGGTGCGACGCCGCTGGACCCTGCCGGCGGTCGCCGGATCGGGGCTGGCGCTGGCCGCGCTCTCCGCCCCCCTCACCCGCGCGCCCGACGCGGCCCCGGGCGGCGCGCGCGTGCGCGTGGTGCAGCCCAACATCGGCCAAGCGGATCGCGGCCCCGACGACGGCGAGCGCGTGCTCCGCGCCGTGCTCGCGCGCTCGGGGGAGCCTGGGCCCGCGCCGCGCCTCGTCGTCTGGCCCGAGGGCGTCGTGCGCGACTATCTGGAGGACGGCTATCCCGGCTACATCTATTACGGCCGCCCCGCCGCGCTGATCCGGCGACGAATCGCGAGCGTTCTGGGGCCCCGCGACATCGTCCTGACCGGAGGCACCGCGCTCGGCTTCGACCGCGACGACGACATCGCGGCCGCGGCCAACTCGGTGTTCGCGGTCGATGCGGACGCCCGGTTGCGCGGGCGGTACGACAAGGCGCACCTGGTCCCGTACGGCGAGTACCTGCCGATGGAGGCGTTGCTCGAACCGCTCGGGCTCAGGCGGCTGGTGCCGGGTGATTTCGATTTTTCGCCCGGCCCCGGTCCACGCAACCTGTTCCTGCCCGGCTTCGGCGCGGTGGGGATGCAGATCTGCTACGAGATCGTGTTTTCGGGCGAAGTGGTGAACCCCGCGCGGCGGCCGCGCTTCCTGTTCAATCCGTCCAACGACGCCTGGTTCGGGCGCTGGGGTCCGCCGCAGCATCTGGCGCAGGCGCGGATGCGCGCGATGGAGGAGGGGCTGCCGATCGTGCGCGCGACGCCGACGGGCGTCTCGGCGGTGATCGCCGCCGACGGGCGGCTGCTGGCGGCGATCCCGCACGAGACGGCCGGCGCGGTCGAGCTGCCGATCCCGCCGGCGCTGCCGCCCACCCCCTTCGCGCGGGCGGGCAACCTGCTCGCGGCGCTGGTCGCGACGCTGCTGCTCGGAGTGGCCGTTGCCATTCGCCGCCGGGCTCGCTAACGATCATATAAAGCTTTCTTTATATGATGGGGGCCAACAACCGCATGCGCACATCCTTCACCTTCACCTCCGAATCCGTGTCCGAGGGCCATCCCGATAAGGTGGCCGATCAAATCTCGGATGCGGTGGTCGATCTGTTCCTGTCCAAGGACCCGCAGTCGCGCATCGCCTGCGAGACCCTGACCACCACGCAGCTGGTCGTCCTGGCGGGCGAGATCCGGTGCAAGCCCGTCTACGATCGGGAAAAGCCGGAGTGGGAGGCGAACGGCTGGTGGGCCCCGGGCGCGAAGGAGGAGATCGAGCAGGTGGCGCGCGCGACGGTCAAGCGTATCGGCTACGAGCAGTCGGGGTTCCATTGGGAGACCTTCACCTTCTCCAACAACCTCCACGGCCAGTCCGCCGAGATCGCGATGGGCGTCGACGAGAGCGGCAACAAGGACGAGGGCGCGGGCGACCAGGGCATCATGTTCGGTTACGCCAGCGACGAGACGCCCGGCCTGATGCCCGCCACGCTCTATTACAGCCACAAGATCCTGGAGCGGATGGCCGCCGACCGCCATTCGGGCGCGGCGCCGTTCCTGGAACCCGACGCCAAGAGCCAGGTCTCGCTCCGCTACGAGAACGGCGTCCCCGCCGCCGCCACCGCGCTCGTCGTGTCGACCCAGCACAAGGCCGGCTATTGCGAGAAGGGCGACAACGCGGACCCCGCGCGCTACGCCGAGCTCAGGACCTATGTGGAGCGTGTACTCCACGACGTGCTCCCCGACGGTTTCATCACCGCCGAGACCAAAATGTACATCAACCCGACGGGCGCGTTCGAGATCGGCGGGCCGGACGGCGACGCCGGGCTGACGGGCCGCAAGATCATCGTCGACACCTATGGCGGCGCCGCTCCGCACGGCGGCGGCGCGTTCAGCGGAAAGGATCCGACCAAGGTCGACCGTTCGGCCGCGTACATCTCGCGCTATCTGGCCAAGAACGTGGTCGCCGCCGGGCTCGCCAAGCGATGCACGATCCAGCTCTCCTACGCGATCGGCGTGGCCGAGCCGCTGTCGGTGCATGTCGATACGCACGGGACCGGCACGGTCGAGGAAGCGGCGCTCGAGCGCGTGCTGCCCGGCCTGGTCCGGCTGACGCCCAAGGGCATCCGCGAGCATCTTCAGCTGAACGCGCCGATCTATCAGCGCACCGCGGCCTACGGCCATTTCGGCCGCGAGCCCGAAGGCCGTCACTTCACCTGGGAGCGGACGGATCTGGTCGACCGGCTCAAGGCGGCGGTCGAGAGCTGAACATCCCGCCGACGACGTCAGAGGACGTCGCCGACCTTCTCCGCGCCGCGCCACACCTCACACACCGGGCAGTCCGCATCCGCGTCCGCCGCGCGCATCGCCGCGCGGTCGTCGGCGGCCTCCACGTCCTTGCCCTTCACGATGCGCCCTTTGCGGCCACGCAGCTTGTACACCCGGTAGTGCGTCACGCCCGCCGATCCCTCCCCTCGACGGGTCCCCCGACCCGCCTATCGCCTCGGCGGAACGGATAGCCCGGTCCGGCCATGTTCGCAACGGCTTGGCCCCGTGTCCCGGGTTGGGACACGTCCTTGGCGCGTCATCCCATCGTCGATGGCCGACATCCGCCCACGGCGACGCGTCGGAACCCTTACATCGCAGCTTCGACGGAGGCGGGTCGCGTGCTCGGCGAATAGATCCGGACTTCTTGATCGAGCCGTTCCCGCATTGCGGAAGAAGCGTCGACCGGGTAGGGTCCGCAAAGATTAGATGCCGCAGAACACGCTTCTTGGCTTCTGCTAGCTCGAGTGCTCGAACATGTCGCTGGCCTCATCGAGTATCGGACAGCGGCGGCGGCGGCTCGCCATTTCACAGTCGAACTTCATTCCATGGCGAGGCTATTTCGACCTGATCGCGTCGGTCGACGAATTCATTTTCTATGACGACGTCCAATACACGAAAGGTGATTGGCGCAATCGGAACAAGATCAAGACGCCGCAAGGTACCCGGTGGCTGACGATTCCGGTCGGTGCCGACTTGCGCCGAAGGATCTGTGACGTCTCGATATCCGACCCCCAGTGCGGGTCCAAGCATTGGACGGTCCTGACGGCCAATTATGCCCGCGCCGAATGGTTCGAGGAGATGGCGGCATGGCTTCGCCCCTTCTTCGTCGAGCCCTGGACATCGCTGAGCGCACTTAACCGACGCCTGACCGCCGCAGTGTGCATGTTCCTAGGGATCGATACGAAACTCAGCATGTCCGCCGACTATCGTGCTCAGGGAGACCGGACCGGTCGACTTGTGGCGTTATGCGAGGAGGCTGGGGCCAGCACCTATGTCAGTGGGCCGAGCGCGGCGGCTTATTTGGATGTCGAGGCGTTCCGGCGGCGCGATGTGGAGGTGGTCTGGATGGATTACGACGGCTACCCGGATCATCCTCAGCTTTGGGGGCCGTTCGATCCGCGGGTCTCGATCCTGGACCTGCTGTTCAACTGCGGCCCGAACTCGCGTCGCTTCATGAAGCTCGGCCTGTCGTGAAGCTGTCGATCGTCGCCACGCTATACCGGTCGGCGCAGCACATCGCCGAGTTCCACCAGCGCGTGAGCGACGCCGCTCGGGACGTCGCAGGTGACGATTACGAAGTCGTGCTGGTCAATGACGGCTCACCCGACGACAGCCTGGCGAGGGCGATCGCGCTCACCGAGGTCGACGCGCGCGTGGTCGTCGTGGACCTGTCGCGCAATTTCGGTCACCACAAGGCGATGATGACGGGGCTTGCCCATACGCGGGGCGAGCTCATCTTCCTGATCGACAGCGACCTGGAAGAGCGACCCGACTGGCTTCTCCCCTTCTCGACGCAACTGCGACGGGACGGCTGCGACGTCGTCTACGGCGTGCAGCGCGAGCGCAAGGGAGGCATCGTCGAACGTTGGACGGGGTCGCTGTTTTACCGGCTCATGCGCGCGATGAGCGACGTCGACATGCCGCTGGACATGGTGACCGCCCGGCTGATGACGCGCCGCTACGTCGCGGCGCTCCTACGCCACGAGGAGCGGGAGATCGACATCGGCGGCCTCTGGGCGATCACGGGCTTCGACCAGCGGCCGCAGCTGGTCGACAAGTCGTCCACGAGCGAGACCACCTATACGCTGCGGCGGAGATTCGCCCTGCTCGTCAACTCGGTGACCTCGTTTTCGAGCGCGCCCCTAGTTCTGATCTTCTATGTCGGCGTCGCGATCAGCCTGGCATCCTTCATCTATCTCCTGTTCGTTCTCGCCATGTGGGTGGCGACCAGCCGGCCGGTGAGCGGATGGACATCGCTCATCGTCTCCGTCTGGCTGCTCGGCGGGACGATCATAGCCTTCATCGGCGTGATCGGGCTCTACCTGTCCAAGATGTTCACGGAGGTGAAACAGCGCCCCTATACCATCGTCAAGGATGTCCATGGCAGAAACTGATCGGGACGACTTCCGCCGGCGCACGATCACGCATTACCGCGAGCGTTTCGCGGAGCATGGGCCCACACCTCGCGGCGTCGACTGGAACGGCGCGGAGAGCCAGGACGCGCATTTCGCGCAGCTGCTCAAACTATTCCCCGAAGACGCCGCGGCGGATATCAACGATTTCGGTTGCGGCTACGGCGCGTTCGCGGATTACCTCGCCGCCCGGCGGCGCGTCACCCGCTATCGCGGCTATGACCTGAATGACGAGATGGTCGCCGCCGCTCGTGTTCTGCATCCCGATCCCGTTTTCACGTTCGAAGTGGCCGACGCGCCACTGCGCGAGGCGGACTACGGCGTCGCGAGCGGCGTGTTCACCTTGCGGCTCGGCCGCGACGACGAGGAGTGCTGGCAGGCGCTGCTGAACGGGATCGCCGCGCTCGATCGAACCAGCCGTCGGGGGTTCGCCCTTAACTGCCTCACGTCGTATTCGGACCGGGAGAAGATGCGGGATCACCTGTTCTACCCCGACCCCTGCCGCGTGTTCCACCATTGCAAGACGAGCTTCTCGCGCGAGGTGGCGCTTCTGCACGATTACGGGCTGTTCGCGTTCACGATCATCGTGCGCAAGAACGCCCGACCGTGACGGCGACGCGCGCGGTCGACTTCTCGTTCGTGGCCGCGACGATCGCGCTTTCGGTCTATGGACAGATCGCGCTGAAATGGCGCTTGGATCAGCTCGGCCCCTTGCCCGCCGGGGCCGGCCCCGCGCTCCGTCGGCTGTTGGTCGTGTTGTTCGATCCGGTCGTCGCTTCCACGTTCGTCGCCGCGTTCGCCGCCTCGCTCGCCTGGATGGCGGCCCTGACCCGGTTCGAGCTCAGCCGCATCTACCCGTTCACGAGCCTCAGCTTCGTTCTCGTGCTCCTGATCGGCGCATTCGTGCTCGGGGAGCGGCTGGACTGGTCCAAGATCGTCGGCGTCGCGCTGATCGTCATCGGCACGGCGGTCGTCTCCGCGGGGCCTCGATGAACCGTCGGACCCACGCGGTCGGTCGAAAATCGGTACCATGAGTCCACGTGCGGGCAGAGCGGCAGGCGCGCGCGCGCCTTTCGCGTCCACACCATGGCCGGCCGCGTCCGTCGCGGCGGTCGCCTGCTTGGCCGCGATCGCCGCGCAACGGTTCCTGGATCTAAGCCTGCATGACGAGGGCTTCCTTTGGTACGGCGCGCAACGCGTGCTTCGGGGCGAATTGCCCATCCGCGACTTCCAGGCCTATGATCCCGGCCGTTATTTCTGGGTGGCGGGCTGGATGGCCATGCTCGGCCATGACGGCATCCTGGCCCTGCGGTGGGCCAACGCGGTGCTCGCCGCCATCACCGTCGGACTGGCCACATGGATCGTCGGGTCCGGCTCGACCCGCCCAGGTGCGATCGCGCCCATGGCCACGGGCGCGACGTTCACCTTGTGGATGGCTCCCTATATCAAGGTCTCGGACAGCTTCGCCGCCATTCTTCTGCTGTTCGGGCTGACGCTATTGATACGGCGACCCTCGCCCGGTCGTTACTTCCGGAACGGCATCTGCCTCGGGGTGGCGTCGGTGATCGGCATCAATCACGCGCTCTACGGCTCGGTCGCGGCTATCCTGGCGCTACTTTACTTGCGGGGCATCCCGAATCCCGCGATCGCGATCGCGGCGACGATCGTGGGCGGGGTGGTCGGCTACTCGCCCGTTCTGATGCTCCACGCCCTGGTGCCGGGTTTCGCCTCGGCCTTCATCGACGGCGTCCGCCAGTTGCTCGAGTCCGGCACGACCAACCTGTCCCTGCCCTTTCCCGAGCTGCTCGCGGTGACGCGAGCGCGCGACGAGGGTGTTTTAAGGTCGATCACGCAATCGCTCTCGGCCCTGCTCTTCATTGGCGCTCCCCCGCTGTGGCTATGGGCGGCGTGGCGTTCGCGGCGCGCCGACATCAAGACCCCGGCGATCCCGGCGGGGTTGATCCTAGGCGTCCCTTACGCCCACTACGCCTACTCTCGCGCGGACGTGGTGCATATCGCCGTCAGCGTCCTGCCCCTGCTCGCAGCGGCCCTGGCTTGGATCGTGCGGTGGGAGAGGGTCCGACGGCGATGGACGGCCCTGACGATGACGTTCGGCGTCGCCCTCGTCATGACGGCGCGTGAGCATCCGGTCTATGGCGTGCTGAAAGGCCACGCCTCCGAAGCCATGGAGATCGACGGGGCGCGCTTGCTCGTCCGATCGAACAACGCCGACGAGATTCACGCCGCCCGGGCGGTCGCGGCCGGAGCGGGATCGGCCCCGTTCTTCTCGGGGCCTTACATGCCGGGTGCGTACGCACTGGCCAGGCGGAGGTCGCCGACTTGGGAAATCTACATGTTGTTTCCGGCTACGCGGTCGAGGCAGGAGGCGGAGATCGCGCGGCTGAGGACCTCCGGCGTTCGCTACGCCTTCATTTCCGGGCAACGGGTCGACGGACGGCCCGATCTCGGGCTCGAGAGGACGCATCCGCTGTTGTTCGCCTTCATCAGAAGCTGTCTCGACCGCGCGACGGGCATCTCCAAGACACCTTGGCTGACGATCCGGTGGACGGACAAAGCCGCCTGCCCTAATCTCGATGAAGCCGGACGGCCTGACCAGACGGAGTGGAAGTCGCGAACCGTTGCCGACCATACAAGCGGCGCAGACCATGATCTCTGAAGCCGAGACGATCCCGTTCAATCGACCTTTCATGGTCGGCACGGAATTCGCATACATCCGTGAAACGCATGAAAAGCTTCACCTGTCGGGCGATGGCACGTTCACCGCGAGATGCCATCGATGGCTGGAGGACCGCATCGGCTGCGGCACGGCGCTTCTCACCCACTCATGCACCGCCGCGCTCGAGATGGCCGCCTTGCTGATCGACATCCGGCCCGGTGACGAGGTGATCATGCCGTCCTACACCTTCGTCTCCACCGCGAACGCCTTCGTGCTCAGGGGCGGGGTGCCGGTGTTCGTGGACGTGCGGCGGGATACCTTGAACCTCGACGAGAGCCTGATCGAACAGGCCATCACGCCGCGAACCAAGGCGATCGTCCCGGTGCATTACGCCGGCGTTCCCTGCGACATGCGCGCCATCCTCGATATCGCCGAGCGCCATGGGCTTTTCGTCATCGAGGATGCGGCTCAAGCACTCATGTCGACCTACCGCGGCGAACCGGCCGGCGGCATGGGCCATCTCGCGGCCGTGAGCTTTCACGAAACCAAGAACATAAGCTCCGGTGAAGGCGGCGCCATCTTGATCAACGACGCTCACTTCGCCGAGCGAGCGCGATTCATCCGGGAAAAAGGTACCGACCGAAGCGATTTCCTGGCGGGCCGCATCGACAAGTATACCTGGGTCGACCTCGGATCGTCCTATCTGCCCAGCGAGATCACGGCCGCCTTCCTTTGGGCTCAGATGGAGGCGGCAAACGCCATCACGTCGCGCAGGCTGGATATGTGGGCACGATATCACGGCGAATTGCATGACCTCGACGTCGAGGACGCGCTTCGCCGACCTCTGATCCCGGATGATTGCCAAGGGAACGCACATATGTACCACGTCCTCCTGCCCTCCGAGCAGTCGCGTGAAGAGTGCATCGGGAGTTTGGCCGAATGCGGCATCGGCAGCGTCTCCCACTACGTCCCGCTCCATAGCTCGCCCGCCGGCAAGCGACTGGGACGTGCCTCCGGCGACTTGCCGGTGACCCGCGACATCAGCCGGAGAGTCCTTCGCTTGCCCCTATGGGTTGGCTTGGAGGAGGAGCAGCACCGAGTGATCGATGCCCTGCACACCATTCTCGGTCGTTAGAACGGCGGTCGGCGATCAGGGCACAAGCCCCGATCGTAAACATTCGTCCACACGCGTCGGCCGCGGGTACCCGCGACATGCGGTTCCGGTTGAGGAGCGTGGGCCATGCACTAAGGCCAGGCGTGGACCGGCTGGATCGGAAGGCGACGGGGATGGGCGAGTGGACGATCGGCGTGATCGGCGGGTCGGGGCTATATGCGATCGACGCGTTGGAGGACGCCGAGCGGCGGACGATCGACGGCCCGTTCGGCGAGCCCTCGGACGTGTTGCTGTGTGGACGGATCGGCTCCGTCCGCTTCGTGTTCCTCCCCCGCCACGGCCCCGGCCATCGACTGCCGCCCGGCGCGGTCAACGCGCGCGCCAATATCGATGCGTTGAAGCGCGCGGGCTGCACCGACGTGCTGGCGATCTCGTCGGTGGGCTCGTTGCGCGAAGAGCTCGAGCCCGGACGCTTCGTCGTCGTCGATCAGTTCATCGACCATACGGTCGCTCGGCCGTCGAGCTTTTTCGGCCCGGGCCTCGTCGCGCATGTGTCGATGGCGGAGCCCGTCTGCCCGCGCCTTTCCGCCTTCGCGGCCGACGCCGCGGCGGCCGCGGGCGCGCCGACGACGAAGGGCGGAACCTATCTCGCGATGGAGGGCCCGCACTTCTCCACCAGGGCGGAGTCGGCGCTATATCGACAGTGGGGTTGCGACGTGATCGGCATGACCGCGATGCCCGAAGCCAAGCTCGCGCGCGAGGCGGAGCTGCCGTACGCGCTGGTCGGCATGGTCACCGACTATGATTGCTGGCGGTCCGATGCCCCGCCCGTCGAGGTGGCGGACGTGATCGCGCGATTGGGCGCGAACGCATCGGTCGCGCGGCGGCTGATCGAGAAGCTGGCGCGGCTGCTCCCGCCCGAGCGAACCGCGTCGCCGCTCGACACGGTGCTCGATTTCGCGCTGATCACCGACCCCGCCCACCGCGACCCCGCGCTGGTCGCGACCTTGGACGCCGTGGCGGGGCGGGTTCTACGCTAGCCGCTGCAACTCGCCCCGCCCAGCACGCAGAAGCGCGCGCAATGCGGGTGGTTGAGCGCGACCGGCCGCATGGCCGCCACCAGCGTCGACCCCATGTCGAAGCCGGGATCGTAGGGCAGCAACGTGCAGGCGACGACGCCGGGTCGCGACGCACCCCGGCGCTTCACGACCATACGGCTCGAGGCGCACATGACGGACGCGGGCGACAGGTTCAGGATGGACCAGCAGCCGTCGCTGATCTCCGCGACATCGGCCGCCACGTCCATCTCCGGAAACAGGACGAGACGCGACGGGTCGGCGGCGTCGATCGGCAGCATCAGGTCGGCGAACAGCCGAGCATAGGCGATCCGCGCATCGACCTCCGCCTCGTCCGGCAGCGCGCGGCCGGCGACCGCGAGGCGGAACCCCTCCGACGCCAGCCAGCGAAGGCCGTCGACCGCCTTGTCCCAGGTTCCCGGGCCGCGCTCCGCTTCGTGCACGGCCCGCGAATGGTGGTCGAGACTGACGCGAATCATCAGCCGGTCGCCATGCCGAGCCCGCAGCGCCGCGAGCCCGCGCTCGAAACGACGCATCGGCCGCATCGCGTTGGTGAGCACCAATGCGTCATAGCCCCGCTCCAGAACGTCCGTCAGCATCGCCACGGTGTCGCGGTTCATGAACGGCTCGCCGCCGGTGAAGCCGATTTCGCATACGGGCAGGCGCTCGGCCGCGACCTCGTCCAGATAGGCGGCGACCTCGGCGGCCGTTAGATAGACCAGCGCGTCGTTCCGTGGTGAGCTCTCGATGTAGCAGGTGGCGCAGGCGAGATTGCACAGCGTGCCGGTGTTGAACCAAAGCGTGGTCAGCCCCGTCATCGGCGCGACGGCGCGGCGCTCGCCCTTGGCGGTGACGGAGGGATCACGAAATTTGGCCGGGTCGATCGGGCTCCGGTCCGCGCGGCGAAACGGGCCGGCGGCTGCGGAGGGATGATCGGTCATGGCCCGCATATGGAGGCGCGTTCGCCGACGCGCCACTCGCGGGCCTGTTCGCAGCTTCGCTTCCGTCCTAAGCGCAAGCGATGGCCGCGCCCCCCACCGTCAGCCGTATCCTGCTGACGGGCGCGTCCGGGTTGCTCGGCGGCGAGCTGGCGGGAAGACTCGTCGACCGTGGGCACCGTGTCACCGCGCTCGTCAATCGCAATCGCGAGGTGCGGCGGAACGACGGCCGGCCGCTGCCCGAAGGCGGGATCGCGTTGCTGTCCGGCGACATCACCCGCGCCGATTTCGGACTGGACGAGGCCGCGGCGGAGGAGGTGGCGCATGGGCACGACCTACTGATCCACTGCGCCGCGGCTACCGGGTTCGACCTCGCACCCGCCACCTATCAGGCGGTCAATGTGGACGGCATGCGCCATGCCGTCGGGCTGGCGCGCACCGCAAGCCTGCCGTTGTTGCACGTGAGCACCGCCTATGCCTGGGGCAAGCGCGACGGACCGGTCCCGGAGACGCCGCTCGACGGACCGCTCGACCACGCCAACGGCTATGAGGCGAGCAAGGCGGCGGCCGAGGAGATCGTCCGCGCGTCGGGCCTGCCTTATGCGATCGCGCGTCCCGGCATCGTGGTCGGTGACTGGACGACCGGCGCGATCGGCGGCTTCGACACTTTCTACGCCGTGTTCCGCCTACTCGCGACCGGCCGGATCGGGACGATGCCCGCGACCCCGAACGCGACGCTCGACCTGGTACCCATCGACCATGTCGCGGCTGGGCTGGTCGACCTCGCTGAGCGTATCCATGAGGCGGACGGGGGCGTGTTCCACCTCGTCTCGGGGGCGCCCGTTTCCATCGACCGTTTCCGCGATGCGATCTCCGCTTGGCCGCAATTCGCGAAGCCCGAGCTGGTCGATCCGGCCGCATTCGATCCGTCCCTGTCGCCGTCGCGCGAGCGTAGGCTCCACGAACGCGTGCTCGGACTCTACGCCAGCTATTTCGGGCACGACCCCCGCTTCGCCGACGAACGCGCCCGGGCGTTCACCGGACGGAGCTGCCCGCCGACCGACGACGCATTCCTCCGGCGGCTCGCGGCCTACGCCATCGGGGCCGGTTATGTCCCGGCCGGGTGAACCACGCATAGCCGTCTTCGCCCGGTATCCGGCGCCGGGCCAGGCCAAGACGCGGCTGATCCCGGCCCTGGGCGCGGCGGGTTCGGCGGCGCTTCATCGCAGGCTGGTCGAACGGACGCTCCGTGCGGTGCAGGCGTCCGGGTTGCCGTTCGAGATCCGCGCGACGGGCGCGGACATGGCGGCCTTCCAAGACTGGCTCGGAACCCTGTGCGTCGTCGATCAGGGTGACGGCGATCTCGGCGAACGGCTGGCGCGCGCGGGGCCGCCCTATCCCACGCTGTTCATCGGCTCGGACGCGCCCGATCTGGCGCCCGAGCATCTCCACGCCGCCGCCGACGAGCTTGGTCGCGCTCCCGCCGTGATCGGGCGTGCGGAGGATGGGGGCTATTGGCTGCTCGGCCTCGCGCGCGCGATGCCCGGCGTGTTCGATGGCGTCGACTGGGGCACGGACGCGGTGTTCGCGCAGACGCTGGCGCGCATTCGAACGGCCGGGGTCGAACCCGTGCTGCTTTCCGAGCTCGCCGACTTGGATCGGCCGGAGGATCTGGTGCGCTGGCCGGACCTCGCCCGATGACCGGCCCGGTGACTGCGGACGCGGACGCCGTCGCGATCGTCATCCCCACGCTCGACGAGGCGACGACGCTTTCGCGGCTGGCTCGCCTCCTGGCAGCACTCGATCCGCGGCCGACCGAGCTGATCCTGGTCGATGGCGGGAGCACGGACGGCACCGCCGACCTCGCCCGGACGTTGGGCTTCGTCGTCGTGGAGCATGCACCCGGCCGCGCGACTCAGGTCAATCGCGGCGTCGCCGAGGCGAATAGCCCCTTCGTCTGCGTCCTCCACGCCGACACGCTTCCACCCGACGACCTGGTCGCGGTCGTCCGCCACACGCTTTCCGACCGACGGGTGGCGCTCGCGGGCTTCACACCGCTCCTGAGCGGACCGGAGAAGGTGCGCTGGGCGACCTCGTTCCACAACTGGATCAAGACCTGGTACGCGCCGCTGCTGTTCCGCCCACACCTGTTCGTGCGCGGCGTGCGCCTGTTGTTCGGCGATCACGCCATGTTCTTTCGACGGGACGAGTTTCTGGCCGTCGGCGGCTGCGACGAGAGCGTGGCCGTAATGGAGGAGGCGGACCTGTGCATCAAGCTCGCCCGGTTCGGCCGCGTGCGCCTCGTCAACCGGGTGATCATCACCTCCGATCGGCGGGTCGCCGCTTGGGGCGAGTGGCGAGCGAACTGGGTGTACCTCCGCGTCGGCGTCAACTGGGCGCTGGGGATCAGGAAGCGGCTGGGCGACCGCTATCCGCATGTTCGATGACCGTTGGAACGGCGTCCTTGGACCGCTTCCAGGAAAACGCTTTTCGGCTTCGGCGTATGGATGGAACGGCCGGGCTGGACGCCGCCGGGTCGGCCCTTGCAGGAGGTGGACTTAGTCCATCGTCCAAGGGCGGCGTTCGGAGATGCGATCGTGTCTATCTCGCGGCGGGCCTACCCGTCCGGACGATTGCCGGCCGCCTCCACGCCTGGTGGATATCCGGTTCGCACGGCTGGCTCCGGCGCGCCTGTACCATCAACGCCGATGGCGACCGGGATACCGGCATTGGTGGAATGATTCTGGTTCCAGAGAACCGTCAGGCGTGCTCGACGCGCCGCAAGCCGGGGAGCCGTGCCAACAACCAAAGCATCACCGTGAGGCCGCCGAAGAGCGTGAAGGGATCGAACTGTCCGTGGACGAGCGTCTCGTGACCATCCTGGCACTCGACGCTGGCGGGCCTACCGAGCCAAGTAGGGTTATATTGGAGCGGGTGAAGGGAATCGAACCCTCGTCGTAAGCTTGGGAAGCTTCTGCTCTGCCATTGAGCTACACCCGCAAATCAAGCACTTAGTGTCGATCTGACCGCCTGCTGAGCTCCGGTTTACAATTCCGGTTTACACCCCGCGGGCGATGCGCCGACCCAGTGCCACGTTCCGGGCAGTGTCGTCAACGTAGATGCGCCGGATGCGCTCGACCTCCTCCTCCGACCAGCCCATGATGCTAGCGATCTCCTTACCGGTGAGGTCCGTTGTGGTCATCAGACGCGTGGCGAATGTGCCTCGAACGTCATGCAGGTGCTTGCTCTTCGTCTCGCCGGTCTCATCATCGACGTGGACGATGCCGGCCTTCTTAGCGATCCGTGCAACCTCCTTGCTGAGGGTGTCGAGATTCCAAGGCTTTCCCTTGGCGTTCACGAGCACGGTGCCGACGCCATCGGCACGTGGGCGATCTCGCAGCCGGTCGAGAACAGCGTCGAGCGCTGGAATGCGTGGCATTGTGGCAAACCGCCGTCGCCCGCGGCTTTTCTTGGCGGCTCTTTTCACGATCGCGAAGTCGCCAACTGCTTCCCAAGTAAGGCGCGCAAGGTCTTCCCGCCGCATTCCCGTCGCTCCCGCGAGTTGAACGGCATCGTCAACATGCTGGTCCTCTTCGCCGGCGGCCTTGCTGAACGCCTTAAGATTATCATCTGTCCAGATGATTTCGGCACGACCGCCATTCACGTAAAGTGCACCGATGCCTGCTGCCACGTTGATCGACAGGCGCCCGCGCTGGATCCCGAACTTCAGCAGCGCTTGCAGCACGGTCACGCCGTTGTCGGCAGCCCGCGGCGTGGCCGCTCGGCTATCGCGCCATGCGATCACTTTTTCGATCATGCGCGTATCGTTGAAGACGTTGAGCGGAACGTTGCCCCACTTCTCCTCAATCTTGTTCAGCGCCGAGCCCCAGGTCTTCTTGGTGCTCGCGGCCAAGCGGTCCCACTCAGGGCTGGAAGGGCGGTTCGGGTCCTCTGATCGCCAAGTCCGGACCAGTGACAATAGTGTGGCGGGGTTCGGCGCGAGCGCAGCGTCTTTGGTCTTCAGCTCGGCTGAGATCGCCTCGACCGCTTGCTGAGTCAGTTTCGGCTTCTTGGCGCCGTCAGCCGACATGACCTGCGGCCCGCCACGCCAGGCATAGACATACCAGCGGCTGCTGCCGTCGGCGAGGCGCTTGCGAACGAAGTGCACGCCTTTGATCACAGGCGGTCCGCCCACTGCGTGAAGACATCGACTTGGTCGTCGTTGGCGGCAGCTGTTACGACGATTGCTCCGTCCGGCCGCACCTCCAGAGTGGCGACCGACATGCCGGCTTTCCCGACAGCGGCGATCACCCGTTTAATGTCGACGACGCTGATTGGGCTCTTGATGCGCTGACGGCGCACGTTCATTTCCTCCCGAGAACTGCTGTTCCCGGGCTTCACCCGCTCCTTTTGATTTGGCGCAGCACTCCGTTGCCGGCCCGCGTGGGTCAGCTTCAGCGTCCCCTCAACTAGGGGGAGCAGCGGCAGGGCGATCTGTTCGGGAGCTTCCTCCCGGGTCGTGCCCCTCTCGACCGCACGGCGCGCTGACGCTCCTTGTGCGACCGGTTCTTTTTGTCGCGTCACGGGAGCACGCTCGCCGATCGCCGCTGGCAGACCCCCGGTCTAGGTGACGACGATGACCGAGGGTCGGCCAGCGGTGGCTACTACCAGCCGTCGCACCGAAGACCGCCGACCTAAGTGAGCGACTTCGTCTATGGTTGTGGACTGGATCCGGCGTTTGGGGAAGCCCCCCAAATGACATTCGTAGTTAGCGATGCGGTAACAACTCCACCTTTGCCTTGAGGGCCGGACTGTCATTCCGGCGGGGTCGCTTGCTCATCTTGCCTCGTGCTTGCGGCGAGTATGGCCGCTGTAAGATCGGCAACTGCAGCGCGACAATCAGGATGCGAGCGCAGCGACAATCAAGATGAGAATCGCG
>NZ_CAXSHH010000024.1:0-40830 GCF_964237155.1 uncultured Sphingomonas sp. | reverse complement strand
CCTTCTCGTTGACCTTGCACGTCAGGCACCAGTCGGCGGTGAAGTAGACGAACACCGGTCGCTTTTCGGCGCGCAGCGACGCGAGCTTGGCCTCGGTGAACGCCTCGTCGCCGGCGGTCGCAGTCTTGGCGGCGGCCGGTGGCGCGCGTGAGATCAGAACCGCGCTACCGACGAACACGACGAGCAGCAGGACCTGCGCGACGATGCCAAACGACTTGCCCTTGCGCTGGCGCGAGCCGCCGATCCACAGCACCGCGCCGACTGCCAGCACCGCGACCAGCGCGAGCGTCAGCGTGTCCACCCCGGTCTGCCGCCCGAGCACCCAGCCGAGCGCGATCGCGGTCAGGAACATTGGCACCGACAGGATATGACGGAACGTCTCCATCCACGCGCCGGGTTTCGGCAACCACCGCCGCCAAGCAGGGATGAACCCGATCGCGAGGAACGGGAGCGACAGCCCGATCCCGAGCCCGCCGAACACGGCGAGCGCCGCCGGCCACGGAAGCACCAGCGCCGCGCCCAGCGCCGCGCCCATGAACGGCCCCGTGCACGGCGTCGCGACCACCGCCGCCAGCGCCCCCGTCGCGAAGGAGCTACCCGGCCCACCTTTCGTGGCGACGCTGACCGACGGCACTTCCCACAACCCCGATAGATTGAGCGCGATCGCGACCGTCAACGCGAGCAGCACCACGATCACGCGCGGATCCTGCAACTGGAACGCCCAGCCGACCATCGTCCCGCCCGCCCGCAGCAGCAGGATCGCCGCGCCCAGCCCCAGGCACACCAGCACCACGCCCGCCATATAGGCCAGCGCCTCGCGTCGCGCCGCGCCCGCGTCCGCGCCCGACCTGGCCAGGCTCAGCGCCTTCAGGCTCAGGATCGGGAACACGCACGGCATGACGTTGAGCAGCAGCCCGCCCAGCATCGCGGCACCCAGCGCCACGAGCGCGGTCGGCCAGGCCCCTTGGGTCGCGTCGCCCGCCTCGGTAGCGACTATCCCGGGTTGCGCCGTGAGCGCGAATCCGCGCCCCTCGCCCGTCGCGAGCACGCCCGACAGCACCGTCGGCGCGGTCCCGACCGATGCCGCCGCCGTCTCGATCAGCACGGTATCGCCCGATCGCGTGACCGCCTGCCTGGCGGCATGATCGATCGCGCCACCTTCGACCGGATAGAAATAGGCCTCGCCGATCGGCACGCCCGCCGGGAACGGCACCGCCATCCGGAACCGCCCGTCCGCGACCGCGAACGTCGCCTCGCTCCCCAGCGGCTTGGGCAGGGCGCGCCGCCACCCGTCGAACCGCGCGCGCGTCGCCGGGTCGATCGCGCCGTCGCCGACGACCAGCTCGGTCGCCAGCTCGCGGCTTTCGGGCACGCAGATCTCGACGGTGCAGACCAGGTAGTCCGCCTTGACCTTCAGCGGCAGCCGCGTTCCCGCCGCCAGCCCCGCCGGCACCGCCAGCTTGACGAACTGGACCCAGGGCCGCTCATAGACATAGTTCATCAGCCCCGAGACGATCAGCCGCCCCGGCACCGGATACTCGAGCGGCCCCGCCGTAACCCCGGCCGGCAAGGTCCAGCCGAGCGTCGTCTCCACCCCCGCATCGCCGCCGTTCTTCCAATAGCCATGCCACCCCGCCTCGGGCCTGGAGACAAAGGCCAACGTCACCCGTCCACCCGCCGCCGGACGCGGCGTCTCGGCGACCAGCTCCATCGCGACATGCTTCGCGCCGGGCGCCTGCGCCGGCGCGACGCCGCTCCCTGTCAGACCAGAGAGGGCGAGCAGCGTCATCAGCCTGTAAAGCAGCGCCCGCATCATTGCTCAATTCTCATCTGCCGCACATAGCGGGTCGGACCCCGGACCCCAAGGATCGCCGATGAATCCGCTCCTCGCCGCCCTCCTAGCCTCGGTTACCGTAACCAGTCCTCCATCCGTTCGCCCTGAGCTTGTCGAAGGGTCGTCCTTCCCTTCCCCGGCCGTCGAAAAAGGACGAAGCTTCGACAAGCTCAGCTCGAACGGAGGTGTGGAGGCGTCCGCTCCCCGCACCGTCCCCTCGGACGGGGACTTGGAGGTGCCCGCCTCGCAGATCACCCCGCCGAGGTCGCCGCAAAGCACCGCCCCCAAGCTCATCGTCGCCATCTCGGTCGACCAGCTCTCCGCCGACCTGTTCGCGCAATATCGCCAGCACTTCACCGGCGGCTTCGCCCGGCTGCTACGCGGCGCGGTGTTCCCCTCCGCCTATCAGGGCCACGCCGCGTCGGAGACCTGTCCCGGCCATTCCACCATCCTGACCGGCTACCACCCCGCCCGGACCGGGATCGTCGCCAATACGTGGGTCGACCAGAACGCCCCGCGCGCCGACAAGCTGGTCTATTGCGCCGAGGACGAGCGCGCGCCCGGCTCCGACCACACCAAATACACCGCCTCCGACGTGCATCTGAAGGTGCCGACGCTCGGCGAGCGCCTGAAGACGGTCTCCCCCGCCTCGCGCGTCGTCTCGGTCGCGGGCAAGGACCGCGCCGCGATCATGATGGGCGGCCACCGCGTCGACGAGCTATGGTGGTGGGATGGCAAGACCTACAGTTCCTACGCCGGCCGCCCCGTCCCCCCCGTCGTCCAGCGCACGCGCGACGCCGTCGCCGCGCTGATCGCGCGCCCGGAAGGGGCGCTCCCGCTCCCCGGCTTTTGCGCCCCCGTCGACCGCGCCACCCGCGTCGGCGAGCAGACGCTCGGCCGCGGCCGCTTCGAGCGCGCGGCGGACGATGCGAAGGCCTTTCGCGCCTCCCCGGCCTCGGACGCCGCCGTGCTGTCGCTCGCCGCCGGGCTGGTCCAGGACATGAGGCTCGGACGTGGTCCCGCCACCGACGTGATCGCGGTCGGCGCGTCGGCGACCGACTATATCGGCCACACCTACGGCAATGGCGGCGCGGAGATGTGCATCCAGATGGCCGAACTCGACGCCGCGCTCGGCGGCTTCCTCGACGTGCTCGACGCGACCGGCGTCGACTATCAGGTCATGCTCACCGCCGACCACGGCGCGCACGACGCGACAGAGCGCCAGCGCGAGCGCGCCATGCCGATGGAGGCGCGCGTCGAACCCGCGCTCGCGCTCAAGGCCATGGACGCCGCGATCGCCGCCGAGCTGAAGCTCCCCGGCCCGGTCCTCCTCGCCGCCGAGGGCGACGTCTATATCGACCGCAAGCTTCCCCCCGCCGTCCGCGCCCGCATCCTCGCCGTCGCCAAGCGCCGCTATTCGGCGCAGCCTCAGGTCGCCGCCGCCTACACCGCCGCCGAGATCGTCGCGACGCCGATCCCGACCACCCCGCCCGAAACCTGGACCCTCATCGAACGCGCCCGCGCCAGCTACGACCCTGCGCGCTCGGGCGACCTGCTCGTCCTCCTGAAGCCCCGCGTCACCGCCATCGAGAAACCCGGCCCCGGCTATGTCGAGACGCACGGCAGCCCCTGGGACTATGACCGCCGCGTCCCGCTCCTGTTCTGGCGCAAGGGCCAGCCCGCCTTCGAACAGCCTCTCTCGGTCGGGACGATCGACATCCTCCCCACCTTGGCCGCTCCGCTCGGGCTGGCCGTCCCCGGCATAGACGGCCGCTGCCTCGACCTCGACCCCGGCGAGGCGGACACCTGCCAATAACGGGGAGTACGTCACTTTCCAATTTCGTCACCCCGGACTTGATCCGGGGTGACGGGAAGAGGGTCAATCCAGATTCGGCCTCAGCCACCGCTCCGCCTGCTCGATCGGCACGCCGCGCCTGACCGCGTACTCCTCGACCTGATCGCGCCCGATCCGCGCCACCCCGAAATACTCGGCTTGCGCGTGCCCGAGGTAAAAGCCCGACACCGCCGCCGTCGGCAGCATCGCGAAGCTGTCGGTCAACTCCAGCCCCGCCGCCGCCTCCGCGCCGAGCAGGTCGAACAGCTGACCTTTCAGCGAATGCTCCGGACATGCCGGATAACCCGGCGCGGGCCGGATGCCCCGGTACTTTTCCCGGATCAGCGCCTCGTTGGTCAGCTGCTCGTCGGGCGCGTAGCCCCACAGGTCGGTCCGCACGTGCCGATGCAGCGCCTCCGCGAAAGCCTCCGCCAACCGGTCGGCCAATGCCTTGAGCAGGATATCGTTATAATCGTCATGCCCGGCCTTGTACGCGGCGATGTGGCTGTCGATCCCGTGAATCCCGACCGCGAACCCCCCGATCCAATCCCCCGCCGGATCGACGAAGTCCGCCAGGCACATGTTGGCCCGCCCCTCGCGCTTGGCGATCTGCTGCCGAAGGAAGGGCAGCCGAACTCCTTCTCCCCTCCCACTCGCGGGAGGAGTCGGGGGAGGGCCTGTTTCCTTCCTGGCACCGGACGTGCCCTCCCCTAGCCCCTCCCGCGAGCGGGAGGGGGACAGGACGACATCGTCCCCCTCGCGCCGGCACGGCCACAATCCCACGACACCCCGCGCCGTCAGCCATTTCTCATCGACGATCCGATCGAGCATCGCCTGCGCGTCCTCGTAGAGCCCCGTCGCGCTCTCCCCCACGACCCCGTCGGTCAGGATCGCCGGGAAGTTCCCCGCCAGCTCCCACGCCCGGAAGAACGGCGTCCAGTCGATATACCGTCGCAGGTCGGCGAGGTCCCACGCGTCGAACCGGTGCACCCCCGGCTTGGCCACATCCGGCGCCTTCAACGCCATGTCCGCCGCGAACCCCCGCGCGCGCGCCTCGGCGATCGGGAGCAGGTCGTTGCCCGTCCGCCCCGCCCGCGCATCGCGCACCGCGTGGTAGTCCGCCGCGACCCCCGCCACATACTCGTCGCGCGTCGTGTCGCTCACCAAGGTCGTCGCGACGCCGACCGCCCGGCTGGCGTCCAGCACGTGCACGACCGGCCCGTCATAGGCGGGCGAGATGCGGAGCGCGGTATGGACCTTGGACGTCGTCGCCCCACCGATCAGCAGCGGCATCGCCATCCCGGCGCGCTTCATCTCCTCCGCGACCGTCACCATCTCGTCGAGCGACGGCGTGATCAGCCCCGACAGCCCGATCATGTCCGCGTCGTTCTCGTTCGCCGCCTCCAAAATCTTCGACCAGGGCACCATCACGCCCAGATCGACCACGTCGAACCCGTTGCACTGGAGCACGACCCCGACAATGTTCTTGCCGATATCGTGCACGTCGCCCTTGACGGTCGCCATGATGATCTTGCCCTTGCCGCGCGCGCCGGGCTCCTTCGATGCCTCGATGAACGGGAGCAGGTGCGCCACCGCCTTCTTCATTACCCGTGCGCTTTTAACGACTTGCGGCAGGAACATCTTGCCCGATCCGAACAGGTCGCCGACGACGTTCATCCCGTCCATCAACGGCCCCTCGATCACCTCGATCGGCCGCGCGTAACCCTGCCGCGCCTCTTCGGTATCGTCGACGACATGCGCGTCGATGCCCTTGACCAGCGCGTGTTCCAGCCGCCGGCGCACGTCCCATCCGCGCCACTCCGCCGCCTGCGCCTCGACCACCGGGTCCGACCCCCGGTAGCGTTCGGCCAGCGCGATCAGCCGCTCGGTCGATCCCGGATCACGGTTTAGGACGACATCCTCACACGCCGTGCGAAGTTCCGCGTCGATCGTGTCGTACACGTCGAGCTGCCCGGCATTGACGATCGCCATGTCCATCCCCGCCGGGATCGCATGGTACAGGAACACCGAATGCATCGCTCGCCGAACCGGCTCGTTGCCACGGAACGAGAAGCTCAAATTCGACAAGCCGCCCGAGATGTGGACGTGCGGGCAGTTCGCCTTGATGTCGCGGCAGGCCTCGATGAAATCGACGCCGTAGTTATTGTGCTCCTCGATCCCCGTCGCGACCGCGAACACATTAGGGTCGAAGATGATGTCCTCGGGCGGAAAGCCAATGCCGACGAGCAGCGCGTAGGCGCGCGAGCAGATCTCGACTTTGCGCTCCCGCGTGTCCGCCTGACCGACCTCGTCGAACGCCATCACCACCACTGCCGCGCCGTATGCCATGCAGGTACGCGCCTGCGACAGGAAGGGAGCTTCGCCCTCCTTCATGCTGATCGAATTGACGATCGGCTTGCCCGACACGCATTTCAGTCCGGCCTCGATCACGCTCCATTTCGAGCTGTCGACCATGAACGGGATGCGCGCGATGTCCGGCTCGGCCGCGATCAGCTTCAGGAACGTCGTCATGGCGTGGTGCGCGTCGAGCAGCCCCTCGTCCATGTTGACGTCGAGCACCTGCGCCCCCGCCTCGACCTGCTGGCGCGCGACCTCGACCGCGGCCGGATAGTCCCCCGCCATGATCAGCTTCTTGAAGCGCGCCGAGCCGGTGACGTTGGTGCGCTCGCCGATATTCACGAACTGGGCGGTGGAAAGGGTCATCTTATACCTTCTCCCTCTCCCCTTCGGGGAGAGGGCCGGGGAGAGGGGCTGTTCAGGGGACAGGACGGCGCTCTGGACAGCCCCTCTCCCCAACCCTCTCCCCGCAGGGGAGAGGGAGTAAGTAAGATCAAGCCGCCATCGTCATCGGCTCCAGCCCGGCCAGCCGCGTCCGCACCTCGGGCCGCGCGACCCGTCGCGGGGCCAACCCCGCCACCCCGTCCGCGATCGCCCTGATGTGCGCCGGCGTCGAACCGCAGCATCCGCCGAGCACGTTCACCTGCCCCGCCCGCGCCCACTCGCCCACCAGCCCGGCGGTCGTCGCCGGCCGCTCGTCATACTCGCCGAGCTCGTTGGGCAATCCCGCGTTCGGATACACCATGATCAACGTATCCGCGATCTCCGACAGCGTGCGAACATGCGGCCGCAACTGCTCGGCGCCGAACGAACAATTCAGCCCGATCGTCACCGGCTTGGCATGCCGAACCGCGTGCCAGAACGCCTCGACGGTATGCCCCGACAGGTTGCGCCCGGACAGATCGGTCAACGTCATCGACAGCATGATCGGCAGATCGCGCCCGAGCGCCCATCCGGCCTCCAGCGCGGCCATCACCCCCGCCTTGGCGTTGAGCGTGTCGAACACCGTCTCGATCAGGATGAAATCGACCCCGCCCTCGACCAACGCGTCGATCTGCTCGCGGTACACGCCCTTCAGATGATCGAAATCGATCTCCCGGTAGCCCGGATCGTTGACGTCGGGCGAGAGCGACAGCGTCTTGTTCGTCGGCCCGATCGCCCCCGCCACGAAGCGGGGGCGCTCGATGCCGTTCTTGGCGTCCCGCGCCTCGAACTCGTCCGCCAGCTCGCGCGCGATCCGCCCCGACGCGACGTTGATGTCGCGCACCAGATGCTCCGCCCCGTAATCCGCCTGGCTGATCACGTTCGCCGAGAAGGTGTTGGTCGACACGATGTCCGACCCCGCCTCAAGATACGCCCGCGTGATGTCGCGCGGCACCTCCGGCATCGTCAGCGCGAGGATGTCATTGTTGCCCTTCTGGTCGTGCGACAGCCTCAGATCGCCAGCATAGGCCGCCTCGTCGAGCTTCCAGTTCTGGATCTCGGTCCCAAACGCCCCGTCGGTGATCAGGATGCGCTTTTCGGCCTCCGCCAAAAGTTGTGCCCGCTTGCTCATAGCAAATCTCCGTCACCCCGGACTTGATCCGGGGTCCCGCTTCTTCCCTCCCACCACGAAACATAGCGGGACCCCGGCTCAAGGCCGGGGTGACGATCGGAAGTGATCACGCCGCCTCGGCCCGGGCGACCGCCTGCGGCCGCAAGCCCAGCATGTGGCAGATCGCATAGGCGAGCTCCGCGCGGTTGAGCGTGTAGAAATGGAACTCGCGCACCCCGCCCGCATACAAGCGACGGCACAGCTCCGCCGCGATCGTCGCCGCCACCAGCTGCCGCGCGGCGGGCCGGTCGTCCAACCCTTCGAACAATCGGTCCATCCAATCGGGGATCGCCGCCCCGCACTGCCCCGCGAAGCGCCGCACCTGCGCCACGCTCATCACCGGCAGGATGCCCGGCACGATCTCGGCGGTGATCCCCGCCGCCGCCGCCCGGTCGCGGAACCGGAAATACACGTCGGGCGAAAAGAAGAACTGCGTGATCGCGCGGTGCGCCCCCGCGTCGATCTTGCGCTTGAGGTTGTCGAGGTCGCTGTCGTCGCACGCGCTGTCGGGATGCCGCTCGGGATAGGCGGCGACCGAGATCTCGAACGGGTGCAAGCGCCGCAACCCACCCACCAGGTCCGCCGCGTTCCGGTATCCGCCCGGATGCGGCGCGAACGGCGCGCCCGGCGTCGGCATGTCGCCGCGCAGCGCGACGATGTGCCGCACCCCCGCCGCCCAATATTCCTGCGCGACCTGGTCGATCTCCTCGCGGCTCGCCTCGACGCAGGTCAGGTGCGCGGCGGCCGCGATCGGCGTCTCGCGCTGCAGCCGCGCCACCGTCGCGTGCGTCCGCTCGCGCGTCGACCCGCCCGCGCCGTACGTCACCGACACGAAGCGCGGCCCCAGCGGCGCGAGCATCTCGACCGCTTCCCACAATTGCGCGTCCATCTTGTCCGATTTGGGCGGGAAGAACTCGAACGAGACCGCCATGTCGCCCGCCAGATCGGCGAACAGCGGTTCGGCGAGCGCGCGCCGCGCCTCATCCATCTGCGGAACGGTCAAGATCGTCATGCCGCCAATACCTCCTTCACCAAGACTTCCTTCAGGCGAACGCCGGGCCGACGGCCCAGCCATAACTTCACCGTCAGCTCGCCGCCTTTCAGCGTCTCCGTCCGCACGGACGCGAGCCCCGCCGCCTCGAACCAGCCCGCGACCTGCTCGTCCGAGAAACCTAGCCGCGCATGCGCGTCACGCTGGCGCAGCTCCTCGCGCCCGTGGGCCGCGAAATCGACGATCAGCAACCGCCCGCCCGGCCCCAATACCCGCGCCGCCTCGCCGATCGCCAGGTCGGGCGCTTCCGCGAAATGCAGCACGTGATGCAGGATCGCCAGGTCGGCCCCGCCATCCCCGATGGGCAGCCGGTACAGGTCCGCCTGCCGCAGCTCGATATTCGCCCGGTCGTGCAACTTGGCGCGCGCGAGCCGGAGCATCTCGGACGACCGGTCGACACCGACCGACTCGCGCGCCAAGCCTCCGAACAGCTCCAGCATGCGCCCGGTGCCCGTGCCGATATCCACCAGCATCCCGACCGGCGCGTCGCCCAGCACCGCGACCATGGCCGCCTCGACCTCGCTCTCGGCGACATGGAGCGACCGGATCGCGTCCCACTCGCCCGCATGCGCCTCGAACCATGCCGCCGCCGCCGCCGCGCGGTCGGCGCGCACCGCCGTCAGCCGCGCGAGGTCGGCCTCGACCGACTGGTCGAGCGCGCCCAGGCCCCAGGTATCGAGCGACGCGCTGACCGGCGCGACCACCGCGTCGGGACCGAGCGCGACGAAGACCCAGCTCCCCTCCTTGCGGCGCTCGGCCAGGCCGGCGTCGATCAGGATCTTGACATGGCGCGACACGCGCGGCTGGCTCTGGCCCAATACCTGCGCGAGCTCGCCCACGGACAACTCCATCCGCCGCGCGAGCGCCAGGATGCGCAGCCGCGTCGCGTCGGCCAGGGCGCGGAAGATCTCGAGCGGCTCCGTCATGACATAACGATATAAAGATGTCTTTATATGAGGTCAACCGACTTGACGCGACGGAGCGGAGTCGTTTGATCCTCCGCCGGTCGCACGAACGACCGAAGAAGGACCACCGATGAAGAAGCTCACCGTTACCCTCATGTCCGCCCTCGCGCTCGCCGCCTGCGGCCAGAATGCGCGGAACGAGACCGCCGAGGCCGCCAACGCCACCGCCGCCGACGCCTCCGCGGCGACGGGCGAGGCCGTGACCGACGTCGACGCCGCGACCGAGAACGCGTTCGGATCGGCCGAACAGTCGCTCGACCAGGCGGGCCGCTCGATCGAGAACGGCGCCGAAGCGACGGGCGCGGCGGTCGAGAACGGGGCGGAGAAGGCCGCGGACGCGACCGGCAACACGCTGATCCGCGCGGGCAAGGCCATCGAGGATTGATCTAGCCCCCCCTCATCTTGCCCTCTCCCGCCTTTGCGGGAGAGGGTGGCCGAGCGTAGCCAGGTCGGGTGAGGGACGTTCTTCGGAGAGGTCCTGCCCTCACCCTGGCGCTAACGCGCCTGTCCCTCTCCCGCGAAGGCGGGAGAGGGTTAAGAAGGCCAGCCATGCGCTTCCTCTCTCTCGCACTCACCCTCCTCCTCGCCGCCTGCTCCGCCGCCCCGGACGACCCCGGCCAGGTGACCACCGACGAGGCACGCCAGCTGAACGAGGCCGCCGGGATGCTCGACGCGAACGGCATCGACCTGAACGGGACCCGGGCGACGGCGGCGTGACCCCCACCCGCCGCCTTGGCGAGACCGACCTCCGCATCGCGCCGCTTGTGCTCGGCGGCGACGTGTTCGGCTGGACCGCCGACCGGGCCGCCGGCTTCAGTCCCGTCCCGGATCCTGCCGGAGCGGTCGCCCGCGCGCGCCGCGTCCCGCGCGCGTCTGGTTGGACCAGGCGTCGGCATGCCGACCCTCGCCCGTCCGCACGCGCCCGCCCCCATCGCCGATCGCGCTCCTGATCACCAACGCCAGCGCGACGCAGGCGAGGCAAAAGCTCAGCAGCGACATCGCGGCCGGCTCCGTCACGGGCTGGCCGCTCACCAGCTCGCGGACCGACGGCGACACCGCGCAGGCGATCGCGAACAGCGCCAGCCCGCCCAATTGCCGCGTCCGGTTGCGACGCTTGTTCATGTCGATCATCTCACGCCACCGCCGCCACCGACGCGGCCGATCGACGCGCCGCCCCGCGCGCGGCGACCCTCGTCCCGCAGGCGCGCGAGCGCCCGTTCCACCAATCGCCTGGTCCCGTCCGTCCCCACCCGCCCGGTCATGCCAACACGCTCCTCGCTCGTCACGGGAAGCGATGTGGACCCGACGCGCGGGCGAGTTCGAGGGCGAAACCTGCCTTAGGTCATTAGGATGGCATAGGAATCGTCAGTCGCCGACGAAGGTCAGCGCGCTCATCCGCCGCTCGCGCTCGTCGACGACCAACGCCCGCCCCGCCGGCGCGGCCGATCGTTGCGGGCAGTCCGGGCGCAGGCAGGCGCGGCAGCCGAGCCCGATCGGTGTCGCGTCGCCGTCCAGATCGACCCCGCGCGCCGCCGCCAGCACGCCCGCCGATCCGGCCTCGACGCCCAGCCCGATCGCGAACGACGCCGCGATCCCGCCATACCGCCGCCCCTGTGGCGTCACCGTCCGCGACAGCGTCAGCCACCGTTCTCCCGCCTCCAGCTCGACCAGCTGCACCGCCAGCGTTCCCGGCCGGTCGAACGCGTGGTGCAGCCGCCATAGGGGGCACCGCCCCTCCGCCTCGACCAACGCCGCGCCGCTCGCCCCGCCATACCGCTTGGACGATTGCCCCGCCCGGTCGACGCGGATCATGAAGAACGGCAGGCCCCGCGCCCCCACGCGCTGCATCGTCGTCAGCCGGTGCGCCACCTGCTCGAGCCCCGCGCCGAAGCGCCGCTGGAGCAGCTCGAGATCGTATCCCGTCGCCTCGCACGCGCGCAGGAACCGCGCGTACGGCATCATCAGCGCCGCCGCGAAATAGCTGAACAGGTGCCGCCCATACAGCCGCTCCGCCGTCCGGTCGGTCAGGTCGGCCCCCTTTACGAGCGCGTCGACCTCGCCGCGCGCCTCGGTCAGCGCCAGCTGGTACGCGGCCGCGAAGGTGCGCGACGCGGGATCGAGCAGTTCGCTCAGCTGCAACTGCCGCGCATGCAGGTCCAGCCGCCGGAGCACGTCGGGCAGCACGTCGACCGGCAGCACGCGGATCGACAGCCCGTGCTTCACGCGCAGCCGCTCGGCCACCGCGCCGTACAGGTCGCCCGACCGCAGCCGCAGCTCGTCCGCCAGCATCTCCGCGCGCTCGTCGAGATCGGCGAAATGGTTGCGCCACCGCCCGATCTCGCGCCGCACCGTCTGGACGGGATCGCCGGACGCTGGCGACTCCGCGCCGCCGCCGCCGGCACGGTCGAACACCCGCGCGAACGCCTCCGCCCCGCCCGGCGCCGCCGCCAGCCATTCGGCCACCTCGTTCCGGTCGACGCCCAGGTCCGCGAACAGCGGATCGGCCAGCCGCCGCCGCATCGCCTCCGCCCCGCCGCCGGGCTCGGCCGCCGACAGCGCGCGCGGGTCGAAATCGAACCGCTCGGCCAGCTTCATCAGCACCCCCGCCGTCACCGGCCGCTGGTTGCGCTCGATCAGGTTCTGATAACTGGCCGAAATGCCGATTATACTTGCGAACGCCGCCTGGCTGATCCCCGCCTCCCGCCTAACCCGCCGTACCGCATGCCCCGCGAAGATCTTGCGCTCGGCCATGACCCATACCCTCCGCCAGTGCCCCCATCCTCTCCCGCCCTCGCGGGAGAGGATGGGGGCACTGGCGGAGGGTGAGGGCCGGACCATGCCAAGGCGGACGTGGGCTGTGAAGCCTTCACACACGCACAGGACCAACCTGCCCGTTTCGGGGCTGTCCTCCGCACCCCGAATCGGCCAAGGTCCGACCAAACCGGACGAACGACCATGCGCATCCCGACCAACGCCCTGACCGCCCTCCTGCTGATTCTCGGCGCCGCGTTCCCCGCCCGCGCCGCCGTCACCATCACCTTCTGGTCGCACGAGCTCGGCGACGACTTCCCGCATGCCTTCTACTCGTTACGCGGCGTCCCCGACGCGGGTGGCCCGCCCGTCGACATCAGCTACGGCTACACGCTCCGCACCGTAAGCCCCGCCGCCCTGTTCGGCTCGGTTCCCGCCCGACTCGACCTCACGACCAAGGGATACATGCGCCGCAGCGACGCGCAGTTCTCGCTGACGCTGACCGACGCCCAGTATCGCGACATGGTCTCGCTCGCCTATGAATGGAGCCAACCGGCGGTCCGTTATGAGCTGAACGGCCGCAACTGCGTCCATTTCACCAAGGAAGCCGCGCGCCGCCTCGGCCTCGTCGGCATCGAACAGCCCAGGCTCATGAAGAAGCCCCGCAGCTACATGAAGGCGCTCGCCGCCGCCAACGCGGGTCGGGTGACGATCGTCGCCCGGGACGGCGACGACTACCTCCCCTCGCTTCCATCGCTTCCGGCTCCCGCGGTCGCGCCCAGGCTGGCGGTCGTCCCCCCGCCCGTCGTGCCGACGGTATCCGGCACCAGCTCGACCACGTCGAGCACCGACTCGAATCGCGGGTAGGGCAGCACGATCCGCCAGCGCGTGTCGTCGATGCGTTCGACCCAGCCCGCCATGTCACGCGTCGCATCCCGCCCGTACCGCATCGCCTTGCGCTCGTCGCCCAGAACCATCGTCCCCAGGAACACCGCGCGCCCGGTCGTCTCGGGATAGATCACGCCGATCGGCCGCTGCGGCCCGTCGACCTTGGCGAAGCGACCGTCCTCGCCCACCCGGCATGGGGAGGCCTGATGCGTGACGAAATGCGGTGCGCCGGCCCCCCGCGCTCCGAGCCTGAACTTCCGGCACCTATACGCACCCGCCGGCGGCACCGGATCGTGCAACGCCCGGTCCGGGTCGAAGAACACCGGGTCCGCCGCGATCGCCGTCGCTCCCCCGCCCGCCCGCGCCGCCGGCAGGGCCGCCATCCATGCGGTCCGCCACCCCCGCAACCGCCGCCGATCGTCGGCCGTCGCGATCTCGCGCCAGCCTCGCCGGTTCGTCTGCGCGTCGACCGGCGCCATCAACGCGCAGACCGCGATCAGGACGCGCGCCGCCCTCACGTCGCCGTCCACCCGCCATCGACCGACAGGTTCGCCCCCGTGATCGACTTCGCTTCCTCCCGGCACAGGAATAGCGCCAGCGCCGCCACCTGCTCGGGCGTCACGAACGCCTTGGTCGGCTGCGCGGCGAGCAGCACGTCGTTCATCACCTGCTCGCGCGTCAGCCCGCGCGCCGCCATCGTGTCGGGGATCTGGTTCTCGACCAGGGGCGTCCAGACGTATCCGGGCGAGATGCAATTGACGGTGATCCCGCTCGTCGCCGTTTCCAGCGCGACGGTCTTGGTCAGCCCGACCAGCCCATGCTTGGCCGCCACATACGCACCCTTGTTCGGGCTCGCGACAAGCGAGTGCGCCGACGCGGTCGAGATGATCCGACCCCATCCCGCCTTCCTCATGTGGGGTACGGCGGCGCGCATCGTGTGGAATGCCGACGACAGGCAGATCGCGATGATCGCGTCCCACTTTTCCGGCGGGAACCCGTCGATCGGCGAGACATGCTGGATGCCGGCGTTGTTGACCAGGATGTCGACGCTTCCTGTCCGCTGGACCGCCTGCTCGATCATCGCCGCGACCTCGTCGCCGCGCGTCATGTCCGCGGGATCGTAAAAGGCGTCGGTTCGACCGATGGCCGCCAGTCCGGCCCGTGTCGCCTCGATCTCCCGCCGGTCGCCGAAGCCGTTGATGACCACCGTCGCCCCCTCGCCCGCGAAGGCGCGGGCATAGGCGAGCCCGATTCCCGACGTCGATCCGGTGACGATCGCGGTCCTGCCCTTCAGAAACATGGCTTATCCTCCGGCCCATACCGTGGCGGGTGCAACCTACCGCACCCCCGATCATTCCTTACGCACCAGTAACGAGGGAGCAAGTGCATGCGGCTCGACGATTTCGATCGGGATATCAATGTCGAGGACCAGCGTGGGCAGGGCGGCCGCGGCGGACTGGGCGGCTTGGGCGGTGGAGGCGGCGGCGGCGGTGGGTTGTTATTCGCGCTTCTCCCCATGATCGGCAGCCGCTTTGGCATCGGCGGCATCGTCGTCGTGCTGATCTTGCTGGCCGTGTTCGGCGGCGGCCTGGGCGGGCTCGGCGGCATGCTCGGCGGCGGCGGCCAGGTCGCGGCCCCCACGGCCCGGGTAGGCGACCGCACGGCGGCCGCCTCGGGCGAAGGCGGTGGCGCGGGCGGCGCATCGGCGGCATGCGGCCTCACGCCCGAACGGCGCGCGACCTGCAACGCCTTCTCCTCGACCGAGAATACCTGGGAAGCGTTGTTCCAGCAGGGCGGCCAGAAATTCCAACCCGCCAAGCTCGTCTTCTTCGAAGGCAGCGGCCAATCGGGTTGCGGCGCGGCGCAGGCGGCGATGGGGCCGTTCTACTGCCCGCCGGACCAGGGCATCTATATCGATACCAGCTTCTTCAACGAACTCGCCACCCGCTTCGGCGCGGCGGGCGATTTCGCGCAATACTACGTCGTCGCGCACGAGATGGGGCATCACATCCAAAGCGTGCTCGGCACGTCGGACCAGGTACGCAAGTCGCAGGCCCGCGCGTCGAAGACCGAGGGCAACCAGCTGTCGGTTCGGCTCGAACTCCAGGCCGATTGCTATGCGGGCGTGTGGGCCGCGCGCAACCGCGACCGGCTCGAGCCCGGCGATATCGAGGAGGGCATGCGCGCCGCCCAGGCGATCGGCGACGACGCGCTCCAACAGAAGTCGCAGGGCCGCGTGGTCCCCGACAGCTTCACCCACGGCACCTCCGCGCAGCGCGAACGCTGGCTGCGCGTCGGGCTCGAGCGCGGCGATCCGGCGGCGTGCGACACCTTCTCGGGCACGGTGTAAGGTAGGTATCTGACCGCGTCGGTGCAGGCGTATTGCGTCGGTCGCGGATGCTCGCTAGGGGCAGATTTCCGCGCGGGGCCGTAGCTCAGATGGGAGAGCGCTGCAATCGCACTGCAGAGGTCAAGGGTTCGATTCCCTTCGGCTCCACCACCGCGCGGATGCGGCGAAGCGGCATAGCCGCCGCCGCCGACATCCAAGCGCGGCCGGCGACGCCACAGCGTCGTTCGACGACGCGGCTTTGCCGCGGCGCGGCCCAGGGCACCCCACCCTGGCATCGCCCACCCCCCGCGCTACATCCACCCCGATGCCCGACCCCGCTCCCCAACGACCCATCCCCGCCGCCACGCTCATCATTTTCCGCGACGCATTTGGTCCACCCGAACTCCTGATGGTCGAACGCGCCAAGGCGATGGCATTCGCCGGCGGCGCCATGGTCTTCCCCGGCGGCCGCATCGACCCGGAGGACCACGCACTCGCCGCCCTCCACCCCACCTTTGCCGACGCCCCCGCCCGCATCGCCGCGATCCGCGAAACAATCGAGGAAGCCGGACTCGCCATCGGCCTGACCCCGCGGCCCTCCCCCGACATCCTCGCCGACCTCCGCCGCAAGCTTCATGACGGTGTCGCCTTCGGCCGCGCGCTCGACGAGGCGGGCCTCGTCCTCGACCTGGCCCGGCTCACCCCTTTCGCCCGCTGGCTTCCCGCGCACCGGCACATGCGCATCTTCGACACGCTATTCTTCCTCGCCCGAGCGCCCGGGGGGGAGGCGACGGTCGACCATACCGAGAATGTCCGCCTCACCTGGACCACCGCCCGGGCGCTCCTCGACGAGGCCGATGCCAGCCGGGCGACGATCATCTACCCGACCCGCCGCAATCTCGAGCGCCTGGCGCTGTTCGCGAGCTTCGACGAAGCGGTGATCCACGCCCACGCGCACCCGATCCGCCCGGTCACGCCCTTCATGGAAATGCGCGATGGCGTGGAGCATCTCTGCATCCCGGACGATCTCGGCTATCCGGTAACCGCCCAACCGATGACGGAGGTCTTGCGCGGCTGATGCGCGCGCTCCGCCGTGTCCTGGGCGGGCTCGTGACCCTTCTCCTGATCGCGACGGCGGCGCTCCTCCTCTACGCCTTTGCGCGCGGACGACCGCAAGACCTGCCCTGGACGCCGCTCGATCTCGGCCGGCCGGTCGGCATGTTCACAGGCCGCAAGCTCACCGCGTTGACAGACGATGCCCCTGCATGCCGCGCGCTGCTTGACCGCGCGGGCGTGACCTACACCGCCCTGCCCCCGCGCGGCGGCGTGCGATGCGGCTATACGGACGGCATCCGACTCGGCCCCGGCGGCTCGCGGGCGATCAACTACGCACCGCCGGGCCTCGCCACCTCCTGCCCCGTCGCGGCGGCGCTCGCGGTCTGGGAGTGGAACGTCGTCCAACCCGCCGCCGAGCGCCTGTTCGGCGGGCGCGTGACGAGCGTGGAGCATTTCGGTAGCTACAGCTGCCGCCGCCTATATGGCCGCGACGAGGGCGCGTGGAGCGAGCACGCGACCGCCGATGCCGTCGACATCGCTGGATTCCGCCTGAGCGATGGGCGGCGGATCAGCGTGATCGGCGACTGGACCGGCGACGAAGCCGAGGGTCGCTTCCTGCGCGCGGTCCGCGACGGCGCATGCGACCTGTTCGCGACCACCCTGTCCCCCGACTACAACGCCGCCCACCGCGATCACCTCCACCTCGACCAGGCGGAGCGCGGGACGACGGGCTGGCGCGCCTGCCGCTAGCGATCAGTGCGCCATCGGCGCGGACGTATCGACCTTCTCGACCCAGTAGGGGAAGAACGCGGGCTGCCGATTCGACCAGCCGCTCGCGGTCGCCGCCGCCTCGCTGATCGACTGGAGCAACTTGCGCCGGAGCTCCGGATGCAGGTGCGGCAGCGCCGCCGCCGAGCAGAAGGTCGACGGCAACCACGGCCGCACCTCGGCCCCGACCAGCCGCTCATACAGGAACCGGAACGCCGAGAAGGTCGTGATCCGCCCCTGCCCGAGATCGAAAGCCGCGAGCTTCACGATCGGCGCCAGGAACGGCTCCACCGCGTCGAGCCCGCTCGCCTCGGGCACCATCTCGCGGATTTCGGGCAGGCTCTCATACACGCGCGCCTGAGCCCGGATGCTCGCCGCCTCGACCGGGTCGCGCCCCCAACGCGTCATCGCGTCTTCGCGGTCGAGCCCGATATCGAGCGACCGCCGCACATAACGCTGCGTCGCCGCCGAGAAGCCCGCGAACTCCTTCATCTCGGCGAGGGTCATCGCGCCCTCGGCCGCCTTGGTCTTGCCCGTCATGGCCTTCACCCCCCACTCGAAACACCCACGGACGGCTCTAGGCTGAATTGGTTAACGCCAGCACTAACAGGGCCGTCCCGATATGGAGAAAGATCACGGAAAGTGGGCCCGCCGCAATGTCCGTTGCGACGAGCCGATGACGGATATGTGAAAAGATGCCGCATTGCGTCATTTACGCAACAAACGGCCGGTCGGAACTAGCCGCCGTCGCGCAACCGCTTCTCCGCGGCCGGATCGAAGCCCGAGGATGGGGCGGGCTCGCTCGCCGACTTGCCGGGCTGGATGATCGACACTGGATCGGAGCCGTCCATCGTCTCGTCGAGCCCCGCGTCGAGCCGCGCCTCGACGGACTCCGGATCCTTGCGCAACCGCGCCTCGATCGACTGGTCCTGCCCCGCATCCTGACGCGGATCGCGCTCGCCATTGTTCGACGCCTGGGGCGGCGCCACCGACATCGCGTCCATCGCCGCATCCATGTCCTGCTTGGTATTGTCGCTCATATCCCGCTCCTGCGATGCGATCTCGACGATAGAACGAGGCGCGGGCACCGCCGTTCCCCATATGAAAAGGCCCGGCGAGTTTCCCCGCCGGGCCTTCAGGCGCCTTGGCTCAGGCAAAGCTCAGTCGCGGCTGCCGCCCATGAAGGAAAGCAGGAACTGGAACATGTTCACGAAGTCGAGATACAGCGACAGCGCGCCCATGATGACCACCTTGCCCATCATGTCGGTGCCCGCGACCTGGTCGTACATGCCCTTGATCCGCTGCGTGTCGTAGGCGGTGAGCCCCGCGAACAGCAGGACGCCGATCGCGCTGATCACCAGGCTGAATGCCGAGGACTGCAGCCAGATGTTGAGCAGCGACGCGACCAGCAGCCCGACCACGCCCATGATGAGGAACGTGCCGAACGCCGACAGGTCGCGCTTGGTCGTATAGCCATAAAGGCTCAGCGCCAGGAACGCCGTCGCCGTCGCGAAGAAGGTGATCGCGATCGATCCGCCTGTATAGCGCAGGAAGATCGTCGACATGGACAGGCCCATGATCGCCGCGAACGCCCAGAAGGTAGCCTGGGTGGCCGCCGTCGACAGGCGGTTGATGCCGAAGCTCAGCACCAGGATGAACGCCAGCGGGGCGAACATGATGACGTACTTCAGCGGCCCCGGCGACAGGAACACCTGCGCGGCCATCCCGCTCTGCGCGAACAGCAGCGCGACGATGCCCGTGAGCAGCACGCCCGAGGCCATGTAGTTATAAACGGACAGCATGTACCGGCGAAGACCCGCGTCATACGCGTCCGTGCGCACGCCCGGGCGCTGGGCGCCGAAGGCGGAAGCGGCGGGCCGGGGGTCGGACCAATTAGCCATGGTGAAAACCAGCTCCTTTGCGCCGGTTTCAGGAGGAACCGGCATGCTATGAATATCGTATGTGTAATGGTGCAATACAAGCGAAACCGATACGCGATCTTGCCCCGACAACGCTGGACCCGCCCCGATGATCCGCCTCTTCGTCGCCCTGCGTCCACCCGCTCAGATCCGGGACGCGCTCCTCGACCTGGAGACCGATGTCGACGACGCGCGCTGGCAGGACGAGGACCAGCTCCACCTAACCCTCCGCTTCATCGGCGAGGTCGAGCGCGTCCAGGCCGAGGATATCGCCGCCGCGCTCGAGGTGCTCCGCGCGCCCGCGCCTACCGTCCAGCTCGCCGGGGTCGGCGCGTTCGGCGGGCGCGGCCGGTCGGGCCAGCTCTGGGCGGGCCTCGACCCCCGCGGGTCCCTCGCCGCGCTTCACCGCAAGGTCGACCAGACATGCGTCCGCGCGGGCCTGCCCCCGGAACACCGCGCCTTCGTCCCTCACATGACCGTCGCCCGCCTACCCCGGCGCCTGCCCCTGGGCGCGCCGGAGGTGACGGCCTGGCTCCGGCGTCACGCCGCCCTCACCAGCGATCCCTTCACCCTCGACCGCCTCATACTCTATCGTAGCCATCTCGGGCCCACGGGCGCGAGCTACGAGGCCGTGCTCGCCGTGCCCCTCGCTACGGGCGACCGAGCACACTGATTCGTGTCATTTACACCGCTTCGGAACCGCTGTTACACCTGCTTAACCATAAAACAGGAGGACAGGATGAGCAGGACGATCATACTCGGCTTGGCGATGGCGTTCGCGGCGATCGCCAGTCCCGCCGCGGCGCAGACCGCGCCGCGCTACACCTCGTTGACGGTCTTTGGCGACAGCCTCGTCGATGCGGGCAACATCCGGTCGCTTGGTTTGGGCGCCGATCCCGCGCGCGGCTATTTCGAGGGGCGGTTCACCAACGGCTACGACTATACCGACCTCCTCAGCATCAGGCTCTACGGCGCGCCGACCGTCGCGTCGCGGCTGGGTGGCACGAATTTCGCGTTCGGCAACGCGCGGGCCAGCACGACGTCGGGCGTTCCGGATCTCGTCGAACAGCTCGCGCTGTATGGTGGCTACCTCGCGGGTGGCGGGACCGTCGACCGGACCGGCCTGTATGTCCTGAACTTCGGTGGGAACGACATCTTCGCCGCGCAGGGCGCCGGCGCGCCGACGGGGTTCGCGAGCGACAGCGCCTTCCTCCAGAACGCCGCGTCGACCTATGCGGGCGGCGTCCAGGCGCTCCGCGACCTCGGCGCGCGCAATTTCCTGATCACCGGCTTTCCCGTCGCGTCGGGCACTGGCTTGTCCTTCTCGCTCGAGGCGGAGGGCTACCTCACGACCGCCCTCGGCGACCTGAACCTCTCGGGCGACACGACCCTGTACCGGTTCAGCTACCTCGACTTCTTCCAGCGGCTGACCGCCTCGCCGAGCGCGTTCGGACTGCCGGAGCCGCTCATCCAGCCGGACCCGACCCGCCCCGACCGCGGCACCTGCCAGGGCGCGAACGCCTTTCCGGCCTGCACCGGCTATTTCTCGTTCGACGGCGTCCACCCGACCGCCGCGATCCAGCGGGCCGCGTTCGACGACATGGACCGTCAGTTCAACCTGTCGGGGGCGGTCCCGGAACCGGCGAGCTGGGCCATGATGATCATCGGCTTCGGCGTGATCGGCGGCGCGCTGCGTCGCCGCGACAAGGTCACGGTGCGCGTCGGCTTCGGCTGACACCGGACCTGAACGACCTTTCGGCAAAGGCCGTCGATCGAAGGATCGGCGGCCTTTCGCACTTCAGGACCGGAATCATGGAACGGATATGCGAGCCGAACATGTCAGCGACCGAAAAGATTTGTTGGACATACCCGTAACGATGGGCACCAAACACGTCCGCGCCTGTTCGCAAGTAGTGGAGCGCGGAAGGACTGTGATCCGACAGTTCCTCTTCTCTTCCATGCACGGCATCCAAGACTAACTTGGTTTAGGAAGGAAGAATCGATGCGCTATGGACTTGCCGCGTTGGCATTGCTGGCTTCGGCCGCTTTCTCGGCTCCCGGTTGGGCGGCCTCCTACATCGCGCTCGGCGACTCGATCACCTTCGGCGAGACCGACCTTCGCTACGTCCCGTCGAACGGTGACCGCGGTTACGTGCACGACTTCGCGGACGTGCTCGCCGCCCGGAACGGCGGCGCCCGGCCGACCGTGTTCAATCTCGCGATCGACGGGGAGACCGCGTCCAGCTTCTTCACCGGCTTCGGCCGCACCCCGCCCGTGGCGGGTCGCGGCGACCTGCCCCTCGCGCTGCAGAACACGAACTATTCGGGGCCGATCCCGCTGTCCCAGAGCGCCACTCTCCTCCAGCGCGCCGGACAAGTGGCCGCCTCCGGGGACACCATAAGCACCGTCTCGATAACGCTGGGCTTCAACGAACTCGCGGCATTGTCGGCCCTGCCGTCCGACGTCGGGCTGGCCGCGATCGCTCCAACGCTCGACCGTTACCGCACCGAATACGGCGCGGTGCTCGGGCAGATCCGCTCGGTCGCCCCGACCGCCGATCTCTACATCCTCAACTATTTCAATCCGTTTCCCGGCGACGACAATGCGACGGCCAACCCGGCCTCGCCCATTTTCGCGGCGGGCGGACCCCGCCTCAACGCGATCATCCGGGAACTGGCCGGGCAGTATAGCGGCATCTATGTCGACAATTTCACGCCGTTCGTTGGCCGGGAGCGCGAGCTGACCTTCATCGACGAGGTCGGGAACGGAGACCGCACGCCGCCGCCCTATTCGCAGTTCGACATGGGCCTGGCCCCGATCGGCAACGTCCACCCGACCGAGCAGGGCTATGTGGTCATCGCGCAGCAGCTGGCGGCGAGCTCGGGCGCCGTGCCCGAACCGGCGACCTGGGCGATGATGATCGTCGGCTTCGGCGCGATCGGCTTCACCATGCGCCGCGGCAAGCGCGCCGCGACCGTCCGGTTCGAGCACGCCTGAACCGCCCGGGCTGGGAACGCCGTCGGCCGATCAAGGTCGGCGGCGCTCCCGCTCGCGCCGTTTGACATGGAGAGCGACCCACTCCGGAGACTCGCGACCGATGATGGACGTCCTCTCGCTAAGGCCCCGCCGTCGACGGGGCATCTTGGGGAAGCGGCGACCTTCCTTCCGACTTGAGAAAGGGTCTGGAACTCGGGAGAAGCTAGCTAGCGTAACAACCTTGGATTGCGAAACCGATCCCACCAAACCCGACCAGTACCGCGCTGAAATAGGCGACTAGGATATCTGATAAGTGCCGACCAGAGGTACTCTCCAGGGATCGTCGCGCGGCTCGAAGTCCGGGCCCGCGAGATGGACCGGCGATCTGCATCTTTTCAAGAGTAGGATATTTGTCCTACGAATGGCTACCCCGCTGTACCCGGATGTAACGTCTCGGTTATCTTCGCAGAGCTAGCGGAAAAGCGTTTCTTCAGCTTTAGGAACTTCTTCTCGACTAAGTGCCACGAAAAATAAGAAAACAAGCCTGTAAGAAGAATTGCAGGAACTGCTAGGCCAAAGAAATTATTTCTGAGAGCTGGAAAAATCTGGACGAGAGCTTGGCTGATTGGAAATCCGTAAAGGTAAATCCCGTACGAGTAGTCTCCCGATTGCAAGATTTTGCTCTTTGGAATCCGCGACAGGCCAATGAACATCGCAACATACGCAACGAACAAGGGCGCGAGGTAAACTCCATACGGCTTCGTGATTAAAAAGTATGACGCTACAGCACTAAGTACGAATAACGCATAATTGTACGGAATATGATTCCGCCATTGATAAAAAGTCACTCCGACAAAAAAGTAATATATATTGGTGCTACCTGATAGAACTTCAGGATTGTAACTCGTAGTCAAATCTATAATCAGCAATATTATCGAAACTAACGCAAATATTATAGTATATATGTAGCGATTAAAAACAATTGTACTTATCATGAGAATAGCAAGTACAGCATATGAATAAAACTCGCTAGGTAATGTCCACAGGTTGGCATTCAGCGCGTGCTTATCGCCACTACCGGAGAAAATTACGCCGGGTAGTTCCATTTGCACGATACCCAGGATGTTTCCCAAATACGACCAGAACAACGAGTCTTGGAAATACATCATTAGCGGGAGTGACGTGAAAAACGCGCCTATGAGTACTGCGGAGAGCACGACTTCTACACAGAGAGCCGGAAAAATCCGGAAAAAGCGAAGTGCAAGAAATGGACCGACCTTCTTGGTGCGGAAGGCACTTCCCGAAACTAGAAACCCGCTAAGCGCGAAAAACATTGGAACGTGCGTAAGCACAAGAGGCATTGTTACACCCGGCTGGGCGAGTCCGGCTGGAGGGGCGGCACCCGTGTGCTCGGCACCTACTACAACGCTTAACGTCGTCGCCTGCCCATTCAGCACGACGTCGGGGGGAGAGGCGCTATATAGGGATGCCAAAAGATTCCAGAACTCGGCGAACACGCCGCGAGTACCACCGACGCTGGCCAAGTGAGCTAAGAGGATCGCCAACGCCAACGCGAGGCGGAGAGCATCGAAACCCGGCCCGGCTCCTTTGTTCTCTTCTAGAATCTGCCCGAACGTCTTTCGCACCGACGCGTACTCCCCCGAAGCCACCCTCGACCGGGCTTATCGTACGTCGGACATGAAGCCAACACCGCACCAAGGCGCTGGAGAACTCCGGTGATATATAAACTTCCATGCGCGACCATCACGCACGGCAAGCAGGGAGCGACGGCGAGCGTCAACATCGCGCAACTAGGCCCCGGCCTTCGCCGGGGAGGGATGCCGGGAGATGCTCCTCCCCTACCGTCATGCCGGACTTGTTCCGGCATCCATCGTTGGGCGCTTCCCATAGCTGGGATGTTCAGACGTTCGTAGACCCTGGAACAGGTCCGGGGTGACGACGATGACGGTCGGGCTGCCGCGCACCACCCACCGTTCTTGGCGTGAACTTTGGTGAACTTCCGACCAGCCTACGCTCCCGTGGCGCACCCGCCCGAACGCGCCCGTTGACGTCCCCGCCCCCGCCCCGCATCACCGGCCCGGAACGAACACCCGGAGAGCACATGGCCACCACCGCCCCCGCGGACACCCCGCCCGCCAGCGAGCCCCAAGCGTCCGGCTACGCCTGGTACGTCCTGTCGATCCTGTTCCTCGTCTACATCCTGAACTTCGTCGACCGGCAGATCATCTCGATCCTGGCGGAGGACATCAAGCGCGACTTGGACCTGACCGACGCCGATCTCGGCTTCCTCTACGGCACCGCTTTCGGCGTGTTCTATTCGCTGTTCGGCATCCCGCTCGGGCGGTTGGCCGACAACTGGCACCGGGTCAGGCTGATGACGGGCGGCCTCGCGCTCTGGTCGGCGATGACCGCCTTGTCGGGCTTCTCGTCCAGCGGCACGCAGTTGACCGCCGCCCGCATCGGCGTCGGCATCGGCGAGGCTACCGCGAGCCCCGCCGCCTACTCGCTCATCTCCGACTGGTTCCCCAAACGGCTCCGCGCGACCGCGCTCTCCATCTACTCGGCCGGGCTGTATGTCGGCGGCGGCGCGTCGCTGTTCCTGGGCGGGCTCATCGTCCAGAACTGGAACCGCGCCTATCCGGACGGCGGACCGCTCGGGCTGGCGGGGTGGCAGGCGGCGTTCCTCGCGGTCGGCATCCCCGGCCTCCTCCTGGCGGCCTGGATCGCCACGCTGCGCGAACCCGTGCGCGGCCGGTCGGAGGGCATGGCGCAGCCGCCGCATCCCGCCCCGTTCCGCACCTTCTTCGACGAACTGCTGACCATAGTCCCCCCGCTCACCCTGTTCGGCGCCGCGCGCCAGGGCCGCCGCGCCTTCGCCATCAACGCGCTCGCGGCGGGCCTGACCGTGCTCGTCGCGCGGCTGATGATCGGCGCGGGCGAACCGGCGCCGCAATGGATCGCGATCGGCATCGGTGTCTATGCCGTCTTCTCCTGGGCCGCCGCGCTTCGCCTGCGCGACCCCGCCACCTTCGCGCTGATCGTCGCCACGCCCGCCTTTCTCTGCACGGTCGTCGCCTACGGGCTCAACTCGTTTCTGGCCTACGCCGCGAGCTTTTGGGCCGCCCCCTATGCGCTCCGCACGCTGGCGATGACCCCGTCGGAGGCCGGCCTCTATATCGGCGGCTGCGGTGCGTTGGCGGGGTTCCTGGGCGTGACGATCGGCGGACTGGTCGCCGACCGCTTGCGTCGTCGCCATGCCGCGGGCCGCCTATGGGTCGTGCTGTTCGGCGCGCTCGCGCAACCGCCCCTTCTCGCGGTCGCCTTCACCGCGGGATCGCCGCTCGTCTTCTTCCCCGCGATCTTCATCGGCCAGCTCTTCGCCAGCACCGCGCTCGGCGCGGCCGCCGCGACGACGCAGGACCTGGTCATGCCCCGCATGCGCGGCACCGCCACCGCGACCTTCTTCATCGGCACGACGCTCCTGGGTCTCGCGCTCGGACCCTACATCGCCGGCCGCGTGTCGATGCTGTCCGGAAGCCTGTCGACCGGCATGCTTTCGCTGCTGCTCTCCGTCCCGATCACCGTGGCGGCGGCGATCGCCGCGATCCGCCTGGTCCCCACCGCCGAAGCCACCCGCGAGGATCGCGCCCGCGCGGCGGGCGAGGCGATCTAACCGAGTTGGAACACCCCGCAGGCGATCCGCGCGCCGCTGTTCCCGGACGGATCGGTCTGCAGGTCGTCGGCGGCCGCGTGGATCAGCATCGCCGCCCCGTCCGCGTCCAACAGTCCCGCCATCGTCGCGCCCGCCATCGTCAGCGCCAGCGTGCCCCGACCGTCCTCGCCGATCGTAAGGTTGGGCAGGTCGCCCAGATGCGGCCCCTGCGGATTGTTCGCGCCGTGCTTGGCCGCGGTCGGGTTCCAATGCCCGCCCGCGCTCTCGAACCCCGGCGCGTCGCACCGCCCGACCGCATGGACGTGCGCGCCGTGCATCCCCGCCGGCACCCCGCGCGCGTCGAGAGTGAAGCGCACCCCGCCCGCCACCTCGCGCGCCGTCGCCCGCCCCGCCTCCATGCCGGTCGCCGTCCGCATCGTCGCCGTCGCGATCCGCCCGCCCGCCAGCGGCTCGCCCACCACCGGCTCGCGCTCGCCGCACGCCCCGAGCAGGGCCCCAAACAGAACAGGGCCCGCCATCACCATCATGCGCATCGTTTCTTCTCCGTTTCGACAGGAAAACGACAACTCGCCGCGCCCGGTTCCCGGCTTCGCGGATCGATGCCGGCGCTGTAAGGGCCTGTCGCAATCATGACCGGCTCACAAGACCTCGCGCTCTACGTCCACTGGCCGTTCTGCGTCTCCAGATGCCCCTATTGCGACTTCAACAGCCACGTCCGCGCGGCCGTGGACCAGGCCGCGTGGCGCGACGCGCTCCTCGCCGACCTGGCGCATGAGGCCGTGCTCCTTCCCGACCGCCGCCTGACCTCCGTCTTCTTCGGCGGCGGCACCCCCTCGCTCATGCCCCCAGATACCGTCGCGGCAGTCCTGGACGCAGCGGTCGCCGCCTGGACCCCCGCCGCCGATCTGGAAGTGACCCTGGAAGCCAATCCCTCCTCCGTCGAGGCCGCGCGCTTCGCCGACCTTGCCCGCGCGGGCGTCGGCCGCGTCTCGCTCGGCCTGCAATCGCTCGACGATGCGGCCCTGGGCTTTCTCGGTCGCGCCCACGGCGTACGCGAGGGTCTGGCCGCGCTCGACATCGCGCAATCCGTGTTCCCGCGCGTCGGCTTCGACCTGATATACGCCTTGCCCGGCCAGCGCCTCGAAGCCTGGAAGGCCGAACTGTCCCGCGCGATGTCCTTCGGCACCGAGCATTTGTCGCTCTACCAGCTCACCGTCGAACCCGGCACCCGCTTCGCGACGGAGGAAGCGGCCGGACGCTTGGTCATCCCCGACGGCGACACCGCCGCCGACCTGTTCGAGCTCACGCGCAGCCTGACGGCGACGGCTGGCCTCCCCGCCTACGAGACCTCCAACCACGCCCGCCCTGGCGCCGAGAGCCGCCACAACCTGACCTATTGGCGGTACGGCGACTATGCCGGCATCGGCCCCGGCGCGCATGGCCGGCGCGGCGGCCTCGCCACGACCCGCCGCCGCAAGCCGGAGAATTGGCTCGCCGCGGTCGTGCGCGACGGCCACGGCATCGAGCGCGAGGATCCCCTCGACCCGCACACCCGCGCGGTCGAGGCGTTGCTCATGGGCCTGCGCCTGACCGAAGGCGTCGACCTCGACCGTGTCGCCCGCCTCGCCGGGGGAGAAGCCCCGGTCGACTTGCCCGCGATCGCGCTACTGGGACGTCAGGGCCTGCTCGCCCGCGATGGCCCCCGCCTTCGCGCGACCGAGGCGGGCGCGCTGCTCCTCGACGGCATCCTCCGCGCGGTCGTCCGCCCGGAGCCGGTTCCCGCCTAGCGTCCGAACCCGGCGGGCGCGGGCGAGACCACCACCGTCGTCCCGCCGCGTATCTCCTGAACCTCCAGCGCGCGCTCGGCGGCGTTGTCGCGCCCGAAGCGGAACGCCCCGTCGATACCGGAAAATCCGCCCGCGTCGCGCAACCGACTCTCGGGAAAGGCGTCGCCGATCCGCCAGTCCCGCGCGATCCTGACCGTCAGCAGCACCGCATCGTATCCCAGGCTCGACAGCCGGTACGGCGCCGCCCCGAACCGCGCCCGGTACTTGCCCGCATATTGCCGGTAGAAGGTGTCGGACACGCTCGCGAACCAAGCGCCGTTGAGCTGCGGCTTGCCTGCGACCCCGGCTTCCGAGTTCCACAGCTCGGTCCCCAGCAGCCGCGTCGCCGCTCCCGCCCCACGCTTGACCAACGGCGCGGCCGCCGCGGCCGGGTTGCCGCCATCCGCGATCATGACCGCGTCGTAAGGCGCCTTCGTGTTCAGCCGCGTCACGGCCTGCGCGATCCCCCCTGGCTGCCGCCCATAGGTCTGCAGCGACACGACCTGTCCGCCCGCCCCCTCGACCGATCGCAGGAACGCCGTCGACGCCCGCTCGCCATACAAGCCGTTCGGCACCAGCGCACCGAAGGTCGCGACCCCTCGCCCGCGCGAGAACTCGACCACCCGCGCGATCGACTGGGCGGGCAGGTACCCCATCAGGTACGCCCCGTTCCCCGCCACGCTCCCGTCGTTCGAGAAGCTGACCACCGGCACCCCGGCCGCGCGGGCCAGCGGCGCGACGATCCGGACATCGTCGGCGAGCAGCGGCCCCAGGATCAGCTGCGCCCCGTCCGCGATCGCCCGGCGCACGGCGGCGGCCGCTCCCGGTCCGGTATCATAATTGGTGATCCGCACCTGCTGGCTCTGGGTGTCGAGCAGCGCGAGCTGCGTGGCGTTGGCGATGGATTGGCCCACCCCGGCATTGCCGCCCGACAGCGGCACGAGCAGCGCGACGCGGTGGCGCTGGGTATCGCGCGGGATATCGGCGTCGAACACCGGTCCCGGCGCGGGCGCGGGCCGTTCGATCGAAGGCTCGGGAGCGGCCGCCGGCGCGGGGCCGCGCGGAACGACGGTCTGGCATGCGCAGAGCGACAGCGCCGCCGCGAGCGCCGCCCAGCGCCGTGCATGGACGCCGCCTTCGTAAGTACTTACCGCCTGGTTCATGAACGCTCCCTCGGAACCTCTTGGGCCAGGCCTCTACATCGTCGCGACCCCGATCGGCAATCTCGGCGACCTCTCCCCCCGCGCCGCCGACGTGCTCGCGCGAGCGGATATCGTCGCCGTGGAGGACAGCCGCGTCACCGCCGGGCTGCTCCGCCATATCGGTATCAAACGGCCGATGACGCCGTATCACGACCACAATGCCGAAGGCGTCCGTCCCGGCCTCGTCGCGCGCATGGCGACGCAGGCGGTCGCGCTCGTCTCGGACGCGGGCACCCCGCTCATCTCCGATCCCGGGTACAAGCTGGTTCGCGACGCCCGCGCGGCCGGGCATGGCGTGGTGACGATCCCCGGCCCGTGCGCGGCCGTCGCGGCGCTGACGCTGGCGGGGCTTCCGACCGATCGATTCCTGTTCGTCGGCTTCCTGCCATCGAAGGCGCAAGCACGCGCGACCGCCATCGCCGAACTCGCGACCATCCGCGCCACGCTGGTCCTCTACGAGTCGGGCCCACGACTCGCCGCTTGCCTCCGGGCGCTCGCCGACGGCCTTGGCGACCGGGACGCGTCCATCGCGCGCGAGATCACCAAGCGTTTCGAAGAGGCGGTGACGGGCAAGCTCTCCGACCTGGCCGCCCGCTACGCCGACGCCCCGCCCCGAGGCGAGATCGTGATCGTCGTCGCCCCGCCCGGCGAGCCCGAAGCCGCGAGCGAGGCCGACGCGGACGCCGCGCTGATGGAGGCGCTGACGCGCCTCCCCGCCTCCAAGGCGGCTGGCGAAGTGGCCAAGGCGCTCGGCCTCGACCGCCGCGCGCTGTACGCCCGCGCATTGGAGCTGAGGGGTTGAGGGCCAGGAACCCCGACGAACGCCGCCGCGCGGAGGCGGCGGGGCGGCGTGGCGAACGCCTCGCGGGCTGGTGGCTCAGGCTCAAGGGCTGGCGCATCCTCGACCGCCGCGTGCGCACCCCGGCGGGCGAGGTCGACCTGGTCGCCCGGCGCGGCAACCTGATCGCCTTCGTCGAGGTCAAGGCGCGCGCCACCGCCGCCGAGCTGGATTTCGCCATCGACGAACGCCGCCTCGCCCGCGTCGCGGCGGCGGCGGAGATGCTGATGCCGCGCTATGCAGGCCCGGGCGACGACATCCGGGTCGACGTTATCCTCATCGCGCCGGGCGTGCGGCCCCGGCACATCGAGAATGCCTGGATCGGGTGACGTCCGCCTACCCCAGCCCGTCACCCCGGACTTGTTCCGGGGTCCCGCTTCTTCTTATCGGCGAGCCCGCCTATGCGGCTATAGCGGGACCCCGGAACAAGTCCGGGGTGACGAACGGAGTTAAGCGATGCCCCTGACCGTCGCCGTCCAGATGGACCCCCTCGACACCATCAACATCGCGGGCGACTCGAGCTTTGCCCTGATGCTGGCTGCCCAGAAGCGCGGTCACCGCCTGTTCCACTACACCGCCGACCGGCTCAACTATTCATCGGGCCGTGTCTGGGCGCGCGCGAACCCCGTCACTGTCGAACCCGTCCAGGGTGCGCACTTCCACTTTGAGGAGCCGATCGCGCTCGATCTGGGCGGCGAAGCCGACGTGGTGCTGATGCGCCAGGACCCGCCGTTCGACCTCGGCTATATCACCGCCACCCACCTGCTTGAACGGATCGCCGACCGCACGCTGGTCGTCAACGATCCCGCCAGCGTCCGCAACGCGCCCGAGAAACTGTGGGTCCTCGACTATGCGCGCTTCATGCCGCCGACGCTGGTCACCCGCGAGCTGGACGAGGCGCGCGCGTTCCTGGCCGAGCACGGCGAGGTCGTGGTCAAGCCGCTTCACGGGAACGGCGGCAAGGCCATCTTCCACGTCCGTGCGGGCGGGGAGAACCTGTCCGCGCTAATCGAGGTGTTCAACGCCGCCTACCGCGAGCCGCACATGGTCCAGGCCTTCCTCCCCGCCGTGGCGAAGGGCGACAAGCGCATCGTGCTCGTCGACGGCGAGGTCGCGGGCGCGATCAACCGGGTGCCCGGCCAGGGCGAGATCCGCTCCAACCTCGCGGTCGGCGGGTCGGCGGAGAAGACGGCCCTCACCGAGCGCGAGCGCGAGATCTGCGCGGTGCTCGCCCCGGAATTGAAGCGACGCGGGCTGCTGTTCGTCGGCATCGACGTGATCGGCGGCGAGTGGCTGACGGAGATCAACGTGACGAGCCCGACCGGGATCGTCGCGATCGAGCGGTTCGACGGAAGCGATGTGACCGGCATGATCTGGGACGCTATCGAGGCTAAGGTGGCGACTCGTGCCGGCGGCTGACCCGGGAACAACCCCGACCTTTCCGCGCTGACCCCGGCAATGACCGACCTCATCATCCGCGCGATCGCCTGGGGCGGGTATCTCGGCATCTTCCTGCTGATGGCGTTGGAGAATGTCGTGCCGCCGATCCCGTCGGAGGTGATCATGGGCCTGGGCGGCATCGCCGTCGCCCGCGGGCATATGGAACTGGCGCCGCTTGTCGCGGTCGGGACGCTCGGCACCACGGTCGGCAACTATTTCTGGTACGCGCTCGGGCGACGGCTCGGCTATCGCGGGCTGAAGCCGTTCGTCGACCGGTGGGGTCGTTGGCTCACGCTCGACTGGGAGGAGGTGGAGCGGATCAACCGGTTCTTCCACCGCCGCGGACACTGGGTCGTGTTCGTGTTCCGCTTCCTGCCCGTGTTCCGGACGATCGTGTCGCTCCCCGCGGGCATGGCGGCGATGCCGCGCTGGAAATTCATTCTATGGACCACGGCCGGCGCGGCGATCTGGAACTTCATCCTCGCCCAGGCGGGCGTCCTCCTGGGCAGTCGTTTCGGCGAGCTCGACCACTATGTCGGCCCGGTCGCGATCGCGACGACGGCGTTGATCGTCGTCGGCTATATCTACCGCGTCTTGACCTGGGAACCGCGTCACTCCGCGCGGGGGTGAGCGTTCCGGTACACGTCCATCAGATGCGCCGCGTCGACGGCGGTATAGACCTGGGTCGAGCTCAGGCTCGCATGGCCCAGCAATTCCTGCAACGCGCGCAGATCGGCCCCGCGCCCCAGCAGGTGCGTCGCGAAGCTGTGGCGCAACGCGTGCGGCGTCGTCCGGTCGGAAAGCCCGAGCCGCCCACGCGCGCGGCGCACCGACGTGCGGATGATCCCCGGTGACAGGGGCCCGCCCTTCGCCCCTCGGAATAGCGGCGCGACGCGTTCGGTCGGCCACGGCGACGCCTCCGCGTACGTTTCCACCGCATCGCGCACCTGCGGCAGCAGCGGCACGATCCGCGTCTTGCCGCGCTTGCCCAACACGCTCAGCGTCCGCCCGAGCGGCAGCACCGCGCCCGTCAGTCCGACCGCTTCGCCGATCCGGAGACCCGCGCCATACAGCAGCAGCAGCACCGCCCAGTCCCGCGCCCCGATCCACGGCTCGGCCGCGTCCTCCGCCACCTCCGCCGCGAGCGCGATTGCCTCATGCGGCGCGATCGGGCGCGGCACGCCCGCCTTGACGCGCGGCCCCTTCAGGCGCGGACCGGCAGCGCCCTCACCCGCCCAACCCAGGAAGGCCCGCACCGCCGACAGCTCTCGCGCCGCCGATGCGTTGCCCAGTCCCTCGGCCCGCCGATGCGCCAAGAAGGCCCGCAGATCGGCGGTGGTGGTCTCGCCAAGCCGCGCCCGTCCGACCGCTTCGCCCCAATGCGCTTGAAGAAAGGCCAGCAGTCGCTCGGCCGTCGATCGATACGCCCGGACCGTATGGATCGACCGCCGCCGGTCGCGCAGGAGATGCGCCGCGAAAGCGACGGGCGGATCGTCCATCATCCCCTCCGTCTAAGCCGCTCCCGGTCACGCGGAAAGTGCTGTCCTACAGCCCGGATCATCCTTAGCCTGCCGGTGCTCTTTCTCATCGTCGATCCCGCGCCCGTGCAAGCACGAACGCACGTTACGCGGCACCTTCGCCAACATCCGGCCGTCAACTCGTTGTGATCGCATGATTCGCGGTTTTCGCGCCCGCATCGTTTTCGCACCGGAACAGATCGAAAACGGTTCACCTATGGCCGGATACCACCCATATGAACCCGCATGTCGCGCGTCCGCGTTCTCGTCCTGAACTCCGCCCTGGGACCCCTCGATTACCGCGTGCCCCACGGCATGGCGGTCGAGCCGGGGTCGATCGTGGTCGCGCCGCTCGGCCCGCGCCAGCTGCTGGGCGTCGTGTGGGAGGCCGATCGGCTGCCGTCGGACAAGGAGGTCGGCGACAACCGCCTGCGCCATCTGCTCGCCGTCGCCGACGTCGCCCCGGTCGGCGCTCCGCTCCGCCGCCTCATCGAGTGGACGTCCGACTATTACCTGGCCCCGCCGGCGTCGGTCATGCGTATGACGCTCGCCTCCACCTCCGCGCTGGAGGGCGCGCGCCGGGTGATCGAGTACCGTGCGACGGGCGAGGTGCCGCCTCGCCTCACGCCCCAGCGCGCGCAGGCGCTGGAGCGCATCGGCGACCGCCAGGGCCTGATCCGCGAGCTCGCCACCATCGCCGACGTGTCGGAGGCCGTGATCCGCGGCCTGGTCAAGGTCGGCGCGATGGAGGCGGTCGAGATCGACGTGGACAGCCCCTACCCCGTCCCCGACCCGGATCATGCCCCGCCCGAGTTGTCGCCCGAACAGCAAGCCGCCGCCGACTGCCTAGTGGCGGGCGTCGGGGCACAGGCGTTCGAGCCGACGCTGCTCGATGGCGTCACGGGCTCCGGCAAGACCGAGGTCTATTTCGAGGCGGTCGCCGAGGCGATCCGCTCGGGCCGGCAATGCCTGGTGCTCCTCCCCGAGATCGCGCTGACCGAGCCGTTCCTGAAGCGGTTCCATGACCGTTTCGGCTGCGAGCCGGTGGCCTGGCACTCGGGCCTGCGCTCCACCCAACGCCGCCGCGCCTGGCGCGCGATCGCGAGCGGGGAGGCCCGCGTCGTGGTCGGCGCGCGCTCGGCGCTGTTCCTGCCCTACGCTAGGCTCGGCCTCATCGTGGTCGACGAGGCGCACGAGACGAGCTTCAAGCAAGAGGACGGCGTCCATTACCACGCGCGTGACGTCGCGGTGATGCGCGGACGGTTCGAGGATTGCCCGGTGATCCTCGCCTCCGCCACCCCCGCGATCGAGACGCGCCAGCAGGTCGCGCTCGGCCGCTACCGCGAGGTCCAGCTTCCCGCCCGCTACGGCGCGGCGGAGATGCCGACGATCGAGGCGATCGACCTGATCGCGGAGCCGCCCGAGCGCGGCCGCTGGCTGTCGCCCCGCCTCGTCCAGGCGCTGGAGGACCGGCTGGGCAAGCGCGAACAGTCGCTCCTGTTCCTAAACCGCCGGGGCTATGCGCCGCTCACCCTATGCCGCGCGTGCGGGCACCGGTTCCAGTGTCCCAACTGCACCGCCTGGATGGTCGAGCACCGGCTCACGCGCCGCCTCGCCTGCCACCATTGCGGGCACCTGGAGCCGGTGCCGCGCGTCTGCCCGGAGTGCCAGGCGGAGGACATGCTCGTCCCTTGCGGCCCCGGGGTCGAGCGCATCGCCGACGAGGTGACGGTACGCTTTCCCGAAGCTCGGGTCGCGGTGGTCACCTCCGACACGATCTGGTCGCCCGCCAAGGCGGCGGAGTTCGTCGGGCGGATGGATGCGGGCGACATCGACATCGTGGTGGGCACTCAACTCGTGACCAAGGGGTATCATTTCCCCAATCTGACGCTGGTGGGGGTGGTCGACGCCGACCTCGGCCTGTCCGGCGGCGACCTGCGCGCGGCGGAGCGGACGTTTCAGCAGATCCGCCAGGTGTCGGGCCGCGCCGGGCGGGGGGCCAAGCCCGGCCACGTTTTCATCCAGACGCACAGCCCCAAGGTGGGCGTGATGCAGGCGCTCGTCACCGGCGACGCCGACGCGTTCTACGCGGCGGAGACCGAGTCGCGGCGCGAGGCGGACGCGCCGCCCTTCGGCCGCTACGCCGCGATCATCGTGTCGTCGGAGGACCAAACGGCGGCGGCGGAGACTGCCCGCCTGATCGGCCGCGCCGCGCCGGAGGCGGACGGGATGGCCGTCTACGGCCCCGCCCCCGCGCCGCTGGCGATGCTACGCGGACGGCACCGGTTCCGGCTGCTGGTGCATGCCAGGCGGGCGCTCGACGTGCAGGACGTGATCCGGGAGTGGCTGGGCAACCTGGTATGGCCGGCCAAGGTACGAGTCGCGGTCGATGTGGACCCGTACAGCTTCCTCTAGTCGCGCCGCCAGATCACCAGTCGCTCATCGGGCGTGAAGTAACGGTGCGGTAAGCGCGCGACGACATGATACTCGCGAAGTAACAAGCGTTTTAGATGCTGCTCCATCTCCATCGCCCGATCAGGCCGCGGCGGCGCATCGACGGTGATGACCGTGCCCGGTCGCCGCGCCATGGCGGCGTCCAGCTCTGCTTTGGGATCGACACCGAGCGCGGCCTGCTCACGATTGGAGCTGAGATGGGCGCTGAACGCGAAGCGGGTAACGCGGCAGGCATCGGTGAGATGATAATATGCGACTGGCCCCTCGTAGATGAGCAGGCAGCGCGTCGTCACGTCGGCCGGTAGCGCTTGCAAGACGGTGCGCGCGATGACTCGCTCGGCGAGGCCAATCCGCGGCATGAAATATTGGGTGTGAAGCGTGGGCCAGACCATCACTCCCAGGAAAAGAGCCGGACCCGACCTGCGTACATTGAAGGCCTCGGCGATCAAAGGCGTCGCGGCAAGCAACAGCGGCAACGCGTAATGAGGATAATAGCCGCCGATCGCCGCGAAGTCCACCGAGGCGACCGCGATCCATCCGAGCCGGAATGCGGTTCCGCGGTCCCAGTGCGTGAACCGGCGGGTGCGCGCCCATACGCCGAGAAGCGCCAACAGCAGGATTGGTGCGACGAGCACCACCGTCTCTCCTAACATGCTTCCGACGGCCAAGTCGTCGGGCCGCCCCTTCGCGATCACGGACAGGACGTTGGCGTGCCACCAGGCGGGCAAGAAACCGACCATTGCGTAGTATGCGACCACTGCGAACGTCGGCGCGGCACCTACCGCTGCGAGTTGTCCCGCCCACCGGATCGCGACGGTATTGCTACAGGCCGTCTCCGAGACGCGCCAAAGATACCAAGCGGCGAAGAACGCGCCCTCGAAGACGGCATTGGTCTTCAGCTGCAGCGCGCACCCGGCGAGCAGCACCGCGCCGATCATCTCCCTACGCGAACGGGCCATCAGTGGATCGGCTTCGGCGCGGAGCGTCAACCATGCGGCGGCGATGATCGGCAGGTTGTAGAAGACCGGCGTCTGAGTGGTATCGCCCCATAGTTCGATCTGCGCCGCGAGATGGAAAAGCCCCGCCATCGTGGCCGCAGACCAGCCTACCTCGCGACGAGCCAAGAGAAAGACGAACCACGCCGTGCCCGCCGCGAAGCAGGTGGCCACGATCTGCGCCGCCAGAACCCCGTCGCCGGGCAGCAGGCGGATCGCGGCGAACAGCATGAAGAGGCCGAAGGGCTTTCGATCCCAAAGGTCGACGTAGGGCAGCTCACCATGCCAAAGCCGATCGCCGATCAGGAGATAGAGCTGTTCGTCCAACCCGGCGATCGGATTGCCGAACTGACCGCGTCGAAGGATGATCGCAGCGACCAGGAGTACGATCGCCGCGCTGACGGCCGGACGAACGAGCCGGCGCGAGCGTACGTTCGACCCGGCGACGATCGGCGTGTGGACGGTCATCGGCTTCCCCGGTTTTTCAGGAGAACCCTCAACCAACGATGGTTAAAGTGGCGCTAACGCTGTCGGGTCAGTCGACCCGCTCGGCGAGCACCGTCAGCCCGGTAGCCGTAACCTCCGCGAAGCCGCCGGAGATCGCCACCGTCTCCGCCTCGCCGCGCTCGGTGCGGTACACCGACAGCGCGCCGTCGCGGATCGTCGACATGAAGGGCGCATGCCCCTCGAGCACGCCGAAATCGCCCTCTGTGCCGGGGACGACGACCATGTGGACCTCCTCCGACCGGACGAGGCGTTCGGGGGTGACGAGTTCGAAGTGGAGCATGAATTACTCTGTTATCCGAAGGACAATAATGAAGGCACATGCCACGATGTAATTAGCAGCGAAGAACCTAGCGAATGTCCAGTTCGCGCGCGCCCTGAACAGTTCGCCGCTCACAGTTTCACGACGGCGATGATCGCGCCGGCAGTCGCGATGATGACGCCCATCAGCCAGATCAAGATTTGCGTCTTAGCTACCTCGATTTTGGCCGCGAGTCGCTCCTCCATGAGCTGTATGTCGAGCTTCGTCGCCACTCCTTCCGTGACTGAACGACCAATAGCAGCGGCGATCGCCTCCGCTTGAGCGGCCGGCAACTCGGTCGCCTTCAGATCGCGAGCATTGGAAAGCGTGTCGATGTTCACTCGTCCACCCTATCCAAAGCGCGGACTGAAGTCGACTACGCCTCCTGAGCCATCTTCTCGGCCTTGGCGACCGCCTCGTCGATGCCGCCGACCATGTAGAACGCGCCTTCGGGCAAGTGGTCGTACTCGCCGTCGACGACCGCCTTGAAGGAGCGGATCGTGTCCTCGATCTGGACGAACTTGCCGGGGATGCCGGTGAAGACCTCGGCGACGTGGAATGGCTGCGACAGGAAGCGCTGGATCTTGCGGGCGCGCTGGACGGTCAGCTTGTCCTCCTCCGACAGCTCGTCCATCCCTAAGATGGCGATGATGTCCTGGAGCGACTTGTAACGCTGGAGCAGCGACTGGACCGCGCGGGCGGTGTCGTAATGCTCCTGGCCGACGGTGCGCGGCTCGAGCACGCGGCTGGTCGAGTCGAGCGGGTCGACGGCGGGGTAGATGCCGAGCTCCGAGATCGCGCGGTTGAGCGTGGTCGTCGCGTCCAGGTGGGCGAACGACGTCGCGGGAGCCGGGTCGGTCAGGTCGTCGGCGGGGACGTAGATCGCCTGCACGGATGTGATCGAGCCCTTGTTGGTCGACGTGATCCGTTCCTGCAGCTGGCCCATGTCGGTCGACAGCGTCGGCTGGTATCCCACCGCCGACGGGATGCGGCCGAGCAGCGCGGACACCTCCGCGCCCGCCTGGGTGAAGCGGAAAATGTTGTCGACGAAGAACAGGACGTCCTGCCCCTCCTGGTCGCGGAAATATTCGGCGATCGTCAGGCCCGACAACGCGACGCGGGCGCGGGCGCCCGGCGGCTCGTTCATCTGACCGAACACGAGCGCGACCTTCGATCCCTCAGGCGTGGCGTTGCCGTCGGCGTCCTTGGCGATGACGCCCGCATCGAGGAACTCGTGATAGAGGTCGTTGCCCTCGCGCGTACGCTCGCCGACGCCAGCGAAGACGGACACGCCGCCATGACCCTTGGCGATGTTGTTGATCAGTTCCTGGATCAACACGGTCTTGCCGACGCCCGCGCCGCCGAACAGCCCGATCTTACCGCCGCGCGCATAGGGGGCGAGCAGATCGATGACCTTGATGCCGGTGACCAGGATCGCGCTCTCGGTCGACTGGTCGATGAACAGGGGGGCCGACGCATGAATGGGGCTGCGCAGGTCGGTCATGACCGGACCGCGCTCGTCGATCGGCTCGCCGACGACGTTCAGGATGCGGCCGAGCGTCATCGGACCGACCGGGACGGTGATCTGCGAGCCGGTGTCGCGGACGACCTGGCCGCGGGTCAGCCCCTCGGTCGCGTCCATGGCGATCGTGCGGACGGTGTTCTCGCCCAGATGCTGCGCGACCTCGAGAACGAGCTTGTTGCCATTATTGTCGGTCTCGAGCGCGGACAGGATGGCGGGGAGGTTCTGGTCGAAATGCACGTCGACCACCGCGCCGATCACCTGCGCGATGCGGCCGACATTGTTGGTCGTCGGGGTGGGGCGGATCATTTCAGCGGCGGTCGCCATGAGTCTTGCCTTTTACGAGTTCGTGGATGCGCCGGTAGCGGCCGGGCGGAGAAAAGTCACGTCGATGCGGGTGTCCGTGGCGGTCACGGTCGCCCGCCGGCCGCCGACCACCGGCTCGGCCGAGCGGCCCGCGCGGACGACCTCGACGAGCGGCGCGCCGTCGGTGATCTGGGCGCGGGTCAGGAACTCGGCGATCAGCCCGGCAAAGCGGTCGCGCGCGGTGGCGGCGTCCTCGGGGTCGTTCAGTTTTAGCACGTAGCTGATCTGGTCGATGCGGTCGGCGGCCGAGCCGGCGACGGTGGCGGTCGCCATGTTGGGCGTGGGCGCGGTCGATCGCGACATCAACCGATCGATCCCGGCGGCGGTATGCGCAGCGCCGACCTTCGAGGCGGCGTAGTCGGGAAGGCCGAAGCCCGCCTGATTGATGGTGCCCACCGTCTGGGCGGGGGAGGCGAACACACGATCCCAGCCGGTCAGTTCCTTGGCGGCCGCGACCTGCGCGACCTCCCGCTCGCGTACCGACCCGCGCTCTTCAACGACGGCCGTAGACGCGGCCTTGTCGTTCGAGCCGCAGGCGGCAAGCATCGCGCAGAGGAGAAGGGCGGCTACGCGCATCTGCTCAGACCGCCTCGGCGCCGGCGATGATCTCGATCAGCTCGGTGGTGATCGCGGCCTGGCGCGTGCGGTTGTATTGGATGGACAGGCGGTTGATCATGTCGCCCGCGTTGCGCGTCGCGTTGTCCATCGCGTTCATGCGCGATCCCTGCTCGGACGCGGCGTTCTCCTGGAGCGCGCGGAATAGCTGGACGGCGATGTTGCGCGGCAGGAGCTCGGCGAGCATCGCTTCCTCGTCCGGTTCGTAATCCACGACGGAGGCGGCGGATGTTGCCGAAGTTAGGGGCATCTGCACCGTCGAAAGCGGCACGGGGATGATCTGGACGCCGACGGGCTCCTGGTTCAGCGCGGAGACGAAGCGGGCGTAGAACAGGTGCGCGACGTCGAACTCGCTGGCCTCGTAGCGGGCGATCAGGTCCTGGGCGAGACCCTGCGCGTCGGCGAAGGCGACCTTCTTGACCCCGGACAGGTCGTGGTCACCAGTGACGTCCTGCGGGTAGAAGCGCTTGAGAACACGTCCCTTTTTTCCGGCAAGATGAAAGCGGACGATCTTGCCCTGCGCCGTCAGCTCGTCGGCCTTGCGACGTGCGGCGCGGACGATGTTGGTGTTGAACGCACCTGCCAGCCCGCGCTCGGAAGTGGCGACGACGAGGAGGTGCGTCCGGTCGCTCCCCGTGCCCGACAGCAGCAGCGGGCCGTTCGCGGATGTTGCCACCTTGGAGGCGAGCGTCTCCATCACGGACGTCAACCGCTCCGCATAGGGTCGCCCGCTCTGCGCGGCGTCCTGCGCACGGCGGAGCTTGGCGGCGGCGACCATCTTCATCGCCTTGGTGATCTTCTGCGTCGACTTCACGGAGCCGATGCGGAGTTTTAGCGCCTTGAGGCTGGCCATTTACGCGAACGACTTCGCGAACTGGTCGAGCGCGTCCTTTAGCGACTCGGTCGTGTCCTTGGACAGGTCGCGCTTGTCGCGAATGTCGGTCAGCACGTTCGCATGGTTGGCACGCATGTCGGAGAGCATCGCGGCCTCGTAGCGCGTGATCTGTTCGACGGGCACCTTGTCGAGATAACCGTTCGTCCCCGCGAAGATCGACACCGTCTGCTCCTCGAACGGCATCGGCGCGAACTGGGGCTGCTTCAGGAGCTCGGTCAGGCGCGCGCCGCGGGCGAGGAGGCGCTGGGTCGAGGCGTCGAGATCGGAGCCGAACTGCGCGAAAGCGGCCATCTCGCGGTATTGGGCGAGTTCGAGCTTGATCGAGCCCGACACCTTC
>NZ_CAXSHH010000023.1:0-41114 GCF_964237155.1 uncultured Sphingomonas sp. | reverse complement strand
TCCGGTTGCTCGGGCACAATATGGGACCCGTGGAGGAAACGGCGGAATGAACATGATCACGGACCTGCTCCCCTCCCGCCTGCGGGAGGGGCTGGGGGAGGGCCCTTCCGGGCAAGCGCCGGCTCTCGCCGAGACGGCCCTCCCCCGACCCCTCCCGCGAGCGGGAGGGGAGAGTCGCACCGACTGGACGCGCGCGGAGGTCGCCGATTTGTTCGACCTGCCCTTCACCGAGCTCCTGTTCCGCGCCGCGACCGTCCACCGCGCGCATCACGCGCCGGACGAGGTGCAGTTATGCACGCTGCTATCGATCAAGACGGGCGGGTGTCCGGAGGATTGCGGGTATTGCTCGCAGTCCGCCTATGCCGACACCGATGTGGGCGCGAGCAAGCTGATGGACGTGGACGCCGTCCTCGCCAGCGCGGCGGAGGCCAAGGCGGCGGGGTCGCAGCGTTTCTGCATGGGCGCGGCGTGGCGCAACCCCAAAGACCGCGACATGGACGCGGTGGTCGCGATGGTGGCGGGCGTGCGCGCGATGGGGCTGGAGACGTGCATGACGCTGGGCATGCTGACCCCGATTCAGGCCGATCGCTTGGCCGAGGCGGGGCTCGATTATTACAACCACAACATCGACACCTCGCCGGAGCACTACGGTTCGGTCATCACCACAAGAACCTTCGCGGACCGACTGGAAACGCTGAAAAATGTTCGCCGCGCGGGGATCAGCGTGTGCTGCGGCGGGATCGTTGGCATAGGTGAGGATCGTCAGGATCGCGTCGGTTTCATCCACGCGCTCGCCACCTTGCCGCGTCATCCCGAAAGCGTGCCGGTCAACGCGCTGGTGCCCGTCCCCGGCACGCCGCTGGGCGACATGCTCGCGGGCACGCCGATGGCGAAGATCGACGATATCGAGTTCGTCCGCACCGTCGCGGTCGCGCGGGTGACGATGCCGCTGAGCATGGTCCGGCTGTCGGCAGGGCGCGAGTCGATGTCGGACGCGACCCAGGCGCTGTGCTTCCTGGCGGGCGCGAACTCGATCTTCACGGGCGACAAGCTGCTGACCGCGGGCAATGCGGGCGGCGGCGCGGACGCGGCGTTGTTCGCGAAGCTGGGGCTCACCCCGATGGCGGGCGGGGAGCCGATGCGGGCGATGGGGGAGTGAACTGGGCTCGAGTGTATCTGACGCTTTGGATCATTCTGTTTGGCATCATTCCAGCAGCGGTGGTCGCCTACTTCGCTCTGCTTCTAAACACCCCTTGTAGATTCAACGATGCACCGTTCTGTACGAACTCGGTCTGGCGAGAATGGGTGCTGGTTGTAGCGATCGTGAGTAGCACTTGCTTAGCACTCTGGGCGCTGCATCGGCAAAAGCGGTAGGGACAAGATGTTCAAGAAAATCCTGGTCGCTAATCGCGGCGAGATTGCCTGTCGGGTAATGCGGACGGCCAAGCGGATGGGGATCGCGACGGTGGCGGTCTATTCGGACGCCGACGCGCGCGGCCCCCACGTGCTGATGGCCGACGAGAGCGTGCGGCTGGGGCCGGCGGCGGCGTCGGAGAGCTATCTGCGGCCTGAGCTGATCCTGCTCGCGGCCAGGGAGACGGGGGCGGACTGCATCCATCCGGGCTACGGCTTCCTGTCGGAGCGCGAGAGCTTCGCGCGCGCCTGCGCCGAGGCGGGGATCGCGTTCGTCGGGCCGCCGCCCAACGCGATCGCGGCGATGGGGGACAAGATCGAGTCCAAGAAGCTCGCGCGGGCCGCGGGCGTCAACGTCGTGCCGGGGTTCCTGGGCGAGATCGACGACACCGACCACGCGGTGCGGATCGCGGGCGAGATCGGCTATCCGGTGATGATGAAGGCGTCGGCGGGCGGCGGCGGCAAGGGAATGCGGCTCGCCTGGAGCGAGCAGGACGTGCGCGAGGGGTTCGAGGCGACCAAGCGCGAGGGGCTGGCGAGCTTCGGCGACGACCGCGTGTTCATCGAGAAGTTCATCGAGAGCCCGCGGCATATCGAGATCCAGCTGCTGGGGGATCAACACGGCAATATCGTCTACTTGAACGAGCGCGAATGCTCGATCCAGCGGCGGCACCAGAAGGTGGTCGAGGAGGCGCCGTCGCCCTTCGTCACGCCCGAGATGCGCCGCGCGATGGGCGAGCAGGCGGTCGCGCTGGCGCGGGCGGTAGGATACTACAGCGCGGGCACGGTGGAGCTGATCGTGTCGGGCGCGGATACGACCGGACAGGGCTTCTACTTTCTCGAGATGAACACGCGGCTCCAGGTCGAGCATCCGGTGACGGAGGCGGTGACCGGGCTCGACCTGGTCGAGCAAATGATCCGGGTGGCGGCGGGGGAGCCGCTGGGGTTCGGGCAGGACGATGTGCGGCTGAACGGCTGGGCGGTCGAGAACCGGGTCTATGCGGAAGACCCGTATCGCGGGTTCCTGCCGAGCACCGGGCGGCTGGTGCGCTACAATCCGCCCGCTTCTTCTACTCCCCTCCCGCTCGCGGGAGGGGAGCAAAAGAGGTCCTACGTCCGCGTCGACGACGGCGTGGTCGAGGGGGGCGAGGTGTCGATGTTCTACGACCCGATGATCGCCAAGCTGATCACCTGGGCCCCGACGCGTGAGCAGGCGATCGACGCGCAGGTCCAGGCGCTCGACGCGTTCGAGATCGAGGGGCCGGGCAACAATCTCGATTTCCTGTCGGCGCTGATGCAGCATCCCCGCTTTCGATCGGGCCAGATCACGACGGGGTTCATCGCGGAGGAGTATCCCGACGGCTTCACCGGCGCGCCCGCGAGCGCCGCGCTGGTGCGGACGCTGGCGGCGGTCGCCGCGTTCGCCGCGACCGCCCATGCCGACCGCGCGCGGCGGGTGGACGGGCAGCTTGGGCGGCGGCTGCGCCCGCCCGCCGATTGGGTGGTGCGGATCGCGGGCGTCGACCATGCGGTGACGGTGTCGACCGACGGGCTGACGGTCGATGGCGACGCGCTCGATCTGGGCGTCGAATACACGCCGGGTGACCGGATAATCGAGGTCGAGCGCGACGACGAGACGCTCACCGTCCGCATCGCGCCGACGCGCGCCGGGTTCCGGCTGACCACGCGCGGGCGCTCGCATGTCGCGCGCGTGTTGCCTGCCCATGTCGCGCCCTATGCCAAGCACCTGCTCGAAAAGGTCCCGCCCGACCTGTCGCGGTACCTGCTCGCGCCGATGCCGGGGCTGCTCGTGCGGATCGACGTGGTCGTGGGCGACCGGGTGGAGGCGGGGCAGCCGCTGGCCGTCGTCGAGGCGATGAAGATGGAGAACATCCTGCGCGCCGGCAAAGCGGGCCGGGTCAAGACGGTCGAGGCGACGGCGGGCGAAAGCCTGGCCGTCGATGCCGTGATCCTGGAGCTGGAATAAAGCCCCACGCGTAAATCGCTGGACGCGCTCTCCCGCGTTCCCCATCTGCGGCGGCACATGCAGCGTATCCGCGTCGTCCTCCCGCTTCTCCTCCTGTCCGCCTGCACGGTCGGCCCCAACTATCGCCCGCGCGGGCCGGCCGAGCTGGGGGTGCCGGACGCCTACTCCGTACCCGCGTCGGCGGAGCGCGAGGATCTGACGCGCTGGTGGACTCGGTTCGACGATCCGGTGCTCGGGCGGTTGGTCGAGCAGGCGTCGATAGCCAACCTGGACATCGCGCAGGCGGTCGGGCGGCTGCGGCAGGCGCGCGAGGGGTTGCTCCAGTCACGCGCGGGGCTGCTCCCGACGCTGACCGGGTCGGCGGGGTACAACCGCTCGTTCAACCTGATCGGCGGGGGGACGGCGGTGACGTTGCCCGACGGGACGATCACGACCATCACGCGATCGGCGGGGGGCAACTTCTCCGTCGGGCTCGATGCGCGGTACCAGGTCGGGCTGTTTGGCGAAGTGCGCCGCACCGTCGAGTCGACGCGCGCGCAGTACGCGGCGGCGGGCTTCGATCAGGCGGCGGTACTGCTGACGGTGCAGAGCGAGGTGGCGCAGAATTACGTGATCGCGCGCGGGCTGCAGGCGCAGATCGCCAATGCGCGGTCCAGCCTGGCGCTCCAGGACGACAATCTGGAGATCGCCGGGTTCCGGGTGCAGGCGGGGCTCGCCACCTCGCTCGATGTCGAGCAGGCGCGCCAGCAACGCGCGCAGACCGCCGCGACGATCCCGCAGTTCGAGCAGCAGTTGAACGGCGCGCTGTCGCGGCTGGGCGTGCTGACGGGGCAGGCGCCCGGCGCGCTCAAGCCCGAGCTCGCCGCGCCGCGCCCGATCCCGACGGGGCCGCGCATCGTCGGGGCGGGGGTGCCGGCCGACACGCTCCGGCGGCGGCCCGACGTGCGCGCGGCCGAGCGCCAGCTCGCCGCCGCCACCGCCGAGATCGGGGTGGCGCAGGCGGCGCTTTATCCCGCGCTGGCGCTGTCGGGGAATGTCAACACCAACGCGGCCGGGCTGGGCGGGTTGGGCGATGCGATCACCGGCGCGCTGTTCGCGGGGGTGACGCAGGCGATCTTCAACGGCGGGCGGCTCCGCAGCCAGGTCCGCGGCGCGCGCGCGGGCGCGGACATAGCCTTCGCCGCCTACCGGGGCACGGTGCTGACCGCGTTGGAGGATGTGGAGAACGCGCTGGCCGCGCTCGCCTCGGCGCAGGCGCGCGAGCGGGAGTTCGGCGTCGCGCTCGACGCGGCGAATAACTTCGCGATCCTGAGCCGCAGCCAGTACCGGGCGGGCTTGAGCGATTTCACGACGCTGGCGCAGGCGGAGGCGGCGTTGTTCAACGCGCGGAACGGCGCGACGCAGGCGCGCGCGGACGCGGCGACGGCGACCGTGCAGCTCTTCTCGGCGCTGGGCGGCGGTTGGGATCCGGAGGTGACGCCGGTCGCGCCCGAACGGACAGGAGCCCGTTGATGCCTGATGAGAAGATCGACGATTTCCTGGGCGTGAAGCCCGCGCCCCGGTGGCGGCGCTGGGTAAAATGGGCGCTGATCGCGACCGGGTTCGCGCTCATCGCGTTGACGTTGGTGCGCTGCTTCGGCGGCGACGACGAGATCGAATACGCGACCGCGCCCGTTCGGCGCGGCGACCTGACGGTCAGCGTGTCGGCGACGGGCAAGCTCGCCCCGACTAACCAGGTCACCGTAGGCTCGCAGCTGTCCGGGCTGGTCACGCGCGTCGTCGCCGACGTCAACGACCGGGTGAGCGAGGGCCAGCCGCTGGCGCTGATCGATCCGGAACAGCTCGACGCGCAGATCCGGCAGGGCGAGGCCGCGCTCGCCGCCAACGTCGCGGGGGTGAACCAGGCGAGGGCGACGGTGGGCGAGGCGCAGGCGCAGCTCGCGCGGCTGGAGGAGGTCCGGCGGTTGTCGGGCGGGCGCGTGCCATCGGCCGCCGAGCTCCAGACGGGCCGCGCCAACGCGCAGCGCGCGGTGGCGTCGCTCGGCGTCGCGCAGGCGAACGTGACGGCGGCGAACGCACAGCTGGCGCAGAGCCGGACGCAGCGGGCGCGGGCGATCATCCGCTCGCCGGTCGCGGGCGTGGTGCTCGCGCGCGCGGTCGATCCCGGCCAGACGGTGGCGGCGTCGTTCAACACGCCCACCCTGTTCGTGATCGCGGAGGACTTGACCGCGATGAAGCTGGAGGTCGCGATCGACGAGGCCGACGTCGGCGCGGTGCAGGTCGGGCAGCGCGCCAGCTTCGTGGTCGACGCGTTCCCGGGGCGGACCTTTCCGGCGGCCATCACGCGAGTGGACCTGGGGTCGAACCTGACCGTCAGCAGCGCGGCGTCGTCGACCGCGACAACAGCCGCGACGGGGCAGGTGGTGAGCTACGCGGCCGACCTGTCGGTCGCCAACCGGGGCGGCGAGCTCAGGCCGGGCATGACCGCGACCGCCGACATCGTGACCAGCGAGAAGAAGGGCGTGCTGCTGGTCCCCAACGCCGCCTTCCGCTTCCGTCCGGGCGCGGGCGGGGCGCAGGGCGGCGGGATCGCCGGGGCGATCGTGCCGCGCGGGCGGCGGGGCGGCGGCGGGCAGGGACGGCCCGAGCGGACCGCGACCGTCGGGCGGGGCGGGACGCAGCGGATCTTCGTGCGTGGCGCGGACGGCCGACCGCAGCCGCGCCAGGTGACGACCGGCGACACCGACGGCACGGTGACGGAGGTGCTGTCCGGCCTACGCGCGGGCGAGCAGGTGATCACCGGCCAGCTGGCGGGCGAGAGCGACGCGGCCGGCGGGCGTGGTGGGCGCAGCGGCGGCGGTGGTGGTCGGCGCGGGGGCGGCGGTGGACCGGGCGCGGGTGGCTGATCCCCTCATTTCCATGCGCGGTGTCACGAAGGTTTACGGCGAGGGACCGACCGCGTTCTCGGCGTTGAAGGGCGTCGATCTCGATATCCAGGCGGGCGATTTCGTCGCGGTGATGGGCGCGTCGGGATCGGGCAAGTCGACGACCATGAACATCCTGGGCTGTCTCGACGTGCCGAGCGGGGGCAGGTTCCTGTTCCGGGGACATCCGGTCGAGCGGCTCGACCGCGACCAGCGCGCGCTGCTCCGGCGTCGCTATCTCGGTTTCGTCTTCCAGGGCTTTAATCTGCTCAGCCGCACCTCCGCGCTCGAGAATGTCGAGCTGCCGCTGCTCTATCGGGGCGAGGACAAGCGGCGGCGGCGTGAGCTGGGGATGGCGGCGCTCGACAAGGTGGGGCTGGCGAACTGGTCGAGGAACACGCCCGCCGAACTATCGGGCGGGCAGCAGCAGCGCGTCGCGATCGCACGGGCGATCGTGACCGAGCCCGACGTGCTCCTCGCCGACGAGCCGACGGGCAACCTCGACTCCGAACGCTCGGTGGAGATCATGGAGCTGCTCTCCGGCCTCAACCGCGACAACGGCATCACCGTGATCATGGTAACGCACGAGGCCGACATGGCCGCCTTCGCGCGGACGGTGGTGCATTTCCGCGACGGTCTGGTCGAGCGGATCGAGGCGCGGCATCGCCAAGTTTCGGGGCAGGGCGAGGCGGTGGAGGCGTGATTAATCCCTCTCCGTCATGCCGGACTTGTTCCGGCATCCATCGTTGCGCGAACCCGATAAGTCGGGTGTGCGCTCAACCATGGACCCCGGAACAAGTCCGGGGTGACGAATAGATGCTAGGCACCACCTTCATCCTCGCAATCCGGTCGATCCGGCGGCATATCCTGCGGTCGTTCCTGACGATCCTGGGTATCGTGATCGGTGTCGGCGCGGTCGTGACGATGGTGACGCTGGGCAAAGCGACGACCGCCGCCGTCCAGCAACAGATATCGGCGCTGGGCACCAACATCCTCCAGATCCGCCCGGGTCAGGGCTTCGGCCGCGGCGGGGGCGGGCCGCGACCGGCCGATTTCGAGCCGGAAGATGTGGAAGCGATCGCCAACCAGATCGCGGGCGTGACCGCCGTCGCGCCGCAGGCCTCCGCCCCCGCGACCGCCATCCACGAGGGCGCGAACTGGTCGACCACCGTCAACGGTACGACGAGCGCGATCTTCCGCGTCCAGCCCTGGCCGCTCACCGCCGGGCGCACCTGGACGCGCGCGGAGCAGGAGGCGGGCAAGGCGGTGTGCGTGATCGGCGGTACCGTCGAGCGCAACCTGTTCCCGGGCGGCGACGCGGTCGGCAAGCGGTTCCGCGTCGGGCCGATCAGTTGCGACGTGATCGGCACCCTGTCCACGCGGGGCCAGGCGGGGTTCGGCGGCGATCAGGACGATGTGATCGTGATGCCGATCAAGACGGTGCAGCGTCGCTTCACCGGCACGCGCGACATCCGGCTGATGCTGGTCGGCACCGATCCGGCCTATTCCACCGGGCAGATCCAGGCGGGTATCACCGAACTGCTCCGCGAACGCCGCAACATCGACGGCGGCAAGGAGGACGATTTCAACATCTTCGACACGCGCCAGATCTCCGACACGCTGACGGGCACGACCACGCTCCTCACGCGGATCGTGGCGGCGGTGGCTGCGATCAGCCTGGTGGTAGGCGGGATCGGCATCATGAACATCATGCTGGTATCGGTGACCGAGCGTACGCGCGAGATCGGCATCCGGCTGGCGATCGGCGCGGTCGCCAACGAGGTGCTGCTCCAGTTCCTGGTCGAGGCGGTGGCGCTGTCGTGCCTGGGCGGGGTGATCGGGCTCGTGCTGGCGCAGGGCGTGATCCTGGCGCTGGTGCCCCTGATGCAAGTGCCGTGGACGTTCGACCTTCAGATCAACATCGTCGCATTCGCGATCTCGGCGGTGATCGGGGTGGTGTTCGGCTATTTTCCCGCGCGGCGCGCGGCGGCGCTCAACCCGATCGACGCGCTACGGCACGAGTGATCGCGGCGGTGGAATGGATCAGCGCGCGCAGCTTTTCCAGCTCCTCGGGCGTGTCGACGTCGATCAACTCGGCGGGGGCGGTGACGACGTGACGACCGCCGCGAACCATCTCGCGCGGGCCCTGGTCGCCCTCGATCGTCAGGAGATAGTCGAAATGCTCGGAGCCGAACAGCGAAGGGGGTTTGGGCGTGATGCCGTCGGACGACGAGACGATCGAGTGCGTGTCGGTCGCGACATCGAACATGCGGTCGATATGCGCGGCGGTCACGCGCGGCATGTCCGCCAGCGCGAATAGCACCGCGTCCGCACCGCGGTCCTTGGCACACGCGACGCCGCGGCGGATCGAACTCGCCATGTCGCCGACAGGGTCGTCGTTATGAAGCACGGTGAAACGGTGGCGGGCGTAATCGATGCCGCAGGTCTTCACGATGGCGATGCGTTCGCGGAAGCGCGTGTCCTCCAACGCGACCGCGACATGGAGGCCCAGCGGCTTGCCCAGGAAATCCTCGTCGAGTTTGGAGCCGACACCGCCGAAGCGTTCGGACCTGCCCGCCGCGAGCAGCACCAGGACCGTGTTCTCGACCTCGATCATGATCCATCATCCTTATGGAACGCCTTCACCATCGCGGCCGCGATCGACAGCGCGATCTCCGATGGGCCGACCGCGCCGATATCGAGCCCGACAGGCCCGTCGATCCGATCCAGGTCCTCGGCCGCGACACCCAGCGCGGCCAGGCGTTCGCGCCGCGCGGCGTGGCTGCGCTTGGACCCCAGCGCGCCGACATAGGCCGTACGATGACGGAGCGCTTCCAGTAGCGCGGGGTCGTCGATCTTCGCGTCATGGCTTAGCGTCACCACCGCGGTCGCGGGACCTGGGCGGAGCGCGGTCACCGCCTCGTCGGGCCAGCGGTCGTCGAGCGTCGCGCCCGGAAAGCGCTCGGCGGTCAGGAAGCGCGCGCGCGGATCGATCACGACCGCGTCGATCCCGAGCGTCGCCGCGAGCGCGACCAGCGACTGCGCGATCTGCACCGCACCGACGACGAGCAGGCGGCGAGGCGGGTCGTAGCGGTTGACGAACAGCTCGCCGGTTTCTTGCGGGCGTTCGCTGGAATGGCCGCTGGCTAGGTCGGTCGTGACCACAAGCGATCGTCCGTCGGAACGGGCCCCCGCTATGCGGTCGAACAGTTCGGGGTCGAACCCTTCCGCCGACACCGGCTGGACCAGCACCGCGATCTCGCCGCCGCACGGCAGGCCGACTTCCCAGGCCGCAGCATCCGCGACGCCGTAGCGCTTGACCTGCGACGGCGCCCCCGCGATCACCTCGGCGGCGGTCTGGAGGATGTCGGTCTCGACGCAGCCGCCCGACACCGATCCCTCGAACCGGCCATCGAAATGGACGAGCATGTGGCTGCCGCGCGGCCTTGGCGCGGAGCCCCAGGTCGAGACCACGGTGGCGAGCGCGAGGGGCTCGCCCGCCCAGGCGCGGGCGGCGGCGATGACGCTGTCATTATCGGTCATGACGTCACGGTTCCGTATCGATGCCAGCGCATGGACCGGCCTTGACGGTAACATAGGTGATGGCGATGCGTCCGCAACGATCCGGCCCTGCGCTGCTGCTTTTCCTGGTGTCCTGCGCGACGGCGGGCCAGGATGCGGCGGTGGAACGACCGCTCTCCCCGCCCAGTCTTTCCACGCCCCTCGTGATCGCGCATCGGGGTGCCAGCGGCGAGCGGCCGGAGCATACGCTGGCCGCGTACGAGCTGGCGATCGCGCAAGGGGCCGATGCGATCGAGCCCGATCTGGTGCCGACGAGGGACGGCGTCCTCGTCGCGCGGCACGAGAACGAGATCGGCGACACGACCGACGTCGCGACGCATCCGGAGTTCGCCGCCCGGCGCGCGACCAAGGTCATCGACGGACGATCCGTGATGGGCTGGTTCACCGAGGATTTCACGCTGGCCGAGCTGAAGACGCTCCGCGCGCGCGAGCGTCTGCCCGAGCTACGTCCGGCGAACACCGCCTATGACGGGCGGGAGGCGATCCCGACGCTGGACGAGGTCATCGCGCTCGCCAAGCGGCGCTCGAAGGAGCTGGGGCGGACGATCGCGGTCTATCCGGAAACCAAGCACCCGACGTATTTTGCCGCCATCGGGCACCCGACCGACGCGCTCCTCGTCCGCGCGCTGGACGCGGCGGGATGGCGGACGGCGGACGCGCCGGTGTTCGTCCAATCGTTCGAGATCGCGAACCTGAAACGGCTGGCGGGGATGACGAGGGTGCGGCTTGTCCAACTGCTCGATGCGACCGGCGCGCCCGCCGATGGCGGGGCCCCGAGCTACGCGGCGATGACCACGCCGGGCGGCCTGCGCGCGGTCGCCCGCTATGCCTGGGGGATCGGGCCAAACAAGGCGATGCTGGGCGATGGCAAGCTCGTCCGCGACGCGCATGCGGCGGGGATGCGGGTGCATCCCTGGACTTTCCGGGCGGAGAACCGGTTCCTCGCGGCTCCCTTCCGACGTGAGGGCGCGGCGCGGGGCGACCTTCCCGGCGAGATCGCCGCCGCGCTCCGCCTTGGAATAGACGGATTCTTCACCGACTTTCCCGCTATCGGGGTCGCGGCGCGCGACGCCATGCGTGATGAGGACCAGTAAATGCGTAGATACCTGCTCGCCGCCCTGCTTCCGCTCCTGACTGGCGGGTGCGTCCGCACCGTCGGCGCCGTGGTCACCGCGCCATTCAAGGCGGCGGGCCAAGTCGTGGACTGGACGACGACCAGCCAGGACGAGGCCGACCGGAACTTCGGCCGCGAGATGCGCAAGAAGGAGGCGCGCGAGGGCCGTGAACGGCGCGAGTACGAAAAGCGCTGCCGCAGGGATCCGGAACGCTGCCGCGGGTATGACGGATATCAGGCGGGCACCGACAACTGATCCCCGGCTTGATCTGGACACCGCACGGTGCGGGCGACCGAGTCGCGAGCATCCGGGCGGCGCGTGGCGGCTCCGCGGCCTAGGGTAGCTTGGAGGGCGGGCGCATCGTCAGAACCACCACATGACCGTCACGGGAAAGGGTGTCCAGCGGCCCACCCGCACTCCGGCATGCGCGAGCGCCTCGCCCGTCCACGTGTTGCAGGTGCGCCGCGCTGAATAACGGCCGCGCGCCGTGTAGAAGGCGTCGTACGGGCCGTAACCCCGGTGGACCTGCGGCCGGTCGGCGACCGTGGCACGGATGAACGCGGCAAGCCGCCGATACTCCGCCGGGCCGAGCAGGATCGGGCGAGCGCCGTCGCCGGGTAGCGGTCGGGGCAGGTGGTCGACGTGGACCAGCGTATCGCCGCTCCCCGACGCCGCGGCGAGCACGGTGCGAAGCTTCACGTCGGCCCAGGTCGCGGTCTCGAGATAGAAGGCGCGCTCGCCCCAGCCGAACGACAGATAGGAATACGCGCCGTAGCGGGGGTCGGCGAGATGTTCGGGCCGCGCCAGGTCGCGCCAGTCGACGCCGGCCGCTACCTTCGGGACGATGATGCCGGTATGCAGGCCGTTGCTCTCGACGAAGACCAGCACGCCGCGCGCGGGTGGCCGCCGGTCGGCGTTGACGGGCAGCGCGCCGCCGATGAGCCCGGCGACGGCGTAGAGCGACAGGAGCGCCCCGACCCCGACGACGACGCGGCCGCCCCATCGTAAGGCAACCCATACTCGCCGTCGCACGTTTTCCCGTGACATCCCGGCATGCTAGGACGCATCGATGGCAGAAGAAACGCATGTGCTCGACCGACCCCCGCCCGGCGCGGCGGCGGACTGGACCGTCCCGCAGGATTGGGAGCGCTTCACGCCCGAGGAACATGCGACCTGGGACACCTTGTTCGCACGCCAGGCCAAGCTGCTCCCCGGCCGCGCTTCGAATGCGTGGCTGCGCGGGCTGGACGTGCTCCATCTCGATCGGCCGGGCATCCCGCGCTACGAGGAGCTGAACGAGCGGCTGATGAAGCTGACCGGGTGGCAGGTGATCGCCGTGCCGGGGCTGGTGCCCGACGACGTGTTCTTCGATCACATGGCGAACCGCCGCTTCGTCGCGGGCAACTTCATCCGGCGACCCGACCAGCTCGACTATCTGGAGGAGCCCGACGTCTTCCACGACGTGTTCGGGCATGTGCCGATGCTCGCCGATCCCGTGTTCGGGGATTATCTGGCGGCGTATGGACGTGGCGGGCAACGCGCGCTGGGGCTTGAGTCGCTGAAGTATCTGGGGCGGCTATATTGGTACACGGTCGAGTTCGGGCTGATCGCCGAGCCCGAGGGGATGCGGATCTACGGGTCGGGGATCGTGTCGTCTTTTTCCGAAAGCCGGTTCGCGCTCGACGATCCCAGCCCCAACCGCATCGCGTTCGACATCGCGCGGGTGATGAGGACCGAATACCGGATCGACGACTTCCAGCAGAATTACTTCGTGATCCCAAGCTTCGACGAGCTGCTGCGCCAGACGGTCGAGACCGATTTCGCGCCGCTCTACGAACAGCTGAAAGGACAGGACGACATCCCCGTCGCCGCGGTCGAGCCTGGTGACGCGGTGATCACCCGGGGCACGCAGGCCTATGCGCGTGGAAAGGCGGCTTAGCCCCGCGTCTCGGCCACGAGTCGCAGGATCGTCCAGTCCCCGCGCCGGTCCGCCCGCGCCAGGGAACAACCGACCGCGCGGTAGGCGTCGACCACCGCGTCGGCCTGCGTCGCGAGCAGGCCGGCGAGCACGATCGTCGCGCCCGGCGCGGCGATATCGGCGATGTCGGAACCCATCGCGATCAGCGGTCCGGCAAGGATGTTGGCGATGACAAGATCGAACCGTTCGACGGGTTCGATCCGCAGGTCCCGTGCGCCATCGGTCACCTTGAGATCGACATGCTCGATCCCGTTCGCCGCCATGTTCGCGCGCGTGACCTCGATGGCGACCGGATCGATGTCGGTGGCCAGCACGTACGCTTTCGGCCAAATCTCCCGTGCCGCGAAGGCGAGCAGTCCCGTTCCCGTGCCGAGGTCGACGACGTGGTCGTATTGTTTCCCTTCGGAGGCAAGACCGTCGAGCATGGCGAGACAGCCCGCCGTGGTCTCGTGGTGCCCCGTGCCGAACGCTCGGCCCGCCTCGATCAGGAACGCGCGACCACCAGGGGGCGGGCCGATGGGATGCGCGGCGGTGTGGACGACGAAGCGGCCTTCGCGGATCGGCTCCAGCCCCGCCTGGCTCAGCGTCACCCAATCCTGATCGGGCACCGGTTCGGGTATGCCCGCCGCGCCCGGCGCGAGCGCGCGGACGGCCGCGAGCGCGGCCGCATCGGGCTGGTCCTCGAAATAGGCGTCCAACCGCCAGCGGTCGGCCGCCTCGTCCTCCTCCGTCGCGACCAGCACCGCGCCTTCGACCTCCGCATCCGACGCGGCCTCTGCCTGACGTTTGGTGCAGGGAAGAACAAGCGTCCAGCTAGCGGACATAGCTGGCCCCGTTCACGTCCAGCACCGCGCCCGTCATCGAGGGGGGCGCGTCGAAGGCGAGGAAGCGCGCGACCTCGGCCACCTCCTCGGGCGTCGCGACGCGGCCGAGCGGGATGTCGGCGAGCAGCTTGTCGCCGCCGCGGCTCGACAGATAATCCTCCGCCATGCCGGTCATGGTGAAGCCAGGGCAGATCGCGAATGCCAGGACGCCCTCCGCCGCGTAGGCGCGCGCGATGGTCTTGGTCATCGCGACCATTCCGGCCTTGGACGCGGCGTAGTGCCAATGGTCAGGCGAGTCGCCGCGGTACGCCGCGCGGCTGGCGACGTTGACGATGCGCCCGCCGCTCCGCCGCTCGCGCCAATGGCTAACCGCCAAGCGGCAGAGCTCGGCCGACGCGGTCAGGTTGACGCGCATCGTGCGCTCCCATCCGGCGACCCAGTCGTCGTGCGGACGGTCGATCGGGTTGGCCTCGAACACGCCCGCATTGTTGACCAGCACGTCGATCCGGTGGTCGAAGATTTCGAGAGCGCGGTTCCAGATGGCGACGGGGGCGCCGGGATCGGCCAAGTCACCGTCCATGCTTCCCGTCGCCCAGAACGTGCAGGGCTCGATCGCGAAACGCTCGGCGAGCGCGGCGCCGATCCCCCGGGTTCCGCCGGTGAGCAATATCTTCGTCATGCCTCGCCTTAGCGTCCGACGAGGCGGCGCGTCGACCTCAACCCACCGACATCGAGAAAGCTTCCGCCTCGCCGCGCAGGGTGTCCAGCTGCTCGGACATCTCGCCGAAGCGCGCGTCCAGCGTATCGATCTCCGCCGCCATCGCCTGCGCATCGCCGCGTATCGCGCCGATCGCCCCGGACATCGCGTTCGCCGCGAGCGCCGTCTCGTCCACGGCGGCGGTGATCGCCGTGACCGTCTGCGCCTGCATGCCCATGGCCTGACGGATGCGTTCGGCCGACGCCTGCACCTCCGAAACGGTGGTCTTGATCGAGGCATTGGTCTCGACGGTCGACCTGGTGGCGGACTGGATGGCGGCGATCTTGGCGGCGATGTCGTCCGTCGCGCGCGCGGTCTGGTTGGCGAGCGACTTCACCTCTTGCGCGACGACCGCGAAGCCCCGGCCCGCATCGCCCGCGCGCGCCGCCTCGATCGTCGCGTTGAGCGCCAGAAGGTTGGTCTGGCCAGCGATCTGGCGAATCAGCCCCAAGATCGACTCGATCGACCGGGCGTGATCCGACAACGCCTCCGACATGCCGACCGCCCGGCCCGCCTGATCGCCCGCCCGCACGGCGATCTCGGCGGCGGCATCGACTTCGCCGCGCGCGTCCTCGATCGCGCGAATCAGCCCGGCGGCGGTTCCCGCCGCGTCGCGCATCGCCGTCGCCGACTGTTCGGCGGCGACGGAGACCTCGCCCGCCTTGCCGAGCATTCCCCTGGTCGCCGCCGACGCGCCGCGCGCCTGTTCACGCACCCGCTCCCCGAGCGTAGCCGCGCCGTCGATGGCGTCGGCGATGCCGCCCCGGAAATGTTCGGCGTTCTCGGCGCGGCGCATCCGCGCGGCGTTCGCGTCGCATGCGCCGAGCTGCGCCGCCATGAGTCCCGCCTCCGCCTGCGTCAGCCGGCTCAGCACATCGGCGAAGCGGGTCATGCGGGCGGCGTCGTCGCCGACCTTGGCGAGCAGCGTCTGAAGCAGGTGAGCGCGCGAATAGGACAAGGCGGCCAGCGTCGTGCGGAGCGGCACCCCGTTCACGTACGTCGTAACCGTGTTCTGCCGAGCCAGGCGCACCCACTCGTCGTCGACCGGATTATTGAGGACGATCATGCCGTACCGAATGCTCGATTCCACTTCGTGGGTGACCAGATCCGGCTGATCACGAAATCGTTTCGCGCTCGTAAATCCGAGGTGCCGTTCCCAGAACGCTTGTGCGAGCGCCCGGTAATCGTCGGGACCGAGCAACGCGCATATCTCCCGACAGGTCGGACCGATCGCTCCGTCCCAATCGTAATCGCGAATAAGATCGGCCGCGTCCGTGATGTCTTCGCACCAGGCGCCGACGGCGGGTGTGGCGGCGGCGTTCATGCCGCCACCTTCGCGGCGAACTCGCCCGCGCTCTGTTTCAGGGTGGTAAGCCGCCCGTCGAGCAGGTCGAACCCGCGGCCGACCCCGTCGATCTCGGTGGCCACCGTCTCCGTGTCCTCGCGGATCGCCGCGATCGTATCGGACATGCAGTCGGCCGCCAACGCCGTCTCGTCGACGGCCGCGGTGATCGCGGTCACGGTTTGGGCCTGCGCCTCCATCGCATGACGGATGCGCTCGGCCGATTCTTGGACCTCGGCCACGGTCGCCTTGATGGACGCGTTGGTCTCGACCGTCGAACGCGTGGCGGACTGGATGGCGGCGATCTTGGCGGCGATGTCGTCCGTCGCGCGCGCGGTCTGGTTTGCCAGGCTCTTCACCTCTTGCGCGACGACCGCGAAGCCACGTCCGGCGTCTCCGGCGCGTGCGGCCTCGATCGTCGCGTTGAGCGCCAGAAGGTTGGTCTGGCCGGCGATGTCGCGGATCAATCCCAGGATCGATTCGATCGACCGGGCATGATCCGACAACGCTTCCGACATCCCGACCGCCTGGCCCGCCTGCCTGCTGGCGCGGGTGGCGATCTCGGCGGCGGCCTCGACCTCGACGCGCGCGTCCTCGATCGCGCGGATAAGCCCGGCGGCGGTCTGCGCCGCCTCGCGCATCGCGACGGCCGATTGTTCTGCGGCGGCGGCGACCTCGCTGGTCTTGCCCAACATCCCGCGCGCCGCGCCCGATGCGCGTAGGCCCTGGGTGCGCAGGATCTGGCCCTCCTCGTTGCTGGCGTTGGCGAGGACGGCGATGCCGTCGCGGAATTCGGCCGCGAGCCGGTCGCGCTCGCCACGCGCCTGTTGCTCCACATAGGCCGAGTACAACGCCGTATAGATCTCGCATTCCAGCGACCGGAGGCGGAATAGCAGGTCGGTCATGCGCGAACGGCGATCGTCCGCGATATCGACCCGCTTGGACAGCACGTCCAACGTCGCGCGGCCGCCCGCGTCGGTCATGGACAGGATCGCCGTCAGCGAGACGCCGGCCGCATAGGCGCCCGCCACCGTGCGTTCGGCCGACTGGACCCACTCCGGTTCGCTCGGGCGCGTGAAGCGGTTGCTAAGGTAGGTCACGCCCAACTCGATCATCCGATCCTGATCGTGGCTCGCCCAATCCTGCTTGCCGGCATAGTGGCGACGCCACTGCGCCCAATGCGCCTTGGATATCGTGCGCGCGTCCGGCTCGATCACGTCCCAGAGCTCGCGGGCGAGCGTCAGGTCGGTCGCGCCGAGGTCCAGCAGGCGCAGCCGGTCGGCCAAGTCCAAGGTGGAGCTCACGCCGCGGGTGGAAGGTGTCGTGGTCACAGGGCGGATGCTCCGGCAGGGATTCGATCCGGTCGGCATAGGAGATCACAGGTTAAGGCGTGGTTAGGGATGGTCGGCCCGGCGCTTGCATCCGGGGTCGCCCGGCCTAATAGAAACGCGATCGTCCCCCTTTCGTCAGGACCCCCGCCTTGGCCAGTCGCCCGCAAGCACGACCCCTATCGCCGCATCTCGGCATCTGGCGCTGGGGCCCGCACATGCTCGTCTCCATCCTGCACCGCGCGACCGGCGTCGGCATGGCCATGGTCGGCGTGCCGCTATTCACCTGGTGGTTGGCCGCGACGGCCGCAGGCGGGGAGGCTTACGCGACCTTCCGCGACGTGTTCACGACAGACGAGGGGAACCTGAACATCATCGGCTGGGTGGTCGGGGTCGGGCTGTCGCTCGCCTTCTTCGAGCATATGACGACGGGCGTTCGCCACCTCGTGCTCGATATGGGCGCGGGATACGAGCTGAAACGCAACAAGCTGGGCGCGCTGGCGTGCATGGGTGTAGCGGTCGCGCTGACCGCGCTGTTCTGGCTCGCGATGGTGTTGCGCTGATGGGTACGGGCACCAGCATCGGCCGCGTCCGCGGCTTGGGCGCGGCCAAGGAGGGTACGCATCATTGGTGGCGTCAGCGGCTGACCGCGGGCTCCAATTTCCTGCTGATGGCGTGGTTCATCTTCTCGCTGACCAGGTTGCCGGGCTTCGACCATGCGAGCGCGCGGGCCTGGATGTCCTCGGCCTGGGTGGCGGTGCCGCTGCTGCTGCTTGTCACGTCGGTGGTGTACCATTTCCGGCTCGGGCTGCAGGTGGTGATCGAGGATTATCAACATAACGAGAGCCGGGTCGTGTTTATGGTTCTGCTCAACCTATATGCCTTGACGGTATACGCGATCGCCGTTTTCTCCATCCTGAAGATCGCTTTTGGAGCCGCAAGCTAATGCCTGCCGCATACAAGATTATCGATCACACCTACGACGCGGTCGTCGTCGGCGCGGGCGGTTCGGGCCTGCGCGCGGCGATGGGCATCGCGGAGGGCGGGCTCAAGACCGCCTGCATCACCAAGGTGTTCCCGACGCGCAGCCACACGGTCGCCGCGCAGGGCGGGATCGCCGCGTCGCTCGGCAACATGGGTCCGGACCATTGGACCTGGCATATGTACGACACCGTCAAGGGCTCCGACTGGCTCGGCGACCAGGACGCGATTGAGTATATGGTCCGCGAGGCCCCGCAGGCGGTCTATGAGCTTGAGCATGCGGGCGTGCCGTTCAGCCGCACGGACGAGGGTCGCATCTATCAGCGCCCGTTCGGCGGCATGATGCAGAATATGGGCGAGGGTCCACCCGCGCAACGCACCTGCGCCGCCGCCGACCGCACCGGCCATGCGATGCTGCACTCGCTCTACCAGCAGAGCCTGAAGTACGACACCGACTTCTTCATCGAGTATTTTGCGCTCGATCTGATCATGGAGAACGGTCAGTGCCGGGGCGTCGTCGCGCTGTGCATGGAGGACGGGTCGATCCACCGCTTTCGCAGCCACACGACCGTGCTGGCGACGGGCGGCTACGGCCGCTGCTATTTCTCCGCGACTTCCGCGCACACCTGCACCGGCGACGGCAACGCGATGGCGCTGCGGGCAGGGCTGCCGCTCCAGGACATGGAGTTCGTCCAGTTCCACCCGACCGGCATCTACGGCGCGGGCGTATTGATCACCGAAGGCGCGCGCGGCGAGGGCGGCTATCTGACCAACTCGGAGGGCGAGCGCTTCATGGAGCGCTACGCCCCGTCCGCCAAGGACCTGGCGTCGCGCGACGTCGTCTCGCGGTCGATGGCGATGGAGATGCGCGAGGGCCGCGGCGTCGGCAAAGAGAAGGACCACATCAACCTTCACCTCGACCATATCGACCCCAAGGTGCTTCATGAGCGCCTGCCGGGCATCACCGAGACGGGCAAGATCTTCGCCGGCGTCGACCTGACGCGCCAACCGCTGCCGGTCACGCCGACGGTACATTACAATATGGGGGGCATCCCGACCAACTATCACGGAGAGGTCGTGCGGCTGAAGGACGGCGATCCCGACAGCGTCGTCCCCGGCCTGTTCGCGGTCGGCGAGGCGGCATGCGTGTCCGTCCACGGCGCGAACCGGCTGGGCTCGAACAGCCTGATCGACCTGGTCGTGTTCGGTCGCGCCACGGGTCTGCGCATCCGCGACATCCTGAAGCCCTCGACCGGACACAACCCGCTGCCCAAGAGCTCGGAGGAACTGTCGCTCGGCCGGCTAGACCGTTTTCGTCATGCTAACGGCGGGTCGCGGACGTCGGAGATCCGCAACGAGATGCAGCGCACGATGCAGCGCCACTGCGCTGTGTTCCGCGACAACGAGCTGTTGTCCGAGGGGCAGGCCAAGATCGCGAGCACCTATCGCCGCTTGGCCGACATTGCGGTCAGCGACCGCTCGCTGATCTGGAACACCGACCTGATCGAGGCGATGGAGCTCGACAATCTCGTCGCACAATCGGTCGTGACGATGGAGTCCGCCGCCAACCGCCAGGAGTCGCGCGGCGCGCACGTCAACGAGGACTATCCCGACCGCGACGACGGCGAGTGGATGAAGCACACCATCGCGACGTTCGAGGGCTGGGGCGGCGAGGGCGGCGGCGTCGCAATCGACTACCGCCCGGTGCACGAATATACGCTGACCGACGACGTGGAGTACATCAAGCCGAAGAAGCGGGTGTATTGAACGAAGGATTGATCTGGCTCTGCTATGGAAGTTCAGCCGTGCCAGCCTTCATCTTGCGGAAGTTCTGGCGTGTCCGGGCTAGGTTGGCTCTGGTTATTGGAGCTCTATTGGGTACGATGGCTTGGGCTGTATCGGCTTACGTTGCCGGTGATGACCCGTCGGACGCTTGGTTCGGCATAGGGCTTTTTATCGCCTTCGCGTTTAGTGGTATTGCTGCTGGCGCTGGTGCGGCTGTGTCGTTCGTATCAGAGTAGCTGTCGAGATTGCCATGATGACCAAGACGGGCATTTTGCGGACGTGAGGAGATTTGAAGTGGCTCTCTGGACCATCCGTGCGCAGTATGATGACGAGGCACATGTCTGATATTCGACCGAGGGCGACATACCAGGGCTTAATATTGATGCCGACTCGATCGACGGGTTAATGGAGAGGGCGGGTGCGATGCTGACAGACCTCCTCGAAATCCATGCTGACGATTTCATAGATAAAAAGCGGCTGGATGGTCCGCACCGCATCCGCATCCTCGCCTTTCATGAGCGCGAGTACGACGTGGCGGCCTAACGATGGTTCAGGGCTATACTGCATTGGTAAAAGCGATCTTGCGCGAGCATGGATGCGTGTTGGTGCGGAGTGGGAAGGGCGATCACGAGGTCTGGTCTTCCCCGAACGCAGTTTGACCAGTGATCGTGGACGGCAAGATCATGTCGCGGCATTCAGCCAATGGAGTTCTCAAGGAGGCTGGAGTCCGGACCAAGATCTAGTCCGCTAATCTCAACCAGCCCGCTCCCGCCGCGAATCCCACAGCGCGAACGCCGCGCCGCCGATCGCCGCGAAGCCGAGCGCGGCGACGGCCGGGTGCTCGGCGGCCTTGGTGTAAATACTAAAAGATTTCGCCGCGTGCTCGCCCGAGCGTTCGGCGCCGCCACGGCCTTCCCACAGGTTCGTCGGCGGCTGGGTGCGGTCGGGGTCGCTCAGCAGCGCGTCGGTCGCCTTGGGGGCGAGCAGTTCGTACGCCCAGGGGAAATGCAGCCCGAGCAGCACCTGGAGTCGCCCGAAGCCGCCGACCGTGATCTCGCGCCGGGGGCGCGTCGCGGCGCTCAGGATCGCGTCGGCGACGAGTTCGGGAGCGTAGATCACCGGGGGGATCTGCGCCTCGCCCGGCAGGTAGTTGCGGGTATGCTGGCCGATCGGCGTGTCGATCCCCGACGGCTTGATCAGCGTGATCGAGATGGGCAGCCCCGCATTGCCCAGCTCCATGCGGAGCACCTCGACATAGGCCTTGAGCGCCTGCTTGGTCGCCGAGTACGCGCCCATCACCGGCGCGGGCAGGTCCGACGCGATCGACCCTACCGTGATCAACGCGCCGCCGCGGTCGCGCAGGAACGGGACGGCCGCGCGGCAGCCATGGACCGTGCCGAAATAGTTGGTCCGCATCATCTGTTCGTGCTCGTCGTTGGGGATGTCGAGCAGGTGGCCGAAGATGGAGGTGCCCGCGTCGTTGACCCAGGTGTCGATGCGCCCGAACCGCTCGACCGCGAACGCCGCCGCGGCGTCGACCGCCGCCTGGTCGCCGACGTCGGCGAACTTGTAGGCCGCGGTGCCGCCCGCTTCCTCGATCTCGCGCACGACCTCCGCGAGCATCACCTCGTCGCGCGCGACCAGCACGACCGTCGCGCCCTTCGCCGCCGCCAGCCTCGCGGTGACGCGCCCGATCCCCGAACTCGCGCCCGTGATCACGATCACCTGTTCGGCTAGGGGCTTGAGCTTTAGCTTCATGGCGCGGGTTCCTGTGAATGGATGCGTGCCGAACGGAGCGGGGGAGTCGCAAGTTCCCCATTCGCTTGACTTGCCCCGCCCCGCGCCCAAGCTGCCGTCCCGATGAACCCGCTCCTCAGGCTGCTCGCCGCGTCGCTCCTCCTTACGCCCGCCTCCGCGCAGCGGCCGGCCTACACGCCGCCGCAGCATAATTTGCCACCGCCGCTGATCGCGGGCGCGAGCGGCGCCGACGTCGCCGCCTATGCCGAGCTCGGCATCCAGATCGAGCGGGATCGCCCCGCGCGCGACGCGCTGGCCGAGCATCGGCGCCTGTCCGCCGCCTTGGCCGCGCTCGGGCCGCAGCGGCGCGGCGTGGTGGACGCCTATGTCGTCGCGGTCGCGCTCGACAGCGATCCCGTGTTCGGGCGCGAGGCGCGCGAGGCCGGCCGCGTGCTCGCGCGCCGATACGACGCGGCCGGGCGCACGATCGTGCTCGCGGGCACCGAGGGCGCGGCCCCGAGCGCGCTGCCGATGGGATCGCCCGCCAGCCTGTCCGCCGCGCTCGCCCGGGTGGCCGAACTGATGGACACGCGCGAGGACGTGCTCGTCCTCTACCTCACCAGCCACGGCGCGCCCGTCGGCATCGTCTATAACGACGGCGACCAGGGCTATGGCGCGATCGCGCCAACCCGGTTGTGGCGGTTGCTGGGCGAGGTCGGGATCGCCAACCGGCTGCTGTTCGTCTCCGCCTGCTATTCGGGGACATTCGTGCCGATGCTGATGAGCGGCGGCACCGCGATCGTCACCGCCAGCGCCGCCGACCGCACTTCGTTCGGCTGCCGCGCCGACAACGACTGGACCTATTTCGGCGACGCGCTGATCAACCGCGCGCTTCGAAAGCCCCAGCCGCTCGCCCGCGCCGCCGCCGAGGCGCGGGCGTCGGTCGCGGAGTGGGAGCGGCGGGACGAGCTCGAACCGTCCGATCCGCAGGTCAGCATCGGCCGAGGCGCGGAGGGTTGGCTCGCGGCGCTAGAGCGCAAGCTCCCGTCCGCGACGCAGCCGGTCGGGCGTCCGGCGGTCGAGTGAGCCAAGCGCGGCCCGCTCGACCGTCGCCGCGCTAGAGCGAGAAGCCGCCGTCGATGTCGATCGCGGCGCCGGTGATGTAGCTCGCCTCGTCGCTCGCCAGGAAGGCCGCGAGCGCCGCCACCTCGTCGGGCCGGCCGTAGCGCCCCAGCGCGACCCGCGCCGCCAGCGCCTCCGCATACTGGCCGTCGGCCGGGTTGAGGTCGGTGTCGATCGGCCCGGGCTGGATCACGTTCACCAGGATGCCTCGCGACCCTAGGTCGCGCGCCCAGCCGCTCGCCATCTGCGCGATCGCCGCCTTGGTCGCGCCGTAGATGGCGCCGCCCGCTATCGGCATCGAATGCGCGTTGACGCTGCCGATCAGGATGATGCGGCCCCCGTCCGACAGGAGCGGCGCCGCCGCCGCCGTGCCCGCGAACACGCCCTCGACATTGACGCCGAACTGGCGGTGGTACGCATCGAGCGATGCTTCCGTGTCGCCGCCGTCGATGCTGACGAAGTCGGCGATCCCGGCATTGTGGACGAGGATGTCCAGCCCGCCCAGCGCCGCCGCCGCGTCGGCGATCGCCTGACGTTGCGCGGGGGCGTGCGCGGCGTCCGCCTGGAACGCATGGCCGCGCGCGCCGCTCGCCTCGATCGCGCCGACCATTTCCTTCGCTGCGGCTTCGTTACCGGCGTAGGTGATCGCCACGTCCGCGCCCTCCGCCGCCAGCCGCCGCGCGATCGCCGCGCCAATACCGCGCGATCCGCCGGTCACCAGCGCGCGCTTGCCGTTCAACTTCGCCATGATCAGCTCCTTTGTGCGTCGGCTACAATCGCCGACACGCCCGCAAATGGGACGCGACGGTCCGGCCGCAATTCGGTCGTCACTCGCTCCGAAGAGCTCCCATTCGCCGCAGGCCGCGTGATCAACGACTTAGCCGCGCCCCACCAAACGTCCCTGTCGCCCCGCAAAGAAAAAGCTGGCGGCGGCAACACCGATCATCGCCCGGAAACTCGTATTTGCGGGGTCGGAGCGTTATATGTATTCGACTAGCCGAGATGTCCGCGACGGCTGCCCGCCGCGCCCACCACCAACCGATGGATCGCCCCATGGCCGAGTTCACGCTTCCCAAGAACAGCGTCGTCAAGAAGGGCACGACGCACAAGGCGACGAGCGGGGGCCGGATCAAGCGGTTCAAGGTATACCGCTATGATCCTGACACCGGCGACAACCCGCGTTACGACACGTTCGAGGTCGATCTGGACAGCTGCGGCCCGATGGTGCTCGACGCGCTCATCAAGATGAAGGCGGAGCAGGACTCGACGCTCACCTTCCGCCGGTCGTGCCGCGAGGGCATCTGCGGTTCGTGTTCGATGAACATCGACGGGCGCAACGGCCTTGCCTGCACCAGCGCGATCGAGGACGTGAAGGGGGAGATCAGGATCACGCCGCTGCCGCATATGGACGTCGTGAAGGACCTCGTTCCCGACTTCACGCACTTCTACGCGCAATATGCGTCGATCAAGCCGTGGCTCCAGACCGTCACGCCGCCCCCGTCGGGCAAGGAGCGGCTGCAGAGTCCCGAGGATCGTGCCAAGATCGACGGGCTGTATGAGTGCATCATGTGCGCATGCTGCTCGACCTCATGCCCCAGCTATTGGTGGAACTCCGACAAGTTCCTGGGGCCCGCGATCCTGCTCCAGGCCTATCGCTGGCTCGCCGACAGCCGCGACGAGATGACGGGCGAGCGGCTCGACGAGCTGGAGGATCCGTTCCGCCTTTATCGCTGCCACACCATCATGAACTGCGCCAACGTGTGCCCCAAGGGGCTGAACCCGGCCAAGGCGATCGCCGAGATCAAGAAGATGGAGATGGAAAGGGCGCTCTGATCCCCCTCTCCGCCGCTCGCGGGGAGAAGGAGAAGAAGAGCATGACGACCGTTTTTTCCGCGTATCAGTTCCTCGTCTCCGCCGGCGAACTCCGGCCCGATCCCGAACAGGTCGCCGCCGCCCGATGCCTCGACCGGCTCGCCGCCGAGTTGGAGGCGGCGAGAGCGCCCGGTCTCCTGAAGCGCCTCCTCCGTCGCAAGCCCAAACCGATCTGCGGCGTGTACCTTTGGGGCGGCGTCGGGCGCGGCAAGTCGATGTTGATGGACCTGTTCTTCGCGAACACCCGCATCGACGCCAAGCGTCGCGTCCATTTCGCCGAGTTCATGCTCGAAATCCATGCCCGCATCCATGCCGAGCGGGCGCGCGAGACGGGCGACCCGATCGCGCCCGTCGCCGAGGCCATGGCGGATGAGGTACGCCTGCTCGCCTTCGACGAGATGATGGTGACGAACTCGCCCGATGCGATGATCCTGTCGCGGTTGTTCATCGCGCTCCTTGAACGCGGGGTGACGATCGTCGCCACCTCCAACCGGGCGCCCGCCGATCTGTACCTTCACGGCCTCAATCGCGAGCATTTCCTGCCCTTCATCGCGCTCGTCCGGGAGCGGCTGGCCGTGCTCGCGCTCAACGGCCCCGTCGATTATCGCCGCGAGCGGCTGGGCCGCGTCGAGACCTGGCTCGTCCCCAACGGACCGGAGGCGACCGCGGAACTGTCGGCCGACTTTTTCCGCCTGACCGACTACCCGCCGGAGGATTCCGAGCACGTGCCGGTCGAGGAGTTGGCGGTGCAGGGCCGGACCCTGCGCGTGCCCAAGTCGCTGAAGGGCGTCGCCGTCTTCGCGTTCAAGAAGCTATGCGGCGAGGCGAGGGGGGCGGCCGATTATCTGGCGGTCGCGCGCCGGTACCACACCGTGATCCTCGTCGGCATTCCCAAGCTTGGTCCCGAGAATCGCAACGAGGCCGCGCGCTTCGTCCAGCTGATCGACGCGCTCTACGAACGAAGGGTCAAGCTCCTCGCGGCCGCCGATGCGCAGCCGGATGCCCTGTACGAGGTGGGCGACGGCCGTTTCGAGTTCGCGCGCACCGTGAGCCGCCTGGAGGAGATGCGGTCGGAGGAGTATCTCGCTTTGGGTCACGGTTGCTAAAAACCAGCATGATGGATAATCGCTATTGCGACGCGTCCTCAATAAGCGTTTTTGCCGGTTGCCCGCTGCGGGTGAAAGGCGTAGGCGGCTGGACCATCGCGCCACGGCGCCGACGGAGAAGGACAGGGGATGGCCCGCAAGAAGATCGCGCTAATCGGCGCCGGCAACATCGGTGGCACGCTCGCGCATCTCGCCGCGCTGAAGGGTCTGGGCGATATTGTCCTGTTCGACGTGGTCGAGGGTGTGCCGCAGGGCAAGGCGCTCGATCTCGCGCAATGCGGGCCCGTCGAGGGCTTCGACGCGTCGATTGTCGGCACCAACGATTATGCCGACATCGCCGGCGCGGACGTGGTGATCGTCACCGCGGGCGTCGCGCGCAAGCCCGGCATGAGCCGCGACGACCTGCTGGGCATCAACCTGAAGGTCATGAAAGCGGTGGGCGAGGGCATCGCCGCCAACGCGCCCGATGCGTTCGTCATCTGCATCACCAATCCGCTCGACGCGATGGTATGGGCGCTGCGCGAGTTCTCGGGCCTGCCCGCGCACAAGGTCGTCGGCATGGCGGGCGTGCTCGACAGCGCGCGCTTCCGCACCTTCCTCGCATGGGAGTTCGGGGTTTCGGTGAGGGACGTCAATGCTTTCGTGCTCGGCGGGCATGGCGATACGATGGTGCCCGTGCTCGAATATTCCACCGTGTCGGGCGTCCCGGTTGCCGACCTCATCAAGATGGGGATGAGCACGCAGGAAAAGATCGACGCGATCGTCCAGCGTACCCGTTCGGGCGGCGGCGAGATCGTCGCGCTCCTGAAGACCGGTTCCGCCTATTACGCGCCCGCGACGAGCGGCATCGAGATGGCCGAGGCGTATTTGTACGACAAGAAGCGCGTTCTCCCCGCCGCCGCCGAGCTGAACGGCGAATATGGCGTGAGCGGCCTGTATGTCGGCGTGCCGATCGTGATCGGGGCGGGCGGCGTCGAGAAGATCATCGAAGTCGAGCTGACCGAGACCGCCAAGGCGAACCTTGCCGTGTCGGTCGATGCGGTCAAGGAGCTGCTGGTCGCCTGTAAGGGCATCGACCCGAGCTTGGAGGGATAAGGTGGCCGACCGCGATCCTCAGATCGGGACGCGTAATCGCCACACGGCGGACAGCGACTTCGCGGCTTGGATTTACGACCAGGTTGCGGCTTTGCGAGAAGGGCGTTTTTCGGATCTCGATATCGACGACTTGACCGACGAGGTGGAGAGCTTGGCGAAGCGCGATTTCAAGAAGCTCCGAAGCTATATTCAAGTCATTCTGACCCATATGCTCAAGTGGGATTGGCAACCGGAGCGACGTGACGTCTCCTGGCGCAAGTCGATCAACGCGAGCCGGGAAAGGGTTTGGGGGGAACTGGCGTCGAGCCCGAGCTTCCGCCCCCGCATCGCCGAAGCCGTCGAGCAAGCGTATCCGTCTGCTCGATTGAAAGCTTGGGACGAGACGGGTGTATTCAAGCTCGAACGCGAACCTGTAATTTGTCCGTATAGCTGGGACGAAATCATGTCGCGTCCCCACGAGCTCGATCCCGATGACGTTCCGCAAGATGAAAACGATCCACTCCAAGGCGACATCTCCTTTGAAGATGATTGAGCCGAGTTACGAAGGGCAAGCATGAGCATCCTCGTCGATCGCAACACCAAGGTTATCACCCAGGGCATGACCGGCGAGACCGGCAGCTTCCACACTAAGGCGGCGCTGGAATACGGCACGCGGATGGTCGGCGGCGTGACGCCGGGTAAGGGTGGGACCACCCACCTCGACCTGCCGGTGTACGACACCGTCGTCGAGGCGGTCGCGAAGACTGGCGCGACTGCGTCGGTCATCTACGTGCCGCCGCCCTTCGCCGCGGACTCGATCCTGGAGGCGATCGACGCCAAGGTGCCGCTGATCGTGACGATCACCGAGGGCATTCCCGTCCTCGACATGGTCAAGGTCAAGCGCGCGTTGTCGGGTAGCAAGTCACGGCTGATTGGGCCGAACTGCCCGGGCGTTCTGACGCCCGAACAGTGCAAGATCGGGATCATGCCCGGCTCGATCTTCAAGACGGGATCGGTCGGGGTCGTGTCGCGCTCGGGCACGCTGACTTACGAAGCTGTGTTCCAGACGTCGAACGCCGGGCTCGGCCAGACCACCGCGGTCGGGATCGGCGGCGATCCGGTCAACGGCACGAACTTCATCGACGTGCTCGAGCTGTTCTTGGCCGACGACGCGACGGAGTCGATCATCATGATCGGCGAGATCGGCGGCTCGGCGGAGGAGGAAGCGGCGCAGTTCTTGCGCGACGAGGCCAAGCGCGGCCGCTCCAAGCCGATGGCGGGCTTCATCGCCGGCCGCACCGCGCCCCCGGGCCGCCGCATGGGCCATGCGGGCGCGATCGTGTCGGGCGGCCAGGGCGGCGCCGAAGATAAGATCGCGGCTATGGAGGCGGCCGGCATCAAGGTCGCGGCCTCGCCCTCGGAGCTTGGGTCGACGCTGCTCGAAGTGTTGAACGGCTGACCGGACAATTCGTGCGCTTGGCCGTAACCGGCGCATCTGAGGACGCGTATTATGGGCTACGAAGGCCAGGATTTCTCGGACATCGCGGCAGGCGTTAGCCCGGCGTTCGTCGACATGCTCTACGTCAAGTTTCGGAGCAGCCCGGACAGCGTCGAGCCGGCATGGCGGACGTTCTTCGCCGGGCTGGAAGGCGCGGTCGCCGGGCCGAGCTGGGGCAACCCGACCTGGCCTCCGACGGTCACCGATGACCTGACGGCGGCGCTCGACCCGACTCAAATGGAGCCCGCGCCCAAGCCGTCGAAGGCCAAGGCGCCGGCCGGGCTTAGCACGCCGGCCGCGCCTGCGCCGTCCGACACCGAGATCGTCCGCGCCGCTGGCGACGCGATCCGCGCGCAGATCCTGATCCGCACCTACCGCGTGCGCGGCCATCTCGCCGCCAACCTTGACCCGCTCGGCCTCGTCCAGCGCGACATGCCGCTGGAACTTCAGACCGCCTATCACGGCTTCTGCGACGCCGACCTCGACCGTCGCGTCTATCTGGGCGGCACGATGGGCTTTGAATGGGCGACCGTGCGCGAGCTCGTCGACACGCTGCGCGCCAATTATTGCGGCAATGTCGGCCTCGAATACATGCACATCGCCGACCTCGAGGAGCGCGCCTTCCTCCAGGCCCGCATGGAGGGCCAGGGCAAGGCGATTGACTTCACCCCCGAGGGCAAGAAGGCGATCCTGAACAAGGTGATCGAGGCCGAGCAGTGGGAGCGGTTCCTCGGCCGCAAATATGTCGGCACCAAGCGGTTCGGCCTCGACGGCGGCGAGTCGATGATCCCCGCGCTCGAGTCCGTGATCAAATACGGCGGCCAGATGGGCGTCAGCGAGATCGTGTTCGGCATGGCTCACCGCGGCCGCTTGAACGTCCTCGCCAACGTCATGTCCAAGCCGCTGCGCGTTATCTTCCACGAGTTCGCGGGCGGGTCGGCGAACCCCGAGCAGGTCGGCGGATCGGGTGACGTGAAATACCATCTCGGCACCAGCACCGACCGCGAGTTCGATGGGCATAAGGTCCACCTCTCGCTCGTCGCCAACCCGTCGCACCTCGAGGCCGCCGACCCCGTCGTGCTCGGCAAATGCCGGGCGATCCAGACGATCGCGAACGACCTGACCGATCACTCCCGCTCGCTTCCCGTCCTGATCCACGGCGACGCGGCATTCGCGGGGCAGGGGATCGTGTGGGAGTGCTTCGGCTTTTCCGGCATTCGCGGCTACAACACCGGCGGCTGCGTCCATTTCGTGATCAACAATCAGATCGGCTTCACGACCTCACCCCAATTCGCGCGGTCCTCGCCCTATTCGTCCGACGTGGCCAAGGGCGTCCAGGCGCCGATTTTCCACGTCAACGGCGACGATCCCGAGGCCGTCACTTTCGCCACCAAGATGGCGATGGAGTTCCGTCAGCGCTTCCACCGCGACATCGTCATCGACATGTGGTGCTACCGCCGCTTTGGCCACAATGAGGGCGACGAACCGAGCTTCACCCAGCCGCTCATGTACAAGGCGATCAAGGACCACCCGCCCGTCAGCGAGGTGTACGGCCGCCGCCTCACGTCTGAAGGCGTGGTCGACCAGGCGTGGATCGACGAGAATATCCGCCAGTTCACCGTACGCGCGGAGGGCGAGTTCGAGGCGGGCGCGGCATACAAGCCCAATCGCGCCGACTGGTTCGCGGGCCGCTGGTCGGGCCTGGGCGCGCCCGGTGACGCGGAAGGGTCGCGCCGCACGCCCGAGACCGGGCTCGAGCCCAAGCTGTTCGACGCGCTCGGCCGCACGCTGACGGCGGTCCCCGACCATCTGACCGTCCACAAGACGCTCGCCCGCGTGCTCGACGCCAAGCGGCAGATGTTCACGAGCGGGCAGGGCTTCGACTGGGCGACCGGCGAGGCGCTGGCATTCGGCGCGCTGCTGGCGGAGGGCTACGGCGTCCGCCTGTCCGGCCAGGATTCGGGGCGCGGCACCTTCAGCCAGCGTCACGCGGTCTGGGTCGACCAGGCCGACGAGCATAAATACGTGCCGCTCTCGACGATCGAGCATGGCCGGTTCGAGGTGCTCGACAGTCCTCTGTCCGAATATGGCGTGCTCGGCTTTGAATACGGCTACGCGCTCGCCGACCCCAAGACGCTGGTGCTTTGGGAGGCGCAGTTCGGCGATTTCGTCAACGGCGCGCAGATCATGATCGACCAGTTCATCGCGGCAGGCGAGGCCAAGTGGCTCCGCGCCAACGGCCTAGTGATGCTGCTGCCGCACGGTTACGAGGGGCAGGGGCCCGAGCACTCCTCCGCCCGTCCCGAGCGGTTCCTGCAGATGTGCGCGCAGGACAATATGCAGGTCGCGAACGTCACCACGCCCGCCAATTACTTCCACCTGCTCCGCCGCCAGATGCATCGAAGCTTCAGGAAGCCGCTGGTGCTGATGACGCCCAAGTCGCTGCTTCGCCACAAGCTCGCGGTGTCGCGGACCGAGGATTTCGTCGGGACGACGCACTTCAAGCGCATCCTGTCCGACCCGAACGGCGCGCCCGACGCGGATACGCGCCGACTCGTCCTCTGCTCGGGCAAGCTGTTCTACGATTTGTTCGAAGCGCGCGAGGCGGCGGGCGACGCCACGACGCAGATCGTCCGGCTGGAGCAGCTTTACCCGTTCCCGACCGACGCGCTCGCCGCCCGGATCGCGCGCATGACGGCGCTCGAAGAGGTGATCTGGGCGCAGGAGGAGCCGCGCAATAACGGCTATTGGACCTTCGTCGAGCCGTTGGTGGAGGAGGCGCTCGCCCAGGCGAAAGCCCCTGTCAAGCGCGCCCGCTATGCCGGCCGCGCCTCCGCCGCGTCGCCCGCGACCGGCCTCATGAAGCGCCATCAGACCGAGCAGGGCGCGCTGGTCGCCGACGCGCTCGGCCACAACGTTCGCGAGGAGATCCGCCGCACCCGCGCGGGCGAAATCGCGACCACCACAGGGAAGGCCGGCGAAGCCGCCGGTTGAGGAAAGCAGATCATGGCAACCGAAGTCCTCGTTCCCACGCTCGGCGAGTCCATCACCGAAGCCACGCTCGGCGAATGGCTCAAGAACCCCGGCGACGCCGTGCGCGCCGACGAGCCGATCGCGAGCCTCGAGACCGACAAGGTGTCGGTCGAGGTGCCCTCGCCCGTCGCGGGCGTCATGGGCGCGCATGCGGTCGCGGTCGGCGCCACGGTGCAGGTCGGCGCGATGATCGCGACGGTGGATGCAGGCGGGGCGGCTCCGGCGCAGGCCGCCGCGCCGCAGCCGGCGGTGACGCAGGCGCCCCAGGCCGCTCCGACGCCCGAGCCGACCGGCGACGGTCCGGCCGCGCTCTCGCCGTCGGTACGCCGCGCGGTGCTGGAGCACGGCGTCGATCCGGCCGGAGTCAAAGGGACCGGCAGGGACGGGCGGATCACCAAGGAGGACGTAGAGGCGGCGGCTCAGGCCAAACCGGCTCCGGTCGCGCCCGTTCAGCCCGCCGCGTCCGCCGTCGCGAACGCGTCGTCGGACGGGGGCGCGGCCCCCGCCGGCCGGGCCGCCGTAGGGCGTCGGGAGGAGCGCGTCCGCATGACGCGTCTTCGCCAAACGATAGCTAAGCGCCTGAAGCACGCCCAAGATACGGCGGCCATGCTCACGACGTTCAACGACGTCGACATGACCGCCGTCATGGAGGCCCGCACCCGCTACAAGGACCTGTTCGAGAAGAAGCACGGCGTCCGCCTCGGCTTCATGGGCTTCTTCGTGAAGGCCGCGTGCATGGCGCTCAAGGACGTGCCGAGCGTCAACGCCTCGATCGACGGCGACGACATCGTCTATCACGATTACGCCGACATTTCCGTGGCGGTGTCCTCGCCCGGCGGCCTCGTCGTCCCCGTGATCCGCGACGCCGACCGCATGAGCGTCGCGCAGGTCGAAAAGGCGATCGGCGATTACGGCCGCCGCGCCAAGGACGGCACCCTCAAGATGGACGAGATGCGCGGCGGCACCTTCACCATCTCGAACGGCGGCGTGTTCGGGTCGCTCATGTCCACCCCGATCATCAACCCGCCCCAGTCGGCGGTGCTCGGCCTCCACCGCATCGACGAGCGCCCTGTCGTACTGAACGGCCAGATCGTGGCGCGTCCGATGATGTACCTCGCGCTCTCCTATGACCACCGCCTGATCGACGGCCGCGAGGCGGTGACGTTCCTCGTCGCGCTGAAGAATGCTATCGAGGACCCGACGCGTATATTAATTGATCTTTAGCCTGCATATAACGATTAATTAGATTACAATTAATGCGGTATTAGCCTCCACCTTATTGGAGGGAAGCTGTCATGCAGGCTCTAACGCTTGAGCAAAAAATATTCGAGCTTGAGGGTGTTCGCGTCATCGTGCGTGCGTCGGGTGATGAGAAAGTGGGTAAGTACGATTATCAGCGCTGTGCCACCGGTACGATGACCTTAGCGGATTGGCTGAAGAAGCGGGTCTACCCACTCACGGGCGATCTTGATGTCGTTGTGGTGAACGGTCGTGGTGAAATGCCGCACGGCAAGACCCACATGAACACTCTGCGTGATAGCTACGCTGGCGACTGAAGGACAAACATGCCTGAATACGACTACGATGTCCTCGTTATCGGTGCCGGTCCGGGCGGCTACGTCGCCGCGATCCGCGCGGCGCAGCTGGGGCTGCGCACCGCTTGCGCCGAGAGTCGCGAGACGCTCGGGGGCACCTGCCTCAACGTGGGCTGCATCCCGTCCAAGGCGCTGCTCCACGCGTCCGAGCTGTATCAGGAGGCCGCGTCCGGGCACCTGACCAAGTTCGGCGTCGAGTTCTCAGGGGTGACGCTAAACCTCGACCAGATGCATGCGGAGAAGGCCAAGGCGGTAAAGGAGCTGACCGGCGGGATCGAGTTCCTGTTCAAGAAGAACAAGGTGACCTGGCTCAAAGGCCGCGCCGCTTTCCAGGGCGCGAACACCGTCCAGGTCGGCGAGCAGCGCGTCACCGCGAAGAACGTCGTGATCGCCACCGGCTCGTCCGTCACGTCGCTCAAGGGGCTTGAGATCGACCAGAAGGTCGTGGTCGACTCCACCGGCGCGCTCGCCTTGCCCAAGGTGCCCGAGCATCTGGTCGTGATCGGCGGCGGCGTGATCGGGATGGAGCTGGGCTCCGTCTGGCGTCGCCTCGGTGCCAAGGTCACGGTGGTCGAGTATCTCGACCAGATCCTTCCCGGCTTCGACGAGGAGGTGCGCCGCGAGTCGGCCAAGATCTTCAAGAAGCAGGGCTTCGAGCTCCGCACCTCGACCAAGGTGACCAGCGTCACCGTCGAGGGCGACCGCGCCTCCGTCCGGCTCGAACCCGCGGCGGGCGGGGAGGGCGAGACGCTCCAGGCGGATGCCGTCCTCGTCGCGATCGGCCGTCGCCCCAACCTCGACGGGCTCGATTTGGAAGCCGCCGGCGTCCAGCTCAACGAGCGCGGGCAAGTGGGGATCGATCATGATTTCCGCACCAACGTCCCCGGTATCTGGGCGATCGGCGACGTCGCGCCCGGGCTGATGCTGGCGCACAAGGCGGAGGACGAGGGGGTCGCGGTGGCGGAAAACATCGCCGGGCATACCGGCATCGTCAATCACGACGTGATCCCGTCGGTTGTCTACACCAACCCCGAGATCGCGGGCGTCGGCCTGAGCGAGGAAGCGGCCGCAAAGAAGACCGAGATCAAGGTCGGCAAATTCCCCTTTTCCGCCAACAGCCGAGCCAAGACCAACCGCGACACCGACGGTTTCGTGAAGATCATCGCCGACGCCAAGTCGGACCGGGTGCTCGGCGTCTGGATCGTCTCGTCGCTCGCGGGCACGATGATCGCGCAGGCGGCGCAGGCAATGGAGTTCGGCGCGACGTCGGAGGACATCGCCCTCACCTGCCACGCGCACCCGACGCATTCGGAGGCGATCAAGGAAGCGGCGATGGCCGTGACGGGAAAGCCCATTCACGTCTAGCCGCGCGAGGCCGCGGCGCGGCTAACCCCAGTCACTAGCGGCTGGATCGACCGGCGCGGCCGGCAGTCGTGTTCGATGAATGACGGGCCCGGTCCGTAACTGTCCCGATCCGGGACTATCCACGCCGCATCCGATTTGCCCTTTGCCGTGGAATGCGTACGTTTTCGTGCGTTCGATCATCCCTGGCACGGAGGAGGCGCGATTGCTCGACCCGACCTCGCTTCATGGCGGCACCCGGTCGCCGGGCGTTCCGCGATCGGTGTTCGCGATGCCCGGCGGCTCGATCATCCGCTATGACCGGCCTGCCGCCGCCATCGCCGATCACATTACCGGCTACCATCTCTACGCCGCGCACGGCCCCGACTGCCTGGACAAGGTCGATTGGTTCCTGCCCGGTACCGCCAACGTCCGGATCGCGATGAACGCGGGCCCGGTAGCCGTCACGATCGGCCGCCGCAGTTTCGATCCGGTTCCGACCGTCGCGCTCTACGGCCCGACCAGCCACGCGATGCGCGCGGTGACCAACGGCGGCGTCATGATCGGTTTCGGCGTCAGCGCGCTCGGCTGGGCCAGGCTGTTCGGTCGTCCCGCGATCGCGCATCGCGACCAGATCGAACCACTCGCTCGGGTCGTCGGCCCTGAACTGCCCCGGCTGCTGCTGGAACGATTATCCGACATAGCCGACGAGGACGCGGTCGCGCCCGCGCTCGACGCGCTTCTCGAACCTTTCCTCGCCGTGCCCGATCCCGACGAACCGATCATCCGCGACCTGATGCTCCTGCTCGTCGATCCGAGCATCGTGAAGGTCAAGCAGTTGGTGGAGCGGCTCGGCCTCGAGCAATCGGTGCTCCGCCGCATCGGCACCTGCCATTTCGGCATGTGTCCCAAGCTGTTGCTCCGCCGCGCTCGCTTCCTACGCTCGTTCATGGCGATGTTCCGCAATGCGGAGGCGAGGGGGTATTCCGGCATCGATCCCAGCTATCACGACGCGTCGCATTTCCTACGCGATGCCGAACGGTTCCTAGGCATGACTCCGCGCCGGTTCATGGCGCTGTCGACGCCGTTCCTCGACGCCAGCGTCCGCGCCCGCGCCGCCGTGCTGGGCAGTCCCACCCAGGCGCTCCACGACATCGCCGTCGCACACCCCGCGTCGCTCCCCTTCCCCGTGGACGAACCGCGGAGCGGGAGCGCGCCGCCTGTCGCCGCGACGGTCGCGCGCCTCCCCCTCTCGCGAAACGCTGAGAGCCGACCGGTGGATGCCGGTGGGTGAGGTCGCAACGGTGCGATCGGCGACGCGGCGTGATCGCGAGCGAAAATCGGGCTAGGATGCGTTCGACCAAGCGCCTCCGCCGGCACGGTCGGGGTGGCGCACCCGCCGAGCGTGAGCAGCGCGGGGTACATGGATCGTCCGCACATCGCCGCCATGTTGCCCACGCGCACGATCGGAGGCAATGCGCCCCATGCGCCTACGCCGTCCACTCGCCCGCGCGCACGTCTGGCTTGCCTGGCTCGTCGGCGTACCGATCCTGATCTGGACCGCGACCGGCCTGTGGATGGTCGCCCGCCCGATCGAGGAGGTGAGGGGCACCGCCCTGCGCGCGCCAACGCCCAGGCTGCCGAAGCTGGAGTTGCTCGTTCCGCCGCCCGGCCGCGCGCTCAAATCGCTTTCGCTCGAGACGCAGGCTGGTCGAGCCGTTTGGGTCGCCGGTTTATCCGACGGTGGCGCGGGGCGTGCGGACCCTGCGACCGGCCGTTGGCTGCCCGGCCTGGGCGAGGCGGAGGCACGTGGGCTGGCCCGTGCGAGCCTCTTGCGCCCGGCGGCCATACGATCGGCCACATATACCCCCGCCGACCGTCCCCCTCTCGACTTGCGCCGCGCCCGCCCCGCCTGGGGCGTGACGTTCGCGGACGGCGCGCGCGTCTATCTCGACGCGGACACCGGCGCGGTGCTGGCGCTTCGCACCGACCAGTGGCGGCTGTTCGACTGGATGTGGGGCCTGCATATCATGGACCTGAACGGGCGCGAGGACACCAGCCATCCGGTCCTGATCGCGTCCGCCGCGCTGGCGCTGATCGCCACGCTGCTCGGCCTCATATTGCTCCCGTTCGCCGCGCGCCGCCGGTGACCGGGCGCGACGCGCTGGAGGCCCGCTGGCTCCACCTCACCCGCATCGCGCTCCCCGCCGTCGCCGTCGCGCGGGGCTGGCCAGTCCGCCTCGACCACTGCTTCCAGCGCATCCTGCTCGACGCGGCGTGCGGTGGCCGTTGGTACGACCACATCGCGGACCGCCCGGCCTACCGCCGCTGCGACCCCGCCATCCTCGACCGCGCCGTCGCGCTCGGCGAGGCCGTGCTGGCGGGCGAGGACGACCTCCCCGCGCTCAACCGCCGCTCGCTCGGATGGCGGGGCAAGTCACGGTAGCGCCCAGCGTACCGGCAGGGCGGCGAACCGGCGCTCCGCCTCCGTGGCCGACGGGGGCTCGGAGTGGGCGTTGCCCATCAGGATCAGGCATGTCGTCTTGTCGAGCGTCGCCGATCCCGTGCTCCGCATGGTGCGGCAGGTCGATGGCTTTCCCATCCGGTCGACCGTCACGAGCGCGACCGTTCGGCCCTGCTCGCGCGCGCGGATCGCGGCTTCGGGATAGGAATTGTAGGTTAAATACCGCGCCGGACCGGTTCCGGCCCTGAACCGCGCCACCGCGCCCGGCTCCGCGCCCCAGCTGCGCAGCAGCTCGTCGCTGCAGGTCTTGGCGGCGGCGAGCGGCTTGCCCATCGCCCTCAGCGCGATCGAGAAAGGCGGCCGGCATGACCCTCAAAGCGCCTGGATGGACGTTACCACTTCCGACGGCGGCTCCTCAAGCCCGATGTCGCTGATCCGACGCCGTTCAGCGAACGCCCAGCGTCAACGCCCGGATCACCTCGCGCGCCAGTCCCTGGTCGAACCGGCAACCGGTCAACCCGTCCGCGCTCCACACCACCGTCGCCGCGATCGGCAAGCCCCCGGCCAGCCGCACCCAAACCCGGTCGCCCGCAGCATGGTCTCCCATGGACGCGATCCGGCAGCCATAGGCCGACAGGTCGCTCAAGCTCGCCGCGACCGGGGCCGCCGCGTGCGGGCGGACGGTTGCGTCGGCGATCGATACCGCCATGCGCGGCGTCGTGCGCTGCTCGAGGCTCGCGGGCTCGGCGGCCACGTATCGGCTAGCTCTGGACGCCATCAACCCGTTCCTCCCCGACCATCCCTAGCGCGCCTTGCGTTAACGCCTTGTTCCGCCCGCCGAACCGATCATGACGGTTTCGCGGCCGCGCGCAACAGCACGGCGCCTTTCTCTTGATCGACGAGGACGGACCGCCCCGGATCCATCCCGCGCGCGACCGCCAGGCGGTGCATCCCGCACCGACGGCCACCTGTTTAGGCAAAGGCCAAAACAGGGCCGCAAGCTCCTTCGCTCGCTCAAGGCTAGCTTGCCGCTCAACCGGACCGTCCCCATTTCCCGGCTCGCCGTCGACCCTTGCCGCGCGCGAACAAATCTGGAACAGAACCGCCCCATGCTGACCACCATCTCCGTCCGCGGCGCGCGCGAGCACAATCTTAAAGACGTCGATGTCGATATCCCCCGCGACACACTGACGGTGATCACCGGGCTGTCGGGGTCCGGCAAGTCCTCGCTCGCCTTCGACACCATCTACGCCGAGGGCCAGCGCCGCTACGTCGAGAGCCTGTCCGCCTACGCCCGCCAGTTCCTGGAGCTGATGCAGAAGCCCGACGTCGATCATATCGAGGGCCTCAGCCCTGCCATCTCGATCGAGCAGAAGACCACCAGCCGCAACCCGCGCTCGACGGTCGCGACCGTGACCGAGATCTACGACTACATGCGCCTGCTCTGGGCGCGCGTCGGCGTCCCCTACAGCCCCGCGACCGGCCTCCCCATCGCCGCGCAGACCGTCAGCCAGATGGTCGACCGCGTCCTGACCCTGCCGGAGGGAACGCGCCTCCTGCTCCTCGCCCCCGTGGTGCGCGGCCGCAAGGGCGAGTTTCGCAAGGAGTTCGCCGAGTGGCAGCGCCAGGGCTTCACCCGCGTTCGCGTCAATGGCGACATGCACGACATCGAGGACGCCCCCGCGCTCGACAAGAAATACAAGCACGACATCGAGATCGTCGTCGACCGCCTGATCATGCGCCCCGAGACCGACGAGGGGAACCCGGTCGCCACCCGCCTGGCGGACAGCTTCGAGACCGCGCTGAAACTCGCCGACGGCCTCGCCTATATCGACCCCGCCGACACGGTCGAGCCGCACACCCCCACATCCGTCATCCTCGGCGACCACGCCCCCCCGGGCCGGATCGTCTTCTCCGAGAAGTTCGCCTGCCCCGTCTCGGGCTTCACCATCGCCGAGATCGAGCCGCGCCTCTTCTCCTTCAACGCGCCCCAGGGTGCCTGCCCCGCCTGCGACGGCCTGGGCGAGAAGATGCTGTTCGACGAGGACCTGGTCGTCCCCAACCACGACCTGACGATCAAGAAGGGCGCGGTCGCCCCTTGGGCCAAGTCCAACCCGCCCTCGCCCTATTACATGCAGGTGCTGGGCTCGCTCGCGAAGGCCTATAACTTCACGCTCGACACCCCCTGGAAGGACCTGGCGCTCGAGGACCAGCAGGTCATCCTCCACGGCACCAAGGGCAAGCCTGTCACCCTGACCTTCATCGACGGCCGCAGGTCCTACGACGTCAAGAAACCCTTCGAGGGCGTGATCGGCAACCTCAACCGCCGCCTGGGCCAGACCGAGTCCACCTGGATGCGCGAGGAGCTGACCAAGTACCAGTCCGCCGCCCCCTGCGAGACGTGCCGCGGCGCCCGCCTCAAGCCCGAGGCGCTGGCCGTCAAGATCGCCGGCCAGGACATCAGCCACGCCACCCACCTGTCCGTCGTCGACGCGCTCGCCTTTTTCACCGACATGCCGAACCACCTCGGCGACCAGCAACGCGCCATCGCCGAGCGCATCCTGAAGGAGATCGTCGAGCGGATCGGCTTCCTCAACAATGTCGGCCTCGACTATCTCAACCTCAACCGCACCAGCGGCACGCTGTCGGGCGGCGAGAGCCAGCGCATCCGCTTGGCGAGCCAGATCGGCTCGGGGCTGTCGGGCGTCCTCTACGTCCTCGACGAGCCGTCGATCGGCCTCCACCAGCGCGACAACGACATGCTCCTCGTCACGCTCCGCCGCCTCCGCGATCTCGGCAACACCGTCCTCGTGGTCGAGCATGACGAGGACGCGATCCGCGCCGCCGACTACGTCATCGACATGGGACCGGGGGCGGGGGTCCATGGCGGCCAGGTCGTCGCCAAGGGCACGCTAAAGCAGGTCCTGAAAACGAAGGGGAGCCTCACCGCCGACTATCTCAACGGCACCCGCGAGGTGCCATTGCCCGCGAAGCGCCGCAAGGGCACCGGCAAGAAGATCACCGTCCACAACGCCGTCGCGAACAACCTGACCGGCGTCACCGCCTCGATCCCGCTCGGCACCTTCACCTGCGTCACCGGCGTGTCGGGCTCGGGCAAGTCGAGCTTCACCATCGACACGCTCTTCGCCGCCGCCGCGCGCGAGCTGAACGGCGCGCGCATCCTGGCGGGCAAGCACGACAAGATCAACGGCCTCCAGCATCTCGACAAGGTCATCGACATCGACCAGTCGCCGATCGGCCGCACCCCGCGCTCCAACCCCGCCACCTACACCGGCGCCTTCACCCAGATCCGCGACTGGTACGCCGGCCTGCCGGAAGCGCTGGCCCGCGGCTACAAGCCCGGCCGCTTCTCCTTCAACGTCAAGGGCGGGCGGTGCGAGGCCTGCACCGGCGACGGCCTGCTCAAGATCGAGATGCACTTCCTCCCCGACGTGTACGTCCAGTGCGACGTCTGCCACGGCGCGCGCTACAACCGCGAGACGCTGGAGGTGAAGCACAAGGGCAAGTCGATCGCCGACGTGCTCGACATGACCGTCGAGGACGCCGCCGCCTTCTTCGCCGCCGTCCCCCCCATCCGCGACAAGATGGCGATGCTGGTCGAGGTGGGGCTGGGCTACGTCAAGGTCGGCCAGCAGGCGACCACCCTGTCCGGCGGCGAGGCGCAACGCGTCAAGCTCGCCAAGGAACTCGCGCGCCGCGCCACCGGCCAGACGCTCTACATCCTGGACGAACCTACCACCGGCTTGCATTTCGAGGACGTGCGCAAGCTGCTCGAAGTCCTCCACGCCCTGGTCGAGCAGGGCAACACCGTGGTCGTGATCGAGCACAACCTCGACGTCATCAAGACCGCCGACTGGGTGCTGGACCTTGGGCCGGAAGGCGGCGTGAAGGGCGGCGAGATCGTCGCCGAAGGCACGCCCGAACAGGTGGCGAGGGAGCCGCGCAGCTTTACCGGGCGGTACCTCGCGCCGTTGTTGGAGAAGGGCAGGGCGGGAGAGCGTATCGTGGAGGCGGCGGAGTAGCACAATAATGAATACGATTGTTCAGCAGCTTGGCCTAGTCCACATCAACACAGGGACGTCCTCAGTACCGGTTCCTATCACATCTGGCCGTGCTGTGTATGTCCTCGGCAGAAACGGGACGGGCAAGTCAGCCCTTGTCCACAATCTTGTAGGTCAGCTTCCTAGGGCTCAAACCCAATCAGCGGGTTGAGCTGAGCGCCGTTCGCTGATTCA
>NZ_CAXSHH010000022.1:0-42468 GCF_964237155.1 uncultured Sphingomonas sp. | reverse complement strand
GCCACTTGGCCAGCGTCCCCTCCTCCATCGTCGGCGACAAGGCGGGCATCTTGACGAGCGTCGGCATCAATAACGCTCCACCAGCACGTCGGTATAGAGTTCGACCGGATCGGGCTCGGGCGTCGACTCCGCGAAGTCGGCGGCCTCGTTGACCAGCTTGCGCGTCTCCTGCTCGACCGACTTTAGCTGGTCCTCCTTGATCCCCTGCTCGGTCAGAAGCGCCTTCATCCGCTCGATCGGATCGGACTTCTCTCGCACCGCCTGCACCTCCTCGCGGCTGCGATACTTGGCCGGGTCGGACATGGAATGGCCGCGATAGCGATAAGTCTTCATCTCCAAGATGATCGGCCCCTTGCCCGCGCGCACCCATTCCAGCGCGGTCTCGGCCGCGCCGCGGCATTCGAGCACGTCCATGCCGTCGACCTGGATGCCGGGGATGCGAAAGCTCTCGCCCCGGCGATAGAGCTGGTCTTCGGCGGAGGCGCGGTTGACGCTGGTGCCCATGGCGTACTGGTTGTTCTCGATCACGTAGATGATCGGCAGCTTCCACAGCTCGGCCATGTTGAAGCTTTCATACACCTGCCCCTGGTTGGCCGCGCCGTCGCCGAAATAGGCGAGCGCGACGCCCCCGTCCTCGCGGTATTTGTGCGCCCAGGCGAGCCCGGTGCCGAGCGACACCTGCGCGCCAACGATGCCGTGGCCGCCATAGAACTTATGCTCGACGGAAAACATGTGCATCGACCCGCCCTTGCCCTTCGAGATGCCGGCCTGGCGTCCCGTCAGCTCGGCCATGACGTCGCGCGGCGGGATGCCGGACAGCAGCATGTGGCCGTGATCGCGGTAGCCCGTGATCACCGAGTCCTTGTCCGACAGCGCGGATTGCAGCCCGACCGCGACCGCCTCCTGCCCGATATACAGATGGCAGAAACCGCCGATCAGCCCCAAGCCATATAGCTGCCCTGCCTTTTCCTCGAACCGGCGGATGAGAAGCATGTCGCGGTAGAATCGCAGCAACTCCTCCTTGCTCGCCACATATGGCGTCGGTTCGGCGGGCCGCTCGCGGTTGGGCGTCGGCGGGACGGCGGACGCGCGGGGCGCCGCTTTGGCGGGGGCTGTGGCCATCAGGGTCGGACCTCGTTCCGGGGAGGAAGGTGATGTTCCGACTTATAGGCGCGAACTCCCGGCGCTTTCAATCTTTCCACCCCACCCCTAAGCCGCGCGTGATGACCACGGCTCCGCACCCGTTCCGGATCGCCAATTTCCGCGCCTATTGGGCGTCGCGCCTGGCGAGCACGATCGCGACCGGCGCGATGGCGCTGATCGTCGGCTGGCAGGTCTACAACATCTCGCGCGAGACGATGGACGTACCGCAGGCCGCGTTCCTGCTCGGCATGATCGGCCTAGCGCAGTTCGTCCCACTATTCCTACTCACGCCGATCGTCGGCCTAGTCGCGGACAGCGTTGACCGGCGGTGGATCGTGCGCGCGACGACGACGCTGCTTGTCTTGATCGCGAGCGGGCTCGGCCTCCTGACCTGGATGGGATCGCTCGGCTTGCCCGCCCTGTTCACGGCGGCGGTGCTGATCGGCGTCGCCCGAGCTTTTTCGGGCCCGGCTTATTCTGCGCTCGCCCCCAACCTGGTCCCGCGTGAGGTGCTACCCACCGCCATCGCGGTCAGCTCAATTGCGTGGCAGGTGGGCTCGATCGCGGGTCCGGGCGTCGGCGGGTTGTTGCTCGACGTCAGCCCGGTCGCCGCCTACGCCGCCGCCGCCACGCTTTTCACGGTCGCGCTATGCGGCATCTTCCTGATCGGTCCCGTGCCACAGCCGCCCGCGCAGAAGGACCACCGCCCGCTCACGCGGATCGTCGAGGGTTTCAGCTACGTCCGCCACAACCGGTTGGTGCTGGCGACCATCACGCTCGATCTGTTCGCGGTGCTCCTCGCCGGAGCGACCGCGCTCCTCCCCGTCTTCGCACGCGACGTGCTCCATGTCGGCGAAGCGGAGCTAGGTTTGCTCGCGGCCAGCGCGGGCGTCGGCGCGGCGTCGATGGCGGTCTGGTTTTCCATCCGGCCGATGAGACACGATGTCGGCCGCAAGATGCTGCTCGCGGTGATCGTGTTCGGCGTCGCGACCATCGTGTTCGGGCTGTCGCGCCAGCTCTGGCTCAGCATCGGCGCGCTCGTCGTCGCGGGCGCGGCCGATATGGTGTCGGTCTATGTCCGCTCCTCACTGATCCAGTTGCACACGCCCGACGCGATGCGCGGGCGGGTGAGCGCGGTATCGCAGCTCACCATCTCGGCCTCCAACGAGCTCGGCGAGGCGGAAAGCGGGCTGCTCGCCGCGTTGATCGGTCCGGTCGGCGCGGTGGTGTTCGGCGGGGTCGGCGCGATCGCGGTGACCCTGCTATGGGCCAGGCTGTATCCCGAACTGAAACTTGCAAAGAGCTTCGACCCTCCCGAAGTCGAGCCGCAGCCACACGGAGTAGCCCAGACATGAAGGCCGACACCATCCTCGACACCGTCGGGAACACGCCGCACATCCGCATCCAGCGGCTGTTCCCGGGCTCCGAAGTGTGGATCAAGTCGGAGCGGTCGAACCCCGGCGGATCGATCAAGGACCGTGTGGCGCTCGCGATGATCGAGGCGGCGGAGGCGTCCGGACGGCTCCTGCCCGGCGGCACGATCGTCGAGCCGACCAGCGGCAACACCGGCATCGGGCTGGCGATGGTCGCGGCGGTGAAGGGCTACAAGCTCGTCGTCGTCATGCCTGAGTCGATGTCGCTCGAACGGCGTCGCCTGATGCTCGCCTACGGCGCGACGTTCGATCTCACCCCACGCGAAAAGGGGATGAAGGGTGCGATCGAACGAGCGATGGAACTGGTCGCGGCGACCCCCGGCGCGTGGCTGGCGCAACAGTTCGAAAATCCCGCCAATATCGACGTCCATGTCCGCACCACCGCTCAGGAGATCTTGAGCGATTTCGCCGATACGCCGATCGACGTGATCATAACCGGCGTCGGGACGGGCGGACATATCACCGCGGTGTCCGAGACATTGAAAGAGGTCTGGCCGAGCCTGAAGGTCTACGCGGTCGAACCCGCCGCGTCGCCCGTGATCGGCGGCGGCCAGCCCGGCCCGCACGCAATCCAGGGGATCGGCGCGGGGTTCATCCCGGCCAACCTCCACACCGCCGCGCTCGACGGCGTGATCGAGGTCGATGCGAACGTCGCCAAGGACATGGCCCGGCGCGCCGCCGCCGAGGAAGGGATGCTGGTCGGCATCAGTTCGGGTGCGACGCTGGCGGCGATCCTGCAGAAGCTGCCCGACCTGCCCGACGACGTCCGCGTGCTCGGCTTCAACTACGACACCGGCGAGCGATACCTGTCCGTCCCGGACTTCCTGCCGGAGTGATGGCGGCCAGCAGCCCAGGCGCAGCTTCCCCCGTTCGTGCTGAGCTTGTCGAAGCATCGTCCTTCTCCTCGCAACCGACGAACAAGGACTACCCTTCGACAAGCTCAGGGCGAACGGGAATTAGTAGTCGTTCGAACCTCCTCCTCGCCGGGATCGCCGCCGTCGCGATTGGCGTGCCCGCGCTGGTCGTCACCACCGCGCCGCTCGTGCGCTCCGAGGCGGCGGCCCGTCTCGCCGCGCGTCCGCAACGCATCGTCCCCGCCGCCGAGCTGCCGCCCGTCGAGCCAACCGCATTCGTCGAGATCGCCCGCGAGGACGCACAGAGCTTCAACGCTACCGTCCCCTTCGCTACCGGGCCGAACCCCGCCGCGCGGCCTTTCCGCTTCGGCGGTGGCCCGGACGATCTGGCGCGCGCCACCGATTGCCTCGCGGCGGGGGTGCTGTACGAGGCGGGCGACGACGCGGTCGGCGAACGCGCGGTGGCACAGGTCGTGCTCAACCGCCTGCATCACCCCGCCTTTCCCAAGACGGTGTGCGGCGTCGTGTTCCAAGGGCAGGAGCGCAGCACCGGCTGCCAGTTCACCTTCACCTGCGACGGCGCGCTCCGGCGGCAGCCGTCCGAGGGCGGATGGCGGCGGGCGCGCGAGATCGCGGCGGCGGCGCTGGCGGGATCGGTCTACAAGCCCGTCGGCTACGCGACACACTACCATACCGACTGGGTCGTGCCCTATTGGTCGTCCAGCCTCGATAAGATCACGAACGTCGGCACCCACCTGTTCTTCCGCTGGACGGGCTGGTGGGGCACCCCGCCCGCCTTCAACCGCCGCCCATCGCCAAGCGAGCCGGTGGTGAGCAAGATAGCCTATCTGTCGACCGCACATGGCGCAGCGCCGGATGATGCGGTCCCTCTCGCGCCCGAAAGCACGGACGACACGGCGATTATGGACTCGATGATCGCGGCGGGGGCTACCGCGCCCGAAGGGCGGTTCCTTGATCAGGAGATCACGCCCGACCGCGACAGTTTCCTGATCACGCTGCCCGCCAACATCGCGCCCCAGCTCTGGCCGGCGCTTGCGGACAAGACGTGCGGCAAGCGCAGCTATTGCAAGGTATTGGGCTGGACCGACGCGGCGCGCACGCCCGCGCGCCTGCCGCTCAACACGGCGCAGATCGCGGGCATGAGTTTCAGCTACCTGCGTGACCGAGCCGTGGGCGTCGAGCGCCAGCTGTGGAACTGCCGCGAGCACAAGCGCCCGGTTCCCGCGCAATGCATGAAGGTGCAGGCGTTCATACCCGCCGGTGAACTGCTGATCGACCAGGCCGCGCCCGCGCGCGGACCGCAGGGCCTCGGCGGGGTACGCCGCAGGAGCGCGGATCCCGCCATCGGGGCACCCTCGCCGATCCTGAAGATCGACGAGGGCAAACGCCCAGTCACGCCGCCAGAAACATCTCCGGCGGCAACGCCATGACCGCGTCCGCTCCGCCCTCGATCTTGCGGCGGAGCGACCCCGTCTCGGGCAGGATGCGCTCCGCGTAGAAGCGCGCGGTGACTAATTTTGCGTCGAGGAACGCCGCATCCCCCTCGCCCACCATCTTCAGCCGAGCCGCAGCCGAGGCCATCCGCAGCCACATGTAGCCGACGGCGACGATCCCCATCAGGTGCATGTACGGCACCGCCCCCGCGCCGACATGGTTCGGGTTTTGCAAGCCGTTCGCCATGAACCACATGCTCGCCGCCTGCAGGTCGCTAAGCGACTTCTCCAGCCGCGCGGCGACGTCGGCGGTGGCCGGGTCCGCCTTGCCCGCCGCGATCTCGTCCGCGACCATCTTGAGCATTGACTGCGCCGCGCGGCCGCCATTCTGCATCAGCTTGCGGCCGACCAGGTCCATCGCCTGGATGCCATTCGTGCCCTCGTAGATCATCGCGATCCGGGCATCGCGGACATACTGCTCCATACCCCATTCGGCGACATAGCCGTGGCCACCGTAAACTTGCTGAGCGTCGGTCGCGATCGCGTACCCCATGTCGGTGCCGTAACCCTTGATCACCGGCGTCAGCAGCCCGATCAAATCGCCCGCGAGCTGCCGCTCCTCCTCGGTCACGCCCATATGCTCCAGATCGACCTGGAGCGCTCCCCATAGGCATAGCGCGCGCAGGCCTTCGGTCAGGGCCTTCATCTGCATAAGCATTCGGCGCACGTCCGGATGGACGAACAACGTATCCGCCCCCTGCCCCGGCTCCGCCGCGCCGGTCAGCGCCCGGCCCTGGCGACGGTCGCGAGCGTACGCCACCGCGTTCTGGTACGCAGTCTCCGCGACGCCCAAGCCCTGCAATCCGACGCCGAGCCGCGCAGCGTTCATCATGATGAACATCGCGGCCAAACCCTTCATCTCCTCGCCGACGAGCCAACCGGTCGCGCCGTCATAGTTCATCAGGCAGGTCGAGTTGCCGTGGATGCCCATCTTGTGCTCGATCGACCCGCAGGTGACCGGGTTGCGGTCGCCCAGCGAGCCGTCCTCGTTGACGATGACCTTGGGTACTACGAACAACGATATGCCCTTGGAGCTGTCGGGGGCGCCGGGCGTCTTGGCCAGCACGAGGTGGATGATATTGTCCGTCAGGTCGTGCTCGCCCGACGAGATGAAGATCTTGGTGCCGGTGATCGCGTAGGAGCCGTCGCCGTTCGGTTCGGCGCGGGTGCGGATCAGGCCCAGGTCGGTGCCGCATTGCGGCTCCGTCAGGTTCATGGTGCCGCCCCATTCGCCCGAGACGAGCCTGGGCAAATACATCGCCTTCTGCTCGGGCGTGCCCTTGGCGACCAGCGCGGCGATCGCGCCGTGGGTCAGGCCGGGATACATGGCGAAGGCCATGTTCGACGAGATCATATATTCCTGGAACGCGGTCGAGACCACGTGCGGCATTCCCTGCCCGCCATATTCGGGCTGGTTGCCCAGCGTCGCCCAGCCGCTCTCAACGAATTGCCTGTAGGCCGCCTTGAAGCCCGTCGGGGTCGTCACTGAACCATCGGGGTGGCGAACGCAGCCCTCGCGGTCGCCGACTTGGTTAAGCGGAAACAGCACCTCGGCGACGAAGCGGCCGCCTTCCTCCAACACGGCGTCGACGACGTCGGGGGTCGCGGCCTCGAAGCCGGGGAGGTTGGAGTAACGATCGAGCCCGACGACGTGGTCGAGCACGAAGCGAGTGTCGCGGACCGGGGGCGTGTAAGTGGGCATCGGGTCAGTCCTTGAGCGGATCGGTGTCGAGAAGATGAACGAAATCAGTCAGTTCGCCGAGCGCGGCGTCGATGTCGCGCTTCTGCGCCTCCAGCGCGGCGATGCGTTCGCGGCAGCGGTCGACGGTGACCGCGCGCTGGACGCGGCGGCCGTCGCCGACATCATACAGGTCGATCATCTGGCGGATTTCGCCGAGCGAGAAGCCGACGCGCTTGCCGCGCAGGATCCAGGCGAGCCGGGCGCGGTCGCGGTGCGAGTAGATGCGCGTGGTGCCGCGACGCTCGGGCGCGATCAGCCCCTCATCCTCGTAAAACCGCAGCGCGCGCGGCGTCACCTCGAACTCGGCGCACAGGTCCGTGATCGAGTAATGATCGCGGTCCGCGCGCGGTTCGATGACGGCGTAGGCGGCGAAGGAAGCGGCGGTCGGCATGCATGACCCAAGTAGGTGTCGCTTACGTCAACGTCAATCGGCGCAGAGCAGCCGCCCCGAGGGCGCGCGGAGCGTCGCCGCCTCCGCCGCCGACCCGCTCACCCGCTCGACGGACAGCGCCGCGAGGCTGGCGTTGCCGCGGCAGAACCGGGCGCAGGCCTCGTCCACCTCCGCCGGAAAGGCGATCCGCTCGCCGTCGAAGCGAGCGTCGATCCGGCATGCGCCGAGATCGACCCGAAGCCGGTCGCCCGTGCGCCGGACAGCGCCGGCCGCGACGCAGTCGTTGCCCTCGCCGTAATCGAGCACGACGCCGATCCGCCCGCGCCCCGCCTTGGTCGGCACGACGCACACCCGGTCGTTGTCGCGCGCCCACGCGCCGACGATCGAGGCGCGGACGGGGTCGGGCACCAGCCCCGCCGCGACCGCCGCGCGCTCCAGTTCCGCCCCCGCGCCGGTCGTCGCTTCCGGCGCGCGAGCCTGCCCGCAACCGCCGGCCAGCAACGCCAAGACGAGCACCCGCCTCACGCGACCGACGCGAGGCCATCGCCCTCGACCCGGCGGTAGAAACAGCTCCGCGCGCCCGTATGGCAAGCCGGGCCTGTCGGATCGACGAGTAGCCATAGCGCATCCTGGTCGCAATCGACGCGGATTTCGCGCACGCGGAGGACGTTCCCCGATGTCTCGCCCTTGCGCCACAGCCGCCCCCGGCTGCGCGACCAGAAATGCGCCTCGCCCGTCGCGCGGGTCGCGGCGAGCGCGTCGGCGTTCATGTGCGCCACCATCAGCAGCTCGCCGGTCGCCGCGTCGGTCGCGACCGCGGTGATCAGCCCCGCCGCGTCGTATTTGGGATCGAGGTCGAGGCCGGTCTCGCGAGGGTCAGCCACGGCGCGTGTCGATCATCATGCGATAGGTCGATTCCTAAACATCGGTTACAAAGAGGCGACAAGCGCACAGGCCCGACCTATATGCCCGCCAACCTCCCGGGCAGGGCCTTATGCTTACCACACATCCCTTCGACGACGACAAGCTCCGCGAAGAGTGCGGGGTGTTCGGCGTATCCGGCACGCCCAGCGCGGCCGCCCTGGTGGCGCTCGGCCTCCACGCGCTCCAGCACCGGGGCCAGGAAGCGGCGGGGATCACCAGCTACGACGGCCGCAATTTCCATACCCACCGGGCGATGGGGCATGTGGCGGGAAATTTCGACCGCGACGACATTATCCGCTCGCTGTCGGGCGAGGTCGCGGCCGGTCATGTCCGCTATGCGACGACGGGCGACACCGCGCTTCGGAACGTCCAGCCGCTCTATGCCGAGCTGCAGAGCGGCGGCTTCGCGATCGCGCATAACGGCAACCTGTCGAACGCCACGCGGTTGCGGCGTGAGCTCGTCCGGCGTGGGTCGATCTTCCAGTCTACCAGCGATACCGAGGTGATCATCCATCTCGTCGCGACCTCGAGCTATCGAACTTTGCTCGACCGGTTCATCGACGCGTTGAAGCAGGTGGAGGGCGCTTACTCGCTCGTTGTGATGACGCCCGAGGGGATGATCGCCTGCCGCGACCCGCTCGGCATCCGGCCGCTCGTCATGGGGCGCCTTGACAACGCGGTGATCTTCGCCAGCGAGACAGTCGCGCTCGATGTTTGCGGCGCGACGTTCGAGCGTGCGGTCGAGCCCGGCGAGCTGATCATCGTGCAGGGGACCGAGATACGATCGATCCGCCCCTTCGCGCCGATGGCACCGCGCCCGTGCATCTTCGAATGGGTGTATTTCTCGCGGCCCGACTCGCTGGTCGACGACCAGTCGATCTATACCGTCCGGAAAGAGATCGGCGCGCAGCTCGCCGCCGAATCCGGGGTCGACGCGGACCTCGTCATCCCCGTTCCCGACTCGGGCGTCCCCGCCGCGATCGGCTATGCGCAGGCGTCGGGCATCCCGTTCGAGTTGGGCATTATCCGCTCGCATTATGTGGGCCGCACCTTCATCCAGCCGGGCGACAAGGTCCGCCATCTCGGCGTCAAGCTGAAGCACAACGCCAACCGCGCGCTGATCAAGGGCAAGCGGGTGATCCTGGTCGACGACTCGATCGTGCGCGGGACCACCAGTCTGAAGATCGTTCAGATGATGCGCGAGGCAGGCGCGGCCGAGGTGCATCTGCGGGTTGCTTCGCCACCGACGGCGCACTCCTGCTTCTACGGCGTCGACACACCCGAGCGCGGCGGGCTGCTCGCGGCCAAGCATGATCTGTGCGGGATGACCGACTTCATCCACGCCGACAGCCTCGCGTTCGTGTCGATCGACGGGCTCTATAAGGCGCTGGGCGAGGCGAAGCGGGCGGACGTGCGGCCCAGATATTGCGACGCCTGCTTCACCGGCGACTACCCGACGACGCTGACCGATCAGGACGAGCTGGCCGAGGTGGACCAGTTCGCGATGCTCGCCGAGCGGGTGAACTGAGTGCCGGGTCCGCTCGACGGCAAGCTGGCGCTCGTCACTGGGGCTAGTCGCGGCATTGGTGCCGCGACCGCGACCGCGCTGGGCCTGGCCGGCGCGCACGTCGTGCTGACCGCGCGCACCGCCGCCGGGCTGGAGGAGGTCGAGCAGGCGATCTTCGATGCTGGCGGATCGGCGACGATCGCTCCGCTCGACCTGACGCAGACGGACGCGATCGCGCGGCTGGCGGCGGCGGTGGGCGAGCGGTGGCGCGCGCTCGACGTGATGGTTCTGAACGCGGCCATGCTCGGCGCGCTGACGCCGGTGCCGTCGATCGATCCCAAGGAACTGGCGCAGATCCTGACCCTCAATGTCAGCGCGCAGGTCGCGTTACTGACGGCGTTCGACCCGATGCTGCGCGCGTCCGACGACGCGCGGGTGATCGGCGTGACCTCGTCGGTCGGGCGTAGCCCCCGCGCTTATTGGGGAGCGTACGGCGCGTCGAAGGCGGCATTTGAGAATATCGTGCTAGCGTACGGGGACGAGCTGGCGAACATCGGCCGGGTCCGCACGATGATCCTCGATCCCGGCGCGACGCGGACCCGGATGCGCGAGAACGCCTTTCCGGGCGAAGATCCGTTGTCGGTCAAGGAGCCGGCGGTCGTGGCGGGGCGGATCGCCGAGCTGGCGGTGGCAGGCTTCGAGCAGGCAAGGTTCGAGCGTATCAGCGTTTGATCAGCGTCACCTGCGCGACGTCGATGCCGCCTCCGCGAAAGCCGCCCTCGCAATATTGCAGGTAGTAACCCCATAACCGCCGGAAGCGCGCGTCGTAGCGCGGCGGCAGGTCGGCGGCGTCGAACGCCTCGCGCCAGCGGCGGAGCGTCTCGGCGTAGTCGACCCCGAAGGCTTGATGATCGCGCCATTCGAGCCCGCGTTCTTCGGCCAACGCGCGGAAGCGGCTGTCGGACAGGAGCATGCCGCCGGGGAAGACGTAACGCTGGATGAAGTCGACGCTCGCCGCATAGGCGGGGAACACGTCGTCGGCGATCGAGATATACTGGATCGCCGCCCGGCCGCCGGGTTTCAGGACACGCGCGATCGTGTCGAGGTAGGCGGGCCAATATTCCTGGCCGACCGCCTCGACCATCTCGATGCTGGCGACCGCGTCGTATTCGCTCGTCACCGCGCGGTAGTCGTCGAGCGAGATGGTAACGCCAGGTAACGCCAAGGCGTCGACATGCGCCTTTTGCTCGATCGAGAGTGTCAGCGCGTGGACCGTCCTGCCTTGCCCGCTCGCAAGCGCGGCGAGAGAGCCCCAGCCGCAGCCGATCTCGAGGATGCGGTCGCCGGGTCTGGTCGCGGTGCGGTCGAGCACGGCCTGGAGCTTGCGGCGTTGCGCCTGCTCCAGCGGTTCGCCCGGTTCGGCGAAAATCGCGCTGGAATAGGTCTTGGTCGGGTCGAGCCAGAGGCCGTAAAAGTCGTTGCCCAGGTCGTAATGCGCGGCGATGTTGCGGCGGGCGTTGCCGACGCTGTTCGCGCGGCGCTGGTGCCACCAGCGCAGGGCCCGTCGCCCCGGGCCGGCGGCGCGGGCGGCCGAGGCCAGGCTCACGCGGTTGCGCATGAACAGGTCGAACAAAGGCACGGGATCGGGGCTGGACCAGTCGCCCGCCGCCCATGCCTCGTACCACCCTACCGAGCCGCCGAGCGCGAGCCGGACCAAAGCGCGCCAGCGGTGGAGCGTGACGACGGCCACGGGGCCGGGTGCGCGACCGCCGAGCAGACGGTGCGTGCCGTCGGGTAGGTGCGCATCGATGCCGCCGGTCTCGAGCCGTTCGTCGAGGCGGTCGAGGAAGCGGTGGAATGGGGCGGCGACGAGTTGGGCGAGTCGCGGGGGGCGAAGGTAACGAAGGTGACGCGAGTTGGAGGTGAAATCGCGACCGATCGAGGGCTGCTGGACCGGGATCACGTTCGGGTCGAGGTGTCGTAGGTCGTGCACGCGGCAGCCTATGGCGAAGGATATGCTTGTAGGACAGGCCTCACCTGATCCTCCCCGAGCAGAGCTTGGGGAGGATCAAGTAAGTCAGATCGCGTGGGGTTGCTTGTCGACCATCCAGGTCTGGCCCTGGCTCAGCAGCTTTTGGAGGTTCGCCGCTTTGCCCTCGCTCGCCTGCGCGTTCTGGCGAACGACGGCGGACTCGAAGGTCGGGGCCGGGTTGTCATATAGCATCCCGAGCGCCATCGGGAACGGGCCGAAGGGCATTTCGACCAGCATGTGCGCGAGGCCGCGGTTGCGCTGGTCGTGGGCGATCACGCCCGCCGCCCGCCAATCGCCGTCCAGGACGTCGACCACGCGCAGCGTCAACCGCTCGGCGTCGAGCGCCAAGCCCTTTTGTCCGCCCGCGAACAGCAGTGGCTCGCCGTGGTCGACCCAGAGCTGGTTGGCGACCGATCGCTTCTTCTCGGTGAAGGGCGCGAACACGTCGTCGTTATAGACGATGCAGTTCTGGAAGATCTCGACGAACGCCGCGCCCTGGTGCGCGTAGGCCGCCTTGAGCACGTCGGTCAGCTTCTTATGCACGTCGATCCCGCGCGCCACGAACCGCGCGCCCGAGCCGAGCGCGAAGGCGCACGGGTTGGCGGGAGTGTCGACCGAACCGAGCGGGGTCGAGGGCGTGCGCGTGCCGACGCGCGAGGTGGGCGAATACTGCCCCTTGGTCAGGCCGTAGATCTCGTTGTTGAACAGCAGCACCTGGCAGTTCAGGTTCCGCCGGAGCAGGTGCATCGTGTGGTTGCCGCCGATCGACAGCGCATCGCCGTCGCCGGTGATGATCCACACGTCGAGGTCCGGATTGGCGAGCTTGACCCCCGTCGCCACCGCCGGCGCGCGGCCGTGGATCGTGTGGAAACCGTAGGTCTCCATGTAATAGGGAAAGCGCGACGAGCAGCCGATGCCCGACACGAACACGGTGTTCTCCGGCCGCGCGCCGATCTCCGGCATGGTGCGTTGCACCGCCTTCAGCACGGCGTAATCGCCGCAGCCGGGGCACCAGCGGACCTCCTGGTCGGTCTCCCAGTCCTTGGGGCGGGTCGTGATCGGGGTCATGTCGTTCATGATATTGCTCCGAACCCTCTCCCGCCTTCGCGGGAGAGGGACAGGCGCGGGACGCGCCAGGGTGAGGGCCGGTCCTGTGACAACGAAGCAAGACAGGCCCTCACCCGACCTCGCTTCGCTCGGCCACCCTCTCCCGCGAAAGCGGGAGAGGGAAGGCTAGACGTTCATCGCCGCCGGGCTCGGCAGCTGCCCCGAATTGACCGACACCTCGCCGCCCTCGTTGCCGGGGACATCGTCGAAATAGGTCGCGATCGCCGCCTCGATCTCCGAGATGCGGAAGGGTTGGCCAGACACCTTGTTGAGCGGGCGGGCATCGACGAGGAATTGGTCGCGGAGGACCGTCTTGAGCTGGCCGGTGTTCATTTCGGGCACGAGGATGTTCTCGTAGCCGCGCAGGAGCGGGCCGAGATTGGCGGGCATCGGCCAGATGTGGCGGATGTGGATGTGCGCCACGTCGAGCCCGCGGCGGCGGGCGCGACGGACGGCTTGGTGGATCGGGCCGAAAGTCGAACCCCAGCCGACGATCGCGAGCTTGCCGCACTCCTCGCCTAATTCGACGAGCTGATCGGGCACGGCGATGCCGTCGACCTTGTCCTTGCGGATGTCGGTCATCGCCTGGTGGTTGGCGGGGGAATAGTCGATGTTGCCCGTGCCCATCGCCTTTTCGATCCCGCCGATGCGGTGGAGCAGGCCGGGAGTGCCGGGCCGCGCCCAGGGACGGGCGAGTTTTTCGTCGCGGGCGTAGGGCTTGAACCCGCCCTCGGGCACGTCACGGGCGAAGCTCACGGGAAAGGGCTGGTAGCCGCTCACGTCGGGCACCTTCCACGGCTCGGCGGCGTTGGCGATGTAGCCGTCGGTCAGGATCATGACGGGCGTCATGTAGGTAACGGCGATGCGCACCGCCTCGATCGCGACCTCGAAGCAATCCGACGGCGAGCGCGACGCGAGGACGGGCATCGGCGCGTCGCCGTTGCGACCGTAGACGGCCTGGTAGAGATCGGACTGCTCGGTCTTGGTCGGGAGCCCGGTCGACGGCCCGCCGCGCTGCGAATTGACGATGACGAGGGGCAACTCGGTCATGATCGCCAGCCCCATCGCCTCGCCCTTGAGCGCGATGCCAGGGCCGGAGGAGGAAGTGACGCCGAGCTGGCCCGCATAGGACGCGCCGATCGCCGAGGCGATGGCGGCGATCTCGTCCTCCGCCTGGAAAGTGGTGACGCCGAACTCCTTGAGGCGTGCGAGATAGTGCAGGATCGCCGACGCGGGGGTGATCGGGTAGCCGCCGAAGAACATCGGCAGCTCGGCCAGCTGAGCGCCCGCGACGAGGCCCATGCTGATCGCCTCGGCACCCGTGACGGTGCGATAGAGGCCGGGCTCGACCGGGGCGGCGGCGATCGCGTGCTGCTTCATCGGGCCGGCGAGCTCGGCGGTCTCGCCGTAGGCATGGCCGGCGTTGAGCGCGGCGATGTTGGCCTCCGCCAGGAGCGGCATCTTCACGAACTTGGTCTTGAGCCAGTCGACGATCGGCTGGCGGTCGCGGTCGAACATCCACAGCGCCAGCCCCAGCGTCCACATGTTCTTGCAGCGCAGCGCCTCCTTGTTGCCGAGCCCGAACGGCTTCACGGCGTCGAGCGTCAGCTGCGAGATGTCGAACGCCATCAGCTGCCAGCGCGCCAGGCTGCCGTCCTCGAGCGGGTTGCTGTCGTATTTGGCCTTGGCGAGGTTGCGATCGGTGAACTCGCCCTTGTCGGCGATGATGAGGCCGCCGGCTTTCAACGCGTCGACGTTCACCTTGAGCCCGGCGGGGTTCATCGCGACGAGCATGTCGGGCTCGTCGCCCGCGGTCTCGATGTCGGTCGAGCCGAAATTGATCTGAAAGGCCGACACGCCGAACAGCGTCCCCTGCGGCGCGCGGATCTCGGCGGGGAAGTCGGGGAAGGTCGCCAGGTCGTTGCCCGCGAGCGCGGTGGACAGGGTGAACTGGCCGCCCGTCAGCTGCATGCCGTCGCCCGAGTCCCCGGCGAAGCGGACCACAACCGACTCCATCACGGGATGCGCGGACGCCTCGGCGGGAGTGATCTCGTGGATGGCGGTGGCCATGGGCGTTCCTGTTCGTGGCGGCTGCGGGGTCTCTATGCCCCGGGGCCGAATACGCCAATGTAGAATGAGCGGCGGGTGCGGCAAGCTACCCTTATCCGGCCCCGAACGCCTCGCCCAGGGTGAGGATCGCGTCGACGTGGCGTTCGGCGATCTCGGCCGCGTCGTCGCCGTAGCCGCCGCCGACCGTGCTCGCGAGCGGCAAGCCACGCGCCTGGGCAAGGCGGGCGACCACGCGTTCCCGGGCGCGCAGGCCCTCACGGGTCAGTGACAGGCGGCCGAGGCGGTCGTGCTCGTACGGATCGACTCCCGCTTGATAAAGAATGAGGCCCGGCGCGTGCGCGTCGAGGAACGGAACGAGCGTCGCCTCCAGGGTCGACAGATACTCGTCGTCCGCGATCCCGTCGGCCAGCGGTATGTCGAGGGTCGAGCGGGCCTTGCGGACGGGGAAGTTCTTTTCGGCATGGATCGAATAGGTCGCGATCCCCGGCCGGCCGGCGAGGAGCGATGCGGTGCCGTCGCCCTGGTGGACATCGACATCGACGATCGCGATCCGCTCGACCGCTCCCTCCTCGACCAGACGCACCGCCGCGATCGCGAGGTCGTTGAACACGCAGAAACCCGCGCCCGTGTCGTGGAGCGCGTGGTGGCTGCCGCCCGCGGTGTTCGCGGCATAGCCGTGTTCGAGCGCGAGCCGGGCGGCGAGCCAGGTGCCGCCGGGCACGACCGCCGCGCGCGCCGCGACCTCGGGCGTGACCGGAAAGCCGATCCGGCGCGACTTGGCCGCGGGCACGCGCGCTTCGATCACCTCGGCGACGTAGCCTGGATCATGGACGGCCTCCAGCGCGGCGATCGGGGTCGGATCGGGACGATGCCACAGGATCCGATCGCCTTGGGCGAGCAGCAGGTCGCGGATCAGGCCGTTCTTGCTCCAGCGGTATGTCGATCGGGCGGGCGCGGGCGCGACATAGACGGGGTGATGGACGACGGGGATCACCCGAGGCTAGGTAGGTGCATACCGCTGTCTTCGGGAGAGGTTCATGACGCAGGCTGCCGGATGAGCGAGTCGACGACCCTACCTTACCGCCCCTGCGCGGGGGTGATGCTCTGCGACGTCCACGGACGCGTGTTCGTCGGCCAGCGGATCGATACGGTGCTGGAGGCGTGGCAGATGCCGCAGGGCGGGATCGACCCGGGCGAGGGCGCCGAGACCGCAGCCCGGCGCGAGCTGGAGGAGGAGACTGGGATCGTCCCTCAGCATGTCGAACTGATCGCCCGTGCGCCGACCGAGCTGTTCTACGACCTGCCGCCCGAGCTGATCGGCAAGGCGTGGAAAGGCAAGTGGCGCGGACAGCGGCAATGGTGGTTCCTGTTCCGCTTCTTGGGAGCCGACACCGACGTCCGTCTCGACACCGCGCATCCCGAGTTCCGCGCCTGGCGCTGGGCCGACCCGGACGAGCTGCCGGACGTCGCCGTGCCGTTCAAGCGCACGTTGTACGAAGACGTGCTCGGGATGTTCCGGCCGCATTTGCCGGGCCGTTGAGCGCCAGCTAAGGCCGGGCGCATGGCGGGGCTGACGACGATGGAGCGCGATGCGGTCGCGCGCGCGGGCGGCGCGTCGATGCTGGACCAAGCGATGCGCTGGAGCGCGGTCAATAGCGGGACGGGCAATCTGGCGGGGCTGGCGGAAATGGCCGTGCTGCTGGGCGATGCCTTTTCCGCGCTCCCCGGCGAGCTCTCGCTCGTGGAACCCGCGCCGGCCGAGCGGGTCGAGGCGGACGGACGCGTCGTCGCGGTCGAGCATGGGCGGCATCTGCGCCTCTCGGTCAGGCCGGGTGCGCGGTCACGGATGCTGTTCACCGGGCACATGGACACCGTCTATCCGGCCGATCACGCGTTCCGGGAGGTGACCGATCGCGGCGACGGCACGATCGGCGGGCCGGGCACGGCCGACATGAAGGGCGGGCTGGCGGTGATGCTCGCCGCGCTCGGGGCGGTCGAGGCGAGCCCGATCGCGGCGCGGATCGGTTATGACGTCATGATCAATTCGGACGAGGAGACCGGCTCGCTGTCTTCCGCCGCGCTGATCGCGGAGCTGGCGCGCGGCAAGGTCGCGGCGCTGACCTATGAGCCCGCGCTGCCCGATGGTACGCTTGCCGGCGCGCGCGGGGGCACGGGCAATTTCTCGATCGTCGTCGAGGGTCGCGCGGCGCATGCCGGGCGCGATCCGGAGGACGGGCGCAACGCGCTGGTCGCCGCGGCGGACCTGACGATGCGGCTCGCGGCGGCCAAGTCGGCGGGGCTGACGGTGAACCCGGCGAGAATCGACGGCGGCGGACCGAACAATGTCGTGCCGCCGCATGCGGTGCTCCGGGTCAATTTCCGTCCCGCCGACACCGACGCGATCGCGCGGGCGCGGGCGGCGATCGACCGGGCGGTGGCGGAGGTGGCGCGCGATCACGACGTGACCGTCCGCGTGCATGGCGCTTTCAACCGACCGCCCAAGCCGGTCGACGCGGGCGCGGCGCGGCTGTTCGCGCTGGTCGGCGAGGCGGGCGGGGCGCTCGGCATCCCGATCGCCGCCCGGGCGACGGGCGGCGTGTGCGACGGCAACAACATCGCCGCCGCCGGGGTCCCCGTGATCGACACGATGGGCGTGCGCGGCGGCGCGATCCATTCGGCGGACGAGTTCATGATCGTCGAAAGCCTGGCCGAGCGCGCGGCCCTGTCGGCGGTGACGGTTCTGCGCATCGCCGAGCGAGGACGCGTGTGACGCACATCGTCCGCCCCGCGCGCTTGGGCGACCTCAAGCACCTGTACGAGATGGCCAAGCTGACCGGCGGCGGCTTCACCAACCTGCCGCCCGACCGCGACGCGCTCGGGGCGAAGCTCGAGAGGAGCGAGGCGGCGTTCGCGCGCGCGGACGACGGCTTCGCCGACGAGCTGTTCGTGCTCGTGCTGGAGGAGATCGCGACGGGCGAGGTGCGGGGCACTTGCCAGCTGTTCACGCATGTCGGCCAGCGGCTGCCCTTCTACAGCTATCGCCTGGGCACGCTGACGCAGCATAGTCGCGAGCTGAGCCGCACCTTTCGCGCCGAGATGCTGACGCTCTCGACCGACCTGGAGGGGTCGAGCGAGGTGGGCGGGCTATTCCTCCATCCCGGCGAGCGCGCGGGCGGGCTGGGCATGCTGCTGGCGCGGAGCCGATACCTTTTCATCCGTAGCCACCGCGCGCGCTTCGCCGACCGGGTGCTGGCGGAGTTGCGCGGCGTCATCGACGAGGCGGGCGCATCGCCCTTCTGGGACGGGCTGGCCGGGCGGTTCTTCGGGATGGCGTTCCAGGACGCCGACGAGTTCAACGCCACGCACGGTCACCAGTTCATCGCCGACCTGATGCCCAAGCACCCCGTCTACACCGCCATGCTCGACGAGGACGCGCGCGCGGCGATCGGCCTGCCGCACCCGAGCGGCCGCGCCGCGATGCGGATGCTGGAGCGCGAGGGGTTCCGCTACGCCAACTATGTCGACATCTTCGATGGCGGGCCGACCATGACCGCGCAGACCGACCAGGTGCGATCGGTCCGTGACGCGCGCGAGCATCCGGTCGTCGCGACCGACGAGGACGGCGGCGAGGAGACGCTGGTCGCCGTCGGACGGCTGCGCGATTTCCGCTGTGCGGTCGGCCCGGTGCGCGAGGCGGATGACGGGATCGCCCTGTCGCGGGAGACCGCCGACGCGCTCCGGGTCACGACGGGCAAGCGCGTCTGGCACGTGGCCCGGTGGTGAAGCCGCGAGAGATCAACTTCGACGGGATCGTCGGGCCGAGCCACAACTACGCCGGCCTTAGTCCGGGCAATCTCGCCGCGACACGGAGCGCCGGGGCGGTGTCGCGGCCTCGGGCGGCGGCGTTGCAGGGGATCGCGAAAATGCGCGCGAACCTGCGGCTCGGGCTGGTGCAGGGCGTGCTGCCGCCGCACGCGCGCCCGGATCGGCGATGGCTGGAGGCACTGTCGACCACGTATGAGGACGCTCCGTCGCACCTGCGCGCGCAGGCCTTGTCGGCATCGGCGATGTGGGCGGCGAACGCGGCCACCGTCTCGCCCGCGCCGGATACGGGCGATGGCCGGTGCCATCTGACCGTCGCCAACCTGCTGACGATGCCGCATCGCAGCCATGAATGGCCGGAGACGCTGGCGCAGCTACGGCTCGCCTTCGCGCACCCCGTCTTCGCGGTCCACGCGCCCGTCCCGGCGCCGTTCGGCGACGAGGGCGCGGCGAACCACATGCGGCTCGCACCCGCGCACGACGCGCCCGGCGTCGAGCTGTTCGTCCATGGCGAGCATGGCGGGCCCTTCCCCGCCCGTCAGCATCGCGAGGCCTCGGAAGCGGTGGCGCGAGCGCATCGGCTCGACCCCGCGCGCACCTTGTTCGTGCAGCAATCGGAAGCGGCGATCGCGGCGGGGGCGTTCCATAACGACGTGGTCGCCGTCGCGAACGGCCCGGTGCTGTTCGCGCATGAGCAGGCGTTCGAGCGGCGGGACGAGGTCCATGCCGACCTCCGCCGCGTCATGCCGGAGGCGGAGGTGATCGAGGTGCCCGTTGCCCGGGTGAGCCTGGCCGACGCGGTGTCGAGCTACCTGTTCAACGCGCAGCTCGTGACGTCGCCGGACGGGAGCATGACGCTGATCGTGCCCGGCGAGACGCGGGCGCATCCGGGCGTGTGGGCTTGGCTGGTGGAGATGCTGGCGCGCGACGGGCCGATCCGCCGGGTCGAGGTCGTCGATGTGCGCGAGTCAATGGCGAACGGCGGCGGCCCCGCCTGCCTCCGGCTGCGCGTGGTGGCCGATCCGGCGACGGTGGACCCGCGCTTCCTGGTGGACGAGGCCAAGCTCGACCGCATCGCCGATGCCGTGACCACCCACTGGCCGGAGACGATCGAGGCGGATGCGATCGACGATCCCGGCCTGGTCACCCGCACCGAGCGCGCGCGGGCGACGCTGCTGGCGACCCTCGATCTCGTCGAATTAACTTACAGGTAACCATATCCGATCCGGCCGAAACGGCGGAAATCCGGGATCGGCCCGGTACTTGCTCCATTAGCGGCATGTTCACGCGTATCAGCAGCCTGTTCGTCATCAAGACCAAGTTCGAGGCGTTCCTCGTCCTGTACGGCCTCGCCACCGGCGCGACCGAGCGGGGAGCGCATTACCTCCAGCAATATCCGGGGACGGGCGGCTGGCTGCTATTCGCGGCCTGTCCGATCGCGGTGTTCATGGCGGGCGCGCGCATCCTCGACTCGATCGAGCGCGAACGGGCGGAGGGGTAGCGGGCCGAGGGGTGGCGGGGGCGGGGGCCCGGGCCTAAGCCGGATGCATGACCGACGCCGAACTCGCCCGATCGATCGCCCGGGAGGCGGGCGAGCTGCTGTTGCGGATACGCAAGACGAGCGGGCTGACCGGGCCCGCGCTCGGCGACGAAGGCGATGCGCGGGCGAATGCACTGATTCTAGCGCGGCTAGCGGCGGAGCGGCCGGGCGACTCGGTATTGTCGGAGGAGTCGTTCGACGATCAGGCGCGCTGCCTGACGCCCCGGGTGTGGATCGTCGATCCGCTCGACGGGACGCGCGAGTACCGGGAAGGGCGCGACGATTGGGCGGTCCACGTCGCGCTGGCGGTCGACCGCGCGGCGGCGGCGGGCGCAGTGGCGCTGCCCGCGCTCGGCCGCATGCTGGCGAGCGACAAGGTCGCGCCGCCCTCCCCGGTTCCCGCGCGGCCGCGTATGGTGGTCAGCCGTTCGCGCCCGCCCGCCGTGGCGACGGCGGTCGCGCGGGCCCTGGATGCCGAGGTGATCGCAATGGGGTCGGCCGGTGCCAAGGCGATGGCGGTCGTGGCGGGCGCGGCGGATATCTATTTGCATGAAGGCGGGCAGTTCGAGTGGGACAATTGCGCCCCCGCCGCCGTCGCGCTCGCGCACGGGTATCACGCCAGCCGGATCGACGGCGCGCCGCTCGTCTATAACTGCCCCGACCCGCGGCTCCCCGACCTGCTCATCTGCCACCCCGCGATCGCGTCCCGAGTGCTCGAACTGGTGCGCGCCTGATCAGATCGGCAGCTTTTCCGACAGGTATGGATCGACCGGCGGCCCGCCCGGCACCGACAAGCGCGGTCCCGGTCGCGCCGCGTTGCGCTTCAGCCACGCCTCCGCGCCCGGACGCCCCCGGATCGCCTTGTCCGTCCGCGTCTGGACGAGGCCATAGATCGGGTTGTCGCGGTAGCCCGGCGACGAGTCGCCCCACGCCCAGGCGAGGTTGCCGTAAGTCGACGGATCGCGCCCGTCGAGGCTCAGCCGGTCGTTCAGGTAGCAGGCGGTCGCCCAGCCGGTGCGCGGGTCGGGGGTCATCGCGATCAGGCGCTTGGCCCAATACATCCGCAGGTTGTTGTGCATCCAGCCGTCGATCAAATATTGTTTCTGGCAGGCGTTCCAGGTCTCGTCCGCCGTCTCTCCGTGGAGCAAGGCATCCAGGGTTTCCAGCTCGGGCCGGGGATCCTCGGCGTGGTTGGCCAGCTGCCCCTGCGCGTAGCGGGGAATGCGCGCGTAGCTTTCGGGAACGCGCATCGTGCGGCCTTTATAATGGAACCATTCGCGCCAGGTGAGCAGTTCGTCGGCGAACTTGTCCTGCTGGTCCTTGGGCACGTCGGCGGCCTGGATCGCGGCCATCACCTCGCGCGGGCCGCACACGCCGAAATGGAGATAGGGCGATAGGGTGCTCGCCCCCTCGGCGCGGGCGGCGTTGTTGCGCGCGTCGGCATAGGCGGGGAGCACCTCCGTCGTCAGGCGGCGTAGGCGCACGAGCACCTCGTGCCGCGACCCCGGCAGCATCGCGCTCGGCGGAAGCGCGTGGTCGATGTCGAGCGAGGCGACGAGCGCGTCGATCTCCGCGTCGGACAACCCGCCGAGGCGATCGGGCTCATATGCCAGCGGGCCGTCATAGGGCGCGTGGGTCGTCTCCTCCTCGCGCCAGGCATACCAGCCTTCGCGCGCCTTTTCGTGGCGGCGGCGGAAGGCGGAGGTGGTGCCGACGCCCTGGTCGAGCGCGGCGGGCGGGACGACGCAGGCGGCGTTGACCGCGATCACCGCCGTCCCGCTCTTGGCCGCGACGCGCTCCGCCTGCCACTGGGCGACAAAAGCGGGCTGGTCCTCCAGCACCACGGCCGCGGCGTCGGCGGCGAGGCGGTAGACGAGCCCCTTTTCGCGTTTGGCCGCACGGTCGACATACTGGACGCAGGCCAGCCCGCGCTTCTCGCAGCCGATCGCGACATCGCGGCTCGCCCCCAGGATGAAACGGTGGAGCCGGTCGGAGGCGAAGGGGTAATCCTCGCGGAGGCCGTGATAGACCAAAACCGGCGCGCCGATCGCCTCGCCTAGCAGGATCGCGGCGTCGATCACCGGATTGTCGCGCGCGCGTAGTGCCTGCTGAAGCCAGCAAAGCACATAACGGCCGCCGGGGCGGAATGGCGCGTCGTTGAGCCGCCGCACGCGCGGAGCTTCGGTCCAGTTCGTCAGCGTGCCGGGCGCATCATCGATCATGGTCGGTCGAACGCGGAGTGCCCCGATTATGTCCGCTCGGCACGGGGCGCCTCCACACGATCCAGTTCCAGCCAACGCGCCATGAGCGCCAGCTCCTTCGTCAACTCGCTTGCAGTTTCGGGCGGCGCGTCGGGTTCGAGGTGGATGGCGTGGACGAGCAGCCGGGAGGCCTGCCGGTCCGCCTTGACGTCCACTCGGGCGACCAGCCGATCGCCGAGCAGGAACGGCAGCACGTAATAGCCGTGCACGCGCTTGGCGGCGGGCGTGTAGATCTCGATCCGGTAGCGGAAGCCGAACAGCCGCTCGGTCCGGTCGCGCTCCCAGATCAGCGGGTCGAAGGGGGCGAGGAGCGCGCGGCCCTCGACCCGGCGCGGGCGGCGCGCGTCGCGGTGGATGTATACGGCGGGCCAGCCCGGGATCGCGACCGCGCGAAGCACGCCCTCCTCCACCAGCGTCGCGACGGCAGCCGCGCCGTCCGAAGGTGCCAGGCGAAAATAGTCGCGCAGCTCGCCCGCAGTCGCGACGCCGAGGGCGCGGGCGGCATGCTCGATCAGCGCGCGGTGCGCGTCCCGCTCGGCGGGTGTGGGGAGCGCCAGGATGGCGGGCGGGATCACGCGTTCGGTCAGGTCGTACACGCGCTCGAAGCCGCGCCGGCGCGTCGTCGTGGTGATATGCCCGGCATAGAACAGCCATTCGAGCGCGCGCTTGGCGTCGCTCCACGCCCACCATCCCGTCCGCCCGCTCTCCACGTCGGACGCTGCGAGCGGACCGTCCGCGCGGATGCGGTCGAGCAGCGCGGTCGCCTCCGCCCGCCGCTCGTTCGCGAACAGGCGCATCGATCCGTAGCCCGCCTCGCCCCGGTCGGCGCGCGTCATGCGCCAGCGGAGCAGCGGATGCATGGCGAGCGGGAGTAGCGACGCCTCGTGCGCCCAATATTCGAACAGGCGACGCTCGCGCCGCGGTCCCCACGCGGCCCTGTCCAGCAACGCTCGGTCATAGCTTCCCAGCCGTGAAAAGGCCGGGAGGTAATGCGCGCGGGCGACCACGTTGACGCTGTCGATCTGGTGCAGCCCGAGCCGCGACACCGTACGCCGGAGATGTCCCGCATCGACGCGGGGCGGCCGAGCGACACCGAACCCCTGCGCGGCAAGCGCGATACGGCGCGCGACGGCCAGGGAAAGACGCTCGGTCGGGATCTGGAAACGATGGTCCATCTCGACCTCGTGGCGGGCGATCGCGACGATCGCAAGCAGGTCGGAAGAATGGTGCGCCCGGAGCGATTCGAACGCCCGGCCCTCAGATTCGTAGTCTGATGCTCTATCCAGCTGAGCTACGGGCGCACATCGGAAACGCGTCGTTAGACGGGGCGATGCAGGCTTGCAAGGTTGTTGTGCGGATATCGCGCGGGTCATAGACGCGAGGGCATGAACCGCCCTCCCCTCGCGTCGCTGCTCCTCGCCCTGGCCTGCGGCGGGTGCGCGCGCGACGCCGGGCCGTATCCGTGGCTCGCCCCGCGCGCGATCGAGAAGCTCGGCTTCGACGAGCCGGACGCGCCCGCGCCCGCGCCCGTCGTCGCCGATCCGGCGCTGGACGTCGAGGTCGCGGCGGCGGACGCGCGGCTCGGCAAGGCGGCGGGGGACTTCGCGCGCGCGCTGGTCGGGGTCGAGCGGGCGGCGCGGGCGGCGCGGGGCGCGGCGGCCGGGTCGGAGGCTTGGCTGACCGCGCAGACCGCGCTCGCCGAACTCGACGGCCTTCGCGCCGAGGTATCGGAGGTGCTGTCCGATCTCGACGATCTCGCGGTGAAGCGAGCCACGACGCTCGCGCCCGACTATCCCGCGCTGGAGACGATGCGCGGTCGGGCGCGGACCGAGCTGGAGCGGCAGGAGACGGCGATCGCGCGGATCGGTTCGGGGCTCGCGGCGACCTAGCCCGACCGCTTCAGGAGCGGCAGGATCGAGTGATAGTCGTCCGTCCACGGCCGGAAGTTCGGTCGCGTCCGCAGCGCGCGCCAGTCGGTTCCCCGTGCCGTCAATCCCGCGAGCACCCCCGGGTCTCGCGACAAGGCGATCCACGACGACCCGGACGCGGCCTCGTCGAGGCGCGACGGGTCGTACTCGAAGATCGACGCCGCCCACCCGCCCGCCTTGGCCGCGTTCGCCACCACCGGTTCCAAGTCGAGATAGCGGTTCGAGATATGGACCAGCAGCAAGCCGCGCGGACCGAGCACGCGCGCGTAGGTTCCGAACGCCTCGCGCGTCAGCAGGTGCGCCGGCACCGCGTCCGACGAAAAGGCGTCGAGCGCGAGCAGGTCCAGGCTCGCCGACCCTTCCCGCGCCAGCCGCAGCCGCGCGTCGCCCAGGACGATCGACGGGTCGGGCAAGCAACGGCGGAGGTAGGTGAACTGCCCGGTGTCGCGCGCGATACGGATCACGGCGGGGTCGATCTCGTAGAAGCGCCAGCTCTGGCCCGGCCGCGCGTAGCAGCTGAGCGTCCCCGTCCCCAGGCCGACAACGCCGATCCGCGCGCCCATGCCGTAGAGCTCGGGCGCGAACAGCATCGCCTGCCCGACGCCCGATCCGCGCGCGTAGTAAGTGGTCGGCGTTCGCTCGCGCTCGGGCGAGCCGATCAGCTGGACGCCGTGGATCGTCGTCCCGTGATCGAGCTCGCGCGATCGAGGGCTGTCCTTGACCGTGTACACCCCGAAATAGCTCCGCGTCCGCGCATCGCCGTCCAGCGACAGCTCCAGCGAGCGGTAGCCCCCGAACAGCACCACCGCCGCGCCGAGCAGCAGCATGTACCCGGCGCGCGCGCCGACCACGAGGAGTCCGACGGTCGCGACCGCGATGAAGAGGATCCCGGGCCGGCCTTCGCCGAACAGGCTGTCCGGGCCTTGGACCCGCGCGCCGACCATGAGCGCGACCGCAAGGGCGACGCCCCCCAGCGCCGGCCAGCGGTGGCGCGTCCACACCGCTTTGATCCCCTCGGTCAGGTAAAGCTGCGGCGTCAGGAGCCCCGCCGCCAGGATCAGCAACGGATACTCGTAGGTCCAGTCGAACAGCACGGGCGCGAGAAGCCCCGCGAACACGCCGCCGAGCACGCCCCCGAACGACATGGCGAGATAAAAGCCCGTCAGCCGGTCGGGCTCCGGCCGGGCGTCGTACATCGCCGTGTGCAGCGCCACCGACGTCATGAACAACAGCGCGAGCGCCACCCCGGCGCTGAGCAGGGGCTGCGCATTGTACCCGCCGATCATGACGCCGCCGAACAGCAGGATCGTGATCGGCGCGATCCGCGTCAGGATCTCGGCGAGCGCGCGGTTCGCGGCGAACGCGACGGTGAAGCTCAGCAGGTAGAGCCCGAGCGGCAGAACCCACAGCAGCGGCCCGGCGACGATATCGGTGGTGAGGTAGGTCGAGGTCGCGAGCATCAGCCCCGACGGTACGAGCGCGAGCGCGATCCAGCGCCCAACGGTGGCGCGACTCGGCGCGGGGCTGGTCGGGACGACCGCCTCGGCGCGCGCGACCGGCGGCAGCGACCGCGCGCATAGCAGGACGAGCAACGCGAGCAGGACATATCCCGCGCTCCACAACCGGCTCTGGTCGCGGAGCGGCATCAACGGCTCGACCAGCAGCGGGTAGGCGATCAGCCCACCGAAGCTTCCCAGGTTGGACGCGGCGTAGAGCGCGTACGGGTTCGCTCCCTCGCTCGCGTCGCTGAACCAGCGTTGGATCAACGGCGCCTGCGCGGACACGGCGAGGAACAACGGCCCGATCGAAGCCACGAGCAGCCATGGCACCCAGAGCACGGGTTGGGCATCGGGCGGCGGCTGGGTCGCCATCAATCCGATCGGCAACCACAAGGCGGCGAAGGCCAGCAGCCCCAGATGCACCGCCGCCTGGGTGCGCGGCCGCCACCGGCCGATCGCATGGGCATAGGCGTACCCGCCGAGCAGCAGCGCCTGATACACCAGCATCGCCGAGTTCCACACGGCGGGCGCGCCGCCGAGCCTGGGCAACGCCATGCGCGCCACCATCGGCTGGACGAGGAACAGCAGGAACGACCCGGTGAGCACGGTGAGGACGAACAGCAGCCGGCGCGGCGGCCAGGCGGCAAAGCTTTGGATCACGGATCGGGCCTCGCGACTCGGTAAAGGATGTGTCGGCGGAGTGGATCGCCGTCCGGCAGATCGGGATGGTCGAAGTCGCCGTCGAGTACGCGCACCATGTCCAGGCGCTCCATCAAACGCCAACTACGACGGTTTGCGGGCACCGTTATGGCCGCGACCGAAGGTAGATCGGTGCTTGACCACGTCCACGCCAAGGTCGCCGCCGCCGCTTCCCGGGCATAGCCCTGCCTCCACGCCTCGCGCGCCAGCCGCCACCCGATCTCGACCTCGCCCTCGATCGGCGGCTTGGCCGGGAGAAGTCCGCAGAAGCCGATGAAGGAGCGGTCGGCCCGGCGCTCCAACGCCCAAAAGCAATAGCTGAGCTCCGCCTGTCGCTCGTTCATGCGCCGCTTCACGTCCCACGCCTGCTCGATCGTTGTTGGAGGCCCCAGATAGCGCATCACCTCGGCATCCTGGCTCATCGCGTGAAACGGCGCGACATCCTCATCTTGCCAATCGCGAAGCAGGAGGCGTTCGGTCGTGATCACAACCTGTCCACTTGTCATGCCGGACTTGTTCCGGCATCCATCGTCGTGCGAGCCCGGCACCGTCCGGCTGCACACAGCGATGGACCCCGGAACAAGTCCGGGGTGACGATGAAGCAGCGGCAGTAGCCTAGTTCAACCACCCAGCAGCCGCGCCGCGTGCGCCGCGTGGTAAGTCAGCACCCCGGCGCAGCCCGCGCGCTTGAAGGCCATGAGCGTTTCAAGCACCAGCGCGTCGCGTTCGCCCGCGCCGGCCGCCACCGCCGCCTCGATCATCGCATATTCGCCGGACACCTGGTACGCGAACACCGGCACCTGGAACGCCGCGCGCACCCGCACGACGATGTCGAGATACGGCAGCCCGGGCTTCACCATCACGCTGTCCGCGCCCTCCGCCAGGTCGGCCGCGACCTCGCGCACTGCCTCCTCGGCGTTGGCGGGATCCATCTGGTACGTCTTCTTGTCGCCCTTGAGCAGCCCGCGCGACCCGACCGCGTCGCGGAACGGGCTGTAGAAGCCGCTGGCGTACTTGGCCGCGTAGGCCATGATCTGGACCTCATGATGCCCCCCGCCCTCCAGCGCGGAGCGGATCAGGCCGACGCGGCCGTCCATCATGTCGGACGGGGCGATGATGTCGGCCCCCGCCTCCGCCTGCACCTGCGCCTGGCCGACGAGCACCTGAGCGGTCGCGTCATTCAAGACATAGCCGCTCGGCGAGACCAACCCGTCATGACCATGCGTCGTGTACGGGTCGAGCGCCACATCGGTCAGCACGCCAACCTCGGGCACCGAGTCCTTGATCGCGCGGATCGCGCGGCACATCAGATTGCCGGGATTGAGCGCCTCGCGCCCGTCGTCGGTGCGTAGGCCCGGCGGCGTGTTCGGGAACAAGGCGACGCACGGGATGCCAAGGTCGCGCGCCTCCCGCGCCCGCGCGACGATGCCGTCCACCGACCAGCGCGACACGCCGGGCAGGCTGGGGATCGGCTCCTCCACGCCCTGCCCCTCTGCGATGAAAAGCGGCCAGATCAGGTCGGCGGGCGTCAGCACGGTCTCGGCGTGGAGGCGACGGCTCCAGCCATGCGCGCGGGTTCGGCGTAGGCGCAGTGCCGGAAAGCTGGGCGTGGGGTAGGCGGCGGACATGGGATCGTCCATGACCATGGCCATGCGTGAGATCAAGACCGCCGCCCTCGTCGTCAACGCCAAATCGCGCCGGGGGCAGAAGCTGTTCGAGAACACCTGCGCGCTGATGGCGGGGCTGCCCTACCCCGTCGATGCGCATGCGGTCGAGCATCCGCGCGACCTGGAGCCGACGGTCCGGCGCGCGCTGGCGAGGAAACCCGACCTGCTGATCCTCGGCGGCGGGGACGGGACGGTGAGCGGGCTCGTCGACCTCATGGTCGGGCACGACGTCATCCTAGGCGTCCTGCCGCTGGGGACCGCTAACAGTTTCGCGCGGACGCTGGGCATCCCGCTCGACATCCCCGGCGCGGTCGAGGTGATCCGGACGGGCGTCCCCAGGCGCATCGACCTGGGGATGATCGACAAGGATTATTACGCGAACTGCGCGGCGATGGGCATCTCGCCGCAGATCGCCGAGACGGTGCCGCACGGGCTGAAGAAGGTGCTCGGGCGGCTCGGCTATCTGGGCTGGGCGGCTTGGCAGTTCACGCGTTTCAAGCCGTTCACGCTGATCGTCGGCGAGGGCGCCGCGGCCGAGCGCTTGCGCGTGGTCGAGGTTCGCATCTCGAACGGCCCCTATCACGGCGGCACCGAGCTGGTGGAGTCGGCTAGCGTCGATTCGGGCGAGATCGTTGTCCAAGCGGTGCTGGGCCATTTCAAGCGGCGGCTGATCCATAATTGGGCGGCGGGCTGGTTCCGCCATTCGTCGCGTCATGACGAGGTTCGCGAGTTCCGCAGCCGCGCGATCCGGCTCGACACCGAACCCCGCATGCCGATCTCGATCGATGGCGAGGTGCTCGCGCACACCCCCGTCACCGCGCGGATCGCCGCCGCGGTGATCGAGGTCATGGTACCGGCCTTCTAGGTCACGGGCTTCAGCGTTCCCGTGGCCTCGGCGGCGCTGTTCGATCGCGCCGCGCCTTCGTCGGCGCTCGGCACCGCGACCCTGGCGTCGCGCCACGGTCCGTACCGGTAATAGAGCGCGGCCCCGATCACGTTGGCCGCCGACCCGATCGGGAAGCTCCACCACAGCGCGTCCGTCCCCAGCCAGGGCTGGAGACCGACCGCGAGCCCGAGCCGGATCGGGAACATCGACACGAACAGGATGACGAGCGGCCCCCACACCGCCCCGTTCGCGCGCACCACGCCGAACAACACCATCGTCCCCCCGAACAGGATGAAGCCCCAAGTCGCCAGCGCGTTGATGTGCTCGGCGATCGGCAGGGCCGGGCTGTCGCCGCCCACGAACAGTCCAAGGATCTGGCGGTTGAAGGCGAGCATGAGCCCCACCGCCGCACCCGTCAGCACCAGGTTGAACAACAGCCCCGCGCCCGTGATCCGTCCCACCCGGTCCCAGCGGCCCGCGCCGATATTCTGCGCCGCCATCGCGCTCACCGCCGCGCCGACCGCGAGCGCCGGCATCTGCACATAGGCCCACATCTGGAGCGTGACGCCGTAGCCCGCCGTGGTGTGGACGCCGAGCCGATTGACCAGCCCGACCATCGCCAACCCCGCGGCCGAGATCACCAGCATCTGCGCCCCGATCGGCAGCCCCTTCGACACGATCGTCCGCGTCAGCCGCACCTCGGGCAGGATATAGCGCAGCTCCGCGCCCTTCAGCCGGAGCGGCAGGTCGCGAAGGTGGATGTACGCCGCCAGCGCCGCGACCGCGACCACGCCCGATGTCAGCGTCGCCGTCGCCGACCCCGCGATCCCCATCGCCGGCGCGGGGCCGAGCCCGAGGATCAACACGGGGTTGAGCCCGGCGTCGAGCAGGACGCTCAACCCCATGAACCATAGCGGCGTCAGCGAGTCGCCCGTTCCGCGCAGCCCCATGAACATCAGCACCAGCATCATCTGTCCCGGCAACCCGGCGAAGATCACGCGAAGATAGACCAGCGCCAGCTCGAACGCGCCGGGCGGCGTCGCCAGCAGCCGCAGGATCCGCGGCGCGAAGATCCACCCCAGCGCGCCGACGATCACGGAGGCGGCGAGCACCAGCCCGATGGCCGACCCGAACGCCCGCCGCGCGCCCTCGACGTCGCGCCGCCCGAAGCTCTGGCCGACCAGGATCGTCGCCGCCATCCCGAACCCGAACACCGCGCCGAACATCAGGAACATGATGATGTTGGCGTTGCTGGTGGCCGCCAGCGCGTCCTCGCCCAGGAAGCGCCCCACCCAGATCGCGTTGATCGACCCGTTAAGCGATTGCAGCACGTTAGAGCCGAGCGTCGGGAGAGCGAAGGCGAGCAGCGTCGACGCGATCGGCCCGGTGGTGAGATCGCGCTGGCCGGGCGATCTACTCCCCTCCCGCTTGCGGGAGGGGTCGGGGGAGGGACTGTCCATGAAACTCACCTTGATCGAGTAGGCCCTCCCCTAGCCCCTCCCGCAAGCGGGAGGGGAACGATCACCCCAACCGCCCCAACGCCGCCCGCAACCGATCCGCCTCCGCCGCCTTTTCGCCGTGATCCGCGCGCGCCTTTTCCACCGCCTCAGGCTTTGCCCGCTCGACGAAGCTTGCGTTGCCGAGCCGCCCGGCGAGCGCGTCGCGTTCCTTTTCCGCCGCCGCGATACCCTTGGCGAGGCGCGCGCGTTCGGCGTCGAGGTCGATCACGCCCTCCAGCGGCAGCACGAATGTCGCCTCGTCCACCACGACCTGCGCCGCGCCGCCCGTGACCCGGCCCACCTCCGCCTCGACCCGCGCCATCCGCGCGAGCACGGCGGCGTTGCGGTTCAGCCGGGCGAGCGTCTCCACCGACGCGTCGCGGACGTGCATGGGCAGCTTGGCCCCCGGCGGCACGTTCAGCTCCGTCCGCGCCGCGCGGACCTCTCCGACCAGCCGGATCAGCCAATCGACCTCCGCCTCCGCCGCCGGGTCGAGCGCGCGGGCGAAGGGCCGCGGCCACTTGGCGACGATCAGCTCGGAGCGCCCCGGCATCAGCCCGTGCCACAGTTCCTCGGTGATGAACGGCATGAACGGGTGGAGCAGCACCAATATCTGGTCGAGCACCCACCCCGCGACCGCCCGCGTCTCATCCTCGATCTGTCCCTTGATCAGTTCCAGATACCAGTCGCAAAACCGGCTCCACACGAATTGGTAGATCGCGTTCGCCGCCGCGTCGAAGCGGTACTCTGCCAGCGCCAAGTCGACCGCCTCGACCGTCCGGATCAGCTCGGCCTCGATCCACTTGTTGACCGCGAGCGTCGCGGGCGGCGGCTCCAAGGTCGTCGATCCGCCGATGCCGTTCACCTGGCAGAAGCGCGCGGCGTTCCACAGCTTGGTCGCGAAGTTGCGGTAGCCCTCGACCCGGCGCTCGTCCATCTTGATGTCGCGGCCCTGGCTTTCTATCGCCGCCATGAAGAACCTTAGCGCGTCCGCGCCATACCGATCGATCAGCACCAGCGGGTCGACGGTATTGCCCTTCGATTTGGACATCTTCGACCCGTCGGCGGCGCGGACGAGGCCGTGCAGGTACAGCGTCCGGAACGGCACATCGCCCATGAAGTGCATGCCCTGCATCATCATCCGCGCGTTCCAGAAGAACAGGATGTCGAACCCGGACACGAGCACGTCGTTGGGATAGCGGCCGTGAAGGGTGTTCTTCTCCCTCTCCCCGCTTGCGGGGAGAGGGTCGGGGAGAGGGGCTGTTCCGGGCGCGGCCGGTACCTTGGACAGCCCCTCTCCCCAGCCCTCTCCCCGCAAGCGGGGAGAGGGAGCGCCCTTCTCCGGCCAGCCGAGCGTCGCGAACGGCCACAGCGCCGACGAGAACCAGGTGTCCAGCACGTCCTCGTCCTGCCGGAGCACGACTCCCTCGCCCGCCTCGGCCTGCGCCTGCTCCAGCGTCTCCGCCACGAACACCCGCCCGTCCTCGGCGTACCAGGCCGGGATCCGGTGCCCCCACCAAAGCTGCCGCGAGACGCACCAGGGCTGGATGTTCTCCATCCAATTGAAGAACGTCTTCTCCCACGTCTTCGGCACGATGCGGATCGCCCCCGACCGTACCGCCTCGATCGCGGGCTTCGCCAGCGTGCCTGCGTCGACATACCACTGGTCGGTCAACCAAGGCTCGATCACCACGCCCGACCGGTCGCCGTAGGGCACCTGGTGGACATGCTCCTCCACCCTGTCGAGCAGCCCGATCGCCTCGAAGTCCGCGACCACCTTGGCGCGCGCGACATACCGGTCGAGCCCGCGATACGCCGCCGGACACTCGTCGCTCATCGTCGCGTCGGCGTTCAGGAGGTTGATCAGCGGGATACCTGCCTCCGGATGCCGCTTCGCCACGTCATAATCGTTATGGTCGTGCGCGGCCGTGATCTTCACCGCGCCCGATCCGAAGTCCATCTTGACGTAATCGTCGGCGATGATCGGGATCGATCGGTTCACGATCGGCAGCAGGCACCTTTTGCCGACCAGATGCGCGTAGCGTTCGTCCGCCGGGTTCACCGCCACCGCGCCGTCGCCCAGGATCGTCTCCGGCCGCGTCGTCGCGATCGCGATGTACCCGCTCCCATCCTCCAGCGGATAGCAGAAATGCCAGAAGCTCCCCCTCACTTCGCGCTGCTCGACCTCCAGGTCGCTGATCGCGGTCTGGAGCCCCGGGTCCCAGTTCACCAGCCGCTTGTCGCGGTAGAGCAGGCCCTCGCGGTGAAGCCGCACGAACACCTTGACGACCGCGGCCGAGAAGCCCGGGTCCATCGTGAACCGCTCGTTCGCCCAGTCCATCGAACAACCGAGCCGACGGAGCTGACCGGTGATCTCGCCCCCGCTCTCCGCCTTCCAGTTCCAGACCTTGTCCACGAATTCGTCGCGAGACAGGTCGGTGCGCTTCACGCCCTCGCCCGCCAGCTTGCGCTCGACCACCATCTGCGTCGCGATGCCCGCATGATCGGTCCCGACCACCCAAAGCGCATCCTTGCCCTTCAACCGCGCATGGCGGACGAGGATGTCCTGGAGCGTGTTGTCGAGCGCGTGCCCGACATGCAGCGACCCCGTGACGTTGGGCGGCGGATTGACGATCGTCCACGGCTCCGCTCCGGGCCGGTCGGGGCGGAACAGGCCGTTCTCCTCCCAATGCTGATACCAGCGGGACTCGATCTCGGCGGGGTCGAAGGTCTTGGGAAGCTCTTGCATGACCCGCGCTTAGCGAGCGCGCGCGGGGCCCGCCACCCTTACGCCTCGTCCAGCACCGACCGGATGCACGCCTCCAGCTCCCCCCGGCGGTAGGGCTTGCGGATCAGCGCGAACGCGCGCGCGCGCTCGTCGATCGCCTGGTCGGCGTAGCCCGTCGCCAGCAGCACGCGGACATGCGGATGATCGCGCCCGACCGCTTGCGCCAACGCGACGCCGTTCATCCCGCCGGGCATCAATATGTCGGTGAACACCAGCCGATACCCGTCATCGCGCCGCAGTTCGTCCAGCGCGGCGCGCGCGTCCGACACCGCCGTCACCACATAGCCCAGGTCGCCCAGCACCGCGCGGCCGAGCTCGGCCACCTCCGGTTGATCCTCGACCATCAACACGCGCCCGGACCCACCGGCCGTCCCGCCCGTGATGCGCGCCGCATCCGGCGCGGCCTCCCGCGCGGGTCCGTCTATCGCGCGCGGGAAATAAAGCGAGAACTCCGCGCCGCCGCCCTTCCCCGCGCCAACCGTGACGAGCCCGCCCGACTGGCGCATGAAGCCATAGACCATCGCGAGGCCCAGCCCGGTGCCCTTGCCGATATCCTTGGTCGTGAAGAACGGATCGAAGATCGTGTCGATCGACTCGGGCGCGATGCCCGGCCCGGTGTCGGCGATCGACACGCACACATACTCGCCCGGCGTCAGCCGCTCCGCCGGCACGGCCGCGTCCGGAAGGGTGACGTTGCGCAGGCGGATCGCGACCTCGCCCTCGCCCTCCATCGCGTCGCGCGCGTTGGCCAGGATGTTCAGCAGCGCCATTTCCGCCTGGACGGGGTCGATGCGCGTCGACCACAGGCCCGGCTCCGCCTCGCGCCGGATCGTCACCCTCGCGCCCACGGTGCTCTCGACGATCGGCCCGAAGCCCGCGATCAACGCATCGAGGTCGATCAGCTGGTCGCGCAGCTCCTGCTTGCGCGCGAAGGCGAGCAACTGCTGCGTCAGCGTCGCGCCGCGGTTCGCCGCCATCGCGATCGCGTCGACGGCGCGCTTGACGGTCCGGTCGGCGGGGTCGGTGCGCGCGTCCAGGATGTCGGCGTATCCCTGGATGACCTGGAGCAGGTTATTGAAATCGTGCGCGATCCCGCCCGTCAGCTTGCCGACCGCCTCCATCTTCCGCGCCTTGCCCAGCTCCTCCTCCGCCTCGCGCCGTCGCGATACGTCCAGCTGGCTGGCGAAGAAGTAGCGCATCTCGCCCGCGGCATCGAACACCGGCGAGACGAACAGCGCGTTCCAGAAGGCGGAACCGTCCTTGCGGTGGTTGCGCATCTCGACCGCGACGTCCGTATGCGCGGCGATCGCGTCGCGCACCCGCGCCACGACCGCGCGATCGGTCTCGGGCCCCTGAAGGAATCGGCAGTTGCGGCCGACGATCTCCTCCTCGCGGTAGCCGGAAAGCGCGACGAACGCCTGATTGCAGAATATGATCGGGTTGTCGGGCAGTTGCGGGTCGCTGATGACCATCGGCATCCGGTTGGTCTTCACCGCCGCGAAGAAGATGTCGTCGCTGGAACCGCCGGACGATGTACCCGTCTCCGCAAGCTCCGGCCCGACCGCCGCGTTCAAGTCCGGCGGGTCGGTCGTCATGCGTGCCCTTCGTCGATCAAGTCTGGCCGGATATCCTGGCTATCTCGCGCGACACCATCGCCTCGACCATGTCGGGCAGGTTCGCATCGAGCCATTCCCGCAGCATCGGGCGGAGCATGTCGCGGACCAGGCCCTCCAACGTGCCGTCGCCCGAAGGCTCCGGCTTCACCATCAAACGCGACAACGACGCAAGCGCGCCCCGGGTTGCATCGGCGGCGGCCAGGGACAGGATCGGATCGACGGCCGGTGCGGCGACATGCACGGCGGCGGCGGGACCGGGCTGGGTCGATGCGACCCGCGTCTCGGGAAGGGTCGGGGCTGGCACGGCGTCGCGAGGGGGGTCGTCGGGAAGCGCCGCCGCCGAAATCGGCGCGTCGACGTCGACCTGGGGTGGGACATCGGACGCGACATGGACGGGAACGGCCTGCGGATAGGCCGGCATGGGATCGCTCAGTTCCAGCACCTCGTCGCCGTCGGCGGCCGGGTCGCCGTCGTCGTCGGATCGCGGCGCGGGCGGGCTCGTCCGGGTCGCGCGCCTGCGGCCGGTCGGGGCCTCCTCCTCGGCGATGATGCGTTTGATGGAGGACAAGATCTCCTCCATCGACGGTTCCACGCTCATATCACCCATGACCCCCGTCAACCCCCCCGGCATGACCGCGACGCTCGTCATCGACGATCCGGCGCGTCGTTACCTGTCGTCAAGCCCGGGCGTCTGTCAACTCCGCTATCGAGCAGCGGGTCGAGCGAACGCGACACCTCGGCCCCCTGCGCGGGCGTGGTCGCGGTGCCCGTCGCGACCGCGACAGGGGTAGGATCGCCGCCGAAATCCCAAATCTTCCCCCGCACCCGGCGATAGTTCACCGTCGGATCGTACAGCGCGCCCCCGCCCAGCCCCAAGTCGCGCGCCTCCGCGTTGCCCATCGCCGCCAGCAGCGCGAAGCCCGCGACATAAGCGTCGCGCCGGGCCGTCACGAGCGTCACCTGGCTGTTGAGCAATTCCTGCTCGGCGTTGAGCACCTCGAGCACGGTGCGCGTGCCCACGCCATTCTCCGCGCGCACGCCCTCCAGCGCCAGCTTGTTCGCATTCACGGCGACCTCGGACGATCCGATCACCTCCACGCTGCCCCGGTAGATCGCCAAGGCCGAGCGGGTCTGCGACACCGCGTTGCGCTCCTGAAGCGTGACGTTCTCGATCGCCTGCGACTCCCGCGCCTGGGCCTGGCGCACCTGCGCCGCCGGCCGCCCGCCCTGGAAGATCGGCAGCGACATGTTCAGCCCCGCGGTCGCCGCGGTCGCCGAGTTCTGGGTGAAACCGCCCGACGGCACCGAGCCGAGAAAGCTCGAATAGGAACCGCCGATCGACGCGCCCACGCGCGGCAGCCGCCCCGCGCGCGCGACGCCCGTATCGAACCGCCTGGCGTTGCGCTCGGCCATAGCCGCCTGGAGCGCGGGATTGTCCTCGATCGCGACGGCCACCGCCTGTTCGGGCGTGGAGGGCAGGTTCGGGAGCGGCGGCGGGTCCTGCAACCGCCCGGCGGGCGTGCCCACGAAGTTGATGTAATCCTCGCGGCTGGCGATCAACTGCGCCTCCGCCTGTTGCAGCTGCGCGCGCGCGATCGCGAGCCGCGCCTCCGATTGCGCGACGTCGGTCCGCGTCAGGTCGCCCACCTCGAACCGGTCGCGACTGGCGCCCGCATTCACCTCCAGCACCCGGACATTCTGGCGGTTGAGCGCCACCACCGCGTCATCGCGGATCACGTCCATGTATGCGGCGACCACGTTGGTGAACAGGTTCGCCTCCGTGCCCCGCAGCTGCGCGCGGCCCGCCTCGACGCGCGTTTCCGCCGCGCGGACGGAATTGCGCACCGCCCCGCCCTGATAGAGCGGCACCCCGACCTGGGCCTGGCCGAACAACTGGCGCGGCGCGGTCGCGAACTGGTTACCCGGGATCACCAGGAACTCCTGTAGCTGCCCTTGCGCATCCGCGCTCGGCTTGCCGTCCGCGCGCCGGATCGGCACGTCCTCGTCCAGCGCGCGCTGCGCCGCGCGCTGGCCGGTGATCTGCGGGTTGCTCTCATAGGCACGGAGCAATGCCTCGCGCAGCGTCTCCGCTCCGGCGGGCGCGGCCAGGGGAACGAGCGCGACCCCGGCGATGAGCAAACCACGTATCACGATGCGCGCCCCCCGGCGTTCGTTAGAAGCTGAACCCACGCGGCCGGCTGAACCCCGGCAGCACCACGCAATCGACGTCGGCGAAGGTCGCCAGTCCGAACCCGCCCGCGCTCCGGCGTCCCCCGGCGAGCCGGATGACGTTGCCGTCGACCAGCCCGGTGACCACCCGCCCATCCGGCGCGAGCTGTTCCAGAAGCCCCTCGGGCACGAACTCGACTGCCCCGTCGATCATCAGCACGTCATAGGGCGCGCCGTTCGGCGATCCGGCGTCCAGCGGTCCCTCGACCAGATCGACCCCGGCGCGCCCCGCCAGACCCTCGCGCGCCAGGGCCGTCAGCGCCGGATCGCTCTCGACCGCGACCACATGCGCCACCAGTCCGGCCAGCACCCCGGCCGCATAGCCCGTCGCCGACCCGATCAGCAGCACCCGGTCGCTCGGGCGAAGATACGCCTCGGTCAACAACCGCCCGGTCGCCATCGGCACGTTCAGGTACCGTGCGCGCCCCAGCGGCAGGGCCGCGTCGCGGTAGGCGAAGGCGCGCTGGCCGGCGGGAACGAACCGCTCGCGCGGCACCCGCGCCATCGCCGCGACCACGCGCGGATCGTTGACCGAATTGGTGCGCAGCTGGCTGGACACCATCGCCGCGCGCATCTCGTCATAGCGGTGGGCGGGGTCCGCCTCGGCGGAGTTCTTGGTCAGCGTCGTCATGCTCGCATTCTGTCGCACAAGTGTTTTAGAGAAGCAATACACCTTCTCGGCGACATCTACCTACCCGGCCCGCCACCGTCCGTCGAGGCGCGCCGGGTGGGAAAGCGACGTGTTGACAGCGCGCGGCCGCGCCGTGCATGGGCGCGGGCCGCATCGGGGCCCGATGGCGGAGTGGTGACGTAGAGGACTGCAAATCCTCGCACCCGGGTTCGATTCCCGGTCGGGCCTCCATCGGTGTGTCGGTTTTTACGCCAACCTGCTCAACTTTTCAAAACCAGCAGTTTTGGCGGAAGATCTGATTACAGAATTGCGGAGAATAGAAAGGCGGGCCCTCACCTGCTTCGTAGTTGCACCCGGTTCGGCCCCCTCTACATCTACAGCTTCACAGTTAGTTCTTGCAGTTGAACAAGCATCGCTGAGCGAACACGTTGCCTGTAGCGCGCAGCGGATTAACTTGCACGCAGGTGACATCGGACGCTAGCCTACACCTCGCGGTTAGCTGGCTCTAAGGTACATTCTTAAACAATCGATACTGTTCCTTTCCCCTGACGAATAGGCACGGCGACCCCTCCCCGTCGACTACCCACCGTGATCCAGCGGAGAACGGCCGCAATCGTCAAGTCAGCTCGTCGACGACCGATGCCGGGCACAGCTCTACCAACGGGCGCGTGATACAGCGGACGTTGCGATCGAGCGACATGCGCAGCAGCATTAGCCGACAGGTAGCGGCGCCCAGATCAAGCGCGAGCAGTCTGTCTGTCAGGTCCGCATCGCCGGACCAGCGGAGGCGTTCGGCACCGGCGATGGTACGCCGCTCCTTACTCGATCTGCCTGGCAGCCCAGGGCACGCGCCAAGGCACCCGCTTCGCGCGCAACGTCACGCGCCACGGCGACGTCTCACCGACGAACGAAACGTCGCTCACGTAGTCGCCCGACCTGACGATCCGGTAGTTGCGGCCCACCAGAATCGGATGGTCGAACACCTCGTCGGCGCGGCGGCCGACGACCGCTCCGCGAAATGTCTCAGGAGCATCCACCGTGATCGTGGCCGTCGCGCCCAGCGTGCGCAGGTGAGCACCGTTGGCCAGCCTCGCCCCGACCTCCAGGCCGTACCGCGACAGGCGGATGCCTAATCCGCCCCGCGCGTCCTTCCAGCCGCGCATCACCAGGCCGCCGTACAGGAAAGCGTGCCGGGCATGACGGGGGCGCGGCGCGGCCAGAGATCTGCCCTGTCCACGCGCCGCCATGTTCGCCGTGAACATCGGCGGCCTGCCGCAGATCCAGCGCCGCCAGTCGCCGTCCGGCTCTAGGCACCACGCGGCTTCGTCGGGGTCCGTGCCGAGATGACGGAGTAGGTCGAGCGCCAGCGGCGAGGCCCGGCGCACGGCGTGGGCGTGGTGGGCGCGGTAGATCGCGAGGTGGACCACGTCCTCGTCGTCGAGCAACCGCTCGAGAAGGTGGGCGAGCCCGACCTCGTCCGCCAGTCGTCCCAGCCAGCCCTCGCGTGCGGCGCGCAACGCGATCTCGCGCGCGGCCGTACGGCGCAGCGAGTGCTGCACGGCTGTGGCGTGGCGCGGCCCGGAGGCTCGTTGCGGCCGAGCAGCGGTCATGAGCTGCCGTACGGTCCCCGCCCGATCACCACGCGTCGCTCCTCGCCCATGAGCGCGCTGTCGCAGCCGACGCGCTTCGCCGTGTTCCGCAAGCTGATCGACATCCTGCCCGAGGGTATGGCCTCGGGCGACATCGCCGTCGCGGTGACGGCGCCGCCCACCACCATGAGCGCCCACCTCGCGATCCTGTCGCGCGCCGGCCTGGTCAGTTCGGAGAAGGTCGGACGCACCGTGATCTACAGCGCGCTGCCCGGACCAGTGAAGGAATTATCCGAGTTCCTGGCGCATGCGTGCGAAAGAGCGGACAATAGGCAAACGGCGCAGACGGAGGACGACCGATGACCATCCGCGACCTGGGGAGCGGCAATGCCGTTACGGGAGTCCTCGCGTCAGGCGACCGCGGCCGAACTCATCGCCTGTTGTGTTCTCGGCTTTCGGCGGCCGAACTGACAGCGGTACGCGACGAACTCGACCACCGCATTGACGGGAGCCGCATCGAAACGGCCAGCTGGATCCCTGGGTCCGACTGGCGCGGCACGCCTTACCAATCGATCTACGAGAAGGGTGCCCGGTTCAACCCGGATCTGGCGGCGCTGATGTTCGGCCTGATGGTCTGGGAAGCATTCGAGCGCCACGAGGACGACTGGTTCACCGAGCGCTTCAGCATGGGTGGCGAGGAAAACCGATTCCGCGTGTACTTCAAATCGGGTCATTGACCTTGCTCGACCGAAACGCCGTTCTGCGGCTGCGGCTGCGGCCGGCGTCCGCCAGGCCAAACGATGTCGATCTGGTTGTCGGCAGCTCACCGCACGCCGACCAGCTTACAGGTCGGGGCAAAATCCGCTGGAGCCGAGCGGGTCGGAGAAGGAAGCTCTGTCCGATCTGGGGCGGGGACACGGACGGGCGGCCGCGATAAACTAGACCTGATTCTATTCGTCGATCCGACAGGACAGGGGTCGAGCAATCAGACGGCACGGGCGCAGCTGTCGGAGCGTCGTCGAACTGGCCGTTCGCCTAGGGCATCGCGCTCGTCTAAAGCTTTGTGATCAGGATAGATGAGACCGCGTCGTTGCCCGGCAAGCCTCCACGCAGACTCCCAAGTTCGACCGGCGAAACAATGTTTCGATGAGTGCCCTGATAGTTGTCGTGCAGGTATAGCTGCACTAGAAACTCGCCCGGTCCGCCGTTTACTTTGATGGATGAGATCATGTCATTCAGATCGCCTGCCACTGCCCGTAGGCTGGGGATGCTGGCGCTTGATGCATGAGATCGGCCTTGAAAGTTGTCGTGCTCGAATACGGCCACGACTGGTGGTTTCGGCGGTGCAGCCTTCCGCTCGGGCGGCCTCGGTAGGTCGACCGGCTCGGGCAGGTCGAGATCCGGGTCCTGTTTAAGTGACGCAATCAGGTCTCCACACCGCTCGATCTCCGCTTCGATCTGGCACATCGCTCCCGCCACCACGGATGCCGGATCGTCTTCAAACGAGTACGCGTCGGCGTCGCTCTGCACCAGCAGCCACTCGTTCCGCACCTCGTACGCCTCGGAAACGCGCTCCGCGATCGACTCCAGCGAGCGCGCCTGCCGCTCGACCTTGCTCAGGTCGACGCCGCTCACCGGCAGGTTTTCGACCGTGCCGTAGCCTCGAACGTACACGGCTAGGATGCGGGCCTTGGCCGGGTCGCGCATCTCGTCCGGAAAACGACGGGCGGCGACGACGAGCTCGTCCGCCGTCGGCAAGTCGCCTCCACCGCCACGACGATACAGGGTGAAGTCGGTTGACGTGTGGGTCTCCACCGAGCTGACCGCCTCCGACATCGAGAACTTACCCGACCCGTAGCCGGCTGCCGCCGCCCGGACTTCGACCCGTAGCGATTGCGCCTGCTCATCGGTGGTCGCAACGTATCGCTGGATGCCGAGGAGCTCACCCCCAGTCACGACGCCGTAGACGTAAGAATTACCGCATTGCTGCAGGAAACGGCGCCGGCTCCTCAACATAAGCCTGCGGGCTCCGGAAGTGAGTTCGGCCCGGCGCAGAACCTGCGACGGGTTGCGCACCTTCACGCCGACAAGGAGAAAACTGTCAAAGCGGGTGTGGCGCTCTGAACGCTCAAGCGACATGGCGGCACCGCCCGAATATATGCCGATACCCAGCGACGCCGCCGCCGATATGTTTAGAGCCTTCTTGAGTTCCGAGTAGTTAGTGACCGCGCTCAGCACGTATTCCACGTCCTGCCCCTTTACGCCCGCCACCTCCGTCAACGACCCGGTCCCGGAGTACTCCACCGAGTTGAGCATTCCCTGCTCGGCGAGCGCCGTGTTGAACCCTTGCCCGATCATCAGGCGATCGGTGAGCACGTCCATCTCGAGCTTGCCGACTGGAACGGAGAGGAAGCCGGAGCCGATGTCGAGCGCGAGCGTGTCCGTCAGCACTGAAGTTCTCCTGATGGCGCGAGTAGACTCAACGCACGACCTCGAGTCGATGCATGCCGCTAGCAGCTATGTCCTGCCGCTTGCGGCGATCGGCAATCACGATGCATCCATCGGAAGCCCAGCCCGGCCTCGTGATGCTGTCGGCGTGGATCAGGAAACCCGAGCGCCCACACATATCATTCGCGGGGTCGGGCGTGAGCGGGATAGTGACCGGGGCGGGTTCGTTGACCACCATGCCGAGATCGTACCAGCCGCGCGGTATTGGGCCGATGTCCTGGACGCACTGTAGATCAGGATCGTTCCTGCCCTGACCGGCACCCGCGTAGCCCGTCGCGAAGGGTGCCGCGACGGGGTCGCCCATTTTGAAGAGTTCGCCCGTGCTCTGCCGCCAACGCCAATGCATCAGACCTCTCCGCCGTACAGACGTGGCAAGTCAACAATGGCTCCAATGCGCCTTACAGGCTCGGTCCGCGACCGGAAAGATTTACAAATCGGAATTGGGCAGTCTCGGAGAGGCGGCACGCGATGATCATCTGGGCAGGGCCGACCAGTTCTTCGGGTTCCGCCTCCCTCTGTATGCACCTGACACGCTTCCCCCCCCCCCCCCCCCCCCCCCCCCCCCCCCCCCCCCCCCCCCCCGCGCCCCC
>NZ_CAXSHH010000021.1:0-42514 GCF_964237155.1 uncultured Sphingomonas sp. | reverse complement strand
ACAACGCGGCGGCGATGTCGGTCGGCGAGCTGGCGGGCAAGCTGAAGCGCGTGGTCGAGGGCGAGTTCGGCCATGTGCGGGTGCGCGGCGAGATCTCCGGCTATAAGCGCGTCGCGTCGGGCCATGCGTATCTGGCGCTCAAGGACGAGAGCGCGGTTATCGACGGGGTGATCTGGAAGGGGCAGGCGTCGGGCCTGGCCTTCCAGCCGCAGGACGGCGTCGAGGTGATCGCGACCGGCAAGCTCACCACCTATCCGGGGCGGTCCAAGTACCAGATCGTCATCGAGCGGATGGAACTGGCGGGGGCGGGCGCGCTGATGGCGCTGCTCGACAAGTTGCGCCTGAAGCTGGCGGGCGAGGGGTTGTTCGACCGCGCGGCGAAGAAGCCTCTACCCTATCTTCCGCGCGTGATCGGGGTGGTGACGTCGCCGACGGGGGCGGTGATCCGCGACATCCTTCATCGGCTGGAGGATCGTTGCCCGACCCACGTGGTCGTCTGGCCGGTCAAGGTGCAAGGCGAGGGCTCGGCGGCCGAGATCGCGGCGGCGGTGCGCGGGTTCGATGCGTTGCCTGGGACGTCGAACCCGCTTGGCGGGCCGGCCGGGCCGGGGCACGGAGCGGGCTCCGTGCCCCGGCCCGACCTCCTGATCGTCGCGCGCGGCGGCGGGTCGGTTGAGGACCTATGGTCGTTCAACGAGGAGGTGGTCGTGCGCGCGGTGGCGGAATGCCGCATCCCCGTCATCTCCGCGGTCGGGCACGAGACCGACACGACCTTGTGCGACCACGCCGCCGACTTGCGCGCGCCGACCCCGACCGCCGCGGCCGAGATCGCGGTTCCGGTGCTCGCCGACCTCAGGCTGACGATCGCCGCCCATGGGGGGCGGACCGAGCGGTGCGCCCGGCGATATGTCGATCGCGGTCGCGAGCGGCTGGAGGCGCTGGTGCGCGTCGTGCCCCGGCGCGACGCGCTGCTCGGGCCGCAGCGGCAGCGCGCGGACGATCTGGGTCTTCGGCTCGACCGGGGGCTGGAGCGTCGTGTGGCGTTGGCGCGCGGCGTGCTCGACAAGGCGGGTGGGGCGCTGCGGCCGGCGGCGTTGCGACGCCAGCTCGACGGGGCGCGGTCGCGGCTGGACGCGACGTGGCGGCTGGTCGGGTCGCTGAACCCGCACCGGGTGCTGGAGCGCGGCTATGCCCGCGTCACCGGGCGGGGCGGCGAGACGCTGTCGAACGTCGCCGCGGCGCGCGCGGCGGGGGCGGTGACGCTCCATTTCCAGGACGGCGACCTGGAGGCGCAGGTCGGCGGGCGGCTTGAGCGGGGAAGCGGGCGACCCTATCCTACGGTCAAGCCCGAACAGCCGACGCTGTTCTGACCCGGTGGAACGCTTCCCATGCTGATGTCCAATACCGACCGACCCGCCCGGCTCCATTACATGGCCAACGGCTTTCGCGTGCTGGCGCCCGGCGACCACGTGCTGTGCGCGGCGTCGGGCGCGCGAATCGGGTTGAACGACCTGCGGTATTGGAGCGTGGCGGGGCAGCGCGCGTTCGCCACCGCCGCGCTCGCCAGCGAGGCGCTCCGTCCACGATGAGGATGGCGCTGGCGGTAGTGCTTGCCGCGTCCACCCCGCCGGTGGTCGCGCAAGCGCCGGGCGAAGGGTTTCGGTTCACGGGCGTGCCGACGCAGGGCGGGCTGTTGGCGGCCGAAGCGCCACCGGGATCGGTGTCCGTCGAACTGCGCGTGCCCGGTGCGGCAGCCGCGCCGGTGATGCTCGCCAACGGGCGGTTCGTGGTCGGGTTCGACCGCGACGCGGGTCCCGTCGCCGAGCTGGTCGCGACCATGTCCGACGGCCGGGAGGTTCGCCGGGTCCTGAGCGTCGCGCCGCGCGCCTGGCCGACCCAGCGGGTCGACGCGCCGCTCCGCGCGGGCCGCACCACCGCCGAGTTCGACGCGCTGCGTCCGGGCGAACTCGCGCGCATCGCCGCTGCCCGCGCCGTCGAGACGGGCGCGTCCGGCTGGCGCGAGCGGATGCGCTGGCCCGCGACCGGACGGCTGTCGGGCGCGTTCGGGGCGCAGCGCATCTATCGGGGCGTCCCCGGATCGTTCCATTCGGGCGCCGACGTGGCGTTGCCGACCGGAGCGCCCGTGGTCGCGCCCGCAGGCGGCGTGGTGGTGCTCGCCGCCGATCCGGCGCGGCCGTTCACCCTGGAGGGCGTCCTCCTGATCGTCGATCACGGCGGCGGCCTGTCGAGCGCGTTCCTGCACCTGTCGCGGATCGACGTGGCGCTCGGCGAGCGGGTGACGGCGGGCCAGCGCATCGGCGCGGTCGGCGCGACGGGGCGGGCGACCGGACCGCACCTCCATTGGGGCCTGCGCTGGCGTAACGCGCGGCTCGACCCGCTGCTGGTCGCGGGGGCGATGGTGCCGCAGAACTAAGGCCGGGCGTTTAGCGCAACCCGAACTTAACCGATGCGGCGGCCCTTCACGCCTCGCCGTCCGTTGACGTTAATGAAATAAGAACCGAGCGTAGCCTTGCGGATGCGAACTGCCGATCCCGATCGGGGAGGCGAGGCGAGCGCGTCCGTAGTCTGCCAACGGGCGCCATCCTTCAGCATCAACTCGTACTTGCCGAAGCCGAGCGGGAGAACGCGGGCAATCGTAGTGTCGATTTCTGTAAATTCCGGCTCACCATCACTACGGCCGAATAAGCCGACGCGGGGCAGGGTGAACCCGAACAGCGAGCGTTTGGTCTGCCGCACCCCCTCGCGGTCGAGCATGGTCACCTGCCCGGTCGAGACCGCATCCTGCAGCTGTGCGGCCGCTGCGTCGAAGCAGGCCAGGCGGGCGGTCGGTTCGGTGATCAACCGGCACCGGGCGAGTGTGCGCATGGGGCCGGTCGCGGCGTCCTGCGCCGAAAGCGGAGCGGTGGGAACGAGTAATGCCGCGAGAAGGAGCGGACGGATAATGAGCGACAAGCTGGGTCTCCGATTGACCGTCGTCGAGCTTAGTCTCTCCAGCCAACACCGCAAACCCTGCGGGTGTGACCCAAAGACTACAGTTCCATGAAATCGCGCTTGTTTTGCCTCGTTGTGATTGTGCCGCGGCCGATCGGCTGCTTAATCCTCAATCCAAGCGCGGTAAATTTGCCACGTATTTGACGAGTAGGCCGGGTCCCTGAACCAGGGACGGTCGCGAAAAGGGATGTTAACATGAACCAGGTGCTTCGTGGGCGCAGGCTTGCCTCCGGTCTCCTTGCCGGGATTTCGATTTTCGCGGCGGTGCCCGCGATTGCGCAGGTCAGCGCTTCCTCCGGCGGCGAGGCCCAAGCGGGTCAGCAACCGGGCGAGACCGGCGCGACGGAGACGCAGGCTCCCGGCGCCGAGCAGGCACCGGGTGAGGAAATCGTCGTCACTGGGTCTTTGATCACCAACCCAAACCTTCGCACCTCCAGCCCGGTCAACGTCACCACCGCCGACGAGATCGCGCTACGTCAAACGAATCGAGCCGACGAGATCTTGCGTCAGTTGCCGGGTGTCGCTGCCAGCATCGGCGCGTCGACCAATAACGGCAACGAAGGCGCATCGTTCGTCGACCTTCGCGGCCTTGGTCAGAACCGTAACATAGTGCTGATTGACGGGGCGCGGATTGCGCCCGCTAATTTAGATGGCAGTGTCGATCTGAACAACATCCCGCTCGCCGTGCTCGATCGTATCGACGTACTGACCGGCGGTGCCAGCACTACCTACGGCGCGGATGCGGTATCGGGCGTGGTGAATTTCATCACCAAGCGCGATTTCGCCGGCGTGGACCTGTCGGTGAGCGAGCAGATCACCGAGCGCGGCGACGGCAACATCTTCCGCACGGACCTCACGATCGGCGCGAACTTCGACGATGGTCGCGGCAACGCGGTGCTCAGTCTCGGTTACCAGGAGGCCGATCCGGTCTTCTTCGCGGGTGAGCGTCCGGGCTCCGCCCTGACGATCGACTCGTTCGACGGCAGCGGCAGCGGCGCGTCGGGCACCGCCGTTCCGTCGCGCTTCTCGGTCGCCGGTGTCGGCAATCGCAACATCAATCCGGCGACTGGTCAGCTCGTGCCCGTATTCGCAAGCTTCAACTTCAATCCGTTCAACATCTTTCAGACGCCGTTCGAGCGGTTCAACATGTTCAGCTCGGCGCATTACGAAGTGTCGGACAGCGTCGAGGTCTACAGCCGCGGGCTGTTCTCTCAGAACACGGTTCAGACTATCATCGCGCCGTCGGGCGCATTCGCCAGCCCGCTGTTCATTCCGGTCAGCAATCCCTTCCTGCCGGCCGGCGCGCGCGCGACCTTCTGCACCAACAACGACTCCAACCCTAATGTCGCCGGTATCCAGACGTTGACCGGGGCGCAGTGCGACGCGGCCGCCGCCACGACGAACCCGAACGACCCGAACTATCGAGAGTTCTCGACGAACGTCGCGCGTCGGCTGGTTGAAGCCGGTGGCCGGGTCAGCAACTACGAAACGCAGGTGTTCGACTTCCGGGTAGGCGCGCGCGGCGCCCTGACCGAGAGTCTCCGCTACGATGTTTATGGCGCATATGGCCGCAGCACCAACACGCAGACGATCCTGAACTATGCTTCGATCCCCAAGCTGCAGCAGGCGCTCCGCGCGACCAACGCGACCACCTGTCAGGATCCGTCGGGTTCCTGCGTTCCCGTGAACCTGTTCGGCGAAGCGGGATCGATCACGTCGGACGCCGTCAACTTCCTTCTCACGCCGGCAACGTCTGGTAATCGTACGACGCTGGCGCAGGTCCGCGGCGTGCTGAACGCCGATCTCATGACCATCGGCTCGGCCAACGCTCCGGTAGCCATCGCGGCCGGCTCCGAGTATCGGAAATACACCGCCGAGGTCTTCGCCGACCAGCTTGCGCAGGATCCCGGCGCGCTCGGCGGCGCGGGCGGCGCGACCGTTCCCGTCCGGGGTGGCTATGACGTGTACGAGGGTTTCGCCGAGGTTATCGCGCCATTGGTGGCCGACCTTCCGTTCCTGCAGAGCCTGACGCTGGAAGCGGGTGTGCGCTACTCCAGCTACAGCGTCGATGCGCCGGGCAACCCGACATTCGACGCCTGGACGTACAAGGGCGGGGCCACCTGGGAGGTGACCAACGGCCTGCGTTTCCGCGGTAACTATCAGCGCGCGGTCCGTGCGCCGAATGTCGGCGAGCTGTTCACGCCTGATGCGGTCGGCTTGACCAATCTGCGCAACGACCCTTGCCAGGGTCAAGCGCCGGTCAACAACGCCAACCTGCGCGCCGTCTGCATCGCGCAGGGCGCGCCCGCTACCCAGATCGGCGCAATCGATCCGCCATCGGCCGGCCAGATCAACGGCACATTCACCTACGACTCCAACAATCGGCCCGAGAAGGCGGATACCTACACGCTGGGTGTGGTATTCCAGCCCGACTTCATCCGGAACTTCTCGGTGTCGTTGGACTATTACAACATCAAAATCCGTGACGCTTTGTCGACCCCGGCGCCCGGCGATATCCTCGGTGCGTGCTTCAACAATCTGACTGCGGCCAGCGCGGCGAGCGTAGCGTGCACGCAGATTCGTCGGGACCCCGCGACCGGCGGTCTCGATGGCGACGCGAGCACGACCCCGGGCATTCCGCAGCCGCTGACCAACAGCGGACGTATCGCGACGGACGGTTTCGACCTGATCGCAAACTTCAGCACGGACGTGACCGAGAATGTGCGATTGGCGCTCGCCTTCAACGGCAATTACACGCTCAACAACAAGTTCCGGGCGACACCGGGCGGGTTGAACCGCGAGTGCGTGGGCTTCTACAGCGTCAATTGCTCGTTGACGGGTTCGATCCTGCCGGAATTCACATTTAACCAGCGCACGACGGTATCGTTCGACGATGTCGACGTGTCGCTTCTCTGGCGCCATCTCTCCAGCGTCGAGCAGGAGCCTGCCGACGTCAATTCCAGCTTCGGTGGCCCTGCCTTCGCCGACTTCCGCAAGATCGACGCGTTTAACTATTTCGACCTGACGGTTCGATACGGCGTGAACGACAATTTCGACCTGACTCTGAGCGCGATCAACTTGACCGACAAGGACCCGCCGACCGTTGGCAGCAACATCGGCGTAACCTCGTTCAATAGCGGCAATACCTTCCCGTCAACCTACGACGCGATCGGTCGTCGTTTCGCGGTGGGAGCCCGCGTCCGGTTCTGACCGGATTACCGCCTTAATGGAGAAAGGGGCGGTGGCTTTGGCCAACGCCCCTTTTCTTTTGCGCATAGTGCTGCAGCTCCGGTACGCGATCAAGAATATGGATAAGCAGGAAATCGCAGCGCTGCTCGGGCAAGCCGAGCAAGAGCGGGCGCAAGGCCGGCCTGACGCGGCAGCGCGTTTGTGGAAGGAGCTGCTGGCGATCGATCCGACCAGCGCGCCTGCGCTGAACGGGCTGGGGATGCAGGCGCTTTCCAGGACCGCGCCCGAGGCGGAGCAGCTGTTCGCGCGCGCGGTGGCCGCCGATCCGCAAGCTACGCCGCTGTGGATGAACCTCGCCACGGTGCGACGCCAGCGCGGCGATGCCGAAGGGGAACGGGCTGCGTTGGAGGGCGTCCTCGCGCTTGATCAACGGCACTTGATGGCCAACGTCCGGATGGCGGAGCTGCACGAGCGGACAGGCGAGCTCAACCAGGCCGCGTTCCGCTGGGGCGGGGTGGTGAGCGTCGTCGAGGCGACGACGCCGCATCCCGCAGCCCTCGACAACCTGCTCGCCCATGCCAAGGCGCGGGTCGCCGACCGGGGCATGCGGTTCGGTGGCGAGGTCGATGCTCTGCTCGAGATAGCGCGGGACGGGGTCGACCCGGTCACGCGGCGGCGGTTCGACGCTTGCGTCGATGCGATGCTCGGGCGGCGGCGAGTGTTCCATAATGAGCCTCACGGGCTGCATTTCCCGTTCCTGCCCGCTGACGAGTTCTTCGACCGAGCGCTATTCCCTTGGATGGCCAGGCTGGAGGCGGCGGTCCCGGCGATCCGGCGCGAGCTCGAGACGCTACTCGCCGCGCCCGACAGCGGTTTCGCGCCGTATGTCGAGATGACGCCTGGCGCGCCGATCAACAAATGGACACCGCTCGACCGGTCGGATGCGTGGGGTGCGCGGTATCTTTGGAAGTACGGCGAACGACAGGCAGAGGTGTGCGGGCGGTGTCCGGCGACGGCGGCTGCGCTGACTCAAGTCCCGCTCGCCGACATGCCGGGCAAGGGGCCGACCGCGTTCTTCTCCGTGCTGAAACCCGGCGCGCGGTTGCCTGCGCATACGGGCGTGAGCAACGTCCGCGCAATCGTCCACCTGCCGCTGATCGTGCCGCCAGGGTGCGGCTTTCGGGTCGGGGGCGAAACGCGGGCGTGGGTCGAGGGCCAGGCGTTCGCGTTCGACGACACGATTGAGCATGAAGCATGGAACGGCTCGGACACGGTCCGCGCCGTATTGATCCTCGATGTGTGGAACCCGCACCTTTCCGCTGCCGAGCGCGACATGCTGCGCGAGCTGTTCCGTATGCTCGGCGAGCTGGAGGATGCGCCTGCGGGGATGGGCGCGGTTGCCAACTAGCTCACCTCACCACCAGTGCTAGCTTCCCCTCGCCCTCGTCGACGCGGATCGTCTGGCCGTCTTTCACGCCGCCCCGCAGGATCAGGTCGGCGAGGGGGTCCTGGAGGTGGCGCTGGACGGCGCGCTTGAGGGGCCTCGCGCCGTACACGGGGTCGTAGCCGACGCGGCCTAGCCACGCCCGCGCGGCGTCGGTGAGGTCCAGCGTCACCTTGCGGTCGGCGAGGAGCTTGCCGACGCGCGCGACCTGGATGTCGACGATCGGAGCCATGTGCGCTTGGCCGAGCCGGTGGAACAGGATCACCTCGTCGAGGCGGTTGAGGAACTCCGGGCGGAAATGCGCGCGGACGATTTCCATCACCTGCGGCTCGACGGTGTCGACGTCCTGGTCGTCGGTGAGCGTCGTCAGATATTGCGAGCCGAGATTGCTCGTCAGGATGATGAGCGTGTTGGTGAAGTCGACCGTGCGGCCCTGGCCGTCAGTGAGGCGGCCGTCATCGAGCACCTGAAGGAGGATGTTGAACACGTCGCCGTGCGCTTTCTCCACCTCGTCGAACAGGATCACCTGATACGGGCGGCGGCGGACGGCCTCGGTCAGAACGCCGCCCTCCTCGTAGCCGACATAGCCCGGGGGCGCGCCGATCAGGCGGGAGACGGCGTGCTTCTCCATGAATTCGGACATGTCGATGCGGACCATCGCGGCGGGGTCGTCGAACAGGAATTCGGCCAGCGCCTTGGTCAGCTCGGTCTTGCCGACGCCCGTGGGGCCCAAGAACAGGAACGAGCCGAGCGGGCGGTTGGGGTCCTGCAATCCCGCGCGCGCCCTGCGGACGGCGGTGGAGACGGCGTGGACGGCGTGCGCCTGGCCGATGACGCGACGACCGATCGCCTCCTCCATCGCCAGCAGCTTGTCGCGCTCGCCCGCCAGCATCCGTTCGACGGGGACGCCCGTCCAGCGGCTGACGACGCCCGCTATGTCGTCGGCGGTCACCTCCTCGCGCAGCATCGCGCCCTCGGTCGCGACGCTCGCCTCGGCGAGCTGGCGTTCGAGCCCGGGGATGGTGCCATAGGAGAGCTCCCCGGCCCGCGCGAGGTCGCCGGTGCGCTGCGCCTGGTCGAGCGCGATGCGCGCGGCGTCGAGCTGTTCCTTCAACTTGGCCTCCGCGCCGATCTTGTCCTTTTCGCCCTGCCAGCGGGTGGTGAGCGCGGCCGACTGCTCCTCCAGGCCGCCCAAATCGCGCTCCAGCGCGCCGAGCCGGTCGCGCGAGGCGTCGTCCTGCTCGCGGCGGAGCGCCTCGCGTTCGATCTTGAGGCGCAGGATGCGGCGGTCGAGCGTCTCGATCTCCTCGGGCTTGCTCTCCACCTCCATGCGGATGCGGCTCGCGGCCTCGTCCATCAGGTCAATCGCCTTGTCGGGGAGGAAGCGGTCGGTGATGTAGCGGTTCGACAGCGTCGAGGCGGCGACGATCGCGGCGTCGGTGATGCGGACGCCGTGATGGAGCTCGTATTTCTCCTTCAGCCCGCGCAGGATCGACACGGTGTCCTCGACGGTCGGCTCGCCGACGAAGACGGGCTGGAAGCGCCGCTGGAGCGCGGGGTCCTTCTCGACATGCTTGCGATACTCGTCGAGCGTGGTCGCGCCGACGCAGTGGAGCTCGCCCCGGGCAAGCGCGGGTTTCAGCAGGTTGCCCGCATCCATCGCGCCCTCTGATTTCCCCGCGCCGATCAGCTGGTGCATCTCGTCGATGAACAGGACGACGTCGCCCTCGGCCGCCTTGACCTCGTCGAGCACGCCTTTCAGCCGTTCCTCGAACTCGCCGCGGTACTTGGCCCCGGCGATCAGCGCGCCCAGGTCGAGCGACATCAGCCGGCGGCCCTTGAGCGTGTCGGGCACGTCGCCGTTGGCGATGCGGAGCGCGAGGCCCTCGGCGATCGCGGTCTTGCCGACGCCGGGCTCGCCGATCAGCGCGGGATTGTTCTTGGTCCGGCGCGCCAGGATCTGGATCGTCCGCCTGATCTCCTCGTCGCGGCCGATGACGGGGTCGAGCTTGCCGTCGCGCGCCGCCTGAGTGAGGTCGCGCGCGAACTTCTTGAGCGCGTCGTAACGGTCCTCGGCACCCGCCGTGTCGGCGGTGCGGCCCTGGCGAAGCTGGTTGATCGCGGCGTTCAGCGCGTCGGGCTTGACTCCCGCCGCAGCGAGCGCGCGGCCCGCCGGGTTCGACGACATCGACGCGGACAGCAGCATGCGCTCGACCGTCACGAAGCCGTCGCCCGCCTTGGCCGCTACCTGCTCGGCCTGGTCGAGGAGGCGTACCGCGTCGTTGTCGAGGCCGGGCGTCTGCTGCGCGCCGCCGCCGCTGACCGCGGGCACCTTGGCCAAGAGCGCGTCGGTTTCGGCGACCGCGCGCTTGGCGTCGCCGCCCGCCGCGCCGATCAGCCCGGCGGCCATGCCCTGCTCGTCCTCCAACAGCGCTTTCAGGATGTGCTCCGGCGAGATCCGTTGATGGTTCATGCGGATCGCGACGGTCTGCGCCGACTGGAGGAAACCCTTGGCGCGGTCGGTGAATTTTTCAAGGTTCATGGATGGTCCTGGCATCGAAGCGGCATCGGATGAGTGTTGTATTAGGGCAACATAGGAGCCTTGCGAACCTGAACAAGTTTAGGGAAGTATAGGCGTGGACGCGTACTCGACTTAGCCGTGAGAAGCTCCAATCCGGCGTCGACCCTGCCACGGCGGTGAGCGCGCAGGTGAGTAAGGTGCCTGCTCACGACGGTTATCGCATCCAGGCACCGGCCTACGTTGGGGAGGCGCGTTAGGATTGACCTGCTCCCCGTTTTCAGGCCGCTGATAACTTAGCTTCGGTGTCCATATGCCCCTGGCGGGGGCGGTTCGTAAACTCGGCGGGTGCCATCCCGCCAAGACTGCTGTGCGGACGCACGGTGTTGTAGTCCGTCCGCCATGCCTCGATGATCCGTCTCGCCGCAGCCAGCGATGGGAACAGGTGCTCGTTCAGGCACTCGTCGCGCAAGCGACCATTAAAGCTCTCGACGAAGCCGTTCTGCTGCGGCTTGCCCGGCGCGATGTAATGCCACTCGACCCCGGTGTCCTGGCACCACGCGAGCACGGCGTGACTGGTCAGCTCGGTGCCATTGTCGCTGACCACCATGCACGGGAGCCCGCGACGGTCGGCGATGGCGCTCAGCTCACGAACGACCCGCCGACCGGACAGCGAGGTATCGACGATGCAGGCCAGGCATTCCCGGCTGTAATCGTCGATGACGTTGAGCAAGCGGAACCGCCGGCCGCAGGCCAATGCATCCGATACGAAGTCGAGCGACCAGCGCTGGTTGGGTTCCTGCGGGATCGCCATCGGCGCTCTCGTGCCCAGCGCGCGCTTGCGCCCGCCACGCTTGCGCACCGTCAGCCGCTCCTCGCGGTACAGCCGGTACACCTTCTTCAGGTTCATGCCCTTGCCCTCACGCTTGAGCAGGATCGCCAGCCGTCGGTAGCCGAACCGGCGACGCTCGTTGGCGATCTCACGCATCCACATGCGGACAACATCGTCCTGCCCGCGAAGCGGCTCATATTGCCATGCCGACCGGTTGACCCCGATCAGCCTGCAGGCGCGACGCTCGGAGAAGCCGTGATCGGCCATCAGCTTCTCCACCGCAGCGTAGCGCTCCACAGACCGGGTCAGTTTTTTTCCAGCAGATCCTTCAACGCCGACACGTCGAGCATCGACTCCGCCAGCAGCTTCTTCAGCCGTCGGTTCTCGTCCTCCAGCGTCCGCAACCGCGCCGCCTCCGACACGGTCATGCCGCCATACTTCGCCTTCCAGTTGTAGAACGTCGCGTCGCTGATCCCGTGCTTTCGGCACAGCTCGGCGGTCTTCACGCCAGCCTCATGCTCGCGCAGCACGCCAATGATCTGATCCTCGGTAAATCGGCCTCGCCGCATCACTCGTCTCCATCTGACGAGCTAACTTACCAATGGCATGAATTCTGGGGAGCAGGTCAGGATGAGCAAAGCGAGCCATCCGTTCGCGGTACGCCGATCCCGAGCTTGTAGGACAGCATGAAACCGCGGCGGTCGTTTCACCCGCCGCGTTACGCTGCTAAGGACTGCCAATGGCGAGCATCTCTTCCGTCAGACCGCACAGGCCCATGCTGGAGCGTGTGCGTGGCCATGCCCCCGCGATACGCGAGATCGTGGCACGCCATGGCGCGAGCGATCCCCGCTTGTTCGGCTCCGTAGCGCGCGGCGAGGAGCATGGGGCCAGCGACGTGGACTTCCTGGTCGACCACCGACCCACGCTGTCGCTGTTGGGCCTGGTCCGCATGGAACGCGAGCTCGCCGCGTTGCTGGATAGGGATGTCGATGTGGTCGTCGATGACGAGGTGCCGGAGAAGAGCATGGCCCGCATCCTTCATGACGCGATTCCCCTGTGAAGGCATCGCATCGTTCGCTGGGCGACTGGTTGTCCGACATCGAGGAGATGGCATCCAAGGTGGTCGCCTACACCGCCGAGACCGACTTCGAGCAATTCATGGCGAACGAGCCCGTCCGCGATCTCGTCATCAAGAAGCTCGAGAATATGGGGGAGGCGAGTCGTTATATTCGTAAGTTACACCCCGGCTTTCAGGAGTCGGTTCCCGAGATGCCATGGCGCGACCTGACGGAGATGCGGAACCGGCTCACGCATGGCTATTTCGATTATTCGCCGGCGGTGGTGTGGCGCATCGCGTTGGACGAAGCGCCAGCGATCCTCGCCCAAATTCGACGCGTCATCGCGGAACACGCCGGGCCAATAAGCGGGTAAAGGTCGGCCTGCACGGGAACCTGCGCCGCGGCGACCTCAGGCTCTTGGTCCCTTCCGGCCTGATCGCCGTTGGCCCCGCCGTAAGGGAGCCGCTCCTCGCCGAACGCGCCGCTCCGCCGCCCGCCCGCGCAGCTATAATACCGTGATCGCGCGCGATCGGTTCGGGGTGCCGCGTGTGTTCGGGCGGGCGGACGCCGATGTCGCGCACGGGATCGGCTATGCTTATGCCGAGGACGATTTATCATGCTCCGGGAGGTGCTCGCGATGACGCGCGGGCGGTCGGGGCGATTACCGGCCCCGAGGGCGCGAAGACAAATTACGTCATCCATCCGCTCGGCGCGCGCGAGAAGGTGGGGCGCAATTACGGCCGGCGACCCGCCGACGCGCGCATGCTGCTCGATGGCTATGCGGCGGGGCTGAACCAGCACACCGCGCGGCATCCGGGGGAGGTGCGGCTAGCGGGGCTATTCCCGCTTCCCCGGCGCGCCGTACATGCCGCTGGGGCATAACGAGTCGCTTCGCCCTATCTGGCGGCGACCACGCGGCCGGGATCTCCGCATCATGCCGACCAGGCGGCGCGGTTCGAGGCGCACCGGACCAAGCCGGTGTTGTTCGACGCGCGCCTGCTCCGGGGCAACGTCGAGCGGATGTACCGGCCTCAGCCCCTTTCCTGGAAAGGAAGGGGAGTTGCGTCGGATCGAACGGCGTGCGTACATTTATGACGAATTGAAACAAGGCCGCATCCCTATGAACACCAAGATCCTGGCGTCGACCGGCGTCGCGCTCGTCCTGCTCGCCGCGCCGACGGCCGCGCGGACGGCGCCCGCCGCCGCCGCTGCCGCGCCGGTGTCGCGGCTCGTGCGTTCGGTCGATATTCCTTATCAGCAGTTCACGCTCGCCAACGGGTTGAGGGTGGTCGTGCATACCGACCGCAAGGCCCCGGTCGTCGCCGTGTCGGTGTGGTACGATGTCGGCTCCAAGCACGAGCCGCAGGGCAAGACGGGGTTCGCGCACCTGTTCGAGCATCTGATGTTCAACGGGTCGGAGAACGCGCCGGGCGAGTTCTTCGAGCCGCTGAAAACCGTCGGCGCGACCGATTACAACGGCACCACCAGTTACGACCGGACCAATTACTTCGAGACGGTGCCGACCGCGGCGCTCGATCGGGCGCTGTTCCTCGAATCCGATCGGATGGGGTACCTGCTCGGCGCGATCACGCAGGCGAAACTCGACGAGCAGCGCGGGGTCGTCCAGAACGAGAAGCGGCAGGGGGACAACCAGCCCTACGGCCTGCTGCGATACAAGCTGCCGGGCGGGCTGTTCCCGGTCGGGCATCCGTACAACCACACCACGATCGGCTCGATGGCCGATCTCGACGCGGCGTCGCTCGACGACGTGAAGAACTGGTTCCGCGACAATTACGCGCCCAACAATGCGGTGCTGGTGCTGGCGGGCGATGTCGATGTCGCGACCGCGCGGGCCAAGGTGGAGAAGTATTTCGGCGCGATCCCGCGCGGGCGCGCCAGCGTCCGGCGACCCGCGCCGCTCGCCGCGCTGCCGGCGGCGGTCAGCGAGACGCAGCGCGACCGGGTGGCCGCGCCACTCGTCACGCGAAGCTGGTCGGTGCCCGGGCTGAACGAGGCGGACGCCGCCGCGCTGGAGGTCGCGGGCGGGGTGCTGGGCGGGCTGAGCTCGTCCCGGCTCGAGAACGCGCTCGTCCGGCAGGAGAAGCTGGCGGTGCAGGTGGGCGCGTCCAACCGCGCCTTCGCCGAGGTGGGGTCGTTCTCGGTCAACGCGGTCGCGCGGCCGGGGGTGGACCAGGCGCTGCTGGAGCGGCGGCTGGACGCGGTGGTCGCCGATTTCATCCGGACGGGGCCGACCGCCGACGAGGTGAACCGATACGTGACGGGCGTGGTCGCGAACCGCGTCGCGGGGCTGGAGTCGGTCGGCGGGTTCGGCGGCAAGGCGGTGGCGCTGGCCGAGGGCGCGCTTTATTCCAACGATCCGGGCTTCTACAAGAAGCGGCTCCAGGCGCTCGCCGCGCAGACGCCGGCGACGGTCCGGGCGGCGATGAACCGCTGGCTGACGCGGCCCGTCTATGCGTTCGCGATCGTGCCGGGCGCGCGCGACGCGTACCGGAACGCCGCCGCGCCCGCCGCCGCCGTGGTGAAGGCGCCCGATACGCCGTTCAAGGGCACGCGCGGCGCGTTGCCGGCGGTAGGCGACGTCGCCTCGCTGAGTTTCCCGGCCGTGCGGCGCGCGAAGCTGCGGAACGGGATCGAGGTCGTGTACGCGCAGCGGACCGCCGTGCCGATCACGCAGGCCGTGCTGAGCTTCGATGCGGGGGTGGCGGCGGACGTGCCGGGGAAGCTGGGCACGCAAGGGCTGACGCTGGCGGTGATGGACGAGGGGACGACGACGCTCGACTCGATCCGCCTTGCCGAGGCGAAGGAGCGGCTGGGGGCGGATATAGGGACGGGTGCGTCCAATGATCGCACCACGCTTTCGCTCGAGGTGCCGAGCGCGAACCTGCAACCCGCGCTCGACCTGTTCGCCGATGTGGCGCGCAACCCGGCCTTCGCGGAGGCGGAGGTGCAACGGGTGAAGCAGCAGCAACTGGCGGGGATCGCGCAGGAGCTGACGAGTCCGCAAGGATTGGCCGGGCGCGTGATGCCGCCGCTGATCGCCGGACCGGACAGCCCCTACGCCAAGGCGCAAGGGGCGGGCGATCCGCGCGCGGTGGCGGCGCTGACGCGCGCGGACCTGGTCGCGTTCCGCGATGCGTGGCTCCGGCCCGACAAGGCCAAGCTGTTCGTCACCAGCGACCGGCCGCTGGACGAGGTGCTCCCCGCGCTCGACCAGCGCTTCGGCGACTGGCGCGCGACCGGTGCGGCGGGCGTGAAGAACTTCGGCGCGGGACGGCCCGCCGGCCCCCGGATCGTGCTGGTCGATCGGCCCGACAGCCCGCAATCGCTGATCCTGGCGGCGCTGCCGACGCCGCTGAAGGGCACGGACGACCTGCTGGCGGTGCAGACCGCGAACGACGCGCTGGGCGGGAGCTTCCTGGGGCGCATCAACACGGACCTGCGCGAGACGCGGGGCTGGTCCTACGGCGCGCGGGGGTCGTTCGCGCAGGCGGAGTACGCCGCGCCCTACATCGTCTCGGCGCCCGTCCAGGCGGATAAGACGGGGCCGTCGATCGCGTCGCTGAAGGTCGACCTCGCCGAGTTCGTGACCACCAAACCGTTGACGCAAGTGGAGTTCGACCGGGCGATCACCGGCGCGGTGCGCGCGCTGTCGGGCAATTTCGAGACGTCGGGCGCGGTGTTGGGCGCGATGCAGAGCAACGACCTGTACCGGCGGCCGGATGATTACTATGCGCGGATCACGCAAACTTACCGGGCGATGACGCGGGCCGAGCTGGACCAGGCGATCCGGCGAGTGATCGACCCGAACAAGCTGATCTGGGTCGTTGTCGGCGACGCCGCCCTCGTCCGGCCGCAGCTTGACAGCCTGGGGCTGCCGGTCGAGGTGATCCCGGCCGCGGCGGTCGCCGGGGTCGCGGCCGCGCCTCCCCGCACCGCCGCCAACTGACGGAGAGAGTTCATGGCTGGAGTTGACGGCACCTACGACTGCACGGTGAAATCGCCGCTGGGCGACCAGAAGATGACGCTGACGGTCAAGAGCGACGGCGACTCGTTCACGGGCACGGTTTCGGGCGCGATGGGCGGGAGCGACGTCACGGGCGAGGTGCGGGGCGACCAGATCAGCTGGAAGCAGCAGATGACGGTGCCGATGCCCATGTCGCTCGACTGCCAGGGGACGGTGTCGGACGGCGGCATCACCGGCACGGTCGGCGCGGGCGCGTTCGGCAGCTTTCCGCTGACGGGCACGCGCACCGCCTAGTCGCATCGCGACCCAAGGCTTTCACGGCCCGCTTTCCTTGCGGAGAGCGGGCCGTTTCGTTTACGAAACGGCCCGGGCGGGGGACGATGAGATGCCGACGACGACCGAGCTGTTCCTGCTCGCGATGATCCTGATCTTCTCCGTGCCGTACCTGGTGTGGCGGCTGGGGCGGACGGATTACTGGGCCCCGCTGGTCGTCGTGCAGATCGTCGGGGGAATCCTGCTCGGGCCCGGCGTTCTGGGGCGCGTCTTCCCCGATTATTACGCGTTCATCTTCCGGCCGGAGGTGGTCGCGCCGTTGAACGGCATCGCCTGGTGGGCGGTGATGATCTTCGTGTGGCTCGCGGGCATCGAGCTCGACCTGAAGCAGGCGTGGGCCAAGCGCGGCGAGACGGGAGTGACGGCGGGGCTGGCGCTGGGCGTGCCGCTCCTGTTCGGCAGCGCGGCCGCCTGGGTGCTGCTGCGATCGCCCGGCTGGGCGGGGCCGGCCGCGCGGGAATGGCAGGCGGTGCTGGGCATCGGCATGGCCTGCGCCGTCACGGCGTTGCCGATCCTTGTGCTGCTGATGGAGAAGCTGGCCATCCTGCGCGAGCCGCTGGGTCAGCGCACGCTGCGCTACGCCAGCATGGACGACGTCGCGATCTGGGGCGTGCTGGCCTTGATCCTGCTCGATTGGGAGCGGGTCGGGCGACAGGTCGCGTTCCTCGTCGCGTTCGCGGTCGCCGCGTGGGCGGTGCGGCGGCTGATGACGCGCATCGCGGAGGACGATCGCTGGTATGTGGGGCTGATCTGGCTCGCGGCGGCGGGCTTCGCGTCCGACTGGGCGGGACTGCATTACATGGTGGGCGCGTTCCTGGCGGGCGCGGTGCTCGATGCGGGTTGGTTCGCGCGCGAGCGGCTCGACCTGTTCCGGAACGCGATCCTGCTTTCGGTCATGCCGGTGTTCTTCCTCAGCACGGGCCTGCGGACCCGTTGGGACCTGGGCGGCTTCGCCGTGTTCGGGGCGGCGGCCCTGCTGCTCGCGGCGTCGGTCGGGGGCAAGCTCGCGGGTGTCCACCTGGCGGGACGCGTCCTGAAATGGCGACCGGGCGAAGCGTCGCTGATCGGGTGGCTGCTTCAGACCAAGGCGCTGATCATGATCATCTTCGCCAACATCCTGCTCGACCGGCAGGTGATCACGGGTGTGACCTTCACCGCGCTGTTGCTGATGGCGGTGGCGAGCACCATGCTGACGACGCCGGTGGTCAGCCCCAAGCTCCGCCGCGCGGGCGAACTGGCCGGGAAGGCCTAGCTCAGCACGACCGCGTTCGCGCCCGCGGCCTTGGCGAGCATGCTGCTCATCGCCTTCAGCAGCTTGCCCATCGCCACGGGCTTCAGGATCACGTCGTCGGCCCCTTGCGCGATGCAGCGTTTGCGCAGGTCGACCGCGGTGTCGGCGGTGACCACGATCACCGGCAGCCGAGCCTTGGCGTCGGTGCGCGCGCGCAAGTGGCGGATGGCGGTCAGGCCGTCCATCCCGGGCATCCGCAGGTCCATGAGGATGATGGAATATTGCCCATCGTCGATCATCTTCAGCCCGGTCTCGGCGTCGGCGGCCTCGGACATCTGCGCGCCCACGACGCTCAGCATATCCTTGACCACCCGTCGGTTCATCGCGTCGTCTTCAACGAACAGGACCTGCATGCGACTACGCCTTTCGTACCTTGGGACCAAAAGCTAGCGCCCGAACGGTTAACAACACGTTACCGATTTGTGCCTTGCGCCTCAAGCCGCGCGCGTGCCGAGCAGGTCGGGGGCGACCAGGCTGTCGGGATCATCGCCGTAAAGCGATTTCAGCGCCGCCATCAGGTCGCCCGCGCCGATCGGCTTCACGATCAGCTGCTCGGCCCCCACCGCCATCGCCTCGGCAATGGCGAGGCCGGCGGCCGGCGCGAGCAGCAGGCTGCAATGCGCGCCCGCCGTGCGCGCCGCGTTTGTCAGGTCGCGCAAGACGGAAACGAGGTCGACGCCCTCCGCCGCGATCGAACCCGCGTCGATCACGATGTGGGTCGGCGCGCCCGGCCTCGCCAGCGCGGCGAGCACGTCGGCGGCGGTGTCGGCGACGACCACCCCTTCCGCCTCCGCGCCGAGCAGCACGCGCATGACGCCCTGGTTCAGCGGATTGCGGTCGAGGATCAGCATGCGCGCGTCGGCCAGCGTCCGGTCGTGCTCGAGCTCGACGGTCGATGCGGGCTCGACCTCGGCGCGGACGAGCGGCAACAGCGCCTCGAATGTCGTGCCCTGACCCATGACGCTCGACACGGCGATGTCGCCGCCCAGCGCGATCGCCAGCTTCTTGCAGATGGCCAGGCCCAGGCCCGTGCCGCCGAACTGGCGCGTGGTGCCGCCGTCGACCTGCTTGAACGCCTCGAAGATCACCGCCTGCTGGTCGAGCGGGATGCCGATGCCGGTGTCGACCACGCGGATCACCAGGCCTTCCACGCCGTCGGCGGCCGTCCCGACGCCCGCGAAGAGGGTCACGCGCCCGATGCTGGTGAATTTCAATGCGTTGGACATGAGGTTGAAGACGATCTGGCGCAGCCGCCCGCCATCCGTCACGATCCGCCTGGGCGCGCCGTCCATGTCGAGCACGAGCTCCAGCCCTTTCGCCTGCGCCTGCCCGCTCCACAGCCGCGCGGCGTCGTCCAGGATCGCGAGCAGGTCGGTCGGCTCGGATGCGACGGTTAGTTCGCCCGATTCCATCTTGGCGACGTCGAGGATGTCGTCGACCAGCGCCTTCATCGTCTCGCCCGCGCCGTGGACCACCTCGATCCGCTCGCGCACGCCCGCGTCGATGCCGCGGTCGGCGAGCAGCACCTGCGTCATTCCCAGGATGCCGTTCAGCGGCGTGCGGATCTCGTGGCTGGTGGTGGCCAGGAACTCGGTCTTGGCGGTCAACGCCTTTTCGAGCGCGCCGTTGACGTCGATGAGCGACGTGTTGGCCGCCGCCACCGCGTCGCGGCTCCGACGGATGGCGAAGATGCCGAACAGGAGAAGGCCGAGCACGATGGCGGCGACCGCGAGCAGCCCGCCGAACAGGATGGTGCGCAACCGGGTCCGTTCGCGTTCCGCTTCCACCGCGCGGACGAGCTGGTCCTGCTTCAACTTGGCGATCTGGAGGTCCTGGTTGGCGAAGTCGAACCGCGCGGCCATGAGCTGCGACGCCATCGACGCGGTCAGCTTCCGCGCTTCCGCCTCCAGCCGCTGGAACGCCTTCAGGTGCCGAAGCGCGAGCACGCTGTCGCCGAGCTTCTCGTAGACGAGCGCCGCGATATGATGATGCTCGCGGAATTCCATACCCGACCGCTCTAGCTCGACGCCCTCGAAGGTGCGGCCCAGCCACCGCTCGGCCAGTTTGAAGTCCCCGTATCCGACGGCCACCTCCGCCGCCGCCCCGAACACGGTCGATCGCCCGGAAGCGGCGTCGTCGAGCGTGACGAACCTCATCGCTTGATCGATCGCGGCCTTCGCGGCGGCCAGACGGCCCGCCTGCGTCTCCGAGCTGGCGAGGTTCGCGTAGAGCCGCGCCAGAAGCAGCGAGTTGTTGAGCTTGTGCGCCTGGGTCAGCGCGGACCGGAGTTCGACGGATGCGAGATCGTACCGCCTCAGCTGCCGATACGCCTCGCCCCGGTTGTTCCGCAGCGTCAGCGTCAGCATCGGGTCGCCCGGGTACGCGGCCTCCGCCTGGCGCGAATATTCGAGCACGCGGGCATAGTCGCCCGCCTCGTAATAGATGAGGGCGATGTCCTGGAGCGTCAGCGCGCGGCTACGCGGTTCGCCCGCGCGCTGGAAGACGTTGTAGGCGCGCTGATAATCGTGAAGCGCCTCCAGCGGACGGCCCGACAGGGCGGCGACGCTGCCGTGCGACCGGATCGTGTCGCCGTGCAGTTTCGTATTGGGGGCGATCCGCTCCGCCGCGGCGAGCGCGGCCCGGACGACCGGAGCGGCGGCGTCGGCGTCGTCCAGGAAGATGAACGCCTCGCCCTTCAACCATCCCGCGGTGGTCAACGCCAGTTCCCGGCGCGGTCCGGCGGGCAACCCGTCGGCGAGCGTCATCGCCCGCTCGGCCGACGCCAGCGCCTTGGCCGGATCGCCCATCATCGCGTTCTTCGTGGCGGCGACGCTTTTGTCGAAGGCGGCGTAGCCGGCCGGTTCGGCCGGGGCCGCCGCCACGGAGGCGGGCGCGGCCGCGAGCAGTAGTGCGAACGCCAGGTGCGTGGAGCTGGGGCGTGTACGCATGGGCCGGATGATAGCGCCCGATGCTTAAGACGATATTAAAAAAAGGCCGCCGTCCGTCGACGGCGGCCCTTCCGGTCGGCGACCCGGGATCAGAGGCCCAGGCGAAAGCTCCCGCCGAGCGTCACCGCCGACCGGGCGACCGCGTCACCCTTCAGGTCGGCGCGGCCGAACAGGCCCAGCTCGGCCCGCCCGTCCAGCACCGATCGGCCGTACACGGCCTCGGCGACGAAGCGACGGCCGCCGCTTTGCAGCGCGAAGGTCTCGACCTCCGTACCCAGCGCGCCGGTCGTGCGGTCGATCACCTTGAACTGGTTGACCGCGATCGATCCGCTTTCGACATGCAGCGGCTGGGCGAAGGTGACCCGCGCCCGGTCCCGACCGTCGAACAGGCCGTTCTTCGCCACGGCGACCTGGAACGCGCTGCTGACGAGACCGCCCGCCGCGACGCCCATGTTCTGGCGACCCAGATCGGTCGCCCGCGTCCGGCCGACCGTGCCCGACATCGACACCGCCAGCCCGTGGCCGGGCGTCACGTCCGCGCCGAAGGTGGCGGCGTCCGTGGTCGTCCCGTGCTGAAGGTCGGACTGGTCGAGCGACTGCACGCCGAGCAGGCCCGTGCCCTCGTCGAGCATCGTGTAGCTCGCCGTCGCGCTCAGCCAGCCGTTGGCGCGGTAGCGCGCCGAGAGCAGGTTGGCGGTCGCCCGGTAGGGCTCGAGCCGGCCCAACGCCATGCGGTCCTGGTTCGACAGCTGATCCAGATCGCGCCTGGCGGTCTGCGTCGACGCGCCCGCCGACACGGTCAGCCGATCGGTCAACGCCACGTCGGTCGCGACGTAGCCCGATCCCGAGGCGAGCCCCAGGAACGGGTTCGCGCCGCCGGTCTCGACATCGTAGTCGGACCGGAAGCCGAAGCCCGCCCGGCCGTCGACGTCCGCGCCGCCCGAACCGTTTCCGAACCGCATCGCGATCCGCCCGTCGGGGGTGCTGAAGGCCATGCCCGTGTCGAACGGCGCCGTCCCCTGCCGCAGCCCCGGCCGCCACGTCCGGGGCGTCATGGTCACGGAGGCGTTGAGCTCCCCGAAGCCCGCCGTCGGCGCGCTGAACCGGGCCGGGCCGAAGGCGTACGCGCCCGCGTCGCCGCTCGCGAAACGCGTGGGCGCGCCCAACGTCGTCCGGAAGCGGTTTTGGAGATAGGCGTTCATCTGGTCCCTGTTCGACCCCACCGTCTGCCCGACCAGCTTGGACGACATCGGGATGTAGAAGTCGCGGTGCGAGTTGGTGGTGTTCTCGAACACGTAGAAGTACGCCTTGTTCGCTTCCCAGCTCGAGCGCGTGGCGGCGCTGGTCGCTCTCAGTGTCGCCAGCGACGTGGTGACGAGGCCGCCGCCGTTGGTGCTCTGCTTGAAAGTGACCTTGGACCAGTCCACCGGGGCCATCGCGGCCTCGACGTCGAGCATGCCGCGACCATAGACGCCGTCGGTACCCACGGCGCCCAGGTCCCTGGCGGTCGACAAGATGATGTGCGCGACGTCGATAGGCTTGTCGGTCAACCACGGCCACCGCTCGGCGATCAGGGCGACGGTGCCCGACACCAGCGGCGCGGCGAACGAAGTGCCCGACATGCGCGTCACGCCGCCCTCGCCGTCGTCGACCAGCATGAACTCGCCGGGCGCGACGATGAAGCGGTTCATCAACAGGCCGCTCTCCTTCAGATAGTCGGACTTCAGGAACGCGCCGTTCGACTTGGTCCAGGCGGCGGTGTTCTTGCACTCGCCGCCGTCGGTCAGGCAGGTGTTGCCCGGCCGGTTCGAGAAACCCGAGATGACGCTGTTCGGATCGACCGAACCGACGACCAGGAAAGTGCTGTCGAGCGCGCCGTTCATCTCGACCTTGCCGGTCTGGGTGACGCCGCTGTTGCCGGCGGCGATCACGAATACCGCGTCCTGGATCTTGGACTTGACGTCCGAGTCGCCGAGCACGTTTCGCCAATCCTGGTGGAAGGTGAAGCCGGGTACGCCAAGCGACAGGTTGATGACGTGAGCATCGGCCTTGGTGTCGTCACCCAGCCACTTGAGCCCGTTCTTGACGTCGGCCCAGGACGCCGTCTCGGTCTGGTCGAACGGATTATAGGCGATCACCTCGGCCTTGGGCGCGAATCCCATCACGCCGCGGCCGTCATGCGCGCCGACGATCAGGCTCGCCACCGCCGATCCGTGGATGCCCGCAACGGTCGACACGCCGCCCGAGCGGACGATGTTGGCCCGGGCGTCGCCCGTGACGGTGAAGTCGAGCAGGCCGACCCTGACCTTGGGACCCGACAAGCCGGATTGCAGCTGGTGCGTCATCGCGGGTGACCAGTTGACCGGCTTCATCCAGTGATCGGCCATGTCGATGCCGGAATGGAGCAACAGGTTATCGCGCCAATCGAGCAGAAACAACTCCATGTCGACCTCGTTCACCTCGGCGAGCGAGGCGGCGCTGTTTAGGTCGATTCCCCATTTGGCGAGCATGGGGTCCGCGAAGCCCGCCTCGAACGTCTTGCCGGTCTTGGTCTGGACGGCCGAGCCGTAGGTGTCCTTGCCCCGGGCGACGAGTGCCGCGATCTGATCGCGCATGCCGAGATAATCGCCGGGAGCCGCCTCGAACGAGGAAACGGAGCCGTCGGCCGGACGCACGCGGTTCATGATGTCGCGAACCCGGTCCGCATAGCCCTGAACGCCGTCCTCGAACGCGCGCATACGGTAGCGATTGGCCTCTAGCGTGCCCGCCGGAGCGTATGACGCGCCCCAGAAGCTGTTACCGTACGACTCGGAGATGCCCGCGTCCGCCGCGCCGAGCACGTCAGACGAGAAGGCGCGCATGCGGTACCGGAGACCCGCGATGTCGCCTGCGAAGGCGCGCATGCGGTACCGGGACTCCGTGAGGTCGCCCGCGAACGCGCGCATGCGGTAACGGGTGCCGGTGACCTCGCCCGCGAAGGTCGCGTACTTGCCGTCCTGCAGCGCGAACGGCCCGGAGAAGGCGCGCATCGTCCTCAGCTTCATCGCTTCGAAGCGCACGGGCGCGTCGGCCTCGACGGCCGGCACCGACGCGGCGGCCGGGGCCGTGGCGGTCTGCGCCCCGGCGGGGGCCGCGAGCGCACAGGTCAGCGCGAGCGCGCTGACGCCTAATAGTGTCCGGTCGTCGAAAGGCATCGGAACCCCCTGATTCGCCCGCCGAACGCGACGGGACGATGTCGGATAGGGTATGAGTGCTGACCCGGAGGCGAAGGGATAGGGTTACCGATGCGTAAACCCGCCGCGACAGGCGGCTCAGGCGGCGCGCGTCTCGCCCGCCTCCGCGCGCCGGGCCATGTTCTGGGTCCAACCCCGGGCGAAATGCCCGAGCGCCTCGTCGAGGTCGCCAAGCGCCGCTTCCCCGACGCAAGGAAGCGGGGCGGGGGGCGCGGGCGAGGGGGCGCCGTCCACGAGCGACGGGTCGAGCCCGCAGGCGCGCGCGACGCGGCGCGCGAACGCCGCCGGGGTCATCGGCGGCCCGTGCGCCAGTCGCCAGTCGCCACTCGCCCCGTCGATCAGCAGGTCGAGCGCGGCGTCGGCGAGCCGGGGCCGGAAGGCCGGCGAGAACGGGCGATCGTCCGCCGCGGCGAACCGCCGTCCCTCGCCCAGCGCACGCGCCGCATCGACCGCCGGGCCGTCCTCGTCCTCCGGGCCGAAGACCGCGCCCGTGCGGATCAGGAGCCGCCCGTCGGCCGCGGCGTCCGCGCCCGCATCGAGGTCCTCCATGAAGCCGAGCAGCCGGATCCCGCGTTCCCCGGCGGCGCGGGCGAGCGCGAGGCGGGCGCGAGGAATGACGCCCGCCCGGCCGTCCGCTTCGATGACCGCCCAGGGCCGGTGCCGGTCGAGCATGGCCGCGATCGCCGTCTCCCGTCCGGGTCGCGGATGTTCGGCGAGCAGGTAGCGGATGCCGCGTCCGTCGCACTGGCGCGCGATGGCGCGGCCGAGCGCGCCCGCCGCGCCATAGATCAGGAGCGGCGGCGCGGGTGCCGGCGCGGTTGCCGGCAGGGCGGACGCGGCGCATTCGAACCGCGCCGGACGGCGGACGGGCGGGTGGATCAACCGCGACGGCCGCCGCCACCAGCCCGGCGTCCGCGCGACCGGATGGCGCTCGGCGTTCCCGGGCAACCCGCGCCAGGCATGCGCGAGCGCGGTCGGGCGCGGTTCGGAACCGCCCCCGACCCCGCTCCCGACCCCGCCCCCGACTCCGCCGACGTCGAACAGGCCCGGCTCGTACACGCCGTCGGCCGTCAGGAGCGTGTTCCAACCGTGGCTGCCGAGCATCGCCCACGCGGTGACCGCCCGCAGGTCGACGCCGGCGGCGCGAAGCGCGCGCGCGGTGTCCCAGGCCTCTCCCACCCAGCGCAGTTGCTCTTCGCGCGTGCAGCCGAGATGGACTTCGGTGATCGCGAGCGGGACACGGTACCGTTCCCATGCCTCGCGCAGCGCGCCGGCCAGACCGCCCGGCGCGGGTTCCAGGACGCGGACCGCCTCCACGTCGGCGTAGCGGCCGTCGTAATTCGCGCCGTGGGTGCGCGCGGGGTAACGCTGGATCCGGTGGTCGAGGAAGCGGTCGCTGGTCAGGTAATGATTCACGCCCACGATGTCGGGCGGGCAAGGCGCGGCCGCGAGCGCCTCCAGCCGCCGACCCAGGCCGAAATAGGCAAGGCGATCCCACAGCGGATGGCCGGGCGTGACGCGACCGAACAGCAGGTCCCATCCCGCCCAGCGCCGCAAATTGTCGAACGCCGCCTGGCCGAACATCGGCGCGGTCGCGTAGGTGCGGCCGAGATCGTCCGTCTGGATCAGCCGGGCATCCGGCGCGACTTCGCGGATCGCGCGCATCGCGTGTCCGACGCCGTCGACCTGGTTGACGAGCGCGGTCCAGAACGACCCTTCATCGCGGTGGTGGGGATGCCAGTAGCCATAAAGCGCCGAGAAGCGCGCGGTCGTCAGCGGCTCGTTGACGGGGGTGTAGTCGGTCACCCACGGATAGCGCCGGGCGACGCGGCCCGCATATTCGCCGAGCTTGGCGGGGAATTCGGGATCGAGCAGGTTCGTGTGGTGCGGCCCGCTGCCGTGATGGACGAGCCCGGCGATCGGCCGGACGCCTAGATCGCGCAAGCGACCGAGCCGGCGGTCGGTCCAGCTCCAGTCGCAATCCTCGGGCCGGTCGGGCGCGACCCGCTCCCACAGCACCGGATAACGTAGCGCCCGGAAGCCGAGATCCGCGAACGCCGCCAGGTCACCGTCGCGCTCGTGATGGCCCGACAGGCGCGTCTGATCGCCCCACCGGTCGCCGACGCGCGCGACGGTGCACTCGGCCCCGCCCCACATCTCCAACTCAGGCAGGCCGTCCGCTTCGATCGTCCGTTTCATGCCGTACCTCGTCGTGCGCTCGGTGGCCTGGATGGAGGCCATACCGACATTTCCGTTCCATACCCTGATCCACGTTGCGTTTCAGGGACTTGGCCCGGCCTACAGGGAACAGGAGCCGCTCCCGGCGGTTAAAGTCGTTCATCCACCAGCAAGGTTCCATGCTCAGTGAAGAATCCGGGTCAGTCGTCCTCCAAGCCCCACCTCGTCGATGCGCGGGTGCCGAGCGGAAGCCCGACCCTGCTCTGCCTGTCGCACCTGCGCTGGAATTTCGTGTTCCAGCGTCCACAGCATCTAATGAGCCGTTTCGCCCAGACGCACCGCGTGCTGTTCTGGGAGGAGCCGATCTATGTGGCGGGCCTGCTGGAACCGCGCGTGAGCGAGACGACGGACGCCGCGACGGGGGTGACGGTACTTACGCCGGAACTGGCCGCGCCGGGTCGATGGGAGCGCGAGCAGCTGCGCGCCCTGCTCGACGGCTGGTTCGCCGCCAACCCCGCGGAGGGCGCTCTGGTGCGCTGGTATTATACCCCCATGATGCTGCCGATCTCGGACCATCTGGACGCCGACTGCACCGTTTATGACTGCATGGACGAGCTCGCCAATTTCAAGGGCGCGTCGGCCGAGACGCTGGAGCTGGAGCAGCGGTTGATCGGGATCGCCGATCTGGTCTTCACCGGCGGCACCAGCCTGTACGAGGCCAAGCGCGACCGGCATTCGAGCGTCCACGCCTTTCCGTCGAGCGTCGATGTCGCCCATTTCGCACGCGCTCGGTCCACGGTGGCGGAGCCCGCCGATCAGGCGGGGATCTCGGGCCCAAAGTTCGGCTGGGCGGGCGTGGTCGACGAGCGGTTCGACCTCGACCTGCTCGCCGCCATCGCAGACGCGCATCCCGAATGGTCGCTGGTGGTGATCGGTCCGGTGGTGAAGATCGCCGAGTCCGACCTGCCGCGCCGGGCAAACATCCATTATCTGGGCGGGCGCGATTACGCCGACCTGCCCGCCTACATGCGCGGATGGGACGTCGCGCTAATGCCGTTCGCCATCAACGACGCGACCCGCTTCATCAGCCCCACCAAGACGCCCGAATATCTGGCGGCGGGCTGCCCGGTCGTGTCGACGCCGGTGACGGACGTGGTGCGCCATTATGGTGGGTTGGACGCGGTCCGGATCGCGGACACGGCGCAAGCTTTCATCCAGGCCTGCGAGACCGCGTTGGCGATGGCGCATGGCGAGGACGCGTCGTGGCTGGCGCGCGCCGACGCGCAGCTCGCGACCGGATCGTGGGACCGTACCTTCGCCGATATGTCCGCCCTGATCGGTCGGGCCGTCGCCGAGCACGGCAAGCTGGAGACGGTGGTGAGCCCGACCGGCTGGCCCGATCGCGGCGAGCGGTACGACGTGCTGATCGTCGGCGCGGGCTTCGCGGGATCCGTCATGGCCGAGCGGCTGGCCTCGCAATCGAACCTGCGGGTGCTGGTGGTCGACCGGCGGCCGCATATCGCGGGCAACGCCTTCGATCACCTGGACGAAGCGGGGGTGCTGATCCACCAATACGGGCCGCACATCTTCCACACCAATTCGGCCGAGGTCGTCGATCACTTGTCGAAGTTCACCGAGTGGCGGCCGTACGAGCACCGCGTGCTGGCGGACGTCGACGGCAAGCTGGTGCCGATGCCGATCAACCGCACGACGCTGAACGTGCTCTACGACTTGGACCTCCAGACCGACGCGGAGGCCACGGCGTATCTGGAAAGCCGCGCCGAGCCGGTGGCGGTGGTCAAGACCAGCGCCGACGTCGTCATCTCCAAGGTCGGGCGCGAGCTCTATGAGACCTTCTTCCAGGGCTATACCAGGAAGCAATGGGGCATGGACCCGTCCGAACTCGACAAGTCGGTGACCAGCCGCGTCCCGACGCGCACGAACACGGACGACCGGTACTTCACCGACAGCTTCCAGGCGATGCCGCTGGAGGGGTACACCCGGATGTTCGAGCGGATGCTCGACCACCCGAACATCGACGTGCTGCTGGGCGTCGATTACGAGAAGGTGCGCGAGGCCTACGCGCACGATCACCTCGTCTTCACCGGGCCGATCGACGAGTATTTCGGGCATCGCTACGGCAAGCTGCCCTACCGCTCGCTCCAGTTCCGCCACGAGACGCACGACCGGGAGGTGTTCCAGCCGGTCGCGGTGGTGAACTACCCCAACGAGTCGACGCCCCACACCCGCATCACCGAATACAAGTACCTGACCGGCCAGGTGCATCCCAAGACGAGCATCACCTACGAGATCCCGTCGGCGGAGGGCGACCCCTACTACCCCATCCCTCGGGACGAGAACCAAGCGCTGTTCAAGCGGTACGAGGCGCTGGCGGTCGCGCAGGGCGACGTGACCTTCGTGGGGCGGCTCGCGACCTATCGGTATTACAACATGGACCAGGTGGTCGGGCAGGCGCTGGCGACGCACCGCAAGCTGGAGGTCAAGCTGCTGAACAAGAGTGCCGGGCGGCTTGCGCTACAAGTAGCTTAGGGGCTCGCTCAAGCTCGATCGGCGAGCGAGCAGGTTCAGACGCGCTCGACTTGTCCGAGGACGCGGCTTTGCCGGGGTTCGTCTCGTAGTAAGCCTAGCAAAGCTGTGGTTCATGCCTTTATAATGAGCTCAGCGAAGTACAGCATCGGCGTCCACAAGCTGGACGTCATGCATCTGATTTAGATATGCTTCATAATAACCTTTATGGGACGCTCCGACAATCGCCAGCAGCCGCATGCCGGGATAGCGGCCGAGCACATCGCGAATGTTCGCCGCCATGCGTAAGTTACGCGTCTCCCAGTATCCGACATATTGTCGTCCGAACCGCTGCGAGGAAGGCTCGACGAGCGCCGCACCAAAATCTGATTGGTAAGCCAGAGCGGGGGCACTTGGAGCATTATACGCACGGTACATCTTCAGGATGCCGTCGGGCTGCATCAGGTCTTTTTCCAACATCGCGCTTTCGGCCTGTCGGGCGTGGGTCGCCGGATTATCCCATGCGCGTGCGATCGCGTCGGCAGCGGCCTTCCGCTCCGCTGGATCGACGCCATCGGCGGTATCGGCCGAATGGTCGTCCACGCTCCACAAACGCTCCAATCCCAGCCGCGCCGCGAGCACGGCGGACACAAGGTTCGTCTCGTTGCGTCGGTCCTTGGCCTGGGCGAGCGCGACGACCAGCTCGTCGTTCAGTCCGTCGCCTGCGCGTCGTTCAGCCGGAGACAGCCTGAGCCATTGCACCAGCGCCGAACCGGGCTCTCCCGCGGCCAGGAAGATCGCCGCCAGGTGACGCCGTTGCGCCGGGGATGGCGCAGCCGGCCAAGCCGCGAGGAGCCGTTCGGCTTCGGCATTGGCGGCGGGCACATCCAGGCCGGTCGCATGACCAGCCGGCGCGGGGTCGGGACAATAGGCTTGAACTGTCCCGGCGTAGCGCGCTGGATAGCGACGCAGGCCGTCGCATTGGAGGCCTGAAAGGTTTTCCGTCGCGATGGCCGTTGGACGCCATGACGCGAGCCGATCCAGGAGCGGCGACAGCATTATAGGCGTAAAGGTTTCGGGAAGGCCCGAGAGGTGACTCGTGCCAAGCACAAGTACCTGGTTCGGTAAACCGACCGGCGGACCTTTCAGCGTCTCGGGACGGAAGGATGGCCGATATTCCTGCGCCAAGGCGACACCTGATGATAGGAGTAGGAAGCCGATCAATCCGGCATGCAAGCGGCGTACCGAGCGGCCGGAGATGGAACGTCTAAGAAGCAACATGGACGCTCACTACAACAGGTGATCTAGTCAGGCAACACACTAGGACGCTAAAATTCCGCGCGAGTGTTAAAATCAAGGAGCTTTCAAAGCTTCGCTACCACGCCCCAACCGCATCAGCGCCTCGTCGAGCGCCTGCAGGAACCGTGACCGGTCCGCCTTGCCGAACGGGATAGGACCGCGGATCGCGTCGCCACCCGCGCGCAGGTCGGCCATGATCGCGCGGGTGGCGATCGCGCCGCCGATCGAGGCGGCGGTGAAGGGCTTGCCCGTCGGCGACAGCGCGGCCGCGCCCGCCTTCAGCGCGCGGTCCGCCAGGAGGATGTCGCCGGTGATCACCACCGCGCCGGGGCCGGCGCGCTCGGCGATCCAGTCGTCGGCGGCGTCGAACGCGTCGCCCACGACCATCCGCCCGATCAGCGGGTGGTCGGGGACGCGAATGGGGGAGTTGCTGACGATCGTGACGGGCACCCCGTGGCGGAGCGCGACGCGGTAGACCTCGTCCTTGACGGGGCAGGCGTCGGCGTCGACCAGGATGCGCCGACCCGTCACCGCGCCGCTCAGCGGGGCCCGCGTCCCGGCACGCTGCGCGGCTGACCGCGATGCGGCTGGCCGGTACGCGGTCCAGTTGGGCGCTGGCCCGTCGAGCGCGCGTGATGGCGCGGGCCGTCGTTCGAGCGTGGGGGCGGGCCGGAGGGCGCGCCGTCCATTGGCTCGATCGCGATGCCGCTATCGTCCGTTCCCGCCGTGCGGCCGAGCGCCTGCGCGAATCGCCCGGCGACGTCGCCGCGCACCTCGAACTGTGTCTCGTTCGGACCAATGCGGATCGCGCCGATCTCGTCCTTGGACACGTGCCCGCGTCGACAGAGCAGCGGCAGCAGCCAACGCGGATCGGCGTTCTGACGGCGGCCCGCATCCAGCCGGAACCAGGCGGAGGGGCCGAAGTCCCCTCTTTCGATATCTGGGCGCGGCGGACGGCGCTCGGCGCGCTGCTCCGCCGCGATCAGTTCCTCGGGCGGGGGGAGGGCGGAGCGGTGCGCGTGGACGAGCGCGGCGGCGATCTCGGCGGGCGTCTTCTCGCTCAGCAGACGCTCGGCGAGCGCCCGGTCCTCCTCGTCGACCTCGACCGGGGCGAGGAGCTTGACGAGCAGGCGGTCGCGGTCGGCGGCGCGGATCGCCTCGGGAGTCGGCGGCTGGATCCAGCTCGCCTCGATCCGCGCGCCGCGCAACATGCCCTCGACCCGGCGGCGGCGCGGGTAGGGGACGATGATGACGGCGGTGCCCTTCGCGCCCGCGCGGCCGGTGCGGCCCGATCGGTGCTGGAGGACCTCGGCGTCGCGCGGCACCTCGACATGGACGACGAGCGACAGGCCGGGCAGGTCGATGCCGCGCGCCGCCACGTCGGTCGCGACGCAGACGCGCGCGCGGCCGTCGCGCAGCGCCTGGAGCGCGTGGTTGCGCTCAGACTGGCTATGCTCGCCCGACAGCGCCACCGCGCCGAAGCCGCGCTCGTTCAACGACGCATGCAGGTGGCGGACATTGTCGCGCGTCGCGCAGAACAGGATCGCGGTCTCCGCCTCATGCAGGCGAAGCAGGTTGACGACGACGTTCTCGATGTCGGCGGGCGCGCAGGTCACCGCCTGGTAGGCGATGTCGCCATGCCCGCGCTCGCCCGCCGTGGTCTCGATCCGGTGCGCGTCGCGCTGGTAGGTGCGCGCGAGCGCGACGATCGGGCGAGGGATGGTCGCGGAGAACAGGAGCGTGCGCCGTTCGGCCGGGGTCGCGTCGAGGATCTGCTCCAGGTCCTCGCGAAAGCCCATGTCGAGCATCTCGTCCGCCTCGTCGAGCACCGCCGCGCGCAGGGCGGACAGGTCGAGGCTGCCGCGCTCCAGATGGTCGCGCAACCGGCCGGGCGTGCCGACGACGATATGCGCGCCATGGTTCAGCGAGCGCCGCTCCTTGGACGCGTCCATCCCGCCGACGCAGGTGACGACCCGCCCGCGCGCGCCCTCGTAAAGCCAGTTCAGCTCGGTCGCGACCTGCAGCGCCAGCTCGCGCGTCGGCGCGATGGCGAGCGCCAGCGGCTTGGCGGCGACCGGCAGCTTGCCGTCCTCGTCGAGCAGTTCGTTCGCGAAGGCGAGCCCGAAGGCCACGGTCTTGCCCGACCCGGTCTGGGCGGAGACGAGCAGGTCGCGCCCACGCGCGGCCTCGTCGAGCACCGCCGCCTGGACGGGAGTGGGGTCGGCATAGCCGCGCGCGGACAATGCCGCGGCAAGCGCGGCGGGTAGTGTGGGGAATGTCATGAACGTGACCAAATGGCCCTTATCGACCGCCGGGGCAAGTGGCGCGCCCGCCCCGCTCCCTTGACGGGGGGCGTTCGCGCACGTCATGGGCGCGCATGAACCCCTTCCTCTCCGACCCGCACGGCATGCAGCGCCGGGGCGTCCTGTTCGTGCTGTCCTCGCCGTCGGGAGCGGGCAAGTCGACGATCGCCAGGAAGCTCCTCGCCGCCGAGCCCGAGCTGGAGATGTCGGTTTCCGCCACCACCCGCGCGATGCGGCCGGGCGAGGAGGACGGGCGCGACTACCATTTCGTTGACCTCGACCGCTTCCGTAGGATGGTCGCGGACCACGAGTTCCTGGAATGGGCGCACGTGTTCGGCCAGCGTTACGGCACCCCGCGCGCGGCGGTCGACGCGATGCTGGCGTCGGGGCGCGACGTGCTGTTCGACATCGACTGGCAGGGCGCGCAGCAGCTCCACCAGATCGCGGGCGGCGACGTGGTGCGCGTGTTCATCCTGCCCCCCTCGATGGAGGAGCTCCACGAGCGCCTGCTCCGCCGTGCGACCGACGCGGTCGAAGTGATCGACGCCCGCATGGCGCGCGCCGCGAACGAGGTCAGCCATTGGGACGGATATGACTACGTCCTGGTCAATGAGGATGTGGAGGGGTGTTTCGAGCGCGTCCGCACGATCCTGGCGGCCGAACGGCTGAAGCGCTCGCGTCAGACGGGGCTGATCGGCTTCATCCGCAAGCTCACGACGGTGTCCTGACCGCCTCCAGGAAGCGGACCCCCGCGTCGAACTCCGCCCGCCGCGCCGCGCGCGCCTGGGTCGCGAGCGCGTCCTCGCCCCACAGCTCCGCCTGCCAATCCTCATCGACGGTCGATGCCGCCCACACCGCGTCCGCCGTCATCGCGCGCTCCGCCAGCGCCAGCGCGAGCACGAGCGAGCCGGTGATCGTCACCACCGGCGACAACGCCGCGAGCGTCCAGGCGTCCCGCGCCGCGATCGCGTCGCTCAGCCGCTGGATCGTGAGCGCTGGCTGGGCGACGTGCATCACTCCGGTCGCGACGGCGAAGTGAGCGTCGTACCGCCCGCTTGCCCAGGTCAGCGGCGCATCCCACGCCGCCGCCTGGCGCTCCACGAGCGGCTCGGGGCCTGCCGCGCGGTAGCACAGCAGATCGCTCTCGCCATAGCGCGCCAGCCCGGCGGCGAAGGTCGCGGGATCGGGCGCGATCCGGTCGATCGCGGCGTTGGCGAGCCCGGTGAGCGGCATCGCGCGCGGGTCCACCACCTCGCCCACCGCGCGCCACTCATCCGCGACCGCCGTCGCGAGCGCATCGGTCGGAAGCGCGAGCGGCGCGCGGCCGGGGGTACGCACCGGCCGCCCGTCGAGCGCGACCACCCGGTCGGGGCCGACGCTCACCGCGTTCCAGAACCGCTTCATCCGCCGGGCGGAGTCCGCCACCGCCGGGCCATCGCGCGCGGCACCGACGCGATCATCAGCAGCGCGGAGATGACGATCGCCGCGCCGATCACGCGCGGGATCGTGCCCACGCTACGCCCGATCAGCACTAGCCCGAACACCGCCCCCGCGACGCCCGCGAGCTCGACCGCTGCCATGGTATAGTAACGGCGGCGCGCCAGCAGCTCGTCGGGATCGTTCACGACGCCCCCAGCAGGCGCGGCAGATCACGCGGAACGGTCGCGACGACATCGGCCCCGGCGGCGATCAACTCATCGACCGCGTGATAGCCCCAGGCGACCCCGACCGCCCGCGTCCCCGCCGCGCGGCCCATGGCCATGTCGAAGCTGGTGTCGCCGATCATCACGCAGTCGGCGGGCGCGGCCCCGACCTCGGCCATCGCGGCGAGCGCCATCGCCGGGTCGGGCTTGGACGGATGCCGGTCGGCGGTCTGGAGCGTCGCGAACCGGTCTGCGATCCCGTGCGCGTCCAGAACGTGCACGAGCCCGCGATCGGATTTTCCCGTCGCGACGCCCAACGTCCAGCCCCGCCCGCGCAAGCCGTCCAGCACCTCCGCCACCCCGTCGAACAGCGGTTCGTCGTCGAGCCGGGAGTCCGCCCGCATCGCGCGGAACACCTGTTTATACTCCTCCGCCAGCCGCCTGTGGAACGCGTCGTCCCGGTCCGGGCTCAGCACCCGCACCGCCTCCACCAGGCTCAGCCCCACGATGCGCCGAACGGCCGCGCGCGGCGGCGGCGCGGCGTCGTGCAGCGCGAACGCCCGCTCCATCGCCCGGCAGATGTTCGCCTGGCTGTCGACGAGCGTCCCATCGCAGTCGAAGATGGCGAGGCGGACGGGGCTTGGCACGGGAAGGTCCATAGGCGCGCGACGCGCCGGCGCAAGCGGAGTAAAGGGCCGCGGCCGTTCGGAACGGGCATTCCGCAGATGTAGGAATGGTAAGAAAGTTTTTTCGGAGACTAACGTGCGTGATGGAATGCAGATCGAATCTATAATATGAGTTTGACATAGTAAAAAAAGGAAGTGGGGTCATGGCGCGCTTCTATTTCCAATTTCCCGAGCGCGGACCGACATTCGAGGATCACGACGGTATCGAGTTGATCGACTTGGATGCGGCCAGGCAGCAAGCCATTTGTTCGGCGGACGCCGTTATTGGCGCCGAAGTGAAAACAGGTGAACTTTGCGTGGGTTGCCGCGTCGACATCATCAAAGTCGCCGGCAAGACTTTCGCGACTGTCCCGATAAAGGACACCGTCAAGATCGACGCCCGCTGACGCTTCTTCGATCGTCAGTTCACCGCTCGCCCCGCCCGCGGCGCTCCCCGCGCCGCGCTTTCCGCACCGATTTGGCGTGCGCCTTGGACCGCGTCTTGATCAGCTCCTTGGACGGCGGCACCTTTTCATTATCGTCGGGAAGGAAGTTGCCCGTCATCTCCTCGAAGCCGAGCGCTGCGAGGCTCTCGGCGAAGTGCGTCGGTAGTTCGGCCGTCACGTCGATCGACCCGCCGTCGGGATGGTCCACGCGGATGCGCCTGGCGTGGAGGTGCATCTTGCGGCTGATCCCGCCCGTCAGGAACGCGGCGGGGCCGCCGTATTTGCCGTCGCCGACGATCGGGTGGCCGATCGCGGCCATATGGACGCGCAGCTGGTGGGTGCGCCCGGTGAAGGGCTGGAGCTCGACCCAGGCGGTGCGGTTGCCCGCGCGCTCGATCACGCGGTAGCGGGTGCGCGCGGCTAGCCCCTCCGCCTCGTCGACATGCATCTTCTCGCCGCCGGTGCCGGGCTGCTTGGCGATGGGCAACTCGACCAGCCCGTCATCGATCGAGGGGACGTCGACGACCAGCGCCCAATAGGTCTTGCGCGCGGTGCGGCTCGAGAAAGCCTTGGCGAAGAACCCCGCGGCGCGGGCGGAGCGCGCCACGAGCAGCGCGCCCGACGTGTCCTTGTCGAGCCGGTGGACGAGCTTGGGCCGCGCGTCCCCTTCGGCGAACGCGTCGAGCAGGCCGTCGACATGCTCGGTCGTCTTGGTTCCGCCCTGCGTCGCCAAGCCCGGCGGCTTGTTGAGCACCAGCGCGGCGGCGTCGCGGTGGATGACCATCTCGCTGACATAGGCGACCTGGTCGTCGGTCAGCGGCACCCGCTCGCGGACGGGCTTCTCGTCGATGCGCACCGGCTCGGGCGGCGGGACGCGGAGCACCTGGCCCGCGGCGATGCGGTCGCCCGGGCCGACGCGCGCGCCATCCAAGCGGATCTGGCCCGTACGCGCCCATTTGGCGACGGCGGTGAAGCTGGTGTCGGGCAGGTGCCGCTTGAACCAGCGGTCGACGCGGATGCCGTCATCGTCATAGCCGATGGGGAACTGGCGCACGGTGTCCGTCATGCGATCGTCCTTGCGAGCTGGAGGCCCAGCACCAGCGCAACGATCGAACCCAGTACCGACAGGAGCACATAGGCGGCCGCCATGCCCATCGCGCCCCGTTCGGCCATCTGGACGGCGTCGAGCGAGAACGCGGAAAAGGTCGTGAAACCGCCCAGCAATCCGACCCCCGCAAAGGCTCGCCAGCCCTCGACGATCGCACCGCGAGCAAGCAGCCCCGCGAGCACGCCCATCAGCAAGCCGCCGAGCAGATTCACGAACAGGGTAGCGTAGGGATAGCCGGGCCCGGCGATCGCGACGGCCGCGCGCCCGCACAAATGGCGCGCTCCCGACCCGATCGCCCCGCCGGCCATGACGAGAAGCAAGGACATGAGCGCCCGTTACCCTGTTTCGGGCGTGGGGGCGAGGTGCGGTGTTCCGGCGTCTTCGGGACCACGATCAGCCCGCGTCGGCGATCGCGTCCATACCGGCGCGGAGCTGCGGAAGGCGACGACGCGCATGGAGCGGCCGGGCTCGTCCACGCCCGCCGCCTCGATTACGCGCATCCGGGTGGAGGGCGGCGGTTAAATCATCCAGCACGAAAAAGGGCACCGCGATCCGGTCGCGATGCCCTCTTTGGTTCATCGCCTTGGTTCAGCGGCAGCGGCGGCTGCTCGAACCCCGATCGATCGCGCGGCCGGCGAGCGCACCCGCGGCGGCGCCGCCCAGCGTGCCGATCGTCCGGTCGCCGCCGGTGTCGATCGTGCGGCCTAGCAACGCGCCCGCCACGCCGCCGACGACCAGGCCGGTGGTGCCGTCGGGCTTGCGGCAACGCAGGCGACCACGGTCGTCGCGATACTCGCGGTACTTGTAGCGGCGCTGGGCGTCGGCGACGTCGGGCACCGTCAGGGCGGGGACCACCATCGCGGTGCAGCCCAGGGCGAGCAGGATCTTACGCATGGAACACTCCTTGTTTGAACATTACGAGGAAATAACGAGGCGGGTGTAGCGGCGGTTGCATGAACCCAAAACAACGTCTCCGTAGGCTGTGCGTAATGCTAAGGCATCACGCTGGTCGCTTGACGCATTTGGCTTGAGATTCCCTTAGCATTCAGGCCGGGAATGGGCGGGGCTCTTCCAGCACCGCCAAGGCGCGCTGCCATATGCCGACATCGATCCAGCGGTCGTGCTTCCACCCGATCGCCGGATTGACGCCGACGAGCGCGAAGCCGAGCCGCTCGTGCAGCCGAACCGAGGGATCGTTCGGCAGCGCGATGATCGCCACCGCTTGGGTGAAACCCGCTTTCGTCAGCCGCGCGAGCAGTTCCTCGTACAAGGCGCGCCCGACCCCGCGTCCTTGCGCATCGTCCGCCAGGTACACCGTCGTCTCGACCGCCCAATCATAAGCCGCGCGAGTCCGGAAAGCGGAGGCATAGGCGTAGCCGAGCACGTGCCCGTCCTCCTCCGCCACCAGCCATGGGTGGCGCGCTCCGCCCGCCGCCATGCGCCGCGCCATCTCGGCGGCGTCGGGCGGGTCGAGCTCGAACGAGATCACCCCGTCGGTCACGTAGGGCGCGTACACCGCCGCGATCGCGACGGCATCGTCCGTTCGCGCGGGCCGGACCCGAATCACGCGTCCGGTCGGATCACCAGCCCAGCCGCGAAAGGATCAGGTCGAGCAGCTTCACGTCCATCGCCTCCGCCGTCACCGGCCCCAGCCCGGCGCATTCAATGCAGCGCGCCTGCACCGATCCGCCGGTCGCGAGCATCCGGGCGTCCGCCACCGCCCGCGCCAGCAGCAGCCGCCGCTCCGCCGCGATCCGCCCGAACGCGTCGCCCGTCGGCGCGCCGGCCCCCGACTGCCCACTTTGCGCCTCCTCGGGGTCGGAGCGGAACGATGAGGCGAGCTGCGCGGCCCAGCCGGGCTCCTTTTCCAGATAGACGGTGCGCACCGCCTTGGGATCGAGCCGGGCGCGGCGCGCGGCCTCGGCCACCGCGTCGGACAGCCCGCCGAAGCGGTCGACCAGGCCGATCTGCCGCGCGGTGCCGCCGTCCCAGACGCGGCCCTGGCCGATCTCGTCGACCCGCTGCGGCATCAGCTTGCGTGCCGCGGCGACCCGGCCGATGAACTGGCGGTACCCGTTCTCGATCGCCGATTGCAGCACGGTGTCGACCGCGGCGTTCGTCCCCGCCAGCACGTCCGGCTGCCCCGACAACGGCGTGGTCCTGACCCCGTCCGACGTCACCCCGATCTTGGCGAGCGACCGTTCGAAAGTGGGAACGACGCCGAAGATGCCGATCGACCCGGTGATCGTGTTGGGTTCGGCGAAGATCGTGTCGCCCGCCGTCGCGACCCAATAGCCGCCCGACGCCGCCAGCCCGCCCATCGAGATGACCACGGGCAGGCCGCGCCGCTTCGCCTCGACCAGCGCCAGCCGGATCCGCTCGCTGGCCAGGGCGGAGCCGCCGGGCGAGTCCACGCGCACCACCAACGCCTTCAGGTTCCCGGTCGCGAGGCCGTCGAGCACCGCCTTGGCGATGGTGTCGCCCGCCGCCGTGCCGGGACCCGCCCGGCCGTCGATGATGTTGCCCGCGACGGTGACGATCCCGATCGCGTCGCCGCTCGTCCGCATGCGGTTGGCGGACAGCCACTGGTCGTAGCCGATCCGCCTGAACCAGCCCGCGCCCTTGCTCGCGTCGGTCCCCGCCAGCTGCGCCACGCGCTTGCCGAACGCGATCCGGTCGCCGAGCTTGTCGACGATCCCCGCCTGGAGGTTCGCGCGCGCGATGTCGCCGCCCGCCGCGACGATCACCCGGTCGGGCTGGGTCAGGAACGCGTCGATCGCCGCGCGCGGCCGCGCCCGGCGGATCGCGTCGCGCCATTGCCCGAACAGCGACCCGTATAGCGCCTCGCTCGCCTGGCGCGATTCGGGCGACTGGCCGGTCAACAGCAGCGGCTCGACCGCCGCCTTGTAGCGCCCCACGCGGTAGATGTGCGCGTTGACGCCCAGCCGGTCGAGCAGGCCCTTCAGGTACGGCTGCGAACCGCCCGGCCCGGTGAAGATCGTGCCGCCCATCGGGTCGATCCACACCTCGCTCGCCGCGGCGGCGAGGCGGTATCCCGCGTCCGTATAACCGGTGGCGTAGGCGAGCACGGGCTTGCCGGAGTTCCGCACGCGGACCAGCGCGTCGGCGACCTCGGACAAGGCCGCGGGATACCCGCCGCCGAACCCGTCCAGGTCGAGCACCACCGCCTTGACGCGCGCGTCCGTGCGCGCCGCGTCGATCGCGCGGACCACGTCGCGGAGGCGATATTGGACGGGCACGACCTGCCCCGACAGGGCGGCGAAGGGGGCGGGCTCCGACGGCTGCTCGACGATCGGCCCGTTCAGGTCGAGCAGCAGCGCGCCCTCGCCGACGGCCTTGCCGCCCGGCCTGGCGGCGAGCGCGGCGAAGAGGAGGCCGAAGAACAGCAGCATGGCGATCAGGACGAGCGCGTCCTTGATCCCCACCAACAACCGCCAGGCGCCGCGTACCAGCTTCACGTTTCAGTCTCCGCACGGCGGCGAGGGCAGGCCGTATTCCGCTTGGTCTTGGCGTAAGTGTCGTACGGGGGCAATACGCATTTGCGCCGGGCGGCGACCGGCCTTGCCCGGTCGACTCGCCCAAGCACGGCCGGCGTGGCCGCGAGGCTACGTCCGACGACGCGGCTTTGCCGCGGCGCGCCCCTGAAGTCGATCACCGCCTGTCCAACCCGTTTCCCCTCCGCTAGGCCGCGCCCGCCATGTCCGCGCCCGCCATCCTCCCCACCGGCGACATCGCCGCGCCCGCGACATGGCGCGGGGAGCTCCGCGCGCTGGCCCTGCTCGCCGCGCCCTTGGTCGGCGCGAACCTGCTCCAGATGGCGGTGTACGCGGTCGACGTCGTGTTCGTCGCGCGGCTGGGCGAGGTCGAGTTCGCCGCCGCGACGCTCGGCGTGTACCTGTACGGCCTGGTCCTGTGGGCGCTGACCGGCCTGACCGGGGCGGTCGCGCCGATCGTCGCCGCCGAGCTCGGCCAGCGTCGCCATGCGGTGCGCGAGGTCCGGCGGTCGTTCCGGATGGCGATGTGGCTGTCCGCGCTCGCGGGCGCGCCGTTCCTGCTGCTGCTGGCGCATGGGGAATGGCTGCTCGGCGCGGCGGGGCAGGACCCGCGCGTCGCGGCGCGCGCCGACGCGTTCCTCGACATCCTGCTATGGGCATTGATCCCCGCCGTCCTGACCGGCGTGATGCGCACCGTCGCCGCCGCGCTCGGCCGCCCGGCCTACGCGCTCGTCATCGCCGGGGTCGCGGTGGGCGTGGCGGTGCTCGCCAATTGGCTGCTCGTGTTCGGCGCGGGGCCGGTCCCGGCGCTTGGGCTGGAGGGCGCGGCGCTCGCCAGCCTCGTGACCAGCGTCGCGATGATGCTCGCCTATGTCGCGGTCCTGCTCCGGGACGCGAAGCTCCGTCGCTGGCACTTGTTCGGCCGCTGGTGGGTCCCGGAGCGCGCGCGCATCGGGCAGATTGTCCGGCTGGGCGCGCCCATCGCGGTCACCGTCACCCTCGAGGGCGCCCTGTTCGGCGGGGCGGGGCTGCTGATGGGGTTGATCGGCGTCACGGAGGTGGCGGCGCACGCGGTCGCGCTCAACATCGCCTCCCTCGCCTTCATGATCCCGCTCGGCATCGGGCAGGCGGCGACGATCCGCGTGGGGTTGGCCTACGGCGCGGCCGACCGCGCCTGGATCGGGCGCGCCGGGTGGACCGCGCTGGCGGTGGGGATCGGCTTCATGGCCGTCACCTCGTCGCTGATCCTGCTCGCGCCGCGCCCGTTCGTGTCGATCTATCTCGACATGGACGATCCCGCCAACGCCGAAGTTATCGAACTCGCGCTTCAATTTCTGGTGCTCGCCGCAATGTTCCAACTCTTCGACGGCGCGCAGGCGGTCGCGGCCGGGGTGCTGCGCGGGGTGCAGGACACGCGCGTCCCCATGCTGATCGCGCTGTTCGGTTATTGGGCGGCCGGGTTCGGCGTCGCGCTGCTGCTCGGCTTCGCGGCGGGATGGGACGGGATTGGCATCTGGACGGGCCTCGCGGTCGGGCTCGCGGTCGTGTCGCTGCTGCTCGGCTGGCGATGGACCATGCGCGAGCGGCTCGGGCTTCTACCTGCCTGACGATCCGTTCATAAAATACGTCCGGCACCGTTGACGCGCTGGAGATCGGGGCACATATGCGCGGTGTTGGCACTCCTGATCGGGGAGTGCCAAGAAACCTTCACAATTCATCAGGAAAGGGCAGCGCCATGAACTTTCGTCCGTTGCACGACCGCGTCCTCGTTCGCCGCGTCGAAGCCGAAGAGAAGACCGCGGGCGGGATCATCATCCCCGACAACGCCAAGGAAAAGCCCCAGGAGGGCGAAGTCGTCGCCGCCGGCACCGGCGCGCGCTCCGACACCGGCGAGATCCACCCGCTGGAGGTCAAGGCCGGCGACAAGATCCTGTTCGGCAAATGGTCGGGCACCGAGGTCAAGGTCGACGGCGAGGAACTGCTGATCATGAAGGAATCGGATATCCTCGGTATCGTCCAGGCCTGACTTCCTCGACCTCTTCCGCCTTCGTTGGCGTGAACTTTAGTGAACTTCCACTCTTACTGAAAGGGTAGCCATCATGGCAGCCAAGGACGTTAAATTCAGCCGCGACGCGCGCGAGCGCATCCTGCGCGGCGTCGACATCCTCGCCGACGCGGTCAAGGTGACGCTCGGCCCCAAGGGCCGCAACGTCGTCATCGACAAGAGCTTCGGCGCGCCGCGCATCACCAAGGACGGCGTCACCGTCGCCAAGGAGATCGAGCTCAAGGACAAGTTCGAGAACATGGGCGCGCAGATGCTGCGCGAGGTGGCGTCGAAGACCAACGACGTCGCGGGTGACGGTACCACCACCGCCACCGTCCTCGCCCAGGCGATCGTCCGCGAGGGCATGAAGTCGGTCGCGGCCGGCATGAACCCGATGGACCTGAAGCGCGGCATCGACATGGCCGTCATCAAGGTCGTCGAGGACCTGAAGAACCGCTCCAAGCCCGTCGCGGGCACGCAGGAGATCGCCCAGGTCGGCATCATCTCCGCGAACGGCGACACCGTCGTCGGCGAGAAGATCGCCGAGGCGATGGAGAAGGTCGGCAAGGAAGGCGTGATCACCGTCGAGGAAGCGAAGGGCCTCGATTTCGAGCTCGACGTCGTCGAGGGCATGCAGTTCGACCGCGGCTACCTCAGCCCGTACTTCATTACCAACCCGGAGAAGATGTCGGTCGAGCTGAGCGATCCATACATCCTGATCCACGAGAAGAAGCTGTCGAACCTGCAGGCGATGCTCCCGATCCTGGAAGCCGTCGTCCAGTCGGGGCGGCCCCTCCTGATCATCGCCGAGGACATCGAGGGCGAGGCGCTCGCCACGCTCGTGGTCAACAAGCTGCGCGGCGGTCTGAAGGTCGCGGCCGTCAAGGCGCCGGGCTTCGGCGATCGCCGCAAGGCGATGCTCGAGGACATCGCCGTCCTGACCA
>NZ_CAXSHH010000020.1:0-43673 GCF_964237155.1 uncultured Sphingomonas sp. | reverse complement strand
CGTGGTCTTGCCATGGTCGACGTGGGCGATGATCGCCACGTTGCGGAGGTTCATGTCGATGTCCTGAATGGGGTCGGCGGCGCGCATAGCGGAAATGCCGCGATGCGGGAAGGGCGCTGACCAAGCGCCGGTCGAGCGGACTCGCGACGTCGGCCCAGTGGCGTCGTGGGTAGTTATCGATCCCTGACCTTCGACCTCGCAGGCCAGCATTTCGACTTACGATTTCGATACTTCGCAATTAGCGGAAAAGCCGAGGCGGCGGACCGGTGTCAAAACCGACCGAGGCTGTTGAAAAACTCGGGCTGCGATAGATAACTGCGCTCTCTTGTAAGCTCTGAATGAATAAGCTTATTGGAATGAAATGCTTGTGCGTCGATCGGGCGTGAGAAGCACGATTATAACACTGAGCTTGTAAGAGCCGAGTTTTTCAACGGTCTCGACCGGTTTTGACACCGGCGATTCCCGCAAAGGATAGTTGATCTGGAAAGCCTCTACGCCACGGCAGCTAGGCTTTGGGCACGCTCCATGTCCTTTGGTCGGCCAAAAGCGGCAAGCATGGCTTGTAGCTCCGCCCTGTCGGGAACGAAGACAACCACGCCTTCGACCTCGACGGATTGTCGCGCCGCCGGTTGCACCGGCAACCATGCCTCTCCTGATCGGCGGTGAAAGTCTGCCATGAACTCGACCGGCAACGCTGTCCCGGTCCAAGTGCCGAAGATGCTCGACCGGAATGCCGCGTGCGCTGATCCTTGCCGAGGCTCAATGCCGATCGTTGGCAGGATGCGTCGTGCATCGGCAACGCTCAACAGCACGTCAATATCGGCCACATGGCCGGGATTGGCCCCGTGAAGGGCAACGGCCGCGCTCGCAATGATCCACCAAGGATCATGCGTCTGAACCATAATGTTGCCGATCGCGTTCAACGACGTCGAGAGGGCCGGACTAACTGTCATCGGTATATTATAGCACCAGACCTCTTCCAGAAAACGAACGGCCCGCGAGACGACCGGGGCGTTCCCATCGGGATCGAGAAACGGGAAGGCGATGGCTTAACGCTTCACTTCATGCCGCCTTTCGGCTGATGAACAGCCCGCTTTCCTTGCCGACTTCAAGAACACCATTCCCGGCCTGGAAAGCTTTGGCGATGGCATCCCGAAATACGGCAAGCTGCGCCTCGTCTGCCCTGTCACCAGGCGGATAAGACGTGAGGGCTAAAAATACGTCATCCGGCTCTGTCACTCGCAGGCGGGCCGGATGCTGCGACATGCTCACATTGCCGAACTGGGCCTGCATGGACCGCTCGGCGGCGTCGTATCCGAAGGCAGCGCCGGCCGGGTCCAACGGTTCGCTGCCGAACACGGTCGTCAGCGCATACAGTTCGCGACTGTTGCCCGCTCCGTTCGTCGTCACGGCAAGGAAGCCGCCAGGTTTCAAAACGCGGTACATCTCCGCGAGTCCCTTTGACGGGTCTGGCAGATGATAAAGCATGTGCATGGCTATGACGGTGTCAAAGGACCCGTCCTTGAAAGGTAGGTCAGTCGCGTCGACCTGCCTGCCGGTGACCGATGCGAACGGCAGTGGCTGGCATCGCTTAACAGCTTCCTGAACCATGCCCGGCGACAAATCCGAAAGGGTGAGTTCTAGATTTTTGGGCAGCTCACTCGCGGCGGCCGCCCAAAACCAGCCTGGGCCGCATCCGATATCGAGGATGCTAGCCTCAGCGTTGAGAGGGAGTTGCTTTGCCACCCACGGAAACCAGTCCATCTCGGCAATGGTATATTCGCTATGGAGGCGAGCGCGGGCGGCAAGCTTCTGGCTGTTACTATACTGTTCTACATTGCCGGAAGTGATGGACGACATGACAGACCCTCCTCTGCAACCTCTACCTTACATCACCAACTACAGGCGGAACAACCGAGCAGCCAGAGATAGCTAGGCTTCGCCACGCTCGTCATTAGCGATGGTTCAAGGTCACTACTTTTTCCCCGCAAAGGAACGTCAATCGGAACGCCCGAGGCGGGGTCGGTCGCGTCGACGCCAACGGAAGGCCGTTTTCCCGAAACTTGTTCCCGATTGAGTTTTCCCGAAACTGCCTATCGGAGACGGAGAAATGAGAAAGCAGCGAGCGGTTCGAGTGGCCAATTTCGGGTGTCATGCTGATCGAGGGAGAACCGAGAGCGGACGATAGCCGTCCTCTCCCACCCGGTGTTAAAACCGAAGGAGGCTGTTGAAAAACTCGGGCTGCGATGGATAACTGCGCTCTCTTGTAAGCTCTGAATGAATAAGCTTATTGGAACGAAATGCTTGTGCGTCGATCGGGCGTGAGAAGCACGATTATAACACTGAGCTTGTAAGAGCCGAGTTTTTCAACAGTCTCGAAGGGTTGTGACACCGTCAAATGACAGCCGAACCGGCCGGTCGGCACCTCCCCCGCCATTGCGCACTGGAGCGGTCCATCCGTCGTATCCCGCCCACGACCACTCCCATCGCGTATTATGGCGACAATACACTTGAAGCCAGCGCGCTTCCCCGCCAGGGTCGTCGCTCAACGCACCGGAGTTCGAGCATGGCCACCGCGACCGAGACGATGACCGCCGCACCGGACCTGGTGCTCACCCCGCCCGATCCCGTGCCCGTGGTCGCGGCCGAAAAGGCGGCGGGGCTGGTGCCCGTCGAGGCGGGGGTGAAGTCCAAGCTCGACGAGCGGGTCGACGGGTTCGTCGCCGACCTCGTGGCGCAGGACGTGAACTCGCCCGAGTTCGGCCGGCGCGTCGATGCGATCACCGCGATGGGAGCGAAGGAGATCCGCGAGGCGGCGGGTCAGTCGAACCGCTTCCTAGACCGCCCGATCCGCGCGATGGACAAGGAGACGGGGGTGGGCAACGACCTGGCCCAACTCCGCCGCGTCGTCGAGGATCTCGATCCGGGCAAGCGCGGCTCGCTCACTTCGCCCAAGAAGCTGTTCGGGATGATCCCGTTCGGCAACAAGATGCGCGACTATTTCGACAGCTACAAATCGTCGCAGACGCACATCGCCGCGATCCTGAAGTCGCTCGCCAGCGGCAAGGACGAGCTGCTGATGGACAACGCCGCGATCGACACCGAGCGCGCCAATCTGTGGGCGGCGATGGGCCGGCTGGAGCAGATGATCCACCTGTCCAAGGCCATGGACGGCAAGCTGGAGGACAAGGCCGGCGAGCTCGACCACACCGACCCGGCCAAGGCCAAGGCGATCCGCGAGACCGCCCTCTTCTACACGCGCCAGCGCACGCAGGACCTGCTGACGCAGATGGCCGTCACCGTACAGGGCTATCTGGCGCTCGACCTGGTCAAGAAGAACAATGTCGAGCTGGTGAAGGGCGTCGACCGCGCCTCGACCACCACCGTCTCGGCGCTCCGCACCGCGGTCACCGTCGCGCAGGCGTTGACCAACCAGAAGCTGGTGCTCGAATCGATCACCGCGCTCAACACGACGACCGCCGGGCTGATCGACTCGACGGGCAAGCTGCTCAAGGACAACACCGCGCGCATTCATGAGCAGGCCGCGTCGGCGACGATCCCGCTGGAGACGCTCAAGCGCGCGTTCCAGAACATCTACGACACGATGGACGCGGTGGACACCTTCAAGCTCAAGGCGCTCGATTCGATGAAGACCACCGTCGACGCGTTGTCGGGCGAGGTCGAGCGGTCGCGCGGCTACATCGCCCGCGCCGAGGGCGCCGCGCAGAACGCCGGCGCGCTGAGCGGGCCCGGAGCGAGCCAATTCAAGCTCGAGTCGGTGTGACGACTCCGCGCGGCCCATCGGACGTCGATGCGCAGATCGAGCGCGCGCGCGAGGTGATGGCGCGCGTCTCCGGCGACTATCGCGGCCATACCAAGCGCGTGCGGCGCAAGGCGCGCTCGGTCGGGCGACGGCTGGTGGCGATCGCGGTCGCCAACGCGCTGATCCTGATCGCGGCCATGGTGGTCGGGTTCGCGATGCCGCTCGGGCTGTTCGGCGGCTTGGCGGTGCTGCTGCTGATGGTCGCGGTGACGCTCGCCATCGCCATGGCGCCCGCCCCGCGCGCGCCGACCGAGCGAAAGCTGCGCGAGGTCGACATCAAGGCGCTCCCCGCCCAGACCGAACGCTGGTTGGAGGCGCAGCGCCCCGCCCTGCCCCCACCCGCGCGGACGCTGGTGGACCAGATCGGCGTGCGGTTGGAGACGCTCTCGCCCCAGCTCGCGCGCGTCGAGAACGAGGGCGAGGCGGCCTACGAACTCCGCCGCCTGATCGGCGAACAGCTCCCCGCCTTCGTCGGCGAGTACCAGAAGGTGCCCCAGCCGCTCCGGGGACAGGCGCGCAACGGCCGCACCCCCGACGCGCAGCTGGTCGACGGCCTGCGCCTCATCGACGGCGAGATCGCCGCGATGACCGAACGGCTCGCGCAGGGCGATCTCGACAGCCTGGCGACGCGCGGGCGATTCCTGGAGATCAAGTACAAGGGCGACGAGACCGGATAGGCTTGGGCGATCAGGCCGCGGCGAGGATCGCACGCGCCCTGGGACCGAACCGTTCCAGCGCCGCCGCATGAAGGCCCGGCGCGCCGATCATCAACCCGAACGCCCGCGGATCGCGCTTGTTGAAGCCGAGCGGCTCGCCGAGCGCATTGGTGACGATCGCCCCCGCCTCGCTCGCGATCAGCGCGGCCGCCGCGATGTCCCATTCGTGCCCCCAACGCTGCGTGGCGACGAAATCGGCCTCGCCGGACGCGACCGTCGCGACGCGCAGCGCGATCGAGTTCGGCTTGGGTGCTGCCACAAGGTCGCGGTCGGCCTTGGGCAGCGTGTCGGCCGGTACGCGCGCGCCGAGAAGCGCCGCCCGATCGCTGGCGTGAAGCGCCTCGCCATTCCGCCGCGCTCCCCTGCCGAGCACCGCTGTCCACGCCTCACCTCGGGCGGGAGCATCAAGAACGCCGAGCACCACCCGCCCGCGCTCGACCAAGGCGACCGACACAGCCCAACCGGCACGTCCCCGGATATAGTCGCGCGTGCCGTCGATCGGATCGACGATCCACACATGCTCGCGCCGGAGCCGGTCGGCGTCGTCGACCGTTTCCTCCGACAGCCACCCCGCGTCGGGCATGAGGCCGGCGAGCGCCTCCCGAAGCTGCGCGTCCACCGCCAGGTCGACCTCGCTCACAGGATCGCCGGGCGCCTTTTCCCACCGGTCGAAGTCAGTCCGCCACCGGGCCATCGCCATCCGCCCCGCATCGGCGACGATCGCGGCGACGGCGGGCAGGAGCTCGTCCGCGCGCTTAGCCACCCGCGACGGTCATGCCGTCGACCCGGATCGTCGGGGCATTGACACCGTGGCGGAACTCCAGGTCGTTCGCCGGAGTGAGCGCGCGGAACATGTCCACCAGATTGCCCGCGATCGTGAACTCGGCGACCGGCCCCGCCACCTGCCCGTTCACGATACGGTATCCCGACGCGCCGCGGCTGTAATCGCCCGTCACGCCGTTCACGCCCATCCCGATCAGTTCGGTCACGAGCACGCCGTCGGCGATGTCGGCGATCAGCGTCGCGCGCGGCACGCGGCCCGCCGCCATGAACAGGTTGCTGGTCGACACGCCCGGCCCCCCGCCGACGCCGCGCGACGCGTGCCCGGTCGGCTCCAGCCCCAGCTGGCGCGCCGATGCCGAATCGAGCAGCCAGGTCTGGAGCACCCCGTCCTCGACGATCGACGTCGGCGAGACGGGCAGCCCCTCCCCGTCGAACGGGCGCGAGCGCAGGCCGTGCGGCCGGTGCGGGTCGTCGCGGATCGTGACGCCGGGCGCGAACACCGCCGTGCCGAGCGCGTCGAGCAGGAAGCTCGTCCGCCGCGTGATCGCCTGCCCCCCGATCGCGCCGACCAGGTGCCCGACGAGCGACGCCCCGACGCGCGGGTCGAACACGATCGGCACCTCGCCAGACGGCAGCCTGCCCGGGTTCAGTCGCGCCACCGCGCGCTCGCCCGCCAGGCGGCCGATCTCCTCGGGCGCATCGAGCCGGCTCAGGTGGCGCGCGCCGTGATGGGCGTAGTCGCGCTGCATCCCGCTGCCCTCCCCCGCCAGCACGCTGGCCGACACGCCGTATCCGGTCGTGGCGTACGCGCCCGCGAACCCATGCGAGGTGGCGAGCGCCCAGACGGACCGGGACGCGCTGGCGGACCCGCCCTCGCTGTTGGTGACGCCCGGCACCGCGCGCGCGGCGTCCTCGGCGGCGAGCGCGAGATCGCGCAAGGCTTGCGGGTCGGGATCGGCCGTATCCTCCAGATCCAGCATCGGCGGGCTTCCGCGCAGGAGCCGCTCGGCGGGAGCGAGCCCGGCATGGACGTCCTCGGGGGCTTCCCGCGCCATCGCCACCGCGCGCTCGACCAACGTCGCGACCGCATCGTCGGACAAGTCGGAACTCGACACGCTCGCCGACCGCGCGCCGACGAAGACGCGCAAGCCCAGCTCGCCCGACTCGGAGCGGCCGACATCCTCGAGCTTGCCCAGCCGGACGGAGACGTCGAGCGAAGCGTCGGCGGCGAACACCGCGTCGGCGGCGTCCGCGCCCGCGGCCGTGGCGCGCTCGACGATGGCGTGGGCGCGGTCGCGCGCTTGGGTCGGGGTCAGCATGCGCGCGCGTTAAGCCCCCGCTCCGGGGCGCGCAACCGTCAGGCCGTGCCGACCACGAGGCAGGCGAGGAACAGCAGCAGCCCGGCGGTGCGGTTGCTCCGAAATCGCTCCAGCGCGTTCCGGCCGTCGGCGGGTCGGAGCGTGGCGACCTGCCATCCAAGATGCATGGCAACGGGCAGCAGCGCCACGAGCGCGAGCGGGTCGGGTCGCACCTGCCAGAACGCCACGGCCCACCCGCCGACCGCGACCGCGTAGAACCCGGCCACCCCACCCCGCACCCGCCCGCCGAGCGCCCGCGCGGAGGACCGCACCCCGATCAACGCGTCGTCGTCCACATCCTGCAACGCATAGATTGTGTCGTACCCGATCACCCACGCGACCGACCCCGCATAGAGCGCCGCCGCCGCAAGGCCGAAGCCGCCCGCGACCTCCACCCACCCGACCAGCGCGCCCCACGAGAAGACGAGCCCCAGCCACGCCTGCGGCCACCAGGTGATCCGCTTCATGAACGGATAGAGCGCGACGAGCGCGAGGCTCGCCATCGCGACGAGCGCGGCGAGCGAGCGAAGCTGGAGCAACACCACCAGCCCGACCAGCGACAGCGCCACGAGCCACGCCAATGCGGCACGCACCGACACCAGCCCGCTCGGGATCGGCCGCGCGGCGGTCCGCGCGACGCGGGCGTCGAGATCGCGGTCGACGATATCGTTATACACGCACCCCGCCCCGCGCATCGCGATGCTCCCGACGAGCAGCCACGCGAGCAGCTCCCACCGCGCCACCGCCCCGCCCGCCAGCGCCACCGCCCAGGCCCCCGGCCAGAAGAGCAGCCACCACCCGATCGGCCGATCGAACCGCGCGAGCAGCGCGAAACCGCGCAACCGACGCGGCAGGCGCGAGACGAGGCCGCGATGCTGGCTGTCGGGGGTGATCGGGCCGGTCATGTCGCCCGCTTACCCCCGCCTACACACACCGTCACCTCACTCCCCGTCACCCCGGGCTCGACCCGGGGTCCCGCTTCTTCTTGGGCGCTTACGCAGGATAATAGCGGGATGCCGGATCAAGTCCGGCATGACGGGATGAGTAAGTGCGACCGCTTCCCCCCACCCGCCACCCGCCCTATGTTCCCCGCGTGAAGCGCTTCCTCCCCGCCCTCCTGCTCGCCTCGCTTGTCGCGACTACTGCCCCCGCCGCGCAGCGCGCCTCCGGTCCCGAGGGCGTGTGGCGCAACGGCCGCGACACCGTTCGCATCCGCGTCCAGCGCTGCGGCCAGGGCCTATGCGGGCGCGTCGTCCAGGCCGCGCCCGTGGCGCAGCAAGCGGCGGCCGAGGGCGGTACCCCGCGCCTCGTCGGCACCGACCTGTTCCGTGGACTGGAACGCGGCGAGGGCGGGTTGTGGTACGGCGAGGTCTACGTCCCCGATCTCGGCCGCGCGGTCGAGGGGTCGCTGGAGCAGGTCGACCGGAACACGCTGGTGGCGGAGGGCTGCCTGTTCGCGGGGTTCGGCTGCAAGACGCAGGAATGGACTCGGGTCCGCTGACGGCCGCGCGCTGACGATGGTCGGGCTGTCCGTCGCGATAGGGCGCTTCATCGAGGCGCTGTTCTGGGCGATCCTGCGCGTCGCGGGCGGCATCGCGGCGGTCGCGATCGTTAGCATGCTGGGGCTGGCCTGCGCATGGATGCTCGGGCGCAAGCTGTGGCGGATGCGGGCGGCGGCGCGGCGAGCCCGGGGCTGATGGCCGCCGTCCCGGCCTGGCCGCCCCGCTCCACCCCCCGCCTGTTCGTCGACGAGGAACTCCACGAAGGCCCGCGCCACATCGACGGCCCACCCGCGCATTATCTGCTGTCGGTGATGCGGCTGAAGATCGGCGACGCGGTGAAGCTATTCGACGACCGCACCGGCGAGTGGCTCGCGGTAGTCGAGGCGACGGGCAAGCGCGACCTCCAACTCCAGCTTAGGACGCTGCTCCGCCCGCGCGAGCCCGTGCCCGACCTGTGGCTCTGCGCCGCCCCGCTCAAGAAGGGCCGCGTCGACTGGATGGCGGAAAAGGCGTGCGAGCTCGGCGTCGCGCGGCTCGTCCCCGTCCTCACCCGGCGCGCGGTGGTGGGGAACCCCAACACCGACCGCCTCCGCGCGCACATGATCGAGGCCGCCGAGCAATGCGGCCGCACCGCGCTCCCCGAACTCGCCGGACCGGTCAAGCTCACAGCCCTCCTCCGCGAATGGCCGCCCGAGCGCACGCTGTTCTTCGCCGACGAGGCCGGGGGCGAACCCGCCGCCGCCGCGATGCGCGCGCGCCCCGGCCCCGCCGCGATTCTGATCGGCCCCGAAGGCGGCTTCGACGACGCCGAACGCGAAGCGATCCGCGCGCTTCCCCAAGCGGTCGCCATCGGCCTCGGCCCCCGCATCCTCCGCGCCGACACGGCGGCGGCGGCGGCGATCGCGGTGTGGATGAGCGTCGCGGGGGATTGGTAAGCGATGATGTCAGATAGTGGTAGTTAGTGGACATGGCCGCGCGTAAGTTCAGCGCCTGATTGTCACGAGGTTGCCGTCATATGCGCCTTCTTGCCCATGCTACATCTTTAGCGTTTTCGGCTGCCTCTCCGGCGACGACGCCAGCTAGGTGGATTGAGGAGCGAGCTAGCTGCCTCACAACCCAAACTGACCAAGCGCGAGCGCGTGCTACCAACCCGCTCTCTAGGCAAACGGCTCAGACAGTGGCGAAGCGCGTCGTGGTGGCATGTCGCTCGACTATCCCACGTGGGCTATTCACCGCGCAGGAACGGGCGAACATGGAGGGTGCCGACCGCGTTGACACCGTGCGTAAGTTAACAGCCAAATAATCTGCGAACGTCCACTAAGGATCGGAAGTGGTAATCGCATAAAGTGCTGTCCTACAGGACTGTAACTGGTGCAGCTAAATCGCGACCCGGATCACGCCGGGTTGTCGCTTTTTCTTATCCGTGCATTGACCACCATACCTACGCCGCCTTCGGGGCATGCAGAGCCAATCGCTCGGTCTTATGATCGCGACCGACCTTCGCAGCTCCCGATCCGGCGCGAAACGCCGTTACTAGCGTTACTTTCGTTACCTTCGGCCTCAATCGCCGACGAACGCCCAGCGGACCCGCCCACCCCTAGCCGCCTCCCGCGCCCGCGCGTAAGGCGCGGTTCATGACGACCAAGACCGACACCGACGCGCGCTCGCCTACCATCGAGTCGCGGGCCCAGCTCATCGAGACCTTCGCGCGCGGCGAGAAGCCGGCCGAACGCTGGCGGATCGGGACGGAGCACGAGAAGTTCGTCTATCGCACCGCCGACCACCGCGCGCCGACCTATGATGAGCCCGGCGGCATTCGCGATCTACTGATGGCGCTGACCGAGTTCGGCTGGTCCCCCGTCGAGGAGGTGGGACCCGACGGGGTCCCACGCGTGATCGCGCTGTCGGGCGCGGACGGATCGGTCAGCCTGGAGCCCGCCGGCCAGTTCGAGCTATCGGGCGCGCCGCTCGAGACGCTGCACCAGACCTGCGCCGAGACGGGCCGTCACCTGCAACAGGTGAAGGCGGCGGGCGAGAAGCTCGGGCTCGGCTTCCTCGGGCTGGGCATGTGGCCCGACAAGGCGCGGGGCGACCTGCCGCGCATGCCCAAGGGCCGGTACAAGATCATGCTCGACCATATGCCGCGCGTGGGCACGATGGGCCTCGACATGATGCTCCGCACCTGCACCATCCAGGTCAATCTCGATTATGCGTCCGAGGCCGACATGGCCAAGAAGTTCCGCGTCGGCCTCGCGCTCCAGCCGCTCGCCACCGCCCTGTTTGCCAATTCGCCCTTCACCGAGGGGAAGCCGAACGGAATGCTCAGCTACCGCAGCCACATCTGGTCGGACACCGACCCGCACCGCACGGGGATGCTGCCCTTCGTGTTCGAGGACGGGTTCGGGTACGAGCGCTACTGCGACTACGCGCTCGACGTGCCGATGTATTTCGTCTGTCGCGACGGGCGTTACCTGGACGCGGCGGGGCTGAGCTTCCGCGCCTTCCTGCGCGGCGAGCTGTCCATCCTGCCCGGCGAGCTCCCGACGATCGAGGACTGGACCGACCACCTCTCCACCGCCTTTCCCGAGGTGCGGCTGAAATCGTTCCTGGAGATGCGCGGCGCGGACGGCGGCCCCTGGAACCGCATCTGCGCGCTGCCCGCGCTCTGGGTCGGCTTGCTCTACGACCAGGGCGCGCTCGACGCGGCGTGGGACTTGGTCAAGGGATGGTCGCTGGGCGACCGCCAGACGCTCCGCGACGCGGTACCCAGGCTCGCGCTCGACGCGCCGTTACCGGGCGGCGGCAAGCTCCGCGACATCGCCGCCGAGGTACTCGACATTGCGCATGCCGGCCTGAAGGCGCGCGGGCGCCCCAACGCCGCGGGCGAGGACGAGACGGGGTTCCTGGACCCGCTCCGCGAGGTCGTCCGCTCGGGCAAGACGCATGCCGAACGCATGCTCGACCGCTATCACGGCGCATGGGCCGGCGATGTGGGCCGGGCATATGCGGAGGAGAGCTTCTAGGCCCCGGTCCGCCGCAGCTTGCGCCAACCGACCCGCTTGGCTATCCGGCAAGGCGCGCGGGTGTAGCTCAATGGTAGAGCAGAAGCCTTCCAAGCTTATGACGAGGGTTCGATTCCCTTCACCCGCTCCCGCGCAGCGCGGCTTGCGCTCATGGCGCAAGACTCGCGCAAGCGCGGACGGCGAGCAAGGGGCCGTGCCCCGCGTCTCGGCCGACGGCGCGGCTCCGCCGCAAGACCCTTCTCCACCGGCGATCCATGTGAGTGCTTTGGCGAGTAATAATCGCCCGGCACAGCGCCGCGGCAAAGCCGCGTCGTCGGACGTAGCTTCGCGACGCCGGCCGCGCTCGGACAAGTCCGACGTCGGGGTGGCGTCAGCCGTCCTTCGCGGACCCCGGCTCCGCCATCCCGCGATGCTGCTCCGCCAATACCGCGTTCGGTATGACGTTCGCCAACACCCCTTGGACCTTCGTCTTCAGCCCCGAGAACACCGACGCCTTCCCCGCCATCAACGCGTCCCAGCCATCCTTCGCCACCAACGCCGGATCTCGCTTGTTGGGATCGGCTCCCACCGACGTATCGAGCATATCCCCACGCGCGAAGAACTCGGTATCGACCGGCCCCGGCATCAGGTTGGTGATCGTGACGCCCTTCGACTCCTTCACCTCGTTCTGGATCGCCGCGACGAAGCTGTCCACGAACGCCTTGGTGCCGTTATATACCGCCTGGAAGCTGCCGGGCATGTAACCCGCGATCGACCCCGTCACGAGCAGCTTGCCCTCGTCGCGCGCGACCATGTCCTTCAGCACGCGCTGGATCAGATAGATCGTGCCCGTGATGTTGGTGTCGATGACATGCCGCCAGTCCTTGACCTGCTGGTCAAGGAACGCGTGCCCTAGCCCGTGGCCCGCATTGGCGCACAGCAGGTCCACCCGCCGCCCGTTCGCGGCGTCGAGCAGCTGGTCCACCCCCTGGATCGTCGACAGGTCGGCCATGACCGAACTCACCTGCGTCCCGAATTGCTTGAAGTCCGCAGCGGCGGCGTCGATCAGCGGCTCGTCGGCGACGACGAGGATGTCGTACCCGTCCTTGGCGGCGAGCGTCGCCAGCTCGAAACCGATGCCCGTCGAGGCCCCGGTGATGATCGCGAACTTGTCGGCCATTATCTTCTTCCTTTGCTCCCCTCCCGCCTTGCGGGAGGGGTTGGGGGAGGGAACGTCCAAGAGGCGGGCCCCGGCCCCTCTCAGAGGCGGGAGGGGAGCGGAACTAGGCGGGGAGCCCCGTGCCCGGCTTGAGCACGATCTTGGTGTATTCGTTCTGCTTGTCGTGGAACGCCTTGTAGCCGGCGGGCGCGTGCTCGAGATCCATGCGGTGGGAGATCATGAACTCGGTGTCGATCTTGCCTTCCATGATCGCGTTGAGGAGCGCGGGCATGTAATGCTGGACGTGCGTCTGCCCCGTCTTCAGCGTCAGCCCCTTCTCCATCAACGCGCCGAGCGGGAACTTGTCGACCAGGCCACCATAAACCGCGGGCATCGACACGCGCCCGCCCTTGCGACACGCGATGATCGCCTGGCGGATGGCGTGGATGCGGTCGGTGCCCAGGAACGTCGACGCCTTGATCTGATCGACGATGTTGTCGAAGAACGCGCCGTGCGCCTCCAGCCCCACGCAGTCGATGCACGCGTCCGGCCCGATCCCACCCGTCATCTCCATCAGCGCATCGTAGGTCGCCGTCTCCTCGAAGTTGATCGTCTCCGCCCCGAACCTCTTCGCCAGCTCCAGCCGGGCGGGGAAGTGGTCGATCGCGATCACGCGCTCGGCGCCCATCAGGAACGCCGACTGGACCGCAAACAGCCCGACCGGGCCGCAACCCCAGACGGCGACCGTATCGCCCGGCTCGATCTGCGCGTTGTCCGCCGCCATCCAGCCGGTCGGCAGGATGTCCGACAGGAACAGCACCTTGTCGTCCGCCACCCCGTCCGGGATCACGATCGGGCCGATGTCGCTGAACGGCACGCGGACATATTCCGCCTGACCGCCGGCATAGCCGCCTGTCAGGTGACTGTAACCGAACAACGCCGCCGTCTCATGACCGTAACCCTCGCGGCCGATGTCCTGATTGTCCGCCGGCAACCCGTTGGGACAGCCCGAATATTGCGTCTTCGAGCAATGGTAGCAGGAACCGCAGGCGATCACGAACGGCACCACCACGCGCTGGCCCTTTTTCAGCGTCGATTTCGGCCCGACCTCGACCACCTCGCCCATGAACTCATGGCCCAGTATGTCTCCCGCCTGCATCGTCGGGATGTAATGGTCGTACAGATGAAGGTCGGACCCGCAGATCGCCGTCGATGTCACCTTGATGATGCAGTCGCGCGGGTTGACGATCTCGGGATCGTCGACCGTCTCCATGCGGACGTCGTGCTTGCCGTGCCAGGTGAGCGCGCGCATCAGGCCATCTCCTCTTCATACTGTGCACGGTTCATCGCGGAGGTGGCGATCTCGCCCGTCTCCATCAGCTGCTTGAAACGGGCGAGGTCACGGCGCGCCTGGATGGCGGGCTCGCGCTGAAACATCTTGGCGATCAGCTTGCCGATGATGCCGCCGGGCGGCGTGTAGAGGATGGTGAGCGACACCACCGTGCCTCGCCGCCCCGCGTCCCGGAACTCGATCCGGCCGGAGTTCGCGACGCTCGCGCCCGGCTCGCTCGTCCAGGCGATCGACTTGTCGACCTGCTCGTCGGTGACCCGCGCGTCCCACTCGACCGTCTGGCCCGCCGGGGCCTTCACCACCCAATGCGACAGCTTGTCATCCTTGACGTCGATCGAGACGACGTTCTCCATGAAGGTCGGCAGGTTCGCGAAGTTGCGGAAATACCCATAGATCTCGCTGACCGGCCTGTTGATCGTCACCGCCTGCACGGTCGCGCTCTTACCTTTCGCCTCGGGCACGCTCGCCGCAGTCTCGCCTACGGCGTCGCCCTTGGAGGTGGCGGCCGGGCCGCTATCGGCCGGATGGGGGGATAGCTCGCTCATGATGGGCTCCCGTTAAGCATTCGGGAGGGCTAACCGCCGGACCGAGTCAGGCGTTCCCGTTGATCGGGAAAGAAATAAGCGGTTATCCGTCGTCCCAATCGGGTTGAGCGTACTCGTCCTGCTCCGCCGCCGCCTCGCGCTCCGGCAAGGTCGGCTCCCCGCCGCCGAAGCGCGCGCGGATCACCGCTTGGTAGCGCCCCGCCTCCTGGAACACCGCCCGGCACTCTGCCCCTTCGCGTAACCACTTGCCGATCAGGCCGCAGCGTTCGGCGGTGATGTAGCCGATGCGAATGCCCCGCTCGCTATGCACCGCGACCGCGCGCGGATCGGCGGGGTTCTTCGGCTCGGGGCGCAGCTCGACCGGATCGCCGGGACGGCACAGCGCGATCTCGAAACGGCGGTTGGATCGGGACTTGTCGGGGTTGGCAAAGTCGATGCCGACCACGGCGAGTGAGAGCTCGGTCATCGCGTCGCCGGGAAGGTGGTGGACAGGGTAGGGTTCGAACCTACGTAGGAGAAACTCCGGCAGATTTACAGTCTGCTGCCTTTAACCACTCGGCCACCTGTCCAGTCCGGCCGCTCGAAAGCGAGGCGGCTCCATGCCGAAGCGTCTCCGTGGTGTCAACGAGCGCGGCGGTTGCGCGACGGCGTCGGCCCGCATAGCAGCGAGCAAGCTCTTCGAAGGAACCAAACGCTTGCGCTACCTGCTGCTCGCCTTCGCCGTCCTCCTCGCGACCCCGGCCGCCGTGACCCCGGCTTTTGGGCAGGACGCGAACACCAACCGCATCATCGACCAAGGCACCAACCACAGCCAGGTCATGACCACCGCGCAGCACCTGACCGACGTGATCGGCCCGCGCCTCCCCAACTCGCCCCAGATGCGCGCGGCGGAGGCGTGGACGGAAGGGAAGTTCCGCGAGTGGGGCCTGACCAACGTCCACCGTGAAGGCTTCCCCTTCGGTCGCGGCTGGTCGATCGACCGCTCGTCGGTCCGCATGACCGCGCCGCGCCCGGTCCAGCTCACCGCCATCCCGATCGCCTGGACGCCGCCTACGCGCGTCACCGCGCCCGTGATCGTCGCGCCGATGCGCCGCGAGCGCGACTTCGCGAAATGGCGTGGCCAGCTTCGCGGCAAGGTCGTCATGGTCACCCGCCCCACCGACCTGCGCGACCCGACCGACCCCGTCGTCCAGCGGCTGTCGGGCGAGGAGATCGCCAAGCTCGACAAGTTCGAGCAACCCCGCTTCGATCCCACCGCGCTTCCCCGCAACCTCCGCCGCGCCGACTTCCCCGAAAAGCTCGACGCGTTCCTGAAGGCGGAGGGCGCGGTCGCCTACGCCACCATGTCGCGCCTCGACGGCAAGCTCGTCCATGGCGAGGGTTGGGCGTTCGAGACGAACCGCTCCGCCGCGATTCCCGGCGTCGAGATCGCGGCCGAGGACTACCGCCGCCTCGCGCGCCTAGCCAAAGTCGGCCCCGCCCCCACCCTCGAGATCGAGTCCGCCGTCCGCTTCCACAACGACGACACGCAGGCCTACAACATCCTCGCCGACATTCCCGGCACCGACGCGAAGGCGGGCTATGTCATGGCCGGCGCGCACCTCGACAGCTGGGTCGCGGGCGACGGCGCGGCCGACAACGCGGCTGGTTCGGCGGTGGTGATGGAGGCGGCGCGCATCCTGCGCGCGTCGGGCGTCCGCCCCAAGCGCGCGATCCGCTTCGCGCTCTGGAATGCGGAGGAGGAGGGGCTGCTCGGCTCGATCGCCTACATCCGCCGGCACCTCGCGACGCGCGGGTCCCCAGGCGACCCGCAGCTGAACGGCGACAATCTCTATTACAGCTTCGCCGACCAGTGGCCGATCACCCCGCTCCCCGGCCACCGCGACCTCGCCGCATATTTCAATATCGACAACGGCTCGGGCAAGATCCGCGGGCTCTATGCCGAGCGCAACCCGGCGGTCGTGTCGACGCTCCAAGGCTGGCTCGCCCCCTTCGCCTCCATGGGCGCCTCGTCGGTCGTCGTCAGCCCGACCACGGGGACCGACCACGTTTTCATGCAGTCAGTCGGCATCCCCGGCTTCCAGTTCATCCAGGACCCGCTCGATTACGACAGCCGCGTCCACCACACCTCCGTCGACACGTTCGATCACCTGAAGGCCGATGATCTGCGCCAGGCCTCGATCGTCCTCGCCTCCGTGCTGCTTAGCGCCGCCAACGCCGACCGGCCGCTCCCCCGCCCGCCGCTTCCGACGCGGCCCGCGCCGACCGATCCGCTCGCCTACCCGCAAGACGAGGACGAATAATGGCCAAGCGGGGACACCGCCCTTCGACCGGCGTCGGCAACCGTCCGCGCTTCTGGGGCCGCCACGCCGTCGCCGCCGCGCTCGGCAACCCGGAGCGCACGGTGCGGAAAGTCTGGGGCACGCGCGAGGCGCTGGCCCCGTTCGACATGCCCGCCTCGCTCCCCGTCGTGTTCGCCGATGTCGCCGACCTCGGCCGCCTCGTCCCCGCCGACGCGCCGCACCAGGGTCTGGTGGCGGAGGTCGACCCGCTCGAGGATATATGGCTCGGCGACCTGCTCATGCAGGGACAGGGCGACCGGCGGCCCTTGGTGATCCTCGACCAAGTCACCGACCCGCACAATGTCGGCGCGATCCTCCGCTCCGCCGCCGCGTTCGACGCGCTCGGCATCATTACCCAGGACCGCCACGCCCCCCCGGAATCGGGCACCGTCGCCCGGGCGGCGTCCGGCGCGCTGGAGACCGTCCCCTGGGTCCGCGTCGTCAACCTTGCCCGCGCGCTTGACGAGATCCGCGACGCCCATTTCTGGCGCGTCGGCCTCACCGGCGAAGCCCCGCGCACGCTGGCCGACACGATGGGCGAGCAGCGCATCGCCCTGGTGCTCGGCGCGGAGGGCGAAGGCATGCGCCAGAACACCGAGGCCCATTGCGACGAACTCGCGAAGCTGCCTATCGGCGACAAGGTCGAGAGCCTGAACGTGAGCAACGCGGCCGCGATCGCCCTCTACGCGGTCGCGACGCGGCCCTGACCCTCAGTCCTCCTCGGCGATCTTGATCTTCAGCCCGTCCAGCGCCGGCCCGAACTGCACCTGGCACGACAGCCGCGAATATTCCGTCCGCTCGCTCGTCGACTCCAGCAAGTCGTTCTCGTCCTCGCTCATCGCTTTCAGCATCCCGAAGAACGTCGGGTCGACATGCACGTGGCACGTCGCGCACGAGCAGTTGCCGCCGCACAACGCCAGTATCTCGTCGATCCCGCCCTCGCGGATCACTTCCATTACCGACAGCCCGGCCTCGCCGTTCAATTCGCGTTCTTCCCCGCCGCGCAACTCGACGATAAGCTTGGGCATGTCTCACTCCCGAAATCCGAGCTCGAGCCATGCCGCCCCCGCGCGGCCGGATCAAGCGGCCAGGGACAAGTCGTGGGCTTGACCGCCGAGCGCCTGCGCGCCGATCTCGAGGCCCTTTCGCTGGTGGAACCTACTTTCGCGCGCGCGCTGGACCGCGTCGGCCACCCCGCCCCGCGCATCCGCGAGCGCGGCTACGCGACCCTGCTGCGCACGATCGTCGGCCAGCAGGTCAGCGTGGCGGCGGCGGACTCGGTCTGGCGCAAGCTCGCCGCCGCCGTCGGCGACCCGAGCGACCCCCACGCGGTCGCCGCCGCCAGCGACGAGGCGATGCGCGCCGCGGGCTTCTCCCGCCAGAAGACCGGCTACGCCCGCAGCCTCGCCGACGAGGTCACCTCCGGCCGTCTCGACCTGAAGCGCCTGCCGGAGGAGGACGAAGAGGCCATCGCGGCGCTCACCCGCGTGAAGGGCATCGGCCGCTGGTCGGCGGAGGTGTACCTGCTCTTCGCGGAGGGTCGCCCCGACATCTGGCCCGCAGGCGACCTGGCCGTCCAGATCGAGGTCGGCCGCATCCTCGGCCACGACACCCGCCCGAGCGAAAAGGCGACCCGCGCGCTCGCGGAGCCATGGCGGCCATATCGCGGCGCGGCGGCGATCTTCACCTGGCATCATTACGGCGCGGGCGCTGACGCCGCGCCGGTGTAGGACTAACGAAGCGATCGTCGATCGATCGCCGCCGTCATCGCGTCGGCGTCCACACCTGCGTGCGGCACAGGAAAGCGACGCATCCCTGCACCTTGAGCGTGCCGTCGACGTTGCGCGACACGATCGACTTGTAGCTCCGCCCCGACCGGGGATCGTAGATGCGCCCGCGCCAGTCCTTGCCCGCATCGGCGAAACCGCTCAGCACCGCCATGCCCAGGATCGGCCGCCCGCGCAGCGCCGGGTCGGGGTTCTTGGTGTCCACCGGGTTGGCCGTCGGCGGGCGCTTGAGGAACGTCGTGATCCGCCCGCACAGTTTCCCCCCAAGCGCGCCGCCGCATGGGGCGACCGTCACGATCGAGTCGCGCTCCACCGTGATCCACCGTCCCCCGATCGGCGCGGCGGCGAAGGCGGGCGCGGCAAGCGCGATGGCGGCGACAAGCAGGGGCATGCGCATGGGGTGGGTCATCCTCTCGGCGAAAGCGATCGCCCGCGCCTTGCCGCACCCGCCGCGTTCCGCCAAGTACGGACGCCATGATCACCGTCCCGACCAAGCCCTTCCCCGACCAGAAGCCCGGCACCTCGGGCCTCCGCAAGAAGGTCCGCGTGTTCCGGCAACCGGGCTATGCCGAGAACTTCATCCAATCGGTGTTCGACGCGGTGGCAGATCGCGCGGGGACGACGCTCGTGATCGGCGGCGACGGCCGGTACCTCAACCGCGAGGTGATCCAAGTCGCGATCCGCATGGCCGCCGCGAACGGCTACGCCCGCGCCGTGGTCGGCCGGGGCGGCATCCTGTCCACCCCCGCCGCCAGCCACCTGATCCGCCTGCGCGAGGCGTCGGGCGGCCTGATCCTCTCGGCCAGTCACAACCCCGGCGGCCCGGACGAGGATTTCGGGATCAAGTACAACATCGCGAACGGCGGCCCCGCGCCGGAGGGCGTGACGGACGCGATCCACGCTCGCACGCTCGCGATCGACGAATACCGCATGATCGACGCGCCCGACCTCGACCTCGATCGTCTGGGCGAGGTCACCGTCGGCGGCATGATCGTCGAGATCGTCGATCCCGTCGCCGACTACGCCGCGCTCATGGAACGGCTGTTCGACTTCCCCGCGATCGCCCGCGCGGTTCGGGGCGGGTTGACGATGGCCTTCGATGCGATGAGCGCCGTCACCGGCCCCTACGCGACCGAAATCCTCGAACGCCGCCTCGGCTTTCCCGCCGGCACCGTCCGAAACGGCACGCCGCTTCCCGACTTCGGCGGGCATCATCCCGACCCCAACCTCGTCCACGCCGCGGATCTGTACCGGCTGATGATGGGTCCGGGCGCCCCCGACATCGGCGCGGCTTCGGACGGCGACGGCGACCGCAACCTGATCATCGGGCGCGGGCGCTTCGTGACCCCATCCGACAGCTTGGCCATGCTCGCCGCAGGCGCGCATCTCGCGCCCGGCTATGCGGGGGGCTTGAACGGGATCGCCCGCTCCATGCCCACCAGCGCCGCCGCCGACCGCGTCGCCGCCGCGCTCGGCATTCCCGCCTTCGAGACGCCGACCGGCTGGAAGTTCTTCGGCAACCTTCTCGACGCCGGGATGGCGACGATCTGCGGCGAGGAGAGCGCGGGCACCGGCTCCGACCACGTCCGCGAGAAGGACGGGCTGTGGGCGGTCCTGCTTTGGCTCAACATCCTGGCGGTCAGCGGCCGGAGCGTGGACGAGATCGCCCGCGACCATTGGGCGCGTCACGGCCGCAACTACTATGCGCGCCACGATTATGAGGCCGTCGAGACCGAACGCGCCGACGCGCTCATGGCCGAGCTCCGGGGCAAGCTCCACGCGCTCCCTAATCAGTGCCTCGGCGACCTCCAGGTCGAGACCGCGGATGATTTCGCCTATCACGACCCGACCGACGGATCGGTCAGCCGCAACCAGGGCGTGCGCGTGCTGTTCGTCGGCGGCAGCCGCGTCGTGTTCCGCCTGTCGGGCACCGGCACCAGCGGCGCGACCCTGCGCGTCTATCTGGAACTTTACGAGCCCGTCGGCGGCCGCCTCGACCGCGACACGCCCGAGATGCTGGGCGCGCTGATCGCTGCGGCCGAGGACATCGCCGGCATCGCCCGCCATACCGGCCGGGGCGCGCCGGACGTCGTGACGTGACCCCGGCCTCCGCCCGCCCGGCGGAGGACGACCGGCCTACCCCGCTCTGGCGGCGCCTCTATCTACAGGTGCTCGTCGCAATCGCGCTCGGCGCGCTGCTCGGCCACTTCGCGCCCGGGACGGGCCAGTCGCTCAAGCCGCTCGGCGACGGCTTCATCAAGCTCGTGAAGATGGTGATCGCCCCCGTCATCTTCCTGACGCTGGCGGGCGGGATCGCGGGCATGCGCGAGCTCGGCGCGGTCGGCCGCATCGCCGGCCGGGCACTCGGCTATTTCCTCGTCGTCTCGACGCTGGCGCTCCTGGTCGGACTCGCGGTCGCCAACATTGTCCGGCCCGGCGCGGGGATGGACGTCGATCCCGCTACGCTCGACGCCGGAGCGGTCGCGGGCTACGCGACGAAGGCGGAAGGATCGGGGCTGACCGGCTTCCTGCTCGGCGTCATCCCCGACACCCTCGTCTCCGCGCTCACCTCCGGCTCGATCCTCCAGACTTTGTTCGTCGGCATCCTGTTCGGCGTCGCCCTTCTCCTGGTCGGCGAGCCCGCCCGCCCGCTCGTCCTCACGATCGAGCGGCTGACCACCGTCGTATTCCGCATCGTCGCGATCCTGATGCGCCTCGCCCCCATCGGCGCGTTCCGCGCGATCACCTTCACCGTCGGCCAGTACGGCGCGGGGTCGCTGGTCCGGCTCGGCGGGCTCGTCGCGATCTTCTACGCCACCTCGCTCCTGTTCGTGCTCGTCGTGCTCGGCGGCGTCGCGCGCCTGCACGGCTTCTCGATCCTGCGCCTCCTCGCCTACCTCAAGTCCGAGCTGCTGCTGGTGCTCGGCACCTCCTCCTCCGAGTCCGCGCTCCCCGCGCTGATGACCCGGCTGGAGGAGGCGGGATGCGACCGGGCGATCGTCGGGCTCGTCGTCCCGACCGGCTATTCGTTCAACCTCGATGGCACCAACATCTACATGACGCTCGCCGCCCTGTTCATCGCCCAGGCCTGCGACGTCGAACTCGGCTGGGGCGAGCAGTTCGCGCTGCTCGGCGTCGCGATGATCAGCTCTAAAGGGGCGGCCGGCGTCACTGGCGCGGGGTTCATCACGCTGGCCGCGACGCTGTCGATCGTGCCGGGCGTGCCGGTCGCGGGCATGGCGCTGATCCTGGGCGTCGACCGGTTCATGAGCGAATGCCGCAGCCTGGTGAACTTCATCGGCAACGCCGTCGCCGCGATCGTCGTCGCCCGTTGGGAAGGCAAGCTCGACCGCGCGCGCCTGGCGGAGGCTTTGGGCTAACCTTCCATCGTCACCCCGGACTTGTTTCGGGGTCCATCGTCGCGCGCGGCCCGCAGCCGACCGAGTTCGTTCAGCCATGGACTCCGGAACCGGTCCGGGGTGACGACTTCCCGCGAGCCGCGCATCGATCCTCTCCGGTATCTTTACCCGCCCCGATGTCCCGCATAGGTTTCGTCATGGCGACAGGCTTGTCGAGCGACCCGGCCGTAACTTGGCCACGACCCGGGCGGCAGCCCGACCTGACCCCGCGCGATTGGCTCGATGCGGGCCGGCCGCCGCTCAAGCGCGGCGGGCCGAAGGCGCTGAGGCTCCGCCAGCTCGCGAGCGGGCTGCTCCGCCTGCTATGCTCGCGATGAGGGCGCTTACCGTCTCAAAATTGTCCGACGACTTGTCGGGGGTGGCGCTCCAGGACGTGCCCGAGCCGAAGCGCCGACCCGGCCAACTGCTCGTCCGCGTCCGCGCGGCGTCGCTCAACCATCCCGACCTGCTGATGACGCGCGGAGCCTATCAGCTCAAGCCGCCTCTTCCCTTCATGCTGGGAATGGAGATGGCGGGCGAGGTGGTCGCCTGCGGGCCGGAGAGCGGTTTCGCGCCCGGCGACCGCGTCGCCGCAGGCACGCAATTGGGTGCGTTCGCCGACCTCGTCGCGGTCGACGCGAACGCCGCGCGGCCGATTCCGCCCGGCATGGACGACGCCACGGCCGCTTCGCTCGGCGCGGCGTACGTGACCGCGCATGTCGCGCTCGTCCGGCTCGGGCGCATGCGGGCCGGCGAATGGGTGCTCGTCCACGGCGCGACGGGCGGCGTCGGACTCGCCGCGCTCGACCTCGCCCGCGCCCTCGGGGCCAGGGTCATCGCCACCTCGCGCTCGCCCGACAAGCTCACGCTGGTCGAGCGGGAGTACCGCCCCGACGCGATCCTCCCCGCCCCCGGCTTCCGCGAGGCGGTCAAGGAGCTGACCGGCGGCGGCGCGGACCTGGTGTTCGATCCCGTCGGCGGCGATGTTTTCGACGAGTCGACCCGCTGCATCGCGTTCGGCGGGTGCCTGCTGGTCGTGGGCTTCACTTCGGGCCGCATCGCGACCGTCCCCACCAATATCCCGCTCATCAAGGGCTTCGCCGTCGTCGGCGTCCGCGCGGGCGAGTACGGCCGCCGCTTTCCGACACGCGGCGCGGAGAACCTCGACGCGGTGTGGTCGCTCGCCGCCGCCGGCCGCATCCGCCCGCGCGTCCACGCGACCTACGCGCTGGCCGACTGGCGCGACGCTTTCGAAGCCATGGCGGGCGCGGGGCATGTCGGTAAGCTCGTCCTCATGCCCTGACGGAGTTCCAGCCCACGCCTGGATACGGACCACATCGTCATCGGCACGGGCTCGGCCGGGTGCGTGCTGATCCTGGGCGGGGCGGCGCCAGCACGCGCGGCCTAGACCGCGCGCTCCCCCTCGACCTTGGCCCGGTAGATTGCCTTGAGCGCGATCTTGTCGATCTTCTCGGTGCCCAGCCGGGGAAGCGGCTCGTCGACGATCCAGATGCGCGACGGCACCTTGAACTGGGCGAGGCGCGTGCCGAGGAACGCCGCCAACGCATCGTTGTCCAGCACGATGTCCGGCCGCAGCTCGACCACCGCGCCGGGCACCTCGCCGAACCGCTCGTCGGGCAGCGCGAACACCGCCGCCTCGGCCACCGCCGCATGCTCGTACAACGCCGCCTCGACCTCCTGGCACGAGATGTTCTCGCCGCCCCGGATGATGATGTCCTTTTTCCTGTCGACGATGAACAGGTATCCGTCCTCGTCCAGATAGCCGAGGTCGCCCGAGCGGAAATACCCGTCGGCCGTGAAGGCGGCGGCGGTCGCGTCCGGGTTGTTCCAGTATTCGCGGAAGTTGGTGATCGACCGCACGCATACCTCGCCGCGCTCGCCCGCCGTCAGCGTCGCCCCGCCGTCGTCCTTGATCGCCAGGTCGATCAGCGGTTTGGACGCGCGCCCGGCCGAGGCGGGCTTGGCGAGGTAGTTGGTCCGCCAGTTGGCGGTTCCCGCGCCGTTGGTCTCGGTCAGGCCGTAACCGATCAGCGGCGCGCCGCCGCCCATCTCGTCGGCGATCCGCTTCACATGCTCGACCGGGCGCGGCGCGCCCCCCGCGGCGAAGTCGGCGACGGTCGACAGGTCGTATCTCGACCGCTCGGGGTGGTTCAATATCTCCAGGCTCATGAGCGGCACGCCGACGAAATACGTCACCTTCTCGGCCGTTATCAGCCGCATCGCCTCTTCCGCGTCCCATTTGCGCATCAGCACCAGCTTGCGCCCCATCGCGAAGGATTGAAGGAACATCGGCACCAACGAGGTGACGTGGAACAGCGGCAGGTTCAGGAGCGTCGCGGGTTGCCCCTGCGGCGAGGTCCCCTGCGCGGCGGCGATGCCCACCATCACCATCACCTGCGTCAGGTAGTTGAAGGTCGACTGCGTCACCGCGCGGTGGTCCGACAACGCACCCTTGGACTTGCCCGTGGAGCCCGAGGTGAACAGGATCGTCGCATGGTCGTCCGGCGTCAGCTCGGGCAGGATCGCGCTCTCATTCCGCGCGCTCCCTTCCCGCGCGTGCTCGCCCCGCCCCAGCACCGCCATCGCCCGCGCCAGCGGCAGGGTGTCGTCGATCGTGACCACCGGCGGCCGCAGCCCGGCGATCGCGCCGAGCCGAGCCGCGCGCGGCGGATCGGCAAGGATCAGCGCGCATTCGACGTCGCCGACCGCCGCCGCCAGCTCATGGCTCTGCCACCAGCCGTTCAGGAGCGTCGCCACGCCGCCCGCCAGCACCACGCCCATAAACGACGCGATCCAGCTCGGCGAGTTGCGCAGGGCGACGCCGACGCGGTCGCCCCTGCCGATGCCGTGCTCCGCGATCAGCGCGCGCGCGACCGCCTCCGCCTGGACGAAGACCTCGTCGAAGGTCAGCCGCTCTTCCCCCGCGACCAGGAACGTGACGCCCGCATTCGCCTCGCAATAATGCCGCATATAATGCGCGAGCGTCGGCGGCGCGGTCGCGATGAAGGGCAGCGACACGCCGCGCCGGTCGATCCGGCCGAGCGCGGCCGAACCGCCCTCGCCGGTCAGCCCGGCGATGCCCGCGTCCATCGTGCGGTCCAGTTCGGTCGGCATCCTTCTCTCCACACGGCTCTTGGGCTTGGGTTTGGCCTCCCCTACCCTTATGCAGACCCTTCGCCACGGGGGAAGTGATTTGATCGAGCTTATCGACAGTGCGACGGCGGCGATCGGGACGGGAGCCGCCGACGCCATCCGCTTCGGCGACCTCGGGCTCCGGCCCGAGGTGTTCACGATCGGCTTCTTCTCGCTCCGCTGGTACAGCCTCGCCTATATCGCGGGGATCGTGCTCGGCTGGTGGTACCTGCTGCGCCTCCTGAAGCAACCGGGCGCGCCGATGGCCCGGCGTCACGCCGACGACCTCGTCTTCTACGCGACGCTCGGCATCATCCTGGGCGGGCGGTTGGGGTACGTCCTGTTCTACGCGCCCGACATGCTCCTTAACCCCATACGCGTCCTGCGTCTGTGGGACGGCGGCATGTCCTTCCATGGCGGGGTGATCGGCACCTCGCTGGGGCTCGTCCTGTTCGCGCGGCAGCACAAGCTGAACTGGCTGCGCGTCCACGATTACGTCGCCTGCTGCGTGCCGTTCGGCCTGTTCTTCGGACGGCTGGCCAACTTCGTCAACGGCGAGCTCTGGGGCCGCCCGACGGACGCGCCCTGGGGCATCGTCTTCGACCGCACCGTCCCCTTCGGCGTGATCGAGCCCGCGCGCCACCCCAGCCAGCTCTACGAGGCGGGGCTGGAAGGCCTGGCGCTCGGCCTGCTGCTATGGTTCGCCTTCTGGCGGACCAACGCCCGCTACGAACCCGGCAAGCTCGTCGGCCTGTTCCTGCTCGGCTACGGCCTAGCGCGCTTCCTCGTCGAATTCTTCCGCGAACCCGACAACCACCTGCGCGCCTTCGCCGAGGCGACCGGACTGCATATGGGCCAGTGGCTCTGCATCCCGATGATCGCGGGCGGCGCGTACCTGATCGCCACCGCCAAGGGTCGCCGCCAACGCGTCGAGTCGATCGCCGGGACGGAAAGCGTGGCGTGACATCCTCCTGCCCTTCAAATGAGAGCTGAGCCTTGGGCTCCCCTCCCGCTTGCGGGAGGGGCTGGGGGAGGGCATGGCCCCGACGTGGAAGAGACAGGCCCTCCCCCGACCCCTCCCGCGAGCGGGAGGGGAGCAGAAGCCCGTCTCCCCGAACGCCTCGCCCGCGCGATCACGCTCGCGGGGCCGATCCCGGTCGCGCAGTTCATGGCCGCCGCCAACGCGCATTATTACGCGACCCGCGATCCCCTGGGCGTGGGGGGCGACTTCATCACCGCGCCCGAGATCAGCCAGATGTTCGGCGAGCTGATCGGGCTGTGGTGCGCCGACCTGTGGGACCGCGCCGACCGCCCCGACATTCACTGGGTCGAACTCGGCCCCGGCCGCGGCACCCTCGCCGCCGACGCGCTGCGGTCGATGTCGAAGGCGGGGCTGACCCCGTCCGTCCACCTCGTCGAGACCAGCCCCATCCTCCGGACGATGCAGGCCGATCGCATCCTCGATGCCGTCTGGCACGACTCGGTCGACACGCTCCCGACCGACCGCCCGCTCCTCGTCGTCGCCAACGAGTTCTTCGACGCGCTCCCCATCCGCCAGCTCGTCAAGCGCGGCGACGACTGGCACGAACGCTTCGTCGCGGCGCAGGATACATTGTTCCTCCCCATCGCGGGTAAGCCCGTCCCCGCCGCCATCATCCCCGAACACCTCCGCGACGCCGCCCCCGGCTCGATCATCGAGACCTGCCCCGCCGCCGTCGGGATCGTCCGCGCCCTCGCCGCCCGCATCGCCGCGCAAGGGGGGACGCTCCTCGTCATCGATTACGGTTATGACGGCCCCGCGATCGGCGACACGCTCCAGGCGGTGCGCGGCCATGCCCCCGCCAACCCATTCGAGCATCCCGGCGACCGGGACCTGACCGCCCATGTCGACTTCGCCACGCTCGCCGCCGCCGCGCAAGGAGAGGGCGTCGCGGCCTGGGAACCCGTGCCGCAGGCCGACTTCCTCGTCGCGCTCGGCATCGACACCCGCGCCGCCGCGCTCGCCCGCGCCGCGCCCGACCGGATCGACGGGATCGCCGCCGCCCGCGCCCGGCTGGTCGGCGATATGGGCCGGCTGTTCCGCGTCCTCGCGCTCACCCACCGCGACTGGCCCCGACCGGCGGGGGTCGCGTGAAGGATCATCCTCCTCCCGTCACCCCGGACTTGTTCCGGGGTCCATCGTTGTCCACACTCCCAAGTCCATGGCCGCGCGCGATGATCGATGCCGGAACAAGTCCGGCATGACGGAGAAGGATAGGGCCGATGTGATTGGCTCCCCAACTCTCCGTAATGCCGGTCCGGCCGACGCCCCCGCCCTCGCCGCGCTCGCGCGCCGCACCTTCACCGAGACCTTCGGCCACCTGTACCATCCGCGCGACCTCGCCGCCTTCCTGGCGGGCCATACGAAGGAACGCTGGGCGGCGGAGCTCGTCGATCCCGCCTATGCGATCCGGGTCGCCGAAGCGGACGGTGACCTGGTCGCCTACACCAAGCTCGGCCCGCCTTCGCTGCCGATCGAACCGCGCGGCTCGTCGATCGAGCTGCGGCAATTCTATGTGCTGGCGCCCTTTCACGGCACCGGGCTCGCGCGCGACCTCATGGCCTGGGTCCTCGCCGCAGCCCGCGCGCGCAAGGCGGCCGACCTGTACCTGTCCGTCTTCGTCGACAATCATCGCGCCCAGGCCTTCTACGCCCGGTACGGCTTCGAGCGCGTCGGCCGCTACGAGTTCGTGGTCGGGAGCCACAAGGACGAGGATCATCTGATGCGCCTCGCCCTGTGACCGTGGAGGTAATCCGCGCCCGCGCGCTCGATGGCATGCCTCACGGCTTTCTCGGCCGGCGCGGCGGTGTTTCGACGGGCGTCGTCGCGAGCCTCGACCTGGGACGACGCGGACAGGACGAGATCGGCCCCGACCTTGCCGAGAACCGCCGCCGCGTGATCGCCGCCGTCCAGCCGAATGCGGCGCTCCAGACCTTGTACCAAGTCCACTCCGCTGAAGTTGTCACGATCCGCGAGCCGCTGGCCGACCGCGCCCGCCCGCATGCCGACGCCATGGTCACCGACCGCCCCGGCCTGCTGCTCGGCGTCCTGACCGCCGACTGCGCGCCGGTCCTGTTCGCGGATGTCCAGGCGCGCGTCGTCGGCGCTGCCCACGCCGGATGGAAAGGCGCGCTCGCGGGCGTGACCGACCGCACGATCGACGCGATGGAGGCGATGGGCGCCGACCGCTCCCGCATCGCCGCCGCGATCGGCCCGTGCATCGCGCGGGTGAGCTACGAGGTCGACGACGCGTTCCGCGACCGCTTCGTCGTCGCCAACCCCACGAGCTTTCGCTTCTTTGCGGACGCCCGCCCCGGCCATTACTACTTCGACCTCGAGGGCTATGTCGCGCACCGCCTCACCCAGGCGGGCGTGACCCAGGTCGAGGCGGTCGGTCTCGACACCTATGCCGACGAGACCCGCTTTTACAGCTACCGCCGCGCGACCCATCGGAACGAGCCCGATTACGGTCGCCAGATCGCGGTGATCGGCCTGTGATTCCGGGGCTGTCCTACAAGCTTGAAGTATCGTGGCGCTCCGAGTCGCTTTTCGACATTCTTTAGCGAGGGCAATGATTTACGGTTCGTGAAGACCCCCGGACAATGCGACTTTCGCGACTTTCCACCGCATGCGCGCCCGGTGGACATGGTCGGCTCGCCATCCTACCTGCCCACGCCAAGGAGCCCTCATGACCGACATCCCCAACGAGACCGAGGCCGACATGTCCGCCGTCCCCGCCCCCACGCGGGTCAAGCCCAAGGCGGAGGTCAGCGAGATCGGCGGCCGCAAGCTCAAGGCGTCGACGCTGATGATGGGCCACGGCTACGACCCGATGCTGTCGGAGGGTTCGCTGAAACCCCCCATCTTCCTCACCTCCACCTTCGTCTTCCCCAACGCCGCGGCGGGCAAGCGGCATTTCGAGGGCGTGACCGGCAAGCGCCCCGGCGGCGCGGAAGGCCTCGTCTATTCGCGCTTCAACGGCCCGAACCAGGAGATCCTCGAGGACCGCCTGGCGGTATGGGAGGAGGCGGAGGACGCGCTTGCTTTCTCCTCGGGCATGTCCGCGATCGCGACCTTGTTCCTGGCGATGGTCAAGCCCGGCGACACGATCGTCCATTCCGGCCCGCTCTACGCCGCGACCGAGACGCTGATCGGCCGCGTGCTCGGCAAGTTCGGGGTCAAGTGGCTCGATTTTCCGGCGGGCGCGACCCGCGAGGAGATCGACGCGGTCATGACCGAGGCCGCGACCGGCAACGTCGCGCTCATCTATCTTGAATCGCCCGCCAACCCGACCAACGCGCTGGTCGATGTCGAGGCGGTCGCGGCCAGCCGCGACGCGATCTTCGAGGACGCCGCCGAGAAGCCGCCGATCGCGATCGACAACACCTTCCTGGGGCCGCTCTGGCACCAGCCGCTCAAGCATGGCGCGGACCTCGTCATCTATTCGCTGACCAAATATGCGGGCGGCCATTCGGACCTCGTCGCGGGCGGGCTGCTCGGCTCGAAGGAGCGGATCAACGTGGTGCGCTCGATGCGCAACACGATTGGCACCATCACCGACCCCAACACCGCCTGGATGCTGCTCCGCTCGTTGGAGACGCTCGAACTCCGCATGACCCGCGCGGGCGAGAACGCCGCCAAGGTCTGCGCGTATCTCCGCACCCATCCCAAGGTCGAGCGCGTCGGCTATCTCGGCTTCCTGGAGGACACCGTGGGCGATGAGCGCCAGGCCGACATCTACCGCCGCCATTGCACCGGCGGCGGCTCGACCTTCTCGCTGTACCTCAAGGGCGGCGAGCGCGAAGCGTTCGCCTTCCTCGACGCGCTCAAGATCGCCAAGCTCGCCGTGTCGCTCGGCGGCACGGAGACGCTGGCCTCGCACCCCGCCGGCATGACGCATCTCTCGGTCCCCGACGCGCGCAAGCAGGCGCTCGGCATCACCGACAATCTCGTTCGCATCTCGATCGGGGTGGAGGACGCCGACGACCTGATCGCCGATTGCGAGCAGGCGCTGGCGGCGGTCTGACCTGCTCCCCTCCCGCTTGCGGGAGGGGCTGGGGGAGGGCCTGACAGGATAACGATGCGCTCTGATCAAGCCCCTCCCCGACCCTCCCCGCAATCGGGCGGGGAGAAATACGACGCGATCGTCCTCGGCGCGGGCGGAGCGGGGCTGATGTGCGCCGCCGTCGCGGGGCAGCGGGGGCGGCGCGTGCTCGTCGTCGATCACGCCGACGCGGCCGGCAAGAAGATCCTGATCTCCGGCGGCGGCCGCTGCAACTTCACCAACCTCGGCACCGCCCCCGACCGCTACCTGTCGAACAACCCGCATTTCGCCAAGTCCGCGCTCGGCCGCTACACCGCCGCCGACTTCCTGGAGCTTGTCGAGCGTCACCGCATCGCCTGGCACGAAAAGACGCTCGGCCAGCTCTTTTGCGACGGCTCCGCCCGCCAGATCGTGGCGATGCTGCTGGACGAGTGCGACGCGGGCGACGTCACGATCCGCTTGCACTCGCCCATCCGCGACGTGACCCACGCCGACGGCCTCTTCACTGTCGCGCACGGCGACCGCGTCGCGACCGCGCCTAGGTTGGTGATCGCCACCGGCGGCCCCTCGATCCCCAAGCTCGGCGCGACCGGCTTCGCCTACGATCTCGCCCGCCGCTTCGGCCTGAAAGTCGTGGAGCCCCGCCCCGCGCTCGTCCCGCTCACCCTTTCCGGCGCCGAGGCGCTGTTCCGGGATCTGGCGGGGGTCGCCGCTCCCGTGGTCGCCCGCTGCGGCACCGCCACCTTCGCCGAAGCCGCGCTGTTCACGCATAAGGGGCTCTCGGGGCCCGCCATCCTTCAGGTCTCCTCCTATTGGCGGCACGGCGAGGAGATCGCGGTCGACTTCCTACCCGACCGGACAAGCGGGTGGCTGCTCGCCGCCAAGCGCGCGCGCCCTCGCGCGACGCTCAAATCGGTCCTGCCCCTTCCCGACCGCCTCGCGGCCGCCCTTGCCGAGCGTATCGGACTGGACGGCGAACTCAGCCGGCGCACGGACCACGCCCTCGCCGACGTGGAGCGCCGTCTAGCCGATTGGCGGCTGCGGCCGAACGGTTCCGAAGGGTTGGCGAAGGCCGAGGTGACCGTGGGCGGCATCGCCACCGACGCGCTTTCGTCCAAGACGATGGAGGCGCGCACCGTCCCCGGCCTCCACGCGATCGGCGAGGCGGTGGACGTTACTGGCTGGCTCGGCGGCTACAACTTCCAATGGGCATGGGCGAGCGGCTGGGCCGCGGCGCAGGCGCTTTAGGGTTCGTCATCGATCGAAAGGGCCGCTACTCGGTCGCGGGCACCGCCGACTTGGCCCCGGGCACTTCCGGCGTGACGGGCACCAGCTCGTACACGTCCAGCAGTGCCCCGCGTCCCGCCCGCGTCAGCGCGAGCCGCCAACGGAAGGGCGAGACCCGCTCGACCACGCCCGCCACGTCGCGCGCCGGATCGTCGGAATAACGGCCCGGCCCCGTCGTCCCCAGGAACACCTCGCGCGTGGGACCGTCCTGGTGCAGCCAGCCCTGGGGCAGGTTGCCGCCGGTCTGCTTGGTGAAGGACAGCCCGCCACCGCTCGTCTCGACATAGCAGAAGTCGGGCGGGAAGGTCGCGATCCCGGCGCGACCGCCGAACCGGACGAGGCGGCAGTGATAGGGACCGGGCGGGGGCGTCGGCAGGTCGAGCGCTACCGCGGGATCAACCAGTGGACCTTCGGCCGCGAGCGTCCGAGCCCCGCGCCTGGGGACGGCGGCCCGGGCGCGCCGCCATCTGTCCGGCAGCGCCGCCAGCCCGGCGCGGTCAGTGGGCGTGACGGTCTTCTCCCACTCCTTGAGCTCGACCGCTTCGACGATCGGCTCGACCTCCACCACGGCCAGCGGCCGGGTCGCGCACGCGCCGATGACGGGCGACGACAGGACGAGCGCGAACGCGGCGCGGCGCATGGTGGAGGACTCCCGGGCTTTGATGGTGCGGCGATGAGCGACCCGCCGCGTTAACAATCATCAAAGATCGGCGATTAACAAGAGGTAAACAGTATGTTGGAGCAGCGTTCGCGGCCGCTCAGCCATCGCCGACTCGTTCTATATCCGCGCCGACCGCCTGCAACTTTTCCTCCAAACGCTCGTACCCGCGGTCGAGATGGTAGACGCGCGACACCTGCGTCTCGCCCTCGGCTACCAGTCCGGCGAGGATGAGGCTCATCGACGCGCGCAGGTCGGTGGCCATCACCGGCGCGCCGAGGAGCCGGTCGACGCCGCGCACCACCGCCGTGCGCCCGCGCACCTGGATGTCGGCGCCCATGCGCGCGAGTTCGGGGACGTGCATGTAACGGTTCTCGAAGATCGTCTCCTCGAGCACGCTCGCGCCGGCCGCCATGCAGAGCATCGCCATGAACTGCGCCTGCATGTCGGTGGCGAAGCCGGGATACGGCGCGGTCGACAGCTCGAGCGGGCGGAGCCGTCCGTCGCTCCGGATGCGAACGCCGTCGCGCTCCTCGTCGACGCTCACGCCCGCCTGCGCGAGCGCCCCCAAGGTGGCGCGCATAGCGTCGGCATCGGCTCCCACCAGCGTCAGGTCGCCGCCCGTCATGGCGACGGCGCAGGCGTATGAGCCCGCCTCGATCCGGTCGGGCATGACGGCGTAGGTCGCGCCGTGGAGCCGGTCGACGCCTTCGATCTCCAGCCGTTCGGTGCCGACGCCTTCGATCCGCGCGCCCATCGCGATGAGGCAGCGGCATAAATCGACGATCTCGGGCTCGCGCGCGGCGTTCTCGATCACGCTGGTACCCCTGGCGGTCGCGGCGGCCATGACGACGTTCTCCGTCGCGCCGACCGACACGATGGGGAAGCGATAACGTCCGCCCGCCAGCCGCCCGCCGGGCGCGCGCGCGGCGACGTAGCCGCCTTCGGTTTCCAGCTCGGCGCCGATCGCTTCCAGCGCCCGCAGATGCAGGTCGATCGGGCGATTGCCGATCGCGCAGCCGCCCGGCAGCGAGACGCGCGCCCGGCCTTCGCGCGCGAGGGTCGGCCCGAGCACCAGGATCGACGCGCGCATCTTGCGGACGATGTCATAGGGCGCCTCGGTCGAGGTGAGCCGCCCCGCGCGGATCGTCATCACGCGGCCGAAATCCTCGGGGCGGGTCCCCTCGATCTTGGTCGACGCGCCGAGCTGGTTGAGCAAATGGCCGAAGCCATCGATGTCGGCCAGGCGCGGCAGGTTGCGAAGCACCAGCGGCTCGTCGGTCAGGAGCGCGCAGGGCATGAGCGTGAGCGCGGCGTTCTTCGCGCCGGAGATGGGCAGACGGCCTTCGAGACGGCGGCCGCCGCGGATGATGATGCGATCCATCGCAGCGCGCATGTGCGCAAACTCGTTTGCGCACAAGACGCGCGAGATCGGCCGGCGGATCACGGAGCGAGCCCGACCGACGAGTCACGCGATTTACTCGCGTGACAGATCCGGCGGGTAGGTAATGTCGCCGCGGCAAAGCCGCGTCGTCGGACGGTTCGGGCGTTGTGACGCCCGACGCCGGCCGGGCTTGCGCGTCTCGCGGCCAGCTACGCTGGTCGCGTGCGCTCTACGCCTTCTCCAGCGTACACTGCAACGGATGCTGGTTCTGGCGGGCGAAGTCCATGACCTGGCTCACCTTGGTCTCGGCGACCTCGTAAGAGAAGACGCCGCACACGCCGACGCCCTTCTGGTGGACATGAAGCATGACGCGGGTCGCGGCCTCCATGTCCATGCGGAAGAAACGCTGGAGGCAGAGCACGACGAACTCCATGGGCGTGTAGTCGTCGTTCAGCATCAGCACCCGGTAAGGCGTGGGCTGTTTGGTCTTGGAGCGGGTGCGGGTGGCGACGCCCGTGCCGGCACCGGCGTCGTCCTCATCGCCGCCGCCGTCGCGGCGTTCGGCCATTCTCACCAGGAGCGTCTGCATCGGGTGAAGATAAGGCAGCGCCCCCTTATCCGGCAAGGGGTGGTCGACACGTAAAAAGGGCGGCCATCCGTTGGGACGGCCGCCCTTCCACCTGCGCGCAAGGGCGCATGGGGTCGGTCAGGCGGCCGACTTCACCCGGTCGGCGACGACGGCGTAGCGGTTGGAGATCGGCTGGGCGACCTCGCCCGCGAACTTCATCATCGTCTCGGTCGAACGCGACATGTCGGCGACCAGCTGGTCGAGCGCGGTGCGGGCGAGCTCGCCCTGGATGCGGAGCAGCTCGGTGGGTGACTTGGCGGCGGCCAGCTGGCGGAAGGCGGCGGTCGCTCCCTCGAACCGGCTGCGGGCGAGCTCGGCGGTGTGCTGGCCCATCGCCTCCATGCCCCGAACGGCGATGCGGCCGGATTCGACCAGCGCCTCGACGTTGCCCTTGTTCAGATCGGCCATGTCCTCGACCAGCTTGGGCGCGCGTTCGATCATGCCCTTGGCTCGGTCGTTCATGTCGGCGAACACCCGCGCGCCCTTGTTCATCGTGGTCTCGGTCGTCCGGGTGATCGTCTCGGCGGTGGTGGCCATGGTAGCTTCCTTCTGGATGGGTTCCGCCGATGCCGCGGCGGTCGGATGGGGGATGCGCACCGGTTCGGGAGCGGCGGGGGCGACAAGGGCGACGGCGGCGATGTCGGCCTCGATCGGGACGACGATCGGCTCCGGGGTCGGGTCGGACCCGACGCGCGCCGGACGTCCGCGCTTGGCCGGACGCGCGGCGAGCGCGGCCGGGATCGAATCGATGATCCTCGCTTCGGTCGGGTCGATATCAGCCACGTCGCGCTCCCATATTGCGATGCGACATAGACGTATCGATCCACACGTCAAGGATGAATGTTGCAGTGCAGCATTCCCGCGACGTCATCGCTGGCGCACATACTCCCCCGGAGCCGGGCCGAGCGTCGGGAGCGCTCCCCGCCCCGGCAGTCGCGCGCCGTCCGCCAGGGTCTCGGTCGCGTCACGGTCGCGCAGCCAGCCGATCCAGTCTGGCCACCAACTGCCCTTGGTCTCGGTCGCGCCCGCCACGAAATCGTCGAGCGTGTCCACGGCCGCGTCGTTCCGCCAATATTGGTACTTGCCCGCCGCGGGCGGGTTGACGACGCCCGCTATGTGGCCCGATCCGGCGAGCACGAAGCGCACCGGGCCTCGGAACAGGCGGGTCGATCGCCAGACGCTGGCGGCGGGCGCGATGTGATCCTCGCGGCCGGCCTGGACGTAGGCGGGCGTTTCGACGCGCGTCAGGTCCAGCGGCGTACCCGCGATCGACAGCCGCCCCGGCTCGACGAGCAGATTGTCGCGGTAAAGGTCGGTCAGGTAGCTCAGGTGCCACACGGCGGGCAGGTTGGTGGTGTCGCCGTTCCAGTGGAGAAGGTCGAAGGCGGTGTAATCCCGCCCAAGCAGATAATTGTCGGCCACGTAGTTCCAGATCAGGTCGCGCCCGCGCAGCAGGTTGAACGTCAGCGCCATGTAGCGGCCGTCAAGGTAACCGTCGGGCGACAAGGAGGCGATCGACTTCAACTGGTCGTCGTCGATGAAATGCGACAGCTCGCCCGCATCCGAAAAGTCGACCTGCGCGGTGAAGAAGGTCGCGCTTGCCACCTTGTCGGCTTCGCCTTTGGCGGCGAGCACCGCCAGCGTCGCGGCCAGGGTGGTGCCCGCGACGCAATAGCCGATCGTATGCACCGACGGCGCGTCGAGCGCCGTACGCACCGTGTCGATCGCCTGTATCTGCGCGGCGACGTAATCGTCCCAGGCGATGTCCTTCATCGAGGAGTCGGCGGATTTCCACGACACCATGAATACGGTCAGGCCCTGTTCCACCGCCCAGCGGATGAAGCTCTTCTCCGGCGTCAGGTCGAGGATGTAGAAGCGGTTGATCCACGGCGGGAAGATGACGAGCGGGGTCGCAAGCACCCGGTCGGTGGTGGGTGAATATTGGATCAGCTCGAACAACGGCGTGCGCAGCACGACCTCGCCCGGCGTGACGGCGAGGTTGCGGCCGACCTCGAAGGCGGCGGGGTCGGTGTGGGTGAGCTGGCCGGCCTTCAGGTCGGCCAGCAGGTTGGCCATGCCCTTGATCAGATTGTCGCCGCCGGTCGCGATCGTGCGCTCGATCACCTGGGGGTTGGTCAGCGCGAAGTTGGACGGGCTCACCGCGTCGATGAAGCCGCGCACGGCGAAGCGGAACCGATCGCGGCGCTTGGGGTCCAGGCCCTGGACCGCGTCGACCTGCGCGAGCAGGTGGTCGGCCATCAGCTGATATCCGCGGCGAAGCTGCTCGAAGCCGGGCCGCCGCCATTCGGGCGCCTTGAACCGCTTGTCCGTGACCGGCTCGGGCGCGGGATCGGTCTTAGGGTCGAGCAGGCCCTGCCAAAGCTTCAGGCCGTCGCGCCAGAACGCGCCCGCGCGCTCCAGCGTCGCGGCGTCATTGAGGCCCGGGACGACGGGTATGCCGGGCGCGGCGGCGGCGGCGAGGCCCGCATCCAGCATCGCGCGCTGCGCCTGGCCCAGCATCTCCGTCCATCGATGGAGGTCCGCCGATCCGGTGTCGGGACGGTCGGGGGTGCGTTCGTCGGGAGTGTGGGAGGCCATGATCTCTCTCCTGCCGGTCTCGCGGAACCGGCGATTTCGACGACCTTTACACGAGATCGGCTGTTCGCTCATCCGCCTTGTAGGGATCGGGTCCACCCGAGCATTTTTCGTCGGCCCGGATTCGACCCGGGTCCCGATTCCCCGGACGGGGTGACGTCCGCGTCGGGGCGGGTTAGGCTGACGCCCGAAAGGCCCGAGCCCATGTCCAACGCTCCCGACGAGTTCTACCGCATCCGCAGGTTGCCGCCGTATGTCATCGCCGAGGTGAACGCGATGCGCGGGCGGGCGCGTGCGGGGGGCGAGGACATCATCGACCTGGGCATGGGCAATCCCGACCTGCCGCCGCCGCCGCACGTGATCGACAAGTTGGCGGAAGTGGCGAGGAAGCCGGACGCGCACGGCTATTCGGCGTCGAAGGGCATTCCGGGGCTGCGGAAGGCGCAGGCGGGATATTATGCCCGGCGGTTCGGGGTGGAGCTGGACGCCGACCAGGAGGTGGTCGTCACGCTCGGGTCGAAGGAAGGGCTCGCCACGCTGGCGCAGGCGATCATCACGCCGGGCGACGTGGTGCTGGCGCCCAACCCGTCCTACCCGATTCACACCTTTGGCTTCATCATCGCGGGCGCCACCATCCGCAGCGTGCCGACGACCCCCGACGAGGCGTATTTCGCATCGCTGGAGCGCGCGATGGCATTCACGGTCCCCAAGCCGTCGGTGCTGGTGATGGGATATCCATCGAATCCGACGGCAGAGACGGTCGACCTCGCCTTTTACGAGCGCGTGGTGGCGTTCGCGAAGGAGCACGGGCTGTGGGTGCTGAGCGACCTGGCCTATTCCGAGCTGTATTATGACGGGCGGCCGACGCCCTCGATCCTGCAGGTGCCGGGCGCGATGGACGTGGCGATCGAGTTCACGTCATTGTCCAAGACCTACTCGATGGCGGGGTGGCGGATCGGCTTCGCGGTGGGCAACCGGCGGCTGATCGCGGCGCTGACGCGGGTGAAATCATACCTCGATTACGGCGCGTTCACGCCCATCCAGGCGGCGGCGGTGGCGGCGATCAACGGACCGCAGGACATCGTCGCGACCAACCGCGAGCTGTACCGGTCGCGGCGCGACGTGCTGGTCGAGAGTTTCGGGCGCGCGGGGTGGGACATCCCCTCCCCCGCCGCCTCCATGTTCGCCTGGGCCCCTTTGCCGCCCGCGCTCCGGCATCTGGGGTCGCTCGAATTCTCGAAGCAGCTCCTGACCCACGCCCACGTCGCGGTCGCGCCGGGTGTCGGTTACGGCGAGAATGGCGAAGGGTTCGTGCGCATCGCCATGGTCGAGAACGAGCAGCGCCTACGCCAGGCGGCGCGGAACGTGAAACGCTACCTCACGAGCATGGGCGTGAACACGCCCGCGCGGGGAGCGGGGTAGGGATACCCCGCCCGGCGGGTCACGCCCGGGCGACCGAGAAGCGGACCTGGCGGCGCAGCGTCGAGCCGATCAGGCCGACACCGAGGATCATCATGGCCCAGGTCGAAGGTTCGGGCACGGCGGCACCGAACAGCGACGAGAACTCGGCCGCGCTCAGGCGAACGCTGTAGATCTGGGTGGGGATGAGCGACTGGCCGACCGGGCAACCGGAGCCGAGCGCCACCTGCGACGTCGTCCCGCCCACGCCCGAGGTACATACGTCGAACTGGGTGCCCGCGCCGTTCTGCGTCACCGAATAATCGTTGTCGGTCGCGAGCAGCAACGCCACGCCGCCGTCGGCCAGGCGTGGGCCGAAAGCGAAGCCCTCGATCTTTTCGGGCACCGTGATCCCCATCGCGCGGAGCGCCGCCGCGATGTCGAGGAAGGGCGACGCGTTCTTGGCGGCCGCGACGACGTCCGCGGGCAAGGCGTTCGTCCCCGCGAGGCTGATCCCCGACACGTCGGTCGCGCGCGAGAGGTCGATCTGGTAGAGGCGCTTGGACGCGACTTCGATCGCCGCGACGGGGTCGTCGACGCCGAGTCCCCGATTGTCGCGCTCGAGGACAAGGAAGCGGCCGTCGCCGAGCGCCTGGATCGCGGACACGCCGATATTGCGCCCTTGCGCGTTGGTCCCGAAATCCTGCGTGGTGCGGTCGTTGATGTCGGACAGGTTCTCGAGCTGGTAGATGAACTGGCCGGTCGATAGGCCGGTCTCGACGTCGTAGGCGACGATGCGGACGTTGCGGCTGAACCGGCCGTCGGCGGTCCCATTGGCGGGGTTCACGCCCTCGTTCACCAGCGGATCCTGGAGGACGGCGTAGGCGGTCCTGCCGTCGGGGGTGACGGTCAGCCCCTCGAAGCCGCGATTGTCCTGCCGGCCGGAAGTGATCGTCGGCCGCCCGTCGGTATAGTTGAGCGTCCCGGTCGCCTCGCGCGGCTGGAGGTTGGCGGGGGTGGCGAACGAGCGGACGAACCGGCCGTCGGCCGTGAACTCGATCACGGACGGACCATACTCGTCGGCCACGAGGAAATTGCCATTGGGCAACCGCGCCAACCCCTCGGGATCGAGCGAGCCGCCCAGCGTGGCGGCGCTCCCGCTGAGCAGGCGCGGGTTCAGCCCGTTATAGGTCGACCCGTCGGCTTGCGTGAACAGCGTGGTCCCGCGAAGCGAGAAGTTGGAGGCGGCCCCGGTGACGAGGTCGAAATCGACGCCGAAGGTCTGGATGCGCGGCGCATAGGGAAGGACGCCGCCGCCCGGGCCACGATCGCTGAGCCCGTAGAACTGGTTCCGCGCCGCGTCGTAGACGAGGTCCGACCCGAAGCCGCCCAGCCGGTTCTGTCCGGCCCCGAACAACCCGGACAGGTCGGTCCCGTTGGGCACCGTGATCGTGGAGACCACCTGCGCCGCGCCCGCGGGGACGGCCGCTCCCGCGATCAGCAACGACGTGAGGACGTGACGGCGCATGTGGTTTCCCCTTCGATGATGAACGCATCTTAACCACTCGTCCGTGACGATCCGGTGACGCCGGTATTACGGGTTGGAGACGGGGCGAGGCGAGGTGGCGGCGAGACGGGTCGAGGAGACGCGGACATGACCGCTGTGTTAGTGGCTCCAATCATTGAATACGATTTTCAGGGCGAAAATGAATAGGGACTTCTGGAACAGCGGCGCTGCGGTGATGCGCCTGCGCGACGGCGCGATGCTTGCCATCGGCAGGCTTGACGAGACGGTGGCGTTATTTCTAGCCCTTCCCGCCCGCGAACGCGAGGACGCCGCGCTGATTGGCGATGCCATCGGCGATCCGCTCGGAACGGACGCGGTGCGCGCCTTGGGCGGACGAGAGGATTTTCCCGTCCTCTGCTAAGCCCGGCCCCCTAGGGCGAGCCGCATCCCGAGCGGGTCGATGCGGGGCGTAGCGGGCGGTGAGCTACTCGCCGTTCCTTCCCGCCGCGACGTCGCCCGCGAGTTTACGAAGTTCGAACGACGCGTTTCGCTGACCTCGCTCATCAGTCAGCTTCGCGGCCCATTGCAGCTCGTCGGCCACCGCGTGCACGGCGTGATCGTCGATCGCGCCGGACTTTCGCAGGCCGTTGACGATAGCGGCGATCGCGAGACGTTCGTGTAACTGCATGGCGCAACCCCGGCGATCGCATCCTGGACGGGCAATCTCGTCGTGATGCGTAAATTGGATGTATATCAAAAAATCTTACATAGGTTAACACTTTCACCAAGGCGGAGCTCGTTGAACCAGGAAGAAAATCTGTGTTTTCGGCATGGATGACGAACGGCACGACGTATCAACGGTGTCGCATTCGTTCGGGTCGAGTTGACGTACGCTAGGCGGCCGCGCGCTGTTCCGCCCGACCGACCTCGTCCGGCAACGCCCAGATGAGATCGTGCTTGCCGAGCGCGCGGCCGTCATGGGACAGCACCGCGACCTCCTGGATCGGCAGCCGGTCGCGTTCGTCGACCAGCACGGGGAACGCGGGCTCGTTCGTCTCCCACCGCTCGCCCCACTGCCGGAGCGCGATCATGGTGGGAAGGAGCGCGAACCCCTTCTCCGTCAGGCGGTACTCAACCTTGCGGCGGTCGTCCGGGCATGGCTCGCGGCCGAGGATGCCGTGCCGGACCAGGCGGCCGAGCCGGTCGGCGAGGATGTTGCGGGCTATGCCGAGTTCGGTGAGGAACTCCTCGAAATGATGGAAACCGTTGAACGAGGCGCGCAGGATCAAGAACGACCAGCGCTCGCCCACCGCTTCCAGAGCGGCGGGGAGGCTGCATTCCGACAGCTTCTCGCGCAGCTTGGCCATCGAACATCCTCTCTTTGTCAGCGGGTTGTACCCCAGCCTGCCTTGTCACGCCATCAAGATATAGGTTTTCGGTTGCAACTCGAAATGTGAACAGGTAGGTATTGATTCGCAACTCGATTGCAAAGGAGCCGCATCATGAACCGCTTGTCCATCCTCGCCGCCTCCATCGCCGCCACGTTGACGTTGGTCGTCGGTGCCACCGATGCCCGTGCCCAGGGTGCGTACTACATCGCCGTGCCCGAGGGGCGGACCGGCAAGGCGAGCTTGATCACCCGCTCGACGCCGTGGACGCTGCGCGGCGATGCCTATGTCGCCAACCGCGCGCCCGAGCGCGAGATCGTGCTATGCCAACTGCTCGCGCGCAACATCGGCAAACTGCGGAGCTTCTCGGCCGGCGGCATGTCGCTGGGCGACGCGGCGCTGGAGAAGTGCAACGCCCGCGCCAAGGCGGTGCCGGGCGCGGCGGTGGCGGCTCGCTGATCGTAACAAACCGTTGCAATGCATCGACACGCGGCCCCAAGTGGTCCGCGTGTTGAGACAATATGAACTCGTGGACCGGGTCCTGGACTATGACCCGCAAGCCGACGAGGCGCTGTTGAACCGCGCCTACGTTTTCTCGATGAAGGCGCATGGGTCGCAGAAGCGCGCATCGGGCGATCCGTATTTCAGCCATCCGATCGAGGTGGCGGGCATCCTGACCGACCTGCATCTCGACGACGAGACGATCGCCACCGCGATCCTCCACGACACGATCGAGGACACGCTCGCCACCCCCGAGGAGATCGCGCGGCTGTTCGGCCCGTCGGTCGCCCGCCTGGTCGACGGCGTGACCAAGCTGTCCAAGATCGAGGCGCAGACCGAGAACGAGCGCGCGGCGGAGAACCTGCGCAAGTTCCTGCTCGCCATGTCGGACGACATCCGCGTGCTGCTGGTGAAGCTGGCCGACCGGCTGCACAACATGCGCACGCTCCACCATATCGCCAAACCGGAGAAGCGGCGGCGGATCGCGCGCGAGACGATGGACATCTATGCGCCGCTCGCCGAGCGGATCGGCATGTACGAGTTCATGAAGGAGATGCAGACCCTCGCCTTCGAGCAGCTGGAACCGGAGGCATCGCAGTCCGTCGGGCGACGGCTGGAGCAGCTGAAGGAGGGCGGCGGCGACCGCATCGCGAAGATCGCGTCGGGGCTGAAGCTGGTGCTCGGGCGCGCCGGGATCGAGGCGGAGGTGTCCGGGCGGGAAAAGCATCCTTTCTCCATCTGGCGCAAGATGGCCGAACGGCACATCAGCTTCGAGCAACTGTCCGACGTGATGGCGTTCCGCGCGATCGTGCCAACCGTCGAGGACTGCTACCGCGCGCTGGGTCTTATTCACCGGCGCTGGCCGATGGTGCCGGGGCGGTTCAAGGATTACGTCTCGACGCCGAAGCGCAACGGCTACCGATCGCTTCACACGACGGTGATCCACGCCGAGAACGCGCGGATCGAGGTGCAGATCAGGACGCCGGAGATGCACGCCGAGGCCGAATATGGCTTGGCGGCGCATTGGGCCTACAAGACCGATGGCGGGAACGACGGCAAGGTCCGGGCCGACGCGAACCACAGCTGGATCCGCGATCTCGTCGAGATCCTCGATACGGCGGGGTCTCCTGAGGAGCTGCTGGAACACACGCGCATGGCGATGTACGCCGACCGCATCTTCGCCTTCACCCCACGCGGCGAGTTGATCCAGTTGCCCAAGGGCGCGACGCCGATCGACTTCGCCTACGCGGTCCACACCGACCTGGGCGACCAGGCGGTCGGCGCGAAGGTCAACGGACGCGTGATGTCGCTAAAGACGGTGATCGAGAATGGCGACCAGGTGCAGATACTGCGGTCGAAGGCGCAGGTGCCACAGGCGGCGTGGCTGAACATCGCGACCACGGGCAAGGCGCTGGCCGCGATCCGCCGCCACCTGCGCCATGCCGAGCGCGACGAGGGCGTGAAGCTCGGGCGCAAGATCTACGACGACATCGTCCGCCGCCTGCCTTTGCCGATCGGGGCGGACGCGCTGCCTCAGGCGCTCAAGCGCCTGAAGCTCCCCGACGAGGCGGCGTTGATGCACGCGGTCGCGCGTCGACTGCTGACCGACGCGACGGTGATGGAGGCGCTGATGCCGGGATCGGCGGGCGCAGACGCCGGGGTGGCGGGTCGCCAGGCGGGAGCGATCTCGATCAAGGGGCTGACGCCGGGGGTCGCGTTCGATCTGGGCGAATGCTGCCGCGCGGTGCCGGGCGATCGCATCGTCGGCCTCCGGCGGCCGGATGCGGGGATCGAGGTCCACCGCATCGACTGCGCGGTGCTGGGCGAACTGGCCGAGCGCGCCGAGGGCGAGACCGACTGGGTCGACGTGTCCTGGGGCGACAAGGCCGACGGGGGCGTCGCGCGCATCCAGGTGGAGGTCAAGAACGAGCCGGGCGCGCTCGGCATGCTCGCCACCATCATGGGGCGGCACGGGGCGAACATCATCAACCTGCGCCTCGACGCGCGCGACGCGCTGTACCACACCAACACGATCGACGTGGAGGTCCACGACCTCCACCAGCTGATGCGCCTCCTCGCCGCGCTTCGCGCGGCGGAGGCGGTGCACGCGGCGGAGCGGGTTTAGCGCGGGCTCACCAGAGGCGGCGGACGCCGGCTTGATCGAACGGCCTCTCGTTCGACACGAGCGTCAGATCATCGACGAGCGCTTGAGCGACGAGCAGACGGTCGAACGGATCTTTGTGTTCCCAGTCCAAGGCACCGGCCGCCAAGGTGTAGCGCGACGATCTGGATGAGAAGCGAGCGGCGATCAGGATGAGAGCTGA
>NZ_CAXSHH010000019.1:0-44345 GCF_964237155.1 uncultured Sphingomonas sp. | reverse complement strand
GGCGTGGCGCTCGCCACCGCGCTCGCGTTCTGGCTGTGAACGAGTCTGGAGCCTACAAAGCTTGGCCGACCCCGGGCGGCAGCAGCACTTGGCTGCTTATGTCGCTGAGCTTAAAATGCGAAACGAGATTGCATCCGCCATACCAAGCCGAGACGATATGATCCAAGCTGGAAACGGCCAGATTAACTTACAGGTAACGTCGCCTTTTCAAGATGAGCTTGTACGCTTACAAGGTTTAATTACGAGTAGTGATTTAACGGCAATAATCGCTAAGTATCCAGTGCGAGAAAGTCCAGTACTTTCCGCTATCGCAGCAGCTTTGCGGTTTAGAGATCGCGGTGATTATGAGCGCGCGGTCTTAGCCCGTGTTGGAACGGATCAGAGTTTCGCAATGGCTATGAAGAACCGATTGCAACCACTCACCAGCGCCCTAGAGTAGTGCAAGAAAACGGTTGTTTGGCGAGAATGACACTAAGATGCAAAGGAATTGTCCACTACGCGCATTATACAATGCGGGTCTAGCGATGATTGTCTTTGTACGATAAGTTACTAGTCTGTGCCTGACCTTCTTCTCACCACCGAACTCGAACTCACCCTCGCGGCTATCGCCGCGCGCATTGGCGACGCGCCGGGCGACCTCGCCCGTGCGGCGCTCCTGAAATGTCTTGAGGATTTGGAGGATTACGCTGTCGCCGCTGAAGGCTGGCGCGCGAACAATCCGGCGCGGAACATATCCAGCGAGGAGATGCTGCGTGAGCTCGGCCTGGACGGTTGAGTACCAGCCCGGCGCGCAAAAGCAGCTCAAAAGATCGACCGAACCGCCGCCGAGCGGATCGTCCGTACGCTGCGAAGCAATCTGGAGCGCCACGGCGCCACGGCGCCCCGCGCGCCTTCGGCGAGGCGATGGTCGGCGACTGGACCGCCTTCTGGCGCTACCGCGTCGGCGACTACCGCGCGATCCGCCGCATCGAGGACGCGCGCATCACCGTCGTCGTGATCGAGGTCGCGCACCGCCGTGAGGTGTACCGCTAGCGGCGGGTGCTCATCCCAACCCCACCGCCTTGCGCAGCGCCTCGTTGATCCGCCCCTGCCACCCCGGCCCGTCCGCGCGGAAACGGTCGATCACCTCCACGTCGAGCGCCAGCGTCACTTTCTCGCCCGTCTGCGATCGCGACGGCGGCGTCCCGTGCACCACGCCGTCCGGGCCGAGATAGCCCGTCGCCGGACGGATCACCTTGCCGCCGATCGCGATCTCGGCGGCGTCGAACATCTCGTCCGTCCACTCCGGCGCGTCGTCCGGATCGATCCAGTTGCCATCCGCGTCGCGCTCGATTTCCGCCATTACCGTGCCTCCGCCACCCGCTCGCTTGCATAGGGAAGTAACTCACCCGGCGGCGAGCGCCACTGGCTAATCAGCCAACGCCACCGCGTAGGCCAACATAGCGCGCACGTCTGGTTCACCGACATACGGAAAATCCTCCACGATCTCCGCCGCGCTCGCGCCGCCGGCGAGCATCTCCAGCACGTCGGCCACGCGTAGCCGCGTGCCCGCCACCACTGGACGACCGCCGCACACCGCTGGGTCGATCGCGATACGGGAGTGGCCGAGTAGGGTCACATCCGTAGGGTCACATCCGTAGGGTCTCGGAAATTCCCGGAACGGTCAATCAGGCAGCGCCGCGGCAAAGCCGCGTCGTCGGACGGGGCTTGAGCCCCGCCGGGCGGCCCCGCCTAGTTCGCTCGAAATCTGCTCCGCAGATTTTTTCGCCGGCGGGGCTGTCCTACAAGCCTCCTCCCTGCATAAACCCCCAGTCACCTTTTGTTCTCGCATCGGGAGACGCCCATGTCCGACTCGCACGCCCTCGCCCCCGCCGCCGACGAGCAGTCGATCCTCGACCACTTCGCCGACTTGGTCGTCCCCTCCACCCGCATCGACGGCTGGACCGGCGCCAGGCAGAAACGCTTCCTAGAGGCGATCGCCGACGGCTCCACCGTGACGGACGCTTGCGCCCTCGTCGGCATGTCCGTCCCGTCCGCCTACGCCTTCCGTCGGCGGGCGCGGGGTCAGGCCTTCTCGCTCGGCTGGCGCGCCGCCGACCTCCTCGCGCGCGAGCGGATCGCGGGCGTGCTCCTGTCGCGCGCGCTGCAAGGGCAGGAGACGCGGATCACCCGTCCCGACGGGTCGGAGCTGGTCAGGCACGGGCTCGATAATCGCCTCGCGGTGCAGATGCTGAACCGGCTCGACCGCTATGCCGACGCGTCAGATCGCACCGCCCCCGGCCAGTCCGCGCGCCTCGTCGCCGCCGAGTTCGATGCCTTCCTCGACTTGGTCGGCGCGGAGGGCGGGCCCGCCCGCGCGGGCCTGTTCATGCTCGCGCGCGAGGCGGGGGAGGATGCCGCCGCCGAACTCGCGCCCGTCATCGCGCTCGCCCGCGCCGATCGCCTGATCCGCTGCGGCACCGCGTTGGGCGGCGACGTGCCGACGGCCGACCTCGATCTGGAGAAGCGGCACGAATGGACCGGCGAGCAATGGGCCAGGGCCGAGGCCGCGGGGCTGGTCGCGCTCGCCCCGGCACCCACGCCCGTCAAGCCCGAAGCGGACGAGGCCGAACCCGCGTCCACGCCTATACTTCCCTCAACTTGTTCATCTTCGGAGCCCGATCCGCTCGTGAATCCGCCCGTCTGGTGGGACGAGGATGCATACGAATGGCGAACCCACTTCCCACCGCCCAACGACTTCGGCGGTTACGAAAGCCACGACTCCGATCGCTGCGGCTATGAGCGCGCCCTCACGTCCAAGGAAGCGAATATCGCGATTGAGCGGCTGGGCGAGGTCTTCGGGCTGCAAACGGTGGAGGACGCGGAAGCCGAGCGCGATCGGTGGTTCGGCTTCGCGCAGGCTGAGCCGGTGGATGGGGAGTAGGAGAGGCGGGAGCGCCGCGGGCAAAGCCCACGTCGTCGGTCGTCGCCCCCGGCGACGCCGGCCGGCCCGTCATATGTGGGGTTGCGCGCTTGCGCGCTCCGCCCCACATATGACGGGCTAAGTCGCATATCGACGGTCTACGGCGCTTTGCGGCACCTTCTTCCTCCGGTCTCTGCTGCCACGGCACCAGGCTATCCGACACGCGGGCAGCCCCTGATCAGAAGGAACATCATCATGACCATCGGCACCGTCAAATTCTTCAACGCCGACAAGGGCTATGGCTTCATCGCCCCCGATGACGGCGGCAAGGACGCGTTCGTTCACATCACCGCCGTCGAGCGCGCCGGCATGGTGACGCTGCGCGAGAACCAGCGCGTCGGTTACGAGCTCGAGGAGGATCGCCGCGGCAAGATGTCGGCGATCAATCTTCAGCCGCAGGACTAACGGTCCGACCGTGGGGCGGCTCCGACCGGGGCCGCCCCGTTTCGTTTCGCGCCTGGAACCTTTCGGCTTCCCGATACGTTGCGATGGTTAAAGGGAACCATTTCATGCGCGAATCCGAATTCTTCGCTGCCCGTGCCGATGCCGCACAGGCGGAGGCCGATACCGCAGTCCTCGACAATGTCCGCGAGCGTAGCCTACGCGCGCAGCAGGCCTGGAACACCATGGCTCAACGCTCGCTTCGTTCCGAAGGCGCGCGCGACGCCCGCGAAGCCGCTTCCGCCTCCGCGCAGGCCGCCGCCGCCGACTCCTCCCGCCCCGACTTCATGCTCGGCGTCGGCGACCCCGCCGCCTGATCGTCGTCCCCTTATTGGGACCATGCCGTCGATCCTTCGGCGGTCGATCCGTTCGCCCTCGGGAACTTGGCCGACCTGACGGCAAAGGATTGGATCCATAGGTGCTGGATACCTGATCTCCGATCCCATCGTAACGCCAGCAAGATTGATCCTTAACGATTACATCAGACCGCCCACGGTAAGTGACGAATCGCGGAAACTGTATCGTTTCGGGTCTGAAGAACTGATTGCGTAGGGTCAGTTTTCAATGGATGTCCCGCCCCGGGGTTACTGGTTTCTTGGGGGGTAAGGCACGATGGCGAACTACAATGGCGGCGCGGGCAACGATGTCCTGCGCGGCGGCGGCGGCGCGGACTGGATGAACGGCGGCGCGGGCGACGATACGCTTCACGGCATGGGCGGCAACGACGCGCTGTTCGGCGGTGCGGGCCGTGATACGCTCGATGGCGGTTCGGGCGGCGACTATTTGGATGGCGGCATCGGCGACGACCTGCTGGTCTACCGCGCGTTTGAGAACCGCGGCGTCTACGACGTCTATAACGGCGGGGTCGGCGCCGACACGCTCCGCCTTGTCCTCACCGCCGCCGAGTGGGAGCAGGGCGCCGTCCGCCAGGACGTGCACCGCTTCCTCGCCTACCTGCCCGATTATAACGAGCCGCTGGGCTGGATCACGAACCCGGTCTTCGCCTTCCAGGCGCTCGGCCTCGCGGTGGTCGGGATCAACAAGCTCGAGGTCGTGGTCGACGGCAAGCTCGTCGACCCCGCCGACCGGCCCGTCATCCTCGCCGGCGACGCGGTGGGGACAACCGAGAACGAGGGCGTCACCGTGGACGTGCTCGCGGGCGACCGCATCGCCGACGGCGTGCGCTCGGTCAGCGTCACCCAACCCGCCCGGGGTTCGGTCGAGCTCGTCTCCACCGACTTCGCCGCCGTTCCGCCCTCGGCGGTCTTCCGCTTCCTTCCCGGCACGGCCTTCGACGCCCTGGGCGAAGGCGACACCGCGACGCAGGTCTTCACCTACACCGTCACCGACAAGGACGGCGACAGGAACACGGCGACCGTTCAGGTGACGATCACCGGCACGAACGACGCGCCGGTCGCGGTGGCCGACATCGCCGCGGGTTCGGAGGACGGCCTGATCTCCGGCGACGTCGCCCGCAACGACTCCGACATCGACGGCGGCGACTTCCGGTTCTTCGCGACCAACTCCTTCGACGCTGCCGCCGGGTTCCAGATGAACGACGACGGAACCTGGACGCTCGACCCGGCCGCCGCTGGCCTGGACGTACTTGCCGCGGGCGAGACGCGGACGATCGAGATCGCCTACGCCTATTACGACGATCGGTTCGCCGTCTCGCGGTCGACGCTCACCATCACCGTCACGGGCGTCAACGACGCCGCGACGATCGCCGCGCTTTCCGGCGACACCCTGTATGAGGATGAGTTCGAAGGATCTTCCGCCGCCATCCTGTCCCAGGACGGTGTGATCGGGCTGTCGGATCCGGACGGCGCGCCCGGCGACGCGGTGGTCACGCTCAAGGCGCCGCCCGCCGGCCACCTCGGCACGTTGACGCTGACCGGCTGGAACCCCGAGCGCGAGGGGTACGGCTTTCGCTTCGAAGTCGACGCCGCCGCCGTCCGCGCGTTGGGCGAGGGCGAGACGATCGTCCAGACCTACGAGGTCGTGATCGACGACGGCGCGGGCGCGGTCACGACCGAACGCTTCGACGTCACGATCGTCGGCGACGGCGAGGATCCGGTCACGGACGACGGATATTACCAGGGCGAGGGCCCGTTCGACGTCGACGGATTCCGGACGGGCACGTTCCGGCTGTATTTCAACGATCAGGACGCGAACGATACGCACGCGGCGACCGTCGAATGGATCAGCGATCGGCCGCTGGGCGACATCGCCGTGACCGAGGTGGGCCGCGACGACGAGGGTCGCCGCTTCGCCGAGGTCGCCTACCGCGTTCCGCTCGAGGTCATCGACGCGATCGAGTCGGGCGACGTGCGGCAGGCGTTCCGCGTCACCGTCTCCGACGCCGCCGGCTCGTTGATCGGGATCGAGGAGGAATTCACCTTGTTCAGCGACGCTTGGCACGTGTCCGGTGCCGCGGGCAACGTCGTGTTCGGTTTCAGCGGGGCGTCGGGCCGTGACGTCATCGTGGGCGGCTCGGGTTCGGACCGCCTTGTCGGCGGCGACGGCCGCGACCGGCTATTCGGCGACGAGGGACCGGCTCTACCGGCGGATGAGGACAACAACCTGTTCGAGGAGAATATCTGGAGCGAGCCGGTCGCCGGTTTCGATGACGAGTTGAACGGCGGCGCCGGTGCGGACCGCTTGACGGGCGGCGCGGGCGCGGACCGCTTCGTCTTCGCCGTCGGCGAGGCGGACGGCGACGTGGTGGCGGACTTCGGTCGCGCGGACGGCGACAAGCTGGTCTTCTTCGAATGGGGACCGGGCGCGATCCTCACCAATGTCGAGGGCGACAAGTGGCGGATCGCGACCGCCGACGGAAAGGTCGCCCAGACGATCATCGTCGCGGGCGCGACCGACCTCACCGCCGCCGACCTGATCTTCGAGGAGCGCCAGGTCGACTGGCTGATCGGCGACGACGGCGACGGGCCCATGCGGGGCACCGCGTTCGGCGACTCCGATCACGCATTCGTTCTTGTGGGCAACGGCGGGCGCGACAGGCTCCGCGGTGGCGATTTCGCCGACCGGCTCTATGGCGACGAAGGGCCGCCGCTGCCCGCCGATGAAGACAACCTGTTCCCGTCGAATTTCCAGGATCCGTCCGACGGATCCTTCGACGACGAATTGGACGGCGGCCTCGGTGCCGACCTGCTGGTCGGTGGCCGCGGCGCGGACGTCTTCAGGTTCGCGCCCAGGGAGGCCGACGGCGATGTCGTGCGCGACTTCAACGGCGCGGAGGGCGATCTCCTCGACCTGAGCAACTACGGACCGTTCGCCGTCCTCACGCGGATCGACGGGAGTCGCTGGTCGATCGACGCCGGCGACGGGCTGGAGATCATCACCTTCGCCAACGGCGCGGAGATCAGGCCGGAATACCTCATCTTCGCGGGCGAGATCGTGATGTAGCGAAGCGGGCGGGCGGGCGCCTGCGTCATAGCGGCCAGGGGCTCGGACCGGCGTCCGGGTCCCGTTTCCCATGATCGTAGCGGGTCCGCGCGGATCGTCCGCCCCGCGCCGCCTCCCCGATCGGGCGACCACCATCCGGCAGCATGATCGTCGCTGCGGCCGCGTCGAAAAAGACCGCTGTCCTACAGTCCGCGGCCCGGCATACATCATCGGTTCCCCCCTAATTCCTTCGGGAGCGAATCGAGGATTTTCTCACCTATTGATCAAGATCTCGACCCGCTCGCCGACCTGGCGGCCGATGGAGCCCCCATGCCGCGCGGCCCGCGCGTGGCTCTGCCGATCCGGTCCGACGGCTGGACCAGCGAGAAGTGATGCGGCATGGCGTTGCGCTGGCGGGCGACGTAGCCCAGGGGCGATCTCGATCCTGCCCACCGCGAACGCTGGACCGTCGAGCAATGGACCTGCGCCGACGCCGCCGGCTTACGGCTTCCTCGGTCTGATGGAGGGCGAACCCGGCGAGGACGATTACTTCCGCTTGCTTTCCGATGAGGAGCAGGAGCTCGTCGGCGAGCCGGAACGGCGCGACCTCGTCGCGCAGGTGGCGTTGGACATGATGGCGCGTGACCGGTGGTTCGCGGAGTTGCGGGCCGAGCTGGACGGCGATGACGGCCTGAAGACGGCCAAAACAAGCTTCGGCCGTGATGCCGAACGGGAAGAGTCGACCGGCGTCGTCGCGCCCCTCGGCCGGGTCGGCGCTCCGTCGCCGCGCGACCGTACTGACCCATGCACCCTTCCACCGACTCGCGCGTTCCGGGGGTTCCAATCTGACGATAGGGAGCATCACATGGCCGACACCGGCAATGACGTCACGGTCCTCAACTCACTGATCAAGACGATCAACGACTCGATCCAGGGTTATCAGGAGAGCGCCAAGGACATCGGCAACCAGCGCCTCGCCTCCATGTTCCAGGACCGCGCGATGGAGCGCCAGAAGGTCGCGACCCAGCTGCAGGCGGAGGTCGGCCGGCTCGGCGGCGATCCGTCGGACGGCGGTTCGATCCTGGGCTCGGCGCACCAGATCTTCCTCGATATGAAGTCGGCCATCACCGGCAAGGATGACGACGCCATCCTCGCCGAGGTCAAGCGCGGCGAGGAGTATTTGCGCGACAAGTTCGATACGGCGCTCGCCGAGACCAACCTCGGCGCGTCCACGCGCGAGGTCGTGAACCAGGCCGCGCAGTCGGTCCGTCAAGGCGCGGACTCGGTAAGGGGCTTCAGCACCGCGGGTGCCACGAACGCGATGTGACCGATCAGGAGCGCGGGCCGGCACGGTCCGCGCTCCACCCACCCCAGCAGCGGCCGCGTCCATGCGGCGAGGAACCAGCGTCATGACCAGCCGACCTACCGACAGCGACAGCGTGGCGCTCGACTCGACGCCCCCGACGGGTGGTGCCGCCGTCGACGACACCAGGGTGGTCCCCGCCACGCGGACGGAGACACAGGCGACGGAGACACAGGCACCGACACGCATCCGGCTCGGCCGCGACCGTCATGTGGAGGTCGATTATCGTGGTCCCGCGATCGCCGCCGGGGTGCTCGGCTTGGGTGTGCTCGCCTACAAGGGCGTGACTGCCATCCTCGGTCGCCGATCGAAGGACGGCGGGATCGCCAAGAGCGCGGCCGAGCCGTTCCAGCGCGATGACGGCACTAGGACCGCGCCCGCCGCCACCCGACCCGCTCCCACCTTCATCCCGGCCGACACTGGTGCCGAGTTCATCGGCGAGCCGGCGCGCGCGCGATCTGATACGCCCTTCGTCGCCGCTTCCGGAGCCGATGACACCGCGGGCCTGCTCGTCGATGTGACGGAGATCGACATCGTCACGATCACCCCGGTCGGCGGCGCATCCGCCGATACCGTCGACGGCGATGCCGACCGCAGCGTGCTCAGCCCCGAGCATGTCCCGACCGACCTGATGGGCGATGCGGCCCCAGGAGCGGGCGATCGCGCGATCGACGCGTTCCGCCCCGACCCCACCGCATCTGTCCCACCCGAGATGCGCGACTCGTTGCGTCCCGCCACGGGTCCGGCGACCGGCTTCGCGGGTAATCGCGGCGATTTCGCCTCGGGTCTCAGCCAATCGGACGGTTCGAAATGACCAACACCACGATGACGGTCTCCGACAAGCAGGCCACCGACAATGGCGGCCTAGTCTGGAAGAAGGTCAGCTACGGACTAGGTATCTTCAGCTTGGTACTCGGCGCGGCCGAGCTCCTTGCGCCCAAACGGATCGCCAAGGCGCTATCCTCTCAGGGTCACGAAGGCCTGATCCGCGGATTTGGCGCGCGCGAGCTAGTCGCGGGTGGCGGGCTCGTCACTGACCAGGGTCATGGCCTGCGCGTCTGGAATCGCGTCGCGGGCGACGCGATGGATTTGACCGCGCTTCACTTCGCCCGGGTACGTGCGCCCGACAACCGCACCATCTGGGGCGCGATCGCCGCGGTCGCCGCCGTCACCACGCTTGATATCTGCACCGCGATCGGCCTCGATCGCCGCACGGGCAAGTCGCTCCCCATCGGCCGCTAGGAACACCTGCATGAGCATCTTCGGCAAGATCAAGTCCGCCATCTTCGGCAATAACGGTCCACTCGGCGGCGGCGTGTTCGGCGGCTCCAAGCCCGCCGCGCCTGCGGCTCCGCAAACGACGCAGGCCCAGCCTCAAGTCGCCCCGCGCACGCCGCAACCCCAATCCGTGCCGGCCCAGGTGCCTGCCGCTCAGCCGGTCGATGTGGAGCAGGTCCTGACCGGCATCGCGAGCGGGAAGGGAAATCCCGACCTGAACTGGCGCACCAGCATCGTCGACCTGATGAAGCTGCTCGACCTGGACTCCAGCCTGACGAATCGCAAGGAACTGGCCACCGAGTTGGGCTACACCGGCGCGAAAGACGGCTCGGCCGAAATGAACATATGGCTGCAAAAGGCTGTGATGCGCGAGCTGGAAAAGAGCGGCGGCAAGGTACCGGCCGGCTTGAAGGACTAGCCGAACTTCCCGTCGCCCCGGGTTTGATCCGGGGTCCCGCTTTCTCCCACTCAAACACTACCTGATCCGGTAAATAAGAAGAACGCCCGCGATGTTGGAAAACGCCCGTTATCCTTCATTGGATAACGGGCGTTCCTTCACTCCCCAAACAGCAGCGAGGACTTGCGCCCGCCGTCATCCTGCGGCGCGTCCTGTTCCTTGTCGAGCGTCGCAGGCGCGTCGGCCGCGTTACCCTTCTTCAGATGCTGCATCGACATCGTCTGTGGCTCCTTGTCCACATCAAGCCGTGGCTCCGTGCTCTTGTCCATCTTGGGCTGAATATCGTCGTTCATGGCGCATTCTCCTTATTCGGACAGAACGTGATCGCCGGGCGGGGGTTGCACCTGCTCCAGCGCAGTCCCCGAATCCTTCCAACAATCCAGGACCGTCGACGCGGGCGCGAGAAGCACTGGCGATATCGCCAGTGCGTCGCCGGTCCGACCGGCGCATATACCCCGCTGGCCAGCGCCCCCGCAGCGCTACCTGTCGCCCGCGCCCACCCGATCGTTCACCTGAGCGTCGGACTATCTAGGTTCAGCTCGGAAGCGGGGATCACCTCCAGTTTAGGGTAGCGCCGGCGGAGCGCGGCGGCGAACTGGCGGGCATCGCCGACCACCACCACGCTGGCGCGTGCGGGGTCGAGCAGCTCGACGGCCGCAGCCCGCACTGCGCGCGGACTTACGCCCTGCACCAAATTCGTGTAGTGGCCCAGTTCGGACAGCGGCACCGACTGGACGATGTACTCGCCCAATATGTCAGCGATTCCGTTGGTCGTCTCGATCGTACGGCCGAACCCGCCGATCAGTGACGCCTTGCGCGTCTCCAGTTCGGCGGCGGAGGCGGGAGCTTCGCCCAGCTTGCGCATCTCGTCGACGATGATCGCGACCACGTCGGGCGCTGTCGGGTTCTTGGTCTGAGTCCGCGCCTCGACCATGCCGCCCAGGAGCCTTGCCGACAGGCCGCTGCTCGCGCCATAGGCCAGCCCGCGCTTGATCCGGATCTCCTGGTTCAGTCGCGACGAGAAGCCGCCGCCCAGTATGGTATTCGCGACCGCGAGCGAGTAAAAACGCGGGTCGATTCGCGCGACCGCCGGCCGCGCGACGATCACGGCTGCTTGTCCGGCATCTGGCATGTCGACCAGCACGACCCGCGGCACGGCGGCCGCGGCGGTCGTCGCCGTAGGAGCCTGCGCCGGTCCGGTCGTGCGCCATGCCCCGAAACTTCGCTCGGCCAAGGCCTGAGCAGCGGCGGGCGCGATGTCACCCACCATCAGCAACGTCGCCGAGGCCGGGCTCCAGGTCGAGCCATAGGACCGCTGCACGTCCGCTCGCGTGATCGCCTTGAGCGAAGCGGGTGTCCCTTCGGCGGGCGCGCCGTAAGGAGCCGACCCGAATACCGCACGCGCAGCGACCAGACGGGCGAGCTGGGCCGGACTCTTCAGCTCCACGGTGACCGCGTCGGACGCCTGGGCGCGCGCGCGCTCGATCTCGTCGGGCGCAAAGGCGGGGTTAGCCGCTACATCGGCCAGAATCTCGATCGCCGGGGCGATCTGGTCCGATTTGACCGTCACGTCGATTGACGCGCCGTCGTGGCTCGACCCGCTCTCGATCGACCCACCAAGCGACTCGACAGCCCGCGCGATCTGTGTTGCCGAGCGCGTCGTCGTGCCCTTGGTCAGGAGCGTGGAGGCGAGCGCGCCCGTCCCCGCACGCTCCTCGACATCGAGCGACGCGCCGCCGGTCGCGACCAGCGAGGCTGTGACGATCGGCAGGTCGTGCCGTTCGACCGTGACCACGCGCATTCCGTTGGCGAGCCGGGTCTCGATGGGTCGGGGCAGCGCCGCTGCGATCGGCGCGGCAGGCGCCGGCGGCAAGATGCGCTGCCCGACAGGCGCGGGCGTCACGACCTGAACATCGTTCGGGGCGCGCAGATCGGCGACGCGGACCGTCGCCGAGACCGGCACCGCCTCGCTGACGGCATTCACCGGCTTGGATTCGATGGGCAGGTAGCGGATCGTCGCCGACTGTTGGTCGCCCAAATACTTGGCCGCGACGCGCCTGACGTCGGCGGCGGTGACTCGCGACACGGCCGTGAGTTGCCTTTGCGATGCGTCCGGATCGCCGTCGACGATGGTCGAGCTGGCGAGCACGAAAGCCTTGCCCTCGGCCGTCTCGCGTTGCCGGATCGCGGCGGTCAGAATTTCGTTTCTCGCTTCCGCCAGCTCGGCTTCGGTGACGGGCTCGGTCCGAAGCCGCGCAATTTCATGCTTCAATGCCGCCTCGCCCTGCTCCACGCCCTTTCCACCCGCGACGATGGCATATGCGACCAGGTTGCCCGTCGACTGCTTGGTGTCGAGGAAAGCCGCCGCGGATTGCGCCACCTGATCGCGGTAAACTAGGCTTTGGTACAACCGCGAGCTCTCACCCGTTGCCAGGATCGCCTGGAGCACCGTCAGCGCGGGCGTATCGGCGTCGCGGTCGGGCGGGACATGATAGCTGACGAGCACAGCCGGAAGCGGCGTGTTGGGCTCGTACACCGTCCGCGCGACCGCACGGGTCCGTGCGGGTTCGGCGACGGTGACGCGAGGGATAGGCCGGTCCGGCTTCGCGATCGGGGCGAAATAGCCGTCGACCCAACGGTCGAGCTGCGCGGGATCGAAGTTCCCCGACACGACCAGGATCGCGTTGTCGGGACGGTAGTAGGTCGCATGGAACGCGCGCACGTCGTCGATCGACGCGGCTTGCAGGTCGTTCAGGCTGCCGATTCCCGGCCGGGCATACGGATGGACGCTGTAGGACAGCTGTGGATAGTAGATTGAATAGAGCTTGCCATAGGGGCTGGCGAGCGTGCGCTGGCGCAGTTCCTCCTTCACCACATCGCGCTCCGACGCGAAACTCACCGGCTCGACCACCAGGCTCGCCATCCTGTCCGCTTCCGCGAACAGCAGACGCTGAAGGTGGTTGGCTGGCACGACCTCGAAATAATTGGTGTAGTCGTCGCCGGTGGACGCGTTGTTGTAGCCACCGACGTCTTCCGTCAACCGGTCCACCTGTTCGGGCACCAGGTTGCGCGTCGCCTTGAACATCAGGTGTTCAAACATGTGCGCGAAGCCGGACTTGCCTTTGGGGTCGTCTTTGGATCCGACATCGTACCAGACTTGGACCGAGACGTTGGGGGTCGAATTGTCCCGGATCGCGAAGACGCGCAGGCCGTTCGCCAGCGTGCGCTGGGTGTACACGATCGGCTTCACCGTCGCGGCGGTCGGCGCGGCTTGGGCTAGGGCGGAGGCGGGGAGGCCAACCGTCCCGAGCAGCAGCGCCATGCGGACGAAGCTCATTCGCCGCCCTTGGAACGGGTGGCGTAGATCACGGCGGCGGCGATCGCCGCGGAGCCGATGCCGACGCCCACCCCGATCGCGCCGAGCGGCCAGCTCTTGGCGCGCGCGGTCATGCTGCGCGCGGCGGCCTCGCTGCGTTCCTTGGCGGCGCGCGCCACCGCCACGATCTCGTTGGGCTCGTCATCCTGAGACTGGGTCATTTCCGCTCTCCTTTTTCTTGGCATAGCGCGCGCGGAAGGCGTTTGCGAAGGCCTGCAATCGCCGAGCCGCGATCGCCGCGCGCAGATCGGCCATCAGCGTCTGGTAAAACCAGATGTTATGTTCCGTCATCAGCATCGCGCCCAAGATCTCGCCCGCGCGGACGAGATGGTGGAGGTAGGCCCGGCCCCAAGTCCGGCATACGGGGCAGGGGCATTCGGCGTCGAGCGGTCCCTGATCCTCCGCGAACCGGGCGTTGCGCAGATTGAGCGGACCGTCCCGCGTGAACGCCTGGCCGGTGCGGCCCGAGCGGGTGGGCAGCACGCAGTCGAACATGTCGATACCGCGCTCCACGGCACCGACGATGTCGGTGGGCTTGCCGACGCCCATCAGATAGCGCGGCTTGTCGGCCGGCAGCTGGCCGGGCGCGAAATCGAGACAGCCGAACATCGCCTCCTGGCCTTCGCCAACCGCGAGCCCGCCCACCGCATACCCGTCGAAGCCGATATCGATCAGCGCATCGGCCGACGCCCCGCGAAGCCCTTCGTCCAGCGCGCCCTGCTGGATGCCGAACAGCGCCGCACCCTCGGCATGCTCATGCCCCGCGTCGAAGGAGGCGCGGCTGCGCCTGGCCCATCGCATCGAGCGTTCCATCGCGGCCGCTTGCACCGCGGGCGTCGAGCTGGTCGGCACGAGCTCGTCGAAAGCCATGACGATGTCGGACCCGAGCAGTCGTTGGATCTCCATCGAACGTTCGGGCGAAAGCAGGTGACGCGTCCCGTCCAGGTGCGACTTGAACGACACGCCCTCCTCCGACCGCTTGGTCAGGTCGGCAAGGCTCATCACCTGGTACCCACCCGAGTCGGTCAGGATCGGCCGCTCCCAGCCAGAGAAGCGATGGAGCCCGCCCAGCCGCGCCACCCGCTCCGCGCCGGGACGGAGCATCAGGTGATAGGTGTTGCCCAGGATGATGTCGGCCCCGGCCGCGGCGACGTCGCCCGGCTTCATCGCCTTGACGGTCGCGGCGGTGCCCACGGGCATGAAGGCGGGTGTGCGAATCACGCCCCGCCGCAACGTGATCTCCCCGGTCCGCGCGAGGCCATCGACGGCGTGGATCGTGAAGCGGAAGCGAGGTGGGATCGTCATGAAGGCCGACCGGTGCCGTGCTCAGCGCTGTCCGCGCGGCGCGCGGTCACCGCGACGACCGCCGCGCGGGTCCCCCGCCTGGAACACTGCGGCGCGGATGGTGACGAGCTCCGCGCGGGTGAGCGACCCGTCCTTGTTCAGGTCGTACCGATCGAACAGCGCCGTGAAGCGGCGGGTCAGCTCGGCCAGCGAGATGCGATTGTCGCTGTTTCCATCGACCTCGTACGGGCTGGGCAATGCGTTCCGGTCACCCAGCCAGCGCCCCGCCCAGTCGGCATAGGCGATATAGCCGACCCGTTCCGCCGCCGCGCCGTCGGCGGTGGCGAAAGCGCGCGCGAGACCCGCATCGCGCTCCGCGCGGGTGACCAGCGCATCGCCGTTCGTGTCGCACGCGGCCAACAGCATCGCGGCGGGTTCGACGAGGATGGTGGCGGGCGGCTGCGGGACCGGAGGAAGCGGCGTGGGCGCGGCGGCCTGGACGAGGAGGACGATCGAGAAGAGCATGGATCTCCAATGGCAGCAGCATGAAGAGGCCGCCATAGTCGAAAAGTCCGCGGCATCGAGTATGGCGGATCAACCTGCGTTGACGTTCGCTCGACGCGGATGGCGGTGGTCGTGGAGGACGGGGTGATGGAAGTCGGCGAGCGGCGCGAGAGAGCATTGGTCATCGCGGCCCTGGTCGCGACGGCGATTGCGTGACGATGGCGAGTATCGAGCTTGCATCGAACAATTCAAAACCGCGCAGAGGATCGCATGGCGAGCGCTGCGGGATAGAGCCAAGGTGGAATAGATCGCGCTCGCGTCACGGCAAGAGCAGCGAGGCGTCGCCATAGCTGTAGAAACGGTACCCCTCCGCGATCGCGTGTGCGTAGGTTTCGTGCATGCGCTCGCGTCCCATCAGCGCGGAGACGAGCATGAACAGGGTCGAACGCGGCAGGTGGAAGTTCGTCAGGAGACCATCGACCGCGCGGAAGCAATAGCCCGGAGTAATGAAGATCGCCGTGTCGCCCTCGAACGGCCGAACCCGGCCGTCCTCGCCGCACGCGCTTTCGAGCAGTCGTAGCGAGGTGGTGCCGACGGCGATCACGCGCCCGCCGCGCGCGCGCGCCGCGTTCAGGCGGTCGGCGGTGGCGGGGTCGATGCGGCCCCATTCGGCGTGCATGCGATGCGCGTCCGTATCGTCCGCCTTGACGGGCAGGAACGTTCCCGCGCCGACATGGAGCGTCAGCGTAGCGCATCCGACGCCCGCCTTGGCGAGACGCGCGATCAGATCGGGGGTGAAATGCAGGGCGGCGGTGGGCGCGGCGACCGCACCGGGTTTGGCGGCGAACATCGTCTGATAATCGTCGGCGTCGCGCGCGTCGGTCGGACGGCGCGCGGCGATGTAGGGGGGAAGCGGCATGACGCCCGCGCGATCCAGGAGCAGCTCGACCGGTTCGTCGCCCAGGAAGTCGAGCGCGAGGGAGCCGTCGGCGGCGCGGTCGGTCGCGATGGCGGCTACGTCGCGGCCGAACTCTATGCGGTCACCCTCGCGCAGGCGTCGGGCGTTGCGGACGAAGGCACGCCAGCGGCGAGATCCCTCGCGTTTGTGGAGGGTGGCGCCGATCCGGGCGTCGCCGCGTCTTCCCTCCAGCCGGGCCGGGATGACGCGTGTGTCGTTGAAGACGAGGAGGTCGCCCGCGCGAAGCTGATCGGCCAGCTCGCGGACCTGGGCGTCGCGGCGCCCTTGCTCGTCGATGATCAGCAGGCGGGCGGCGTCGCGCGGGACGGCGGGGCGCAGCGCGACGCGATCCGGTGGAAGGTGGAAGTCGAAAAGGTCGACGTTCATGGTTGGATCGTCCTCGGTCCCAAGCCGTCGTTCCACCCATCCGTTATCCCGGCGGAGGCTGGAATCTCGTCGTCCGGATAGCCTGGCTTCGAAGGGAAGCCGCATCGTGGGGCTATACCCGCCTTCGGCTCCGCCGGGATGACGGACTTGGGCCAGGCGCGACGTAGCGGGGTCAGCGCCTGGTCGGTCGCCTGGTGATGGAGGAGCGGGCGGGTCGGCGGGCCGGAACGGGCGCGGCGCGCGGGATGGCGGCCGTCGTGCCGGGCAGCGTCGCCGGCTCGCCGAGGCCGGCGGTCGCGGCCGCGACCGGCGCTGGCTGGAACGCGGGCGGGTCGTCGCTGGCGATGTAGGCGCGCACGATGCGGGACGGCGCGGCGGGCGGCTCACCGCGCTCGATCAGGTCGACGTGACTCATGCCGTCGATCACGCGGCCGAAGACCGTATAGTCGCGGTCGAGCTGAAGGCGCGGCTGGAAGATGATGTAGAATTGGCTGTTGGCGCTGTTCTTGTCCTGAGCGCGCGCCGCGGACACCGCGCCGCGGACGTGGGGCAGGTAGTTGAACTCGGCCTCCAGGTCGGGGAGCGTCGAGCCGCCGGTGCCGTCCCCCTTGGGATCGCCGCCCTGCGCCATGAAGCCGTCGATCACGCGGTGGAAGGGTAGCCCGTCATAGAAATGCTGGCGGGTGAGCGTCTTGACGCGTTCCACCATCTTGGGCGCGACATCGGGGCGCAGCAGGATCGTGACGCGCCCGCCGGTCGACAGGTCGAGCACCCAGATGTTTGTCTTGTCGGTCGGCAACGGCGGCGTCGCCCGAACGGCGGGCGTGACCAGCTGGGCAGCGGCGGGCGGCGCGAACAGGCAAGCTAGCGCGGCGGCGACGCGGGCGAAGAAACGCATGAGCGGGTCCTGGATTACGGGTTATGCTAGTGGTCGGTCGGGGCGACTTAGACCGGATCGTCCGTGTCGCCAATCTGAACGGATCGGACGCGCGCGACCTTGGCGAGCATCGCGTTCCGCACCGCGGGAGTGACGAAGGGCGCAATCTCGCCGCCATACATCGCGATCTCCTTGACCAGCTTCGATGCGATCGGCTGGAGCGCGACATCGGCCATCAGGAACACGGTCTCGATATGGCGCGCGATCTGCTGGTTCATGCCCGCCATCTGATACTCATACTCGAAGTCGGCCACCGCGCGCAGGCCGCGTATGATCACCTCCGCGCCTTGTTCCTGCGCGAAATGCATCAGGAGCGCGTCGAACGGCACCACCTCGATCGCGCCGTCGATCCGTGTCACCTCGTCCTCGACCATGGCGAGGCGTTCGTCGACGGAGAACATGGGCGATTTGGACGCGTTGGTCGTGACGCCGACCACCAGCCGGTCGACGAGGCGGGCTCCGCGCCGGATGATGTCGACATGCCCGAGCGTGATCGGATCGAACGTGCCAGGATAGACGCCGATGCGTTCCCGAGGGAAGGCGGGGGTCACCGGTCGCGGTCCAGCACGAACCGGGCAACCTCGCGTAGCAGGTCGGCCTCCGGCCCATAGGCGTGGAGGTGCCGTATCGCCTGATCGACCAGCATGGTCGATTGCGCGCGGGCGCGATCGGGGCCCAGAAGCGACAGGAACGTCTCCTTGCCCGCCGCGCCGTCCTTGCGCAGCTTCTTGCCGACGGCCGCCTCGTCGCCGTCCGCGTCGAGCAAATCGTCGACGATCTGGAAGGCGAGCCCCAGATCGTGCGCATAGCCGCGAAGGCCCAGGCGACCCTCGGGCGGCACGCGGCCGAGGATCGCGCCCGCCTCGACGCTGGCGGAGATGAGCGCGCCCGTCTTCATCCGCTGAAGCCGGGTGACGGTCGCTAGGTCGAAACCCGCCTTCTCCGCGGCCAGGTCCATCGCCTGTCCGCCCGCCATGCCCGACGGTCCGGCGGCGCGCGCGAGATCGAGCACCAGCTCAGCGCGGACATACGGGTCGCCGTGCGTGTCGGGATGCGCCAGCCATTCAAAAGCGAGCGCGTGGAGGCAGTCGCCCGCCAGGATCGCGGTCGCCTCCCCGAACGCGCGGTGAACGGTCGGCTTGCCGCGACGGACATCGTCATCGTCCATCGCGGGCAGGTCGTCATGGACCAGCGAATAGACATGGACCGCCTCGATCGCGGTGGCGACGCGGACGGCGGCATCACGGTCGACGAGGTGCAGGTCGGCGACGGCGAGGACCAGCAGTGGGCGGAGCCGCTTGCCCCCGCCGATCGCGGCGTGGCGCATCGCCTGGTAAAGCGGCGCGCGCGGGTCGTCGGGCACGGCGAGGAGCGCCGCGAAGCTCCGGTCGATCGCCTCGCCGGTCTCGGCGAGCGCGTCGGTCAGGGACCGGGTCGACACCGCCTCAGCCGGCGGCGAAGGGGCGCGTACCGGCGGGCCGGCCCTCGGCGTCCAAGCGGATCGCCTCGATCCGCGCCTGCGCCGCATCCAGCCGTTCGGCGCATTTGGCGCGAACCCGGTCCCCGCGCTCATACAGGTCGATCGACTCGTCGAGCGACGCATCGCCGCTTTCCAGCCGGCCGACGATGCGCTCCAGCTCCTTCAGCGCATCCTCGAACGACAGGTCCTGGGTGGAGGTCTCCATACCCCTGCTATGGCGCAGGGCCGCGCAAGGGGTCAAGGACGCGTCCTCCGGCTTAGTCGATCGCGATCTCTTCATGCCCGCGACCGATCTATGACGTCTTTCTATTCGGTGACGTCCGCCGCGTCGGCGGTGGGCTCCGGCTCGGCCTTGCCGCCCTTCTTCTTCGTCTTTTTGGGGGCACCCGGCTCGATCTCGAACGACAGCGCCCCATCCTTCATCTTCACCGTGACCTCGCCGCCATGGACGAGCTTGCCGAACAGCAGCTCCTCGGCGAGCGGCTGCTTGATCTTTTCCTGGATTAGGCGGCTCATCGGTCGCGCGCCGTACAGCTTGTCGTATCCCTTGTCGGTGAGCCACTTCTTCGATTCGTCGTCCAGGCGGATATGGACCGACCGATCCGCCAGCTGGAGCTCGAGCTGCAGGATGAACTTGTCCACCACCCGCGCGACGACCTCGGGCGGGAGATAGCCGAACGGCACGATCGCATCGAGGCGGTTGCGGAATTCGGGCGTGAACATCTTCTGCACCGCCTGTTCGTCCTCGCCCTCGCGGGTCAGCTGGCCGAAGCCCAGCGTCTCGCGCGCCATGTCGGACGCGCCCGCGTTGGTGGTCATGATCAGGATGACGTTGCGGAAATCGACCGACTTGCCGTGCTGGTCGGTGAGCCGGCCGTTATCCATCACCTGGAGCAGGATGTTGAACAGGTCCGGATGCGCCTTCTCGATCTCGTCGAGCAGGAGGACGCAATGCGGGTTCTGGTCGACCGCGTCGGTCAGGAGCCCGCCCTGATCGAATCCGACATAGCCCGGGGGCGCGCCGATCAGGCGGCTGACCGAGTGCCGCTCCATATATTCCGACATGTCGAACCGCTGGAGCGGGATGCCCAAAATCGACGACAGCTGCTTGGCCACCTCGGTCTTGCCGACGCCGGTCGGGCCGGTGAACAGGTAGTTGCCGATCGGCTTCTCGGGTTCGCGCAGGCCCGCCCGGGCGAGCTTGATCGCGGAGGAAAGCTTCTCGATCGCCGAGTTCTGGCCGAACACGACGCGCTTCAGATCGGTCTCCAGGCTGGCGAGCGCGGCCTTGTCGTCGGTCGACACCGACTTCGGCGGGATGCGCGCCATGGTGGCGATGACCTGTTCGATCTCCTTGGGCGTGATCACCTTGCGGCGCTTGTTCTCGGGCACGAGCATCTGCATCGCGCCGACCTCGTCAATGACGTCGATCGCCTTGTCGGGAAGCTTCCTGTCGTTGATGTAGCGCGCCGACAGCTCGACCGCTGACTTGATCGCGTCAGGCGTGTACTTGACCGAGTGGTGCTCCTCGAAGGCGGATCGCAGGCCGGCGAGGATTTTGATCGTGTCCTCAATCGTCGGTTCGTTCACATCGATCTTTTGGAACCGGCGCAGCAACGCACGGTCCTTCTCGAAGTGGTTGCGGAACTCCTTGTAGGTCGTCGACCCGATGCAGCGGATCGAGCCGCCCGACAAAGCAGGCTTCAGGAGGTTGGACGCGTCCATCGCCCCGCCCGAGGTCGCGCCCGCGCCGATCACCGTGTGGATCTCGTCGATGAACAGCACCGCGTGCGGCAGCTTCTCGAGCTCGTTGACGACCGCCTTCAGCCGCTCCTCGAAATCGCCGCGATAGCGCGTGCCCGCGAGCAGCGCGCCCATGTCGAGCGAATAGATGACGGCGGGAAGCAGCACCTCGGGCACCTGACCCTCGACGATCTTGCGCGCGAGCCCCTCCGCGATCGCGGTCTTGCCGACGCCGGGATCGCCCACATAGAGCGGGTTGTTCTTCGACCGGCGGCACAGGATCTGGATCGTGCGGTCGACCTCGGGCCCGCGGCCGATCAGCGGGTCGACCTTGCCGGCCTTGGCCTTCTCGTTCAGATCGACGGTGAACTGCTTGAGCGCGCTCTCGCTCTTGCCTTTCTCGCCGGGCTTGGCTGGCTTCTCATCGTCCGCGCCCTTGGGAGCCGACGCCTCGGTCTGCGCGCCGCCCTTGCCGACGCCGTGCGAGATGAACGATACCGCATCGAGGCGGCTCATATCCTGCTGTTGCAGGAAATAGACCGCATAGGACTCCCGTTCGGAGAAGAGCGCGACGAGGACGTTGCCGCCCGTGACCTCGTCGCGGCCGGACGACTGGACGTGCAGGATCGCGCGCTGGACGACGCGCTGGAAACCGCTGGTCGGCGAGGGATCGGTCGCCTGCTCGACTTTCAAGGCGTCGAGCTCGGTGTCGAGATAATGCGCGACGGTGGTCTTGAGATCGCCGAGATCGACCTTGCAGGCGGTCATTACCTTGGACGCATGCTCGTCATCGATAAGCGCGAGCAGCAGATGCTCAAGCGTGGCGTATTCGTGACGGCGCGACGACGCGGCCTCGAGCGCCTTGTGGAGGGTGGTCTCTAGGGCTGGGGCGAAGGAAGGCATGTAATCACTCCATCCGGGCCACGTGCGACGACCCGTTTACCGATATGTCGGAGGTCGCGACCTCCGCATCAAGCACTTGAATGTCCGCGCTCCCGGTCCCGGCTTCAAGCGTCACGGGAAGAGCGGCGATGTTCACCGCCTGAACAGCGCGTCGGCGCTCGCGCGGTGGCTGACGGCGTGATCGATTCGGCGACGCGCGCGGGCGATCTCTCCCTCCAGCGTCGCCACCCGCGCCTCTAGCTCGGCGACCGAGAGCGGGTCCAGATCCTGGACAATGAGCTGCCTCAGCACGTCGTCGGCGCGCAGCGGCGGATCGTCCGGCTCCATGGAAATGAACGTTGACCGAGTACGCCGCGCTGTCAATGAGGGCGTGGTACCCGGCGCAGTGAGCCCAGGAGGGAATTTGTGACCATCCCGGTAACCATGCGCGCGATCGACCCCGCCACGCCCGGCGGACCGGAAGTGCTGGAGGTGGTCGAGCGTCCCGTTCCCGCCCCCGGCGCGGGCGAGGTCCTGGTCCGAGTCGCCGCGGCCGGGGTGAACCGACCGGACATCCTGCAGCGGCTGGGCGGCTATCCGCCGCCGCCGGGCGCGCCGACGATCATGGGGCTGGAGGTCGCGGGCGAGGTCGTCGGCGTGGGTGCGGGGGTCGGCGCGATCACGGTCGGCCAGACCGTCTGCGCGTTGCTGGCGGGCGGCGGGTATGCCGAGTACGCGGTCGCGCCCGAGGGGCAGTGCCTGCCGGTCCCCGCTTCGTTGACGGCCGTCGAGGCGGCGGCGATGCCCGAGACGCTGTTCACGGTGTGGACCAACCTGTTCGAGCGCGCCTACGCGACCGAGGGTGATACGGTGCTGGTTCATGGCGGTACGAGCGGGATCGGCACCATGGCGATCGGCTTGTGCGGCCTGTTCGGGATCGGGATCATCGTCACCGTCGGCTCGCCGGAGAAGGCGCATGCCGCACGCGAACTCGGCGCGACGCATGCGATCGACTACAACGCCGAAGATTTCGTCGAGCGCGTGCGCGAGATCACGGGCGGGCGCGGGGTGGCGGCTGTGCTCGATATGGTTGGGGGGGATTATGTGGGGCGGAACCTACAATGTCTCGCCGACGATGGGCGGCACGTTTCGATCGCGGTGCAGCGGGGCGCGGTCGCGACCATCCCGGTCTTTGAAGTGATGCGCCGTCGCCTGACGTTGACCGGATCGACGCTCCGGCCCCGCGACGCCGCGTTCAAGTCGCTGGTCGCCGACGAGCTGTCGCGTACCGTTTGGCCTCATGTCGAGGCGGGGCGCCTGAAGCCGGTGATTGATCGGACGTTCGCGCTGGAGGACGCCCCCGATGCGCACCGCCGCATGGAAGCGGGGACGCATGTCGGTAAGATCGTGCTGACGATGTGAACGGCGCGCGGTCCCGCCCGAAAGGAGTCGGGACCGCGATGGACGCCTAGTTGCTATCGGCGTCGTCGTCGCCGCCCGTGGTCGTCGCGACCAGCACGCCGGCGACGATCGCCGCGAAGATGCCCAGGTTTATCAGCGTCGCGTTCCCGCCGCGAAGCCGGCTTACGTTCGTCGGCGCGGAACCGGTGCGCGCGCCCGCGATCGACAGCTTGGCGGCCGGGCCGGACGAGGCACCCCGAGCCGGACGGGCGCTCGCCGCCACGGGCGTCGCCATCATCGCGAGCGCGGCGACGCCGGCGGCCAGATGCTTGAACGAAGAATTCATTGAACGCGCTCCCTTTGACGTTGCCGGCGATGCGGGGCGGCTTCACCGCCCCTCGATATGGCCGATGCCTCCAAAGCACGGCTATGTGTCTAATTCGTTGCAGTCCGCGCTTCTTGCATCGCGCCAGCCGTTCGATGACGCTGTTCCGTCACGCGTCCGCGATGCGGGCGTCACAATCGGCTGTCATGGCATTCGGGCGAGGGAGTGCCGCCATGCCCGAGCCGACCGACATCGCCGAATACGTCCAGCGCCGCCCAACCCAGCCGGTCGTCAAGCGAGTCCGATATCGCACGATCTGGATCTCCGACGTCCATCTCGGGACCCGTGGCTGCAACGCCGCGATGCTTCTCGACTTCCTGGACCACGTCGACAGCGAAACGCTCTATCTGGTTGGTGACATGATCGACGGATGGCGGCTGAAAAAGCGGTTCTACTGGCCGCCGCTCCATAACGACGTGGTCCGGCGGCTGCTGAAGCGGGCGAAGCGCGGCACGCGGGTCGTGTATATCCCCGGCAACCACGACGAAGTGTTCCGTCAGTTCTCGGGCATGGATTTCGGCGGTGTCGCGATCCGGCGCAAGGCGATCCATCTATGCGCGGACGGGCGGCGGTTGCTCGTGCTGCATGGCGACGAGTTCGATGCGATCACGCTCGCCCATCGCTGGCTCGCGCATCTGGGCGACACCGCCTATACACTGCTGATGATCGCCAATCGCTGGGTGGCGGGCGCGCGACGGCGGGCGGGGTTGCCTTATTGGTCTTTGTCCAAGCACGCCAAGGCCAAGGTCAAGAACGCGGTCGCCTTCGTATCGCGCTTCGAGGAGGTGGTCGCGCAGGCGGCGGGGTCGCGCGGGGTGGACGGCGTGGTCTGCGGCCACATCCACACCGCCGAGACCCGCGAGATCGGCGGCGTCGCCTATTATAACGATGGCGATTGGGTGGAGAGCTGCACCGCGCTGGTCGAACATACCGACGGGCGCATCGAGCTGCTCCATTGGGCGGACGAGATCGCCAAGCGGTCCGCTCCCGTCGCGGCGCTCGCGGCGTGACCCGGCCGCGACGGATCGCGATCGTCACCGACGCGTGGAGCCCGCAGGTCAACGGCGTGGTCCGGACGCTCGGGGCGGTCCGCGCCGAGCTGGAGGCGATGGGGCACGTGGTGCTCGTGGTTGCGCCCGACGCGTTCCGATCGGTGCCGTGCCCGACCTATCCGGAGATCCGGCTGGCCTGGGCGTCCTCGGCCAAGGTCGGCGCGCTGGTCGAGACGTTCGGGGCGGATGCGATCCACCTCGCCACCGAGGGGCCGCTGTGCCTGGCCGCACGACGATGGTGCCGGGCGCATGGGTTGCCCTTCACCACCGCGTATCACACGCAATTCCCCGATTACGTCGCCGCGCGCACGCCGCTGCCCGCGTCGTTGGTCTGGCAATACATCCGCTGGTTCCACCAGCCCGCCAGCGCCGTGCTCGCCGCCACGCCGACGATCGGCGCGACGTTGCGTGCGCATGGATTGCGGCAGGTACGGCCTTGGGGACGAGGGGTCGATCGCGGGCTGTTCCACCCCGACGGGCCGCTCGATCCCGCGATCCTGGCGCTTCCCCGTCCGATCCGGCTGTATGTCGGGCGGGTCGCGGTGGAGAAGAACATCGAGGCGTTCCTGGAGGTCGCCTCGCCCGGCGCGAAAGTGGTGGTCGGGGACGGGCCCGCGCTCGCGTCGCTCGCCCGCCGGTTCTCGGACGTGCATTTCCTTGGCGCGCGGTCGGGCGAGGCGCTCGCGGCCGCCTATCGCTCGGCGGACGTGCTGGTGTTTCCCAGCCGTACGGACACGTTCGGCCTCGTCATGGCGGAGGCGCTGGCCTGCGGGTTGCCGGTCGCCGCCTATCCGGTGACCGGGCCGATCGACGTGATCGACGAGACGGTGGGGGCGCTGGATGCCGACCTGGACGCCGCGATTACCCGTGCGCTCACCCGCGACCGGGACGCGTGCACCGCCTATGCCCGGCAGTTCGACTGGCGGGCGAGCGCGAAGCAGTTCCTGGCGGCGCTGGCGCCGCTCGCGCGGGACCGGCTGGCCGCCTGACTTCCGCGCGGCCGAGCCCGCTTGCCGTTCGGGGGTTATTAGCCTACGTCGTGGGTATGCGCGGCCGCTCCGGTGAGGGGCGGCCCTTTCTGTTTTCGACGGAGTTCCCCACGCCGTGGCCCAGCCGCTCATGCCCCATGCGACCGCCTCCTGGATGGTCGACGAGACCGCCTTGTCCTTCGAGCAGATCGCCGAATTCTGCGGTCTTCATATCCTGGAGGTGCAGGCGATCGCCGACGATACCGCCACCTCCAAGCTGACGGGCCGCGATCCCGTCCGCGCGCACGAGGTGACGCAGGAGGAGATCGACCGCGCGCAAGCCGACCCCGCCTACCGGATGAAGATCATCAAGGGTCCCGAGCAGATCCGTCGCACCAAGGGCCCGCGCTATACGCCGGTATCCAAGCGTCAGGACAAGCCCGACGGCATCGCCTGGATCATTCGCAATCACCCCGAGATCACCGACGGCCAGATCGGCCTGTTGATCGGCACCACGCGCACGACGATCGCCGCGATCCGCGATCGCAGCCATTGGAACATCGCCAACATCACGCCAAAGGATCCGGTGACGCTGGGGCTGACAACGCAGCGAGACTTGGACGCCGCCGTCGCCAAGGCGGTCAAGTCGGCGGGACAGGAGATGCCGGCCGATACCCGGCTGGAGGGCGACCGCGAGGCACTAATCGATCAACTCCGCGCCGAACGCGCCGCCGCGATCCGGGGCGCGGACACCGAGGGTCAGGCGAGCGCCGCCGAGGCGGACGCGCGCGCGCTGTTCGGGGACGTGTTCAAGCGGTAGTCCGCTTGGACGTCGGCCGATGATCGCACCCGCTGCCGATCCGCGCGTCCGCGCCGGGCTGACCTATCCATTCAGCGGTATCGAGGACGGCGCGCCGTTTCCCGTCGCGCCCGGGGTGACGCTGGTGCGGCTCTCGGTTCCGGGGCCGCTGCGGCATGTGAACTGCTACTTGCTTAATGATGAGGGCGGGGTGGCGCTCATCGATACGGGCATGAACACCGACGCGGCGCGCGAGACGTGGAAGTCCGTGTTCGACGGTTCCTACGCCGGCGTGCGCGTGACGCGGATGATCGGGACGCATTTCCATCCCGATCATATCGGCTTGACGGGTTGGATGTGCGATCATCACGACGCGCCATTGCTGATGACGCGCGGCGAGTGGCTTACCGCGCGCATGTTGATCGCCGACGCGCGCGATGCCGCGCCGCCCGAAATGATCGCCTGGTGGCGCGGCGCGGGCTGGTCGGAGGAGCAGGTCGCGCATGCGTCCGAGCGCGGTTGGGCGGGGTTCAAGAAGATCGTCCAGCCCCTGCCGCTTGGTTTCACCCGGCTACAGGACGGCGACACGCTCCGCATCGGGGCGATCGATTGGCGCGTCGTTGTCGGGTCGGGGCACAGTTTGGAGCATGCCTGCCTGCTCGACGAGCGGGGTGGCGTGCTTATCGCGGGGGATCAGGTGCTGCCGCGCATAAGCCCGAATGTCTTGCTCGGCGTGACCGAGCCCGACGCCGATCCGTTGGGCGAGTGGTTCGCCTCGATCGAGAAGCTGCGCAACCTTGACGCCGACCTCCTCGTATTACCCGGACATGGCGACCCATTCACCGGGATCCATGTCCGCCTGCACCAGATGGACACGGAGCATCGCGAGCGGCTCGACATGCTCGAACGGTTCCTGGCCGAGCCCGCGCGCGCGGTCGACAGCTTCCCCGTGCTGTTCCACCGCCGGGTCGGGCCCGACATGCTCGGCATGGCGACGGGCGAGGCCCTGGCGCATCTCCGCCGGCTGGAAGTGGAAGGCCGCGTCCGCCGCGAGGAGCACGACGGCGTGTGGTGGTGGCGGGCGGCCTAACGGTCGCGGGTCAGCCGCGCACCCGGTCGCCGGAGACCTTGGTCACCTGCGCCACGCCGTCGGCACCGATCGCGATCATATAAGCCGACCCTTCGGTGCAGCGTGAGGACCAGACCGGGCGACCGTCCTGGTCGGCCTCGCGCGCGGTCGCGGCGACGCCCTGGCACTCGGCCCCGCCATCGCGGATCGCGCGGAACAGTACTCCGTCGCGAAGCTGCGGCGACAGGTCGATCACGCGTTGCTGGACGGCGCTGAGGCGGGCCGGGGCGTCGGCGTTCGCGGCCGCAGCCGCATTCGTGTCCATCGCCTGGTCGCAGGCGGCGAGCACGAAGGGGAGCATGATCAGGGCGCGCATCGGTGATCTCCAATCAGGGGACATTGGCGTTCAGTTCGTCGAGATAGACGCGCGCGGTCGCGTCGGAGGGCGCTCGCCAATCGCCGCGCGGCGACAGCGCGCCGCCGGGCGACACCTTGGGGCCGTTCGGCATCGCGGTCCGCTTGAACTGGTTGGCGAAAAAGCGCTCGAGGAAGCGACCGAGCCACAGCTTGATCGTGGGCAGGTCGTAGCCGGTGCGCGCGTCCTCCGGATAGTCGGCTGGCCAGCGTCCGGCCTCCACGTCGCGCCACGCGTGCCAGCATAGGAACGCGATCTTGGACGGGCGCAGGCCGTGGCGGATCAGGTAATGCGCGAAGAAGTCGTTGAGCGGGTAGGGGCCGACCTTCTCCTCCGTGCTTTGAAGGTTGCCGCCTTCGTCGGCGGGCACCAGCTCGGGGGAGATCTCCTGCGCGAGGATCGCGAGCAGCACCCGGTCGGTGGCCTCGTCATACTGCTCCGACCGGACGCACCAGCGGATCAGGAACTGGATCAGCGTCTTGGGGACACCGGCGTTGACGCCGTAATGGCTCATCTGGTCGCCGACGCCGTAGGTGCACCAGCCCAGCGCCAGTTCGGACAGGTCGCCCGTGCCCAGCACGATCCCGCCGCGCTGGTTCGCGAGACGGAACAGATAGTCGGTCCGCAGCCCCGCTTGGACGTTCTCGAACGTGACGTCGTACACCGGCTCGCCGCGCCCGAACGGGTGACCCATGTCGGCGAGCATTCGCGTCGCGGCCGGACGGATGTCGATCTCCTCCGCAGTCACGCCCAGCGCGCGCATCAGCGCCCAGGCGTTGGCGCGCGTGCCCTCACCCGTCGCGAAGCCGGGCAGCGTGAAGCCGAGTATTTCCGAACGCGGACGGCCAAGCCTGTCCATCGCCTTGGCCGCGACGATCAGGGCGTGGGTGGAGTCGAGCCCGCCCGACACCCCGATCACGAGCGTCTTCGCATGCGCGGCGACGAGGCGCTTGGCGAGTCCCTCAACCTGGATGTTGAACGCCTCGAAGCAATCGGCATCACGCTTGGCCGGGTCATTCGGGACGAAGGGGAAGCGGCGGACGGCGCGCTCCAGGCCGATGTCGGCGCGCGTGAGCCGGTGCTCGAACGCGATCCGCCGGAATTGCGTTTCGGGTTGGCCGTGAAGCCGGGCGGCGTCGTTGAAGGTGCCCACGCGCATCCGCTCCTGCTCGATCCGCTCAAGATCGATGTCGGCGACCGCCAGCTCGGGCTCGCCCGCGAACCGGCTTGACTCGGCGAGCAGTTCGCCCAGTTCGTACACGCTGCCCTGGCCGTCCCATGCGACATCGGTCGTGCTCTCCCCCGGGCCCGACGCCGAATAGACATAGGCGCACAGTGCGCGCGCGGATTGCGAGGCGGAAAGCAGCGCCCGCTCGCGCGCCTTGCCGATGACGATGTTCGACGCCGACAGATTGCAGCAGACGGTCGCTCCGGCAAGCGCGCCCAGCGTCGACGGTGGGAGCGGCGCCCAATAGTCCTCGCAAATCTCGGCATGGATCACGAAGCCGGGCAGGTCGGCAGCGGCGAAGATCAGGTCGGTCCCGAACGGCACCTCCCGCCCCGCGACGGTGATCGAGAGGCCGGTCAACCCGGCCCCCGGCGCGAAATAGCGCTTCTCGTAATATTCGCGGTAGTTGGGTAGGTAGGTCTTGGGCACCACGCCCAGCACGCGGCCGCGCGCGACCACGGCGGCGCAGTTATAGAGACGGCCATTCCGCGGCAGCGCCACGCCCATCAGCAGCACGGGCGACAGGTCCGCGCTCGCCGCGACCACCCGCTTCAGCGCGGCGAGGCTTGCATCCTGCTGCGCCGATTGCAGGTGCATGTCGTCGATCGCGTAGCTCGTCAGGTTTAGCTCGGGATAGACGACCAGGTCGACCCCGCGCGCGTCCGCCTCCCGCGCCAGCGCGATCGCCGCGTCGGCGTTGGCGGGCGCGTCCCCGACCGTCCCGATCGGCGTGGCGGCGGCGACGCGCGCCATGCGGTGCGTGTGGAACGCATGAAAGGGATGCGGGTCGGTCATCCATCGATCATAACGCGTGCGACGTGAAACGGTGGCGAAAAGCGCCTGTTCTTGGCGCATCACCGAGATCGGCGTAGAGCGCGTCCATGTCCACCACCTTTACCGTCGACAGCGCGACCAGCCGCGCGACCCCGGTCTCCGCGCCGATGAAGCGGCTGACGATCCCCGCGATCCGGCGTGCCAAAGGCGGAACGCCGCTTGTCATGCTCACCGCCTACACGGTCCGAACCGCGCAGCTGCTCGATCCGCATTGCGACCTGCTCCTGGTCGGGGATAGCCTGGGGCAGGTGGTCTACGGCCTTCCCTCGACGGTGCCCGTGACACTGGAGATGATGGCGGCGCACGGGGCCGCCGTGGTCCGGGGAAGCCATCACGCGGTCGTCATCATCGACATGCCGTTCGGAAGCTACGAGGCGTCGCCCGAGCACGCTTTCGCCAGCGCGTCGCGGCTCCTGAAGGAGACGGGCGCGGCGGGGGTGAAGATGGAGGGCGGCGAGGCGATGGCCCCGCAGGTCCGCTTCCTGTCGGAGCGCGGGGTTCCGGTGATGGGGCATGTCGGGCTGACCCCGCAGGCGGTGAACATACTCGGCGGCTACGGCGCGCGCGGGCGTACTCAGGAGGAGGCGTCGCGGATCATCGACGATGCGCACGCGGTATCGGGAGCGGGAGCCTTCAGCATTGTTGTCGAGGGCGTGGTCGAGACGATCGCGGCCGAAATAACCCGGATGATCGACGTCCCGACGATCGGCATCGGCGCGTCGGCGACGTGCGACGGCCAGGTGCTCGTGACCGAGGACATGCTTGGGTTGTTCGAGCGCACGCCGCGCTTCGTCAAGCGTTACGGCGACATGGCGGGCCAGATCTCGACGGCGGTGGAGGCCTATGCCGACGAGGTCCGGTCGCGCGCCTTTCCGGGCGCGGACCAGGTCTACGCGCCTAAGTCCTGACACTTCCGTTTCGGTGCGCGTCCGGCTAAGTCCCCGCATCACCCGCAATCCTGCGTTCCGGAGCGAAGCTTGGCAGTTCCCCCCGCCACCGACCAGGAGTTCCTGCGCGAAGTCGACGACGAGCTTCGCCGCGACAAGCTGACGGGCGTCTGGTCGCGCCACGGCCGCTGGATCGTCATCGGCGTCCTCGCGGCGCTCGCGCTGCTCGGCGCGTACCTGTTCTGGCGCAATCAACAGGAGAACGCCGCCGGGCGTGAGGGCGAGCAGCTCCAGTCCGCCTATGACGCGCTCGGCGCGGGCAGCACCGCCGAAGCCGCCGGTCCGCTGGAGGCCCTGACCAAATCGTCGAGCGAGGGCAATCGCGCGCTGGCGCTGTTCACCCAGGCCGACGTCCTTTTGCAGCGCAACGACTATAAAGGAGCCGCCGCGAAGTTCGGCGCGATCGTGGGCGACGACGGGGTGGCCCCGCCCTTTCGCGACCTGGCGCTCGTGCGTCAGACCAGCGCCGAATACGACACGCTTGCGCCGCAGGTGGTGATCGACCGCCTGCGCCCGCTCGCGGTGCCCGGCAATGCCTATTTCGGCAGCGCGGGCGAGATGGTCGCCACCGCATACCTACGCACCGGTCGCCGCGATCTCGCGGGCCGGATGTTCGGGCAGATCGCCCGCGACGGGACCGTGCCCGCCACGATCCGTCAACGCGCCGTTCAGATGGCCGGCCTACTCGGGGTCGACGCGGTCGTGCAGAATGAGGACCAGAAGGCTCGATGAACAAATTCCGGACCGGCGTGGCGCTCGCCGCGCTGATGTCGCTTAGCGCCTGCGGCGTCTTCAGGGGCGGGCAGAAGCGCACCCCCACCGTCGGTGAGCGCATCCCCATCCTGGTATCGGAGAACGCGGTCGAGGCGGACGCGGAGATCGCCGCCGTCCCCGTCGCGGTTCCCGCGCCGACCCCCAACGAAAGCTGGACCCAGCCGGGCGGCAACGCCGAGAAATCGGTGCCGCATCCCGCGCTTGGGGCCTCGCCGGTGCGCGTCTGGGCCGCGCAGATCGATGGCGGCTCGAACCGCCAGCGGCTCGCCTCGCCGCCGGTGATCGCCGAGAACAAGCTGTTCGTCATCGACGTGACCGCGACCGTTCACGCGTTCGCCGCCGACACCGGCGCGAAATTGTGGAGCAAGCAGATCGCCGAGGGCGACGAGAACCGCCCCGCGCGCTTCGGCGGCGGCGTGTCGTACGATGCGGGCCGCGTGTTCGCGACCAACGGCGTGGGCGATGTCGTCTCGCTCGCGGCCGCCGACGGTGCGGTCGGCTGGCGCGCCAAGCCGGGCGGTCCGCTTCGCGGCAGCCCGACGGTCGCGAACGACACGGTTTATGTGCTGACGCAGGACAACCAACTCTTCGCGCTCGGCCAGGCCGACGGCAAGGTGCGTTGGGCGCAATCCGGTACGTTGGAGAGCCAGGGCGTCTTCGGCGTCGCCGCCCCCGCGTCCGCGCGCGGCACGATCGTCGCGGGCTTCTCCAGCGGCGAGCTGAACGCCTACCGGTACGAGAACGGCCGCGTATTGTGGCAGGACGCGCTGTCGCGCACCTCGATCTCGACCTCGGTATCGAGCCTGGCGGACATCGACGCCTCGCCGATCATCGCCGACGATCGCGTCTATGCGGTTGGCGAGGGGGGCCGCATGGTCGCGCTCGACCTGACCACTGGTCAGCGCGTATGGGAGCAGAACCTGTCGGGCATCTCAACCCCGGCGATCGCGGGCGAGTGGCTGTTCGTCATGACGGGCGATGCGCGCCTCCTATGCATCTCGCGCGCGACGGGCAAGGCGCGGTGGATCACCCAGCTGATGCGGTACAGGAACGAGAAGAAGCGGTCGGGCGCGGTCACGTGGTTCGGTCCGGTGCTCGCGGGCGGGCGCCTTGTGATCACCAACTCGCGCGGGGAGATTACCTACGCGAACGCTGTCGACGGCAAGGTCGCGGCGACCGTGAAGGCGGGCGATCCGTTCGGCCTGCCCCCGGTGGTGGCGAACTCGACGCTTTACACGCTCGACGGGAAAGGCCGGATCGCGGCCTATAGGTGACGTCCCGGCCCGCATGGCGTAAGCGGCGACCATGTCCCGCCTCCCCGTCATCGCCATCGTCGGCCGTCCCAACGTCGGCAAATCCACGCTGTTCAACCGCCTGGTCGGCAAGAAGCTCGCGCTCGTCGACGATCGGCCGGGCGTCACGCGCGACCGGCGCGAGGGGGACGCGCATCTGGTCGGGCTCGATTTCCGCGTGATCGACACGGCGGGCTATGAGGACGAGGACCCCGATACGCTTCCCGGCCGGATGCGCCAACAGACGGAGGCGGCGGTCGGGCAGGCGGACGCCGCGCTGTTCATGATCGACGCGCGCGTGGGGCTGGTGCCGCTGGACGAGGAGATCGCCCGTTGGCTGCGCGCGTCCGACACGCCCGTCATCCTCGTCGCCAACAAGGCCGAGGGTAAGGCGGGCGAGCAGGGCATCCTGGAATCGCTGTCGCTCGGCTTTGGCGACCCGGTCGAGCTTTCGGCCGAGCACGGCGAAGGCATGGTGGAGCTGTTCGAGGGCATCCTGCCCCACATACCCGAGGAAGTCGAAGTCGAGCCCGTGGGCGACGACGAACACCCCAACGCGATCCTGAAGCTCGCGATCGTCGGCCGTCCCAACGCGGGCAAGTCGACGCTGATCAACCGCATCTTGGGCCAGGAACGGCTGATCGTCGGGCCGGAGGCGGGGATCACGCGCGATTCGATCGCGGTCGATTGGGAATGGCGCGACCGCGAGGGGCTGGTCCGCCCGGTCCGCCTGATCGACACGGCGGGGATGCGCAAGCGCGCCAAGGTGCAGGACAAGCTGGAGAAGTTGTCGGTCGCCGACGCGCTCCGCGCGGTCGATTTCGCCGAGGTCGTCGTGCTGCTGCTCGACGCGACGTTGGGGCTGGAGGCACAGGACCTGCGGATCGCGGACCGCGTGCTCGAGGAGGGCCGGGCGCTCGTCATCGCGCTCAACAAATGGGACGTGGCCGAAAACGCGTCGTCGTTGTTCAACGGCGTGAAGAAGGCGCTCGAGGACGGGCTGAGCCAGGTGAAGGGCGTGACGGTCGTCACCGTGTCGGGCGCGACCGGCAAGGGCATCGACCAGCTGATCGGCGCGGCGTTTCAGGCGCGCGCGGCATGGTCGAAGCGCGTCGGCACGGGCGAGCTGAACCGCTGGTTCGAACGCGCGATCGACGCCAACCCGCCGCCCGCGCCCGGCGGCAAGCGCGTGAAGCTGCGCTACGTCACCCAGGTCAAGACGCGGCCGCCATCGTTCGTCATCTTCGGCACGCGCGTGGACCAGCTACCCGCTGCTTACGAACGCTATCTACTGAACTCGATGCGGCGCGACCTCGATTTCGACGGCGTCCCACTTCGCCTGACGATGCGCGCGCCCAAGAACCCGTTCGACCAGGACCGGAACTGAGCATCCGGACCGTCATAAAAGCCGCCGTTCGCAACACCCTGTTTACCTCGTAGGCGTAAAGCCGGGGCAGGGACCGCCGCGCAATCCGAAGCCGGCGGAGGGGAGATGCTGGTGTCGTTCGAGGGAAGCACGCTGGTCGACTGGACCGTATACGCCAAGGCGCGCGGCGAACTCGGCTCGGGGTTCGTCCGCATCTTGGGCTATTTCCGCGAGGACGGGGTCAAGTCGGTCGGCGCGATCGAGACGGCGATGCGCGCGCAGTCCGCCGCGCAGATGGTGATCCCCGCCCATACCCTGAAAGGGGAGGCGCGCCAGTTCGGCGCGGAACCGCTCGCCGCGCTGGCCGAGGAGATTGAGACCATCGCGCGCGATTGCGTGGAGACGCGCGATACGCCCAGCACGGCGCTTCCCCTCGTCGTCAAGCTGCGTCCTCTGTTCGACGGGACGCTCGCGCTGCTTGACCGCGAGGCCAGTCCGCTTGCCGAACGTCGTCCCGCCGTGGGCGGCTTCGGGCGCCGCACGCCCACGATGTTCGGTCAGCGCTGACGCCGCAGCGGTTGCCGCTCCAGCCGCGCCAGGCTGCGCCACAACCATTCGAGCGGGCCGTAGCGGTAGCGGTCCAGCCACGGTTTCGACCACCACAGCATCAACCCCCAAGCGAGTGGGACCAGCCAGTACATCTCCGCGCGCCCGATCCGCCCGAACCGCCCCAGCCCCCAACCATGGAAGATCGCGGTCATCACGATGCTGGTACCGAGATAGTTGGTGAACGCCACCCGCCCGGCCGCCGCGATCCGATCTGTCAGCCACCCGCCCGGCCGCGCCGCAAGGATCACGAGGCAGGCATAGCCGACGACCAGCACCGCCCTCACCGGCGTCGCGAGCACCAGCGACCCCAGCGCGACGAAGCGCCAGTCGAACCCGCGCGCTAGGATCATCGCGGCTAAGACGGCGTAGAACGGCAAGCCGATCGCCAGTGCCGTCGTCGCCCACCTCCGATAGCGCGCACGTTCCCAAGCGCCCGTCAGCAGTCCCGATCGCAGCCCAGCCATCCCCCACAGCATGTATCCCAACGTCTCCGCGCCCGTCGCCATCAGCAGCTGGAGCGGATTGGTATTGGTCGCGGCGCGGTAGGCGATGCCCTGCGCCAGGGTGCCCCGAAGCGCCGTCAGCTCCGCCGTCAGCTCGGCGCGTGGCGGCATCCCGAACACCGCCACCAGACCCGACCCGCCGGGCAGGAACACCGCAAGCCCGATCATCGCGCCGATGATCAGCTGCACCCCGACCAGCATCAGGCCGACTAGAAGCAGCGAACGGACCGGCAGCCCGACGAACAGGAACGCGACCGCGCCGACCAGCGCGTAATGGGCCAGGATGTCGCCCCACCAGATCAGGTAGGCGTGAACCATTCCGATCGCGAACAGCCAGCCCATCCGTGCGAAATGGACGCGCGCCGGGTCCTCTCCCGCCACGCCCGCGCGGTCGATGACGAGCAGCATCGACGCCCCGAACAGGAAGGAGAACAGCCCGCGCATCTTGCCCTCGACCAGCACGAAGTTGATCGCCCACACCGCCCGGTCCGCCGGCCCGGTCCCGCCCCAGGCGACCGGCGAGAAATAGGCCGCGTCGGGCAGCCCGAAAGCGGGAAGGTTGGCGACGAGGATGCCCATCACCGCCACGCCCCGGATCACGTCGAGCATCCCAATGCGCCCGGTGCCCACCCCGCCTTGCGTCACGCCGTCTCCAGCAAGCGCCCGGCCTGCGCGCGCGCCTCGTCGGTGACGGTCGCGCCCGACAGCATGCGCGCGATCTCCTCGCGGCGTTCGGCCTCTTCGAGCGCACGGACGCCCGTGCGCGTCACGGTGCCCTGGCTCGATTTGGCGATCAGGAAATGCCGGGCACCACGCGCCGCGACCTGCGGGCTGTGCGTCACCACCAGCAGCTGCGTGGTCTCCGCCAGCCGCGCGAGCCGCTCGCCGATGGCCGACGCCACCGCGCCGCCGACGCCCCGGTCGATCTCGTCGAAGATCATCGTCGCGGCGCCGCCCTTCTCCGCCAGCGCGACCTTCAGCGCCAGGATGAAGCGCGACAGCTCGCCCCCCGACGCGATCTTGGTCAGCGCCCCGAACGGCGCGCCGGGGTTCGTCGCGATCTCGAACTCGATCCGGTCCTTGCCCGCCGCGCTCCACCCATCCGGCGTGGTCGCGGCCACCGCCGTCCGGAACCGCGCCGCGTCGAGCTTTAACGGCGCGAGCTCGCCCACCACCGCCTTGTCGAGCGCCTTGGCCGCGGCGGTCCGCCGTTTGGTGAGCGCGTCGGCCGCCTTGTCGTATTCCGCCCGGGCGGTCGCGAGCGCAGCCTCCAGTGCGCCGATGCCCTGCTCGCCCCGCTCCAGCCGCTCCAGCTGCCCGGTCAGCCGCTCATGCAGCACGGCCAGTTCGTCGGGCTGGACGCGGTGCTTGCGCGCCATCGCCCGAAGCTCGAACAGCCGCGCCTCGTCCGCCTCCAGCTCGCGCGGGTCATAGGCCAAGGCGACGCGCGCCTCGCGCAGGCGCTCCTCCGCGACCGCCGCCTCGATCACCGCGCGATCGACCGCCGCGAGCGCCTCGCCGAGCGCTTCGTGATCGGCCGCGACCCGCTCCAGCACGCGCGCCGCCTGGCGCAGGCAGGAGAGTCCGCCGGTCGACCCTTCCAGGCACTCCTCGATCGTGGAAAGCTCGGCCGCGACCTTCTCGGCGCGCTGCATGCCCCGGCGTTTGTCGGCCAGCCCTTCCTCCTCGCCCGGCTCGGGCCGGAGCGTCGCCAGCTCGCCGACAGCGTATTCCAGCCATTCGCGGTCGCGCGCGGCCGTGTCGATCTCCACGCGCGCCGCCGCCAGCGCCGCCTCCGCCGCGCGCACTCGCTCCCACGCGCGCGCCGTCTCCGCCACCTCAACGCGCCCGAACAGGTCGAGCAACGACCGGTGCCCGCGCGGGTTGAGCAGCCCGCGATCGTCATGCTGCCCGTGGATTTCGACGAGCAGCGGCGCGAGTTCGCGTAGCAGCCCGGCGGAGGCGGGCTGGTTGTTGACGAACCCGCGGCTGCCGCCGTCCGCCTTGACCACGCGCCGGATCAGCAGCGGTTCGCCCGGCTCGACCTCGACGCCGTTCTCGTCGAGCATCGCGGTCAGGACGGGGGTGGGCGGATCGAAGGTCGCGGTCACCACCGCCTGCGGGGCACCGTGGCGCACCAGCCCGCTATCGCCCCGCGCCCCGAGCGCGAGACCCAGCGCATCGAGCAGGATCGACTTGCCCGCGCCGGTCTCGCCCGTCAGCACGTCGAGGCCGTCGCCGAACTCCAGGTCCAGCGCCTCGATCAGCACCACGTCGCGAATGGAAATCCCGGTCAGCATCCAGGCCCATGTAGACGCTTGGCGAGCGGAAGTGATCCCCTTTTGTCCCGCTAACCCTCTCCCGCTTTCGCGGGAGAGGGAAAGACGCGGCGTAGCCGTGGCGAGGGTGAGGGACGGGCCTGTCCGGGCGAGGTCCGGCCCTCACCCTGGCGCTCACGCGCCTGTCCCTCTCCCGCGAAAGCGGGAGAGGGTGGGAACCATCAGGTTCCCGGCGTCACGCCGCCCGGCGTGGTCGTGGTCGACCCGCCGCCCGGGCCCACCGTTCCGGGCCTCATCGGCGCCGCCGCTGCCGGGGCGCCGCCGCTCGCCTCGCCGGTCGGGGCGCTGTTCCCTTGCGTCCCGGCCGCGCCCGGCGCGATGATCTGAACGCCCGGGGCGACCGGCGCGATCGGCGTGGCGGGGTTGTCGCCGACCAGCTTGTAGGCGCGCTGGTACCAGTCGGTGCCCGGATAGTTGCGCCCGAGCACCGCCGCCGACTTTTGTGCCTCCACCCGGACGCCGAGCGCCAGATACGCCTCGGTCAGCCGCATCAGCGCCTCGGGCGTGTGCGTCGTCTGCTGATAATCGTCGATCACCTTGCGGAAGCGGAGCGTCGAGGCGAGCCACTGGCGACGCGTCTGGTAGAAGCGCCCGACCTCCATCTCCTTGCCCGCGAGATGGTCGTTGACGAGATCGACCTTCAGCCGCGCGTCGGACGCATAGCGCGTGTTCGGGTAGCGGCGCGACAACTCGCCCAGCGCGTCGAGCGCCTGGCGCGTGATCTTCTGGTCGCGTGTCACGTCGCTGATCTGCTCGTAATAGCACAGCGCGATCAGGTAGTAGGCGTAGGGCGCGTCGCGGTTGCCCGGATGAACCGACAGGAAACGCTGCGCCGACTGGATCGACTCGGTATAGTCGGTGTTGAGGTAATAGCTGAACGCGCTCATCAGCTGCGCGCGCCTGGCCCAAACCGAATAGGGGTGCTGCCGCTCGACCTCGTCGAACAGCACCGCCGCCTCCTTATATTGCTTGCGGTCGAGCCGGGTCCGCGCGGCCGAATAGAGCGTGCCGACATCGCGCGCGACATAGGGCGTGTCGCCCTTGGCGCGGCTGCCGGCGCAACCGGCGAGGGGCAGGGCGGCGGCCGCCAACAGGGCGAGCAGGACGGGCTTGGACTGGGTGATACGCATGGCCCAAGTCCCTAGCCGATGGCGCGGACCCGTTCTAGCCCCGCGCGCCCGGGCGTTGTACGGCGTGCGCGATCGAACCATCGGAGACCTCGCCCATGCCCGCCGTCAAGCTCCAGACCCACCGCGTCGACAAGCCCTGGGGCCGCCACACGCTGTTCCCCGGTTTCGCCGATCCGGCCCCGGGGGCGCCGCCGGTGGGTGAGGTGTGGTTTCAGCAGCCGGGCGACACGACCCCCGACCTGCTGATCAAATACCTGTTCACCGGCGAGAAGCTGTCGGTCCAGGTCCATCCCGACGATGACCAGGCCCACGCCCGGGGCCTACCGCGCGGCAAGGACGAATGCTGGACGGTGCTGACCGCCGAGCCCGGCGCGGTGATCGCGCTCGGCACCAAGCGGCCGGTGGGCGAGGACGAGTTGCGCGCGGCGGCGCGGGACGGGTCGATCGAGGAACTGCTCCATTGGCAGCCGGTGAAGGCGGGCGACTTCTATTACTGCGCGTCCGGCACGATCCATGCGATCGGCGGCGGGCTGACGGTGATCGAGATCCAGCAGAACTCCGAGACCACCTACCGCCTTTATGATTACGGCAGCGACCGCGAGCTGCATCTGGAGGACGGCGTCGCGGTCGCCCATCGCGAGCCCTACCGCCCGATCGCCGCCCCCGCCCCGGCGGAGGACGGCCGCACCGTGCTGGTCGAGGGGCCCAAATTCGTCCTCGAACGCTGGTCGGCGGGTCGCGAGGTGACGCTGCCGGAGGGCGCGACCGGCTGGCTGGTGCCGGTCAAAGGCACGGGCGAGGTCGCGGGTGTGCCCTTCCACGAGGGCGAGTGCGTGACGGTGACCGGATCGGAGCGGGTGACGGCGGGGGAGGGCGCGGACCTGCTGTTCGCCTATCCGGGGACGAGGCGGGTGTGACAAGCCGAGGATGGGGATCGGCAGGCGGAAGTTCACTAAAGTTCACGCCAAGAACGTCTGTTCGCCGGTTCCGGCCCTGACTCGCATCACCGCATCGCCGGCACGTCGGTCGACACGCTTGACACCGCGACGCGAACAGTCGGGTGAGATGGTTTCTGTTTTGAACTTATGTCAAAGAGTGCTGGAGCGTGATGGCTCCGAGTCGCGGCAACCCTGACATAAAGCGGCGTTTGTAGGACAGCCATTTCCGGCGATGTTAGTTCTCGCCAGCTTACTATTCTCGACGATCATATGAAGGAACTCGCCCGCGATCGTGCCGCGATGTGGGGATCAAATGACATCGGGCCAAGGTCGGCTACCGCTCCGCCTCGCCGCGCTCGTTCAGTCGAAGGGATAGAGCGCGGCCCCGATCCGTCGACCCTCGCCGCGCAGCACGCCCCAGGCGCGGGCGGCGGCGCGGCTGTCCATCGCCTCGAGCCCGATCCCGGCCGCTTCCAGTTCGCGTGTGAGCGCGGGCGCGGGTCGTTCGAGCGATGCGCCGGTGCCGAGCAGGATGAACTCCGGCCCGCTATCGACCAGCATCGCCAGCGCGTCGGCGCGCAGGTCGGCGAGGGGCGGGGGCGTCCAGGGCCGCGCCTGCGTTTCGGTCAGCAGCAGCGCGTGGTGATGCTCGTCGCCCACCCGGAAGCCGCGCGGGCCGAAGCCGGCGACGATCGGGCCGGGGGAGGCGGCGTTCCGCTCGACGTGCATCAGGATTTGGAACGCGGTCCGACGCGCTCCGCCCCGGCGGCTGGCCCGGTCGCCGCCCGGTCCGTCACGAACGTCGCGCCGGTCACCCCGGTCCAGATCAGGATCGGGTTGGCGATGTAGATCGACGAATAGGTGCCGATGACGATGCCGAGCAGCATGGCGAGCGAGAAGCCGAAGATCACCGCCGGCCCCAGCACGACCAGCGCGGTCAGCGCCATGATGAGCGACAGGGAGGTGACGATGGTGCGCGACAGCGTCTCGTTGGTCGACAGGTTCAGGAGCGGGACGATCTCCATCCGGCGATATTTGCGCAGGTTCTCGCGCACCCGGTCGTAGACGACGATGGTATCGTTCAGCGAATAGCCGATGATCGTCAGGATCGCGGCGACGATGTTCAGGTCGAACTCGAGCCAGGTGAGCGAGAAGAAGCCGAGCGTCAGCGCCACGTCGTGGAACAGCGAGAACAGCGCGCCGACGCCGAACTGCCATTCGAACCGGAACCAGATATAAAGCGACACGCCCAGCATCGCGAGCGCGAGCGCCCAGGCACCCTTCGAGAACAGCTCGCCCGACACCTTGCCCGACACCGTGTCGACCGACGCGATCTTCGCGCCCGGAAAGGCGCGCGTCAGGGCCGCGCGCACCCGGTCGGCGGCGGCGTTGGCGGCTTCCTCGCCGCCGGTCGCGGGCAGCGGCAGCCGGATCGACACGTCGCGCGGCGACCCGAACTGCTGCACCGCCGCGTCGCCCAGGCCGAGCGCGTCGACGCGTCGGCGCACCTCCTCCACCGCGACCTGCCGGGGCAGCGTGACGCGCACCACCTGCCCACCGAGGAAGTCGACGCCCAGATTGAGCCCGCGCGTGGCCACCAGCGCGATCGAGGCGATGATCAGCAGGACCGACACGCCCATCGCCAGCGTTCGCCAGCGCAGGAAATCGAGGTTGGTGTCGTCGGGGATGAGTTTCAGCGGACGCATCGGGGTACCTTCAGATCACCAGTTCGCGCGGGCGTGTCTTCAGCCAACCGGCCACCATCAGCCGGGTGACGGTGACGGCGGAGAAGACCGATGTCACGATCCCGATCGTCAGCACCACGGCGAACCCGCGGATCGGCCCGGAGCCGAAGAAGAACATAATGACGGCCGCGATCACGTTGGTCACGTTCGCGTCGAAGATCGCGCGGCTCGCCTCCTTATAGCCGAGCTCGACCGACTGGATGATGGAGCGCCCGCGCCGCTGCTCCTCGCGGATGCGCTCGTTGATCAGCACGTTGGCGTCGACGGCCGCGCCGATCGTCAGCACGAACCCGGCGATCCCCGGCAGCGTCAGCGTGGCGTTGAACAACGCCATCGCGCCCAGGATCATCAGGATGTTCAGGACGAGCGCCGCCGTCGCGTACACGCCGAAGCGCCCATAGGTGAGCAGCATGTACCCGATCACCAGCGCGGTCGCGATCAATCCCGCGATCGCGCCCTTGTTGATCGAATCCTGCCCCAGATCGGGGCCGACCGTCCGCTCCTCGACCACCTTCAAGGCGACGGGCAGCTTGCCCGACCGCAGCGCGATGGCGAGCTGGTTCGCGCTCTCGACGGTGAAGGAGCCCGCGATCGACGCGTTGCCGCCCAGGATCGGCTCGTTGATGTTAGGTGCGGAGATCACCTGATTATCGACGATGATCGCGAACGGCTTGTTGACGTTCGCCTGCGTGACGCGCGCGAAGCGGCGGCCGCCCTCGTTATCAAACGAGATCGAGACGTTGGGCGAATTGTCACGCGGGTCGAAACCCTGACGCGCGTCGATCAGCTGGTCGCCCGACAGGATCGTCGAGCGCTTGACCGCGATGAAGGGCGAACTCCCCTGGTTGCCCGGAAATGGCAGCACTTGGCTCCCGATCGGGGCGCGGCCCTGCGCCAGTTCGGCCGGGTTCGCGGTCTCGTCGACCAGCTTGAACTCAAGCCGCGCGGTGCGGCCGAGCAGGTTCTTGAGCGCCTCGGGATCCTGGAGCCCGGGCACCTGGACGACGATGCGGCTCGCGCCCTGGCGCACGATCGTCGGCTCGCGCGTGCCGAGCTCGTCGATGCGGCGGCGGACCACGTCGGTCGCGTCGCCCATCGCCTGGTCGACCGCCTGCGCCAGCCCCGCGGCGGTCGGGCGGATCACGAAGCGGCTCTGGTCCACGACCGAGATGTCGTATTCGCGCTGCCCGGTCATCCCCGCGCCGGAGCCGGTGATCCCCAGCAGCCGCTCGCGCGCGGCGTCGACCTGCGTCGGGTCGCGGAGCATGAAGCTGATCTGCGCCCCACGCGTCGAGATGTCGCCGACATCGATGCGCGGACGCTGGCGGCGCATCTCGGTCTGGACCTGGTCGCGTAAGGACTCGATGCGCGTGTTCGCCAGGTCCTGCGTGTCCGCCTCGAGCAGCAGGTAGCTGCCGCCCGCGAGGTCCAGCCCCAGATTGATACGCGGAAGCCGGTCGGCCCAGCCGCCCAGATACCGCTCGGGCACGAAGCTGGGGACGGCGAGCAGGCAGAACAGCGCCAGCGCGCCCCCGATCAGGAGCGTCTTCCAGCGGGGCAGGTCGAGCATCAATCGTTCGCCGGCTTCGCGTTCGGTCCCACGATGTCGGTCAAGGTCGCCTTGACGACGCGCACCCGCGTGTTGGGCGCGATCTCCACCTCGACATGCGCGTCCTCGACCCGCGTCACGCGCCCGACGATGCCGCCCGCGGTGACGACCTGATCGCCCTTCTTGACGGCGGCGACGGCGGCCTGGAGCGCCTTCACGCGCCTTTGTTGCGGCCGGATCATCAGGAAGTAGAAGACGATGAAGACCAGGATGAGCGGCGCGAGGCCGAGGATCGAGCCGAGGCCGCCCGGGCCGGCGGCGCCGGCGGTCTGGGCATGGGCGGGTGTGATGAGCATGATGTATCCGGTCAGGCGGGCGAGGAAAGCATCGCCCGACGAAGCGCCGCCCGCTATCACCGGCCGGTCGCGCGCGCAATGTTCACGGACTCGCGCGGCGTTGGGTTCGAGCGGGAGTGCGACGATGATTCTGGTGACCGGACATATCAAGCTGGGCGCGGGCGAGGGCGAAAAGGCGCGCGCGCTCCTGGTCAAGCACATGGCGGATTGCAATGCGGAGGAGGGGTGCGAGTTCTATTCCTTCGCCTATGACGTGACCGATCCCGACCTCGTCCGCATCTCCGAGAGCTGGGCGAGCCCGGAGGCGATTGCCGCGCATGGCGAATTGCCGCACCAGAAGGCGTTCGGCCGCGCCCTCCAGGCGCACGGGGTGCAGGACGTGCGCGTGGAAGGGTGGAACGCCGAGCATTGGCGGACGCTGATCGGGGGGTGAGGGGAACCCATTGCTTCCATCGTCATGCCGGACTTGTTCCTGCATCCATCGTTGCGCGCACCCGGCGAGCTTAGGGGATGCGCGACGATGGACCCCGGAACAGGTCCGGGGTAACGGCTTGGGGTCGACGCGATCGCCCCCGCCCCTTGCATGACCGCCGCCGCGCGCGTATCCGCCCGCATTCGGTCGGGGCGTAGCGCAGCCTGGTAGCGCATCACACTGGGGGTGTGGGGGTCGCAGGTTCGAATCCTGTCGCCCCGACCAATAAATCAATGACTTAGTGGGGGCTTTTTGCACCCTTAGTCTCCAAGGTTTATCTGGTGGTGCGCTGGTGGTGCAGGGTAGCCAACCATCTTCTCACGAAAGACTCGAATCACTCACTCCAAACTGTAATGTGTTGAATGCCCGTCAGGCGGGCTAACAAACACGCTGGGGCGCTCGTCGAAATCGGGCTCGATCCATTAGGCACCATACGCATCGAGGGCGTGCTTCGCGAACTTAAGCGCGCTGAAATGGTGCGCATGGGTGGGAATCTGAGCGTCTACAGTCGGGCCTTGAAAGGTTCGCTTGAAATCGCAAGCGCCAACTCAATGCCTACCGGAGCCAAACGAGCTACTGTGGATCGATCTGTGGCTGTATATCTTCCGAGGGTTGATCTTGATTAGCGGCGTGGGCCACGCCGTAGAGATAATATGTTCCGTGATCGCTAGGCTCCAGACTCGTTCACAGCCAGAACGCGAGCGCGGTGGCGAGCGCCAC
>NZ_CAXSHH010000018.1:0-44722 GCF_964237155.1 uncultured Sphingomonas sp. | reverse complement strand
CGATTCTCATCTTGATTGTCGCTGCGCTCGCATCCTGATTGTCGCGCTGCAGCCAAGGCGTGCTCCAATGTGATATTGAGCAGGCTGAACCTTTCGCGAGACGCCCAAGGTCGGAAGTTGGCGATCAACGGGCCAGCTTCCGGCATCTTGCCGAGCCAGTGCTTGAGCGCGATCTCGAAACCGCTCACCGCGCTGATCGAGACGGCATTAGCATTGTCGGCGATCTCACGCCTGACCTCGTCGCCTAGGCGGTCAGGTTTCAGGTACCACCAGACGAGCGCATGCGTGTCGAGCAGCAATCGCTTAATAGCCCCAGTCTTTCAGCTCTTTATCCGTCAGCGAGGCGAACGCCTCGTCCGGAATCTGGAATTGTCCCGCATAACGGCCGGATTGACGAATGCCGATCGCGTCAGGAACCGAGTCGACAGGCACAAGCCGGAGCTTTGCTTCGCCGGCATGTGCAATGACGATCTCCTCACCGCCCATCGCCCGGTCGACCACGTCGACCAGATGCGCATAGGCCTCCTCCTTATTGATCACGGTCGCCATCGGCCAACTCCTCGCCCGCAAGGTAGCGCATGGCGGCGGGCGGGGCTAGACGGACGCGCCATGCACCGTCCCGCCCTGTCCGTCGTGATCCCCTGCTATAACGAGGCGGCGTGCCTGGAGATGCTCCACGCCCGCGTGTCGGCGGCGGCACGGGCGGCGGTGGGGGAGGATCACGAGATCCTGCTGATCAACGACGGGTCGCGCGACGACAGCTGGGCGGTGATGCGGCGGTTGGCCACGCGCGATCCGCGGTTGGTGGCGATCAATCTATCGCGCAACCACGGGCACCAGCTGGCGCTGACCGCCGGGCTCGATCTGTGTTCGGGCGCGCAGGTGCTGATCATCGACGCCGACCTGCAGGATCCACCCGAGCTGCTGGGCGAGATGCGGCGGGTGATGACGGAGCGGGAAGCCGACGTGGTGTACGCCGTGCGGCGACGGCGCGAGGGGGAGACGGTGTTCAAGCGGGCGACCGCCGCCTTGTTCTATCGGTTGCTCGACCGGGTGACCGACACGCCCATCCCGCTGGACACGGGCGACTTCCGGTTGATGAGCAGGCGCGCGCTCGACGCGTTCCTGGCGATGCCGGAACAGGCGCGGTTCATTCGCGGCATGGTCGCGTGGATCGGGTTCCGGCAGGTGCCGCTGCCCTATGACCGGGCGAGCAGGCACGCGGGGGAGACGAACTATCCGCTAGGCAGGATGATCCGGCTCGCTTTCGACGCGGTGACCGGCTTCTCGACCGCGCCCTTGCGGTTCGCGAGCCATGTCGGGCTGGCGCTGACGGCGGCGTCGCTGCTGCTGCTCATCTATATCGCGATCGGTTTCCTGACCGGCAGCGCGGTCCAGGGCTGGACGTCGACGATGCTGGTCGTGGTGCTGCTGGGCGCGGTGCAGATGTTCGTGCTTGGGATGATCGGCGAGTATCTGGGGCGGCTATATGTCGAATCGAAACGGCGACCGCTCTATCTGGTGGCCGACGTCGCGGGGTCGGTGCGAGGGACCGCGACGCTCGGCTATTTGGCCGAAGAGCCGGACGGCACCGCGAGGGTGACGATCGACACCCCCGGCGTCATCGGCACCCTGCCGACCAGGTGACGCTCGAGGCGGAAGATCGTCTCGAACAGCTTGTTGAGCGGCCGGGGCGGCGGCGAGTCGTCGCTGTCGTCGCGGCCTGTCAGCTTGCCCGCGATGCGCGCGGCGGCGGCGAGCGGGAACAGGATGGAGTTGAACCAGCGCATTCGCACCGGCTTCAGCCCGGCGTGCTCGATCGCGGCGGTCAGCGTGCGCTTGCCGTAGCGACGATGGTGGTGGTTGACGACGTCGTGCGCGCTCCACAGCCACTGATGCGCGGGCACCGCGATCAGGATCTTGCCGCCGGGCCTCAGCCGCTCGCCCATCGCGCGGAGCGCGGCCACATCGTCGGCGATGTGTTCGACCACATCGAGCACGGCGATCAGGTCGTAGCTGCCGGGCGGGATGCCGGGAAGTTCGGGCAGCGGCGCGTCGCCGACCGGGCGGCCCAGCCGCTCGCCGGCGATCTTCCCCGCGGCGGGATCGATCTCGATCGCGTCCACCCGGCCGAAGCGGGCGAGCATGGGCAGGTTGTGCCCGGTGCCGCATCCGATCTCCAATATGCGCGCGTCGCCTGGCAGGTCGCCATAGCGGCGCAGATAGTCGTGGAGGATGTCGCGGCGGGCCCGGTACCACCAATGGGTGGAGTCGTGCGCGGCCATGCGATCATAGACGACGCGGTCCATGCGGGTGATCCTTATCTGAAGACCCAAAGACGGCTGAGCGCGAAGGTCGCGAGCGGCGTCACGAACAGCGCGGGGACTAGCGGCCACCAGGTCGGGCCGTTGAGGAACGGCCCGGTGACGAGCGCCCAGGTGAAGAGCTGATTGAGCACGAAGCCGAGCGCGGAGACGACGAAGAATCGGTAGGCGGTCCCCTCCCCGCGCGATCCGTGGCCGCGGAAGCTGACGCGGCCGTGCGCGACCCGGCCGACGAGCGTCGCGAGGACGAACGCGATCGCGACCGCGACGTTCGGGTTCATGGCATAGGTAGCGAGCGGCCAGTAGATCGCGGAATAGAGCGCGGTCACGGCGAGCCCGGTCAGCGCGTAGCGGATCAGCTGCCCGACCACCTCCGACCGCCGCCACTCACCCATGCGCTTGTCCGTCGTCGCCACCCTTGCCTCACCCGCGCCCCGCTATAGAGCGGGGCGTCATATGGCGGGTGGTGGTGTGAAGGAAGCGGGTTCGGCGGGTCACGGGAGCGGCATGGCCGAATGGGCGGCGTTGGTCGATCGCTCCTGGTTACGCATGACGCTGGTCGTGTGGGGCCTGTCGTCGCTGTGGTACCTGTGGGACCGGTCGGGGCAGATACGCTGGCTGGCGCTGGGCGACACCGACGACAACATGCGCCTGATGCAGGTCCGCGCGCTGCTGGACGGGCAAGGCTGGTTCGACCTGCGGCAATATCGGCTGAACCCGCCGGGCGGCTTCGACATCCATTGGAGCCGCGTCGTCGACCTGCCGCTGGCGGGGCTGATCCTGTTGCTCGACCAGTTCACGACCCGTCCCATCGCCGAGCGCTGGGCGTGCGGGATCGCGCCGCTGCTGCCGCTGGCGGTGGTGATGGTCGCGCTGGTGGCGACGGTCAGGCGACTGGTCGCGCCGGGGGCATGGCCGCTGGCGCTGGTGCTGCTGCCGGGCGCGGCGGCGACGATGCTGATGTTCATGCCGATGCGGATCGATCATCACGGGTGGCAGCTCGCCTGCTTGGGCGTCACGGTGGCGGGATTGTGCGATCCCCGGCAGGCGCGCGGCGGCTTGCTTGTCGGCGGCGCGAGCGCGCTATCGCTGACGATCGGGCTCGAGCTGCTGCCTTATGCCGCCATGGCGGGCGCGATCATCGCGCTCCGCTGGGTTTGGGACCGGGCGGAGGCGGTGCGGCTGCAAGGGTACGCGCTGACGCTGGGCGGGGGCGCGGCGATCGGCTTCGCGCTGTTCGCGTCGGAAGCGAACCGGGTGCTCCGCTGCGACGCGCTCACGCCCGTATGGCTGAGCGCGGTGGTGGTCGCGGGGGCGCTGCTGTTCCTGCTCGCGCGGGCGGACCCGGCGTCGCGGGCGGTCCGGCTGGGCCTCGCGGTCGCGGCGGGGGCCGTGATCGCGGTCGGCTTCGCGCTGCTGTTCCCGCAATGCTTGACGCGGCCGGAGCAGGTGTCCGACGAACTCGCGCGCGTCTGGCTGAACAACGTGCGCGAGGCCAAGCCGATTTTTCGCCATCCGTTCCGCACGGCGTTCCCGATCGTGACATTGCCGCTGATCGGGCTTGCGGGTGCCCTGTTCGCGGCTTGGCGGGCAAGGCGCGGGCCGCGGGCCGTGGGCTGGGCCGCGGTCGCGCTGTTCACCGCGTTCGCGTGCGCGATGATGCTGTGGCAGGCGCGCGCGGGGCCGGCGGCTCAGCTGCTGGCGCTGCCCGGCGTCACCGCGCTCGCCTGGATCATATTGCCCTGGTGCCTGCGGCATCCGCTGCTGCCGGTGCGGGTGTTCGGGACGGTGGGGGCGTTCCTGGGCGTCTCGGGATTGTTCGCGGGGCTGGTGATCAAGTATCTGCCGGTCGATCGGCCCTCGCCGAACGCGCGGGTGGTCAACCGATCGAGCGGGCGGTGCAACGCGCTGCCGCAGCTCGAGAAGCTGAACCGTTATCCGGCGCAGGTGATGTTCACCTTCGTCGATCTGGGGCCGCGGCTGATCGCCACGACGCACCATAGCGCGGTGGCGGGGCCGTATCACCGCAACGGCGACGCGATCCTCGACGTGCATCACGCCTTCCGGCGCTCCCCGGCCGAGGCGCGCGCGATCATGCGGCGGCACGGGGCGACGATGCTGCTGGTGTGCCCCAACATGCCCGAATCGACCGTCTATCGCGCGCGGGCTTCGGGCGGGTTCTATGATCGGCTGGCGAAGGGGGAGCGGTTCGGGTGGCTTCAGCCGCTACCACTACCGCGCGGCTCGCCGTTCCGGCTGTTCCGGATCGGCTAGCGAAGGCCGTCCTGCAACCCGTCGATCACGAACTGCACCGCGAGCGCGGCCAGGAGCACGCCGAGCAGCCGGGTGATCACCGCCTCGATCCGCGCGCCGAGCAGCCGCATGATCGGCCCCGCCGCCAGCAGCGCCGCGAGCGTGAGGAGCAGGATCGAGGCGAGCGCGGCGAGGATCACGAGCGACCGATCGAGCCCCTCGTTCCGGGCCATCAGCAGCATGACGCTGGCGATCGATCCCGGCCCGGCGATCATCGGCATGGCCATGGGGAAGACCGACACGTCCTCGACATGGTCGGCGGCCACCTGGGCGGCGCGGTCCTCGCGGCGTTGGGTGCGGCGCTCGAACACCATCTCGAGCGCGATCAGGAACAGCATGATCCCGCCCGCGATCCGGAACGAGGCAAGCTCGATGCCGAGGCCGCGCAGCAGGTCCTCGCCGAACAACGCGAAGACGAGCAGGATGCAGGCGGCGTAGAACACCGCGCGAACCGCCATCGAACGGCGGTGCCCGGCCGCCACGCCCTTGGTCAACCCGGCATAGATCGGCGCGCAGCCGGGCGGATCGATCACCACGAAGAAGGTGAGGAACGCGGAGACGAACAGCTCGATCATCGGCGGATCAGGACAATGACAGGTCGATCGCGACGCCCTCGCGCCGGGCGGCGGACATCAGCGTGTTGCGGAGCAGGCAGGCGATCGTCATCGGGCCGACGCCGCCGGGGACGGGGGTGATGGCGCCCGCGACTTGGGCGGCGCTCGCGAAGTCGACGTCGCCGACCAGCCCGGTCCCGGTGCGGTTGATGCCGACATCGATCACGGTCGCGCCGGGTTTCAGCCACTCGCCCCGGATCATGTTCGGGCGGCCCACGGCGGCGACGACGATGTCGGCGCGGCGAAGATGGTCCGCGAGGTCGCGGGTGCGGCTGTGCGCGACGGTGACGGTGCAGCTTTCGGCGATGAGGAGCTGCGCCATGGGCTTGCCGACGATGCTCGAACGGCCGACCACGACCGCCTCCAGGCCGCTCAGGTGTCCCCTCACCCCGCGCAGGAGCATCAGGCAGCCGAGCGGGGTGCAGGGGACGAAGCCGGGAAGCCCCGTCGCCAACCGCCCGGCATTGACGGGGTGAAAGCCGTCCACGTCCTTGTCCGGGTCGATGCGGGTGGTGACGCGGCTGGCGTCGATGTGCGGCGGAAGGGGCAGCTGGACGAGGATGCCGTCGACCGACGGATCGGCGTTGAGGCGATCGACGAGCGCGAGGAGATCGGCCTCGGGCGTGTCGGCGGGCAGGCGATGCTCGAGACCGCGCATCCCGGCCTCGGCGGTCGCCTTGCCCTTGGCGCGGACATAGACGGACGAGGCCGGGTCCTCGCCGACGAGCACCACCGCCAAGCCGGGCGCGCGTCCGGCCCGCGCGGTGAACCCCGCGACCTGGTCGGCGACGGCCGCGCGCAAGGAAGCGGCCCGCGCGCGGCCGTCGATCAGCGCGGCGGTCACGTCAGATCGCGCCGACGGAGACTTGTCCGATGATCGCGGTGGTGACCAACCGGTCGAGCAGCCCGACGAGCAGGAGCACCACCAATGGCGACAGGTCGAGCGCGCCGAAATCGGGGAGCACCCGGCGGATCGGGCGATAGATGGGATCGGTCATCTTTTCGAGCGCCATCCAGATCTGGCGCACCGCGTTGTTCGAGGTGTTGATGACGTTGAACGCGATCAGCCACGACAGGATCGCCTGGACGATGATGATCCACCAGACGACGGTTAGCACGAACTGGACGATTTGCAGAAGGTAGATCAAGTGTGGGGCTCCGGGGTGTCGGGTGTCCTATAGGGACGATACGCCTAACCGACCACCCCTTGCCCGGCACGCACCAGCGTTCCCGCGCCCCGCCGGGTGAAAATCTCCAGCAGCATCCCGTGCGGCACGCGGCCGTCGAGGATGACGGCGGCATCCACCCCCGCCTCGACCGCGGCGACGCAGGTGTCGAGCTTGGGGATCATCCCGCCGGTGATCGTGCCGTCGGCGCGCAGGGCCGCGATCGCCGCCGGATCGAGGTCGGTCAGGAGCTCGCCGTCCTTGTCCAGCACGCCCGCCACGTCCGTCAGCAGGAAGAACCGCGCCGCGCCGATCGCGCCCGCGATCGCCCCCGCCATGGTGTCGGCGTTGATGTTGTAGGTGTGGCCGTCGCGCCCGGTCGCGATCGGCGCGATGACGGGGATGATGCCGTCGGCGATCAGCGAGTCGAGGATGCGCCGGTCGACCGCGACCGGCTCGCCGACGAAGCCCAGATCGACATGACGCTCGATCCCCTGAAGGCGGTCGGGCTCGCGCGCGCCGACCTTCCGCGCGGTGACGAGGTTCGCGTCCTTGCCCGAAATGCCGACCGCGCGGCCGCCCGCGCCACCGATCCAGCCAACGATCTCCTTGTTGATCGACCCCGCCAGGACCATTTCCGCGATCCGCGCGGTCTCCGCGTCGGTCACGCGCAGGCCGTCGACGAAGCGCGATTCGACGCCCAGGCGTTTCAGCATCGACCCGATCTGCGGTCCGCCGCCATGGACGACGACGGGGTTCACGCCCACCGCCTTCAGGAGGACCATGTCCTCGGCGAAGTCGCGCTGCCGTTCGGGATCGCCCATCGCGTGGCCGCCGTATTTCACGACGAAGGTCTTGCCCGCGTAACGCTGTAGATACGGCAGCGCCTCGGTCAACGTCTCCGCCTTGGCGAGCAGCGCGGGATCGGGAGCGTGGTCGGTCATGGGCGGGGGCTTAGCGGGAGATGCCCGCGATGACAGCCCTCTCGCGTCGGCCCTGAACAGGCGGCCATGACGGCCATACCGAAAGATCGTCCTGGTTCGAACCAACGGCAAGGAGGACGATGCTTCGACAAGTTCAGCACGAACGGGATTTTGAGACCATTGGCTCACCAATTCCCCGTTCGCCCTGAGCTTGTCGAAGGGTCGTCTTTCCTTCTACCCTCCGGCCCGATGACATTCTGGGCCTACATGCTCCACTGCCGCGGCGGGCAGTTCTACACCGGGCAAACCGACAATCTGGAGGCGCGGGTCGGCTCCCACCAGAGCGGCGCTACCCCAGGCTTCACGCGCGACCGGTTTCCCGTCACGCTCGTCTGGTGCCAAGAGTTCCCGACGCGCCTTGAGGCCCTAGAGGCCGAACGCCGGATCAAGGGCTGGAGCCGGGCCAAGAAGATGGCATTGATCCGAAACGACTGGAGCCGGATTTCAGGGCTCGCCAGAAAGAAGAACGACCCTTCGACAAGCTCAGGGCGAACGGAGGGGAGTGAGGCCGCTGCTCCTACCCCTGCACTCGACACGCCCTGATCGCGCCCGGCTCCGGCCGCGCACCCACCGCGCGGAACGTGGCGACATAGCCGCCCGCGCCCGGCATCGGCGTGAAGCCGGCCTGCTCGTAGCCGGTCGCGGCGAACTCGCAGCGAAGGAGCGCGGGCGGGGTGCCGTGATTCTGCGTGGCGCGGTCGGCGTCGACGACCACCACCAGCCCGCCGGGCTTCAGCGACGGGCGCAGCCGCCACAGGAATTCGTAAGGTTGCGCGATCTCGTGATACATGTGGACCATCATCACGCGATCGAAGCTGTTGGCGGGCAGCTTGGGGTCGGCGGGCTCGCCCAGCCGCACGCTGACATTGGCCAGCCGCTCGCGCGCGACGCGCTCGGCGAGCTGGTCGCGGACGGCGGGCATGATGTCCTGACCGACGACGCGGCCCTCCTTGCCCACCGCGCGCGCGAGGCGGACGGTATAGTAACCCTCGCCCGCGCCGATGTCGGCGACGGTCATGCCGGGCTTGATGTCGGCGAGCTTGGTCACGCGCCCCGCCTCGTTCACCCGGTCGCGCGCTTCCTCGGTCGACCAGCGCGACGAGACGATGCTGGCGACGGGGCGATCGGCGGCGGGAAAGGCGGGGGTCTTGGCCTTGCGTTCGATGAGGGGCGCGGAGCCATCGCAGGCCGCGAGCGCGAGCAGCAAAGCGAGCATTGGTCGGGTCTTCCTACCTTCCGTCACCCCGGACTTGTTCCGGGGTCCATCGTTGTCCCAACGCACCATTTGCCGGGTACGCGCGACGATGGGTGCCGGAACAAGTCCGGCATGACGGAACAGGGGTGACGCGGCGCGCCTCAATCCACGTCCTCCACCTCGACCTTCTCGCCCGTCACGCGCTGCGACAGGGCGGCGGCCATGAACTTGTCGAGATCGCCGTCGAGTACGTCGCTAGGGCTGGTCGAGATCGCGCCGGTGCGCAGGTCCTTCACCATCTGGTACGGCTGAAGGACGTAGGACCGGATCTGGTGACCCCAGCCGATGTCGGTCTTGGCCGCATTCTCCGCGCTCGCCGCCTGCTCGCGAATCGCCAGCTCGCGCTCGTACAGGCGCGCGCGGAGCTGGTTGTAGGCCTCGGCCTTGTTCTTGTGTTGCGATCGCTGGTTCTGGCACTGGACGACGATGCCGGTCGGCATGTGCGTGATGCGCACCGCCGAGTCGGTCGTGTTGATGTGCTGCCCGCCGGCTCCGCTCGCGCGGTAGGTGTCGATGCGCAGGTCGGATTCGTTGTACTCGACCTCGATATTCTCGTCGACGACGGGATACACCCAGACGCTGGCGAACGATGTGTGCCGCCTGGCCGCCGAATCGTAGGGGCTGATGCGGACGAGGCGGTGGACCCCGCTCTCGGTCTTGGCGTAGCCATAGGCGTTCTCGCCCTTCAGCAGCAGGGTCGCCGACTTGATCCCGGCCTGCTCGCCCGAATGCTGGTCGACCAGTTCGACCTTCAGCCCGTGGCGCTCTCCCCAGCGCGAATACATGCGGCTGAGCATCCCTGCCCAATCCTGGCTCTCGGTGCCCCCCGCGCCGGCATTTACCTCGATATAGGTGTCGTTCCCGTCGGCCTCGCCCGCGAGCAGCGCCTGGACCTTGTCGCGCTGCGCCCGCTCGGCGAGCTCCGCCAGGACGGCCACGCCCTCGTCGGCCATCGCGACGTCGCCCTCGGCGTCGGCCATCTCGATCAGCTCGGCGGTGTCGGACAGCTCGCGCTCGATCGTGCGGGTGGCGGTGATCGCCTCGTCCAGGCGGCGGCGCTCGCGCATGACCGCCTGCGCGGCCTTCGGGTCGCTCCACAGCGCCTGGTCCTCGACGCGCGCGTTGAGTTCGTCGAGGCGGCGTAACGCCTGGTCCCAGTTCAGGAAGCGGCGGAGCAACGCCAACGCGTCGTCGATCTGGTCGATATGGGCCTGCGCTTCGGCGCGCATGGAAGGGGAACCTCTCGAAATCCTCGTCACCCCGGACTTAATCCGGGGTCCCGCTTTTGCCCTTCCCGCCGCAGGAAGAAGCGGGACCCTGGCTCAAGGCCGGGGTGACGGGTTGCATATAAGGGCGCTAGTAGATTCCGCCCTCTCTTTGCAAGAAGTCGCTGTCCTCTCGCCGCTCGGCGCGCCTGGGCCCGGTGGTGGGACGGGTGGCGGCGGGCGCGGCGATCGTCGCTGGGCCGGTGCGGCGGCGGGCGCGGCGTTCCTCGGCCTGGGGCTTGAACGCTTCCCAGATCACGGCGGGCTTCGGATCGGCGCCCGTCGGCCAGGCGCCATAGACGGGGCGGCCCGATCCGCGATCGACGCGGACCATGCGGATGCCGGCGGGCGCGCGGAACACCTTCTTCTCCAGGCCCTCATACGCCTTGACCGCGAACTGCTTGAAGATCGGCGCGGCGAAGGTGCCGCCCTGAACGCCGCCCAGGTTCGTCGGCTGGTCGTAGCCGACATACAGACCGCCCACGAATTGCGGCGTGCCGCCGATGAACCACACGTCGGTCGGACCCGAAGTCGTCCCGGTCTTGCCGAAGATCGGGCGGTCGAGGTCGCGAAGCGTGGTGGCGGTGCCGCGCTGGATCACGCCCTCGGTGATGTGGACCATCTGGAACGCGGTCTGCGCGTCGATCACCTGGCGCTGGTTCGAGGGCGGGCGCGGCATGGCGCGGCCGTTCCAGTCGCGCGCGTCGCAGCCGTCGCACGGCCGCCACCGCTCGGGCAGGATCACCTTGCCGCGCCGGTCCTGGACGAAATCGATCACGGTCGGCTCGGCGCCGCGCCCGTGGTTCGCCAGGATCGCGTACGCGTTGACGATGCGCGCGACGGTGGTCTCGCCCGCGCCGAGCGCGTTGGCGAGGAACGGGGAATAGGTGCCCAGCCCCATGCGCTTCATCGTGGCGACGACATGCGGCATCCCGACCTGCGAGGCGGTGCGGACCGTCATCAGGTTGCGCGACTGCTCGATGCCCCACCGCATCGTGTGGGGGCCGGAGCCGCCGCCGTCGAAATTGCGGAAGCATTTCTGCCCCAGCCGCGCGCCCTGATAGACGCAGAACGGCCCGTCGACGATGATGGTGGACGGCGTCATGCCCCGCTCCAGCGCGGCGGAATAGACGATCGGCTTGATCGTCGAGCCCGGCTGGCGGAGCGCCTGGGTGGCGCGGTTGAAGGATTGCAGCCGGCTGTCGAACCCGCCCTGCATCGCCAGGATGCGGCCCGTCGCGGGCTCCTCGACGACGAAGCCGCCCGACACGCGGGGCACCGACCGGAGCGAAAAAGCGCCCCCCTCGGGCGCGACGGCCAGGATGTCGCCGGGCTTGATGGCGGCGAACGCGGTCCCGCCCTTACCGACGGGCGGCATGCTCGCGGCTTCGGCGGGAAGCGTCCCGGTCGCGCCGTTCGCGAAGCCGATCGCCCAGGCGTTCCCCTCGCGTTGGATGGCGACGGCCGCGCGCCAATCCTTGTGATCGAGCGCGATGTTGGTGCCCACGAACGGCTGGAGCCAGTCGTCGCGCGTGACCTCCACGTTCCGGATCGGCCCCGACCACCCGCGCCCGCGCGCGTAACGGAGAAGGCCGTCGCGCAGCGCCTCCTGCGCATAGCCCTGGAGCCTGGGATCGAGCGAGGTGCGCACCCACAACCCGCCCGCATAGACGCTGTGCGGCCCGCTCTCGGAATTCTCGCCGAACTTGCCGATCAACTGGCGACGCACCTCCTCCACGAAATACCCCCCGACAGGGTCGAGCCGGGCCTGCTGCGGGGCGAGCAGCCCGAGCGGCTCGGCTTTGGCGACACTCGCCTGCGCGGGCGTGATGAAGCCGTTGCGCGCCATTTCCGACAACACGAAGTTGCGACGTCCGATCGCCCGCTCGGCGTTGCGCGCGCGTCCGTAGGTCTCCGGCGCCTTGGGCAGGATGGCGAGGAACGCCGCCTCCTGCACGTCCAGCTGCTTCACGTCCTTGCCGAAATAGGCGCGCGCCGCCGCCTGGACGCCGAAGGTGCGCCGGCCAAGCGGAATGCCGTTCAGGTACAGCTCCAGGATCTGCTCCTTGGAGAGCGCGTCCTCGATCCGGTAGGCGAGGATGGCCTCGCGGGCCTTCCGGATGTAGCTCACCTCGTTGGTGAGGAGCAGGTTCTTGGCGACCTGCTGCGTGATCGTCGACGCGCCGATCGGGCGCCCGTCGCTGCGCAGGTTGCTGATCAGCGCGGAGACGATGCCGGGATAATCGACGCCGCCATGCTCGAAGAAGGTCCGGTCCTCCGCCGCCAGGAAGGCGTTCACCAGGAGCGGCGGGAACTCGGCGTAGGACAGCTCGACCCGACGCTCGCGGGCGTAGGAATGGACGGGCGCGCCGTCGCCGCCGCGCACGTTGGTGGGGAGCGGCTGTTCGTAGGTGCGCAGCGTATCGACCGAGGGCAGGCCCCGCCCGACCGCGATCACGAGCGCGACCAGGGAAACGAGGCCGAGCGCGGCGAGGTAGGTCAGCCAGCGGACCCAGGGACGGCTCCAGGCGGCGCGCAGGAAAACCGCCGCCCCGTCGAGGAAACGGGTCAGCGGCGGGCGGGCGATGGGGGGAGTTCGGGACGCCATGGTTACAAGCGACGCTATCTAGCAGGTTCGGCGGGGCGGGGAAGTGGCGTCCTCCTCTCTGCCCCGGACAGGGAAAGAGGTCACCGCGCGGCCATACGCCTGGCGAAGTACGCCTCCACCGCGCGGCGGACGCTCCGGGCGACGCGGTCGCGGCCATCGTCGCTCGCCAGGAACGCGGCGTCGACGGGGTTCGAGATATAGCCCGTTTCGAACAGCACGCTCGGCATGTCGGGCGCCTTCAGCACCATCAGCGACGCCATGCGGTGGAAATTCGCCTTGACGGGCATCAGCGGCGTGGCCTCGCGGCCGAGCAACCGCGCGAAGCTCGCGGACAGGTTCATCGTCTCGCGCTGGGCCAGGTCGATCAGGATCGACGACACGTCGCCGCGCGCTTGGCCAAGGTTCATGCCCGCGATCACGTCTCCCTTGTTCTCGCGCGCGGCGAGGCGGGCGGCCTCCTTGTCGGAGGCGACCTCGGACAAGGTGTAGGCCGACGCGCCGGTCGCGGTCGACGCGGCCGCCGCGTCACAGTGAACCGAGATGAACAGGTTCGCCTTAAGCCGCCGGGCGACGCCGTACCGTTCGCGCAGAACCAGGAAGCGATCGTCGTCGCGCGTCAACGCCACGCGGACGCGTCCGCCCGCCAGCAACCCGTCGCGGATCTCCCGGGCGATGCGGAGAGTCAGCTCCTTTTCGCGCAGCCCATCCGGCCCGACCGCGCCGGGATCGACGCCGCCATGCCCCGCATCGATCACCACTAACGGGCGGTCGTCGTCGCCGCGCACCTCGGGAAGTGCCACGCGCTTGGCGGCTGGAACGGCCTGTGTGACCTTGTACCTGGGCACGCGCGCCGCCGCGGGGATCAGACTGGGCGGGAACCAGGCCAGCAGGAGTATGGGCAGCGGCACGGGGCGACAGTGAAACGGGTCCCCTCCGTCGGTCCAGCGAAATAACGTAGGAGCCTCTTCGCGCGGTTTCCGACGCGGCAGGCTCGTAGCGACCGAGCGGCGACCTTCCACCAGTTGCGATGCGGCGTCTGCGGTGCTAGCGGAACATGTCGACCAGTGCGTTACGCGCGGCATTCGCCCGCGACAACCTCCGCCGGTCGTTTGCGGCGCGGGCGTGCCTACACGTCCCGCCATTCAGGTTTTCGCCCACATGACGCATCATCCCCTTTCGCACCCCCGCCCGGCTCCGGCCGGCGGGCGCGCGGTCGGGGAGCAGCGGAGCCCCAGGCTCCGCCGTGCGTCGGGGGCGAACGCATCGTCCAACCCAGCGGCCGGGCCCCTGCCCGCCGCCCCACATCGCGCGCGGCCCCCGGCTCCACCCGGAACGGCAAGCGGCCTGCGCGCGTGGAGATCCATCAATGACCACGCGTATGCTGATCGACGCACGCCACCGGGAAGAGACCCGCGTCGCCGTCGTCCAAGGGAACCGGATCGAGGAGTTCGACTTCGAGTCCGCCGAGCGCAAGCAGCTCAAGGGTAACATCTACCTTGCCAAGGTGACCCGCGTCGAACCGTCGCTGCAGGCGGCCTTCGTCGATTACGGCGGCAACCGGCACGGCTTCCTCGCCTTTTCGGAGATCCATCCGGATTATTACCAGATCCCCAAGGAGGACCGCGAGGCACTGCTCCGCGAGGAGGCCGAGCACGCCGCCGAGGAGGCCGCGCTCCTGGCGGACCTCGACGATGACGAGGATGAGGACGCCGAATCGATCGAAGCCGCGAGCGACGACGATCTCGATGGCGACGACGAGGACGATGCGGAGGACGTACCGGGCGAAGATGCCGACGGCGAAGGCGAACAGCCCGAGGGCGGTCGGCGCAAGCGACGCGGCAAGTCGAAGAGTGATCCGCAGGTCGAGGCGCTTCGCGAGCGTCGCTCGAGCCTTCGCCAGCGTTACAAGATCCAGGACGTCATCCGCCGCCGCCAGGTGCTGCTCGTCCAGATCGTCAAGGAGGAGCGCGGCAACAAGGGCGCGGCGCTGACCACCTATCTGTCGCTGGCGGGCCGCTATTGCGTGCTGATGCCCAATACGTCGCATGGCGGCGGCATCAGCCGGAAAATCTCGAACGCCGCCGACCGCAAGCGCCTGAAGTCGATCATGGCCGAGTTGCAGCTGCCGCCCTCGATGGGCTGCATCGTCCGCACCGCCGGGCTCCAGCGGACCAAGGTCGAGATCAAGCGCGACTTCGACTATCTGGCGCGGCTGTGGGACGGCATTCGCGAGAAGACGCTCGAATCCGCCGCGCCCGCGCTCGTCTATGGCGACTCGGACCTGATCAAGCGCGCGATCCGCGACATCTACAACCGCGATATCGAGGAGATCGTGGTCGAGGGCGCGGAAGGCTACGCCCAGGCGCGCGAGTTCATGAAGATGCTGATGCCCAGTCACGCGCGGCGCATCCAGCACTACTCGGACCCGATCCCGCTCTTCCAGCGCGCGCATGTCGAGGACCAGCTGGCGGCCATGTACCACCCGGTGGTGCAGTTGAAATCGGGCGGGTACCTCGTCATCAACCCGACCGAGGCGCTGGTGTCGATCGACATCAATTCCGGCCGATCGACGCGCGAGCACAATATCGAGCAGACCGCGACAGCGACCAACCTGGAGGCGGCCGCCGAGATCGCGCGCCAGCTGCGCCTGCGCGACATGGCCGGGCTCGTCGTCATCGACTTCATCGACATGGATAACGGGTCCAACGTCCGGAAAGTCGAGAAGGCGATGAAGGACGCATTGAAGAACGACCGCGCGCGCATCCAGGTCGGCCGTATCTCGAGCTTTGGCCTCCTGGAAATGAGCCGCCAACGGCTGCGCACGGGCGTGCTGGAAGCATCGTCGCGCGGCTGCCCGCATTGCGAGGGCACCGGGCTCGTCCGCACTGCCTCGTCGGCCGGGCTGTCCGCGCTGCGCCTGATCGAGGACGAGGCCGCGCGCGGGCGCGGCTCGCTGCTGACGCTGCGCGCGAGCCAGGAGGCCGCGATCTACGTGCTGAACCGGAAGCGGGCCGACATCGCGGAGATCGAGGACCGCTACGGCGTATCCGTCGAGATCTTCCCCGACCGCGAGGAGGAGGGCGCGCGCATGTCGGTGGAGGCGTCCGGCCCGCCGCCCGCGCACGCCCCGCGCTTCGAGGCGCCGATCCAGGAACTGGACGACGATTTGCCCGAGGAGATCGACGAGATCGAGCCCGAGGTCGAGGATGAGGTGGTCGAGGCCCGTAGCGAAGAGCGCCAGGTGCGTCAGCCCCGGCGCGACCGCGAGGAGGGCGGAGAAGGTCGCGGCAAGCGCCGTCGGCGGCGTGGTCGGCGCGGCCGGGGCCCCGACGAGCGCGACGAGCCCAAGCCGGGCGACCAGGATGCGATCGTCGGCGATGTTGAGGACGAGGCGTTCGAGGGCGAGCCGCTCGACACCGCCGACGTGCCCGAGAGCGTCGCCGAGGTCGCGGAAGCGCCCGTCGCGGAGACGGGAGAGGGTCGTCGTCGGCGTGGACGGCGTGGCGGTCGTCGCCGGCGTAGCGAGGGCGGAGAGATCGGGGGCGGCGACGCGATGGGCGCGCCGTCCGGCCAGGATGCGGGCGACGGTGCGACCGACGAACTGGATGCGGTCGCGACCGGTGCCGAGCGGGACGACGCGGCCGATATCGGTCCGGCGGCGGAACCGATCGAGGCGGCGGATGCGGGCCACATCGTCAGCCCGTTGATCCTGGCGGAGGTCGACGCCCAAGCCCTGGCCGCGTCGCAGGCCGACGCGGAGCCCGGCCCCAAGCGCCGCCCCCGCGCCCGCAAGCGCGCGGTCGACGTGACGACCGAGGTCGAGCCGGTGGCCGGGGAGGCCGCCGTCGAGCCGGAAGCGCCAACGGAGGTGGAAGAGCCCGCCCCCAAGCCGAAGCGCTCGCGTCGCAAGACGACCACCGAGGGCGCGCCCGCCGCGACGCCGCCGGAAGCGTCGCCGGAAATGCCGGTCGCGGAAGCGGACATGGAGGCCGAGAAGCCCAAGCGCCGCGCGCCGCGCCGCAGGGCGGCAGGCGACGCGGGCGACCCGCCCGCGACCGCCCCGACTCCGGCCCCGGCGACCGCATCCGCTCCGGCCCCGGCGAACGATGTCGAGAGGGCCGCGTTGGAAGTGGGTGACGATGGCGCGGTCGACCCCGCCGAGGCACCTGCGGCCGAGGACGCCGGCCCGCCGCGCCGCGGCTGGTGGCAGCGGACGTTCGGCGCATGAGGGGCGGCACATGAGGGGCGGCGCGTGACCACCGGGCTTCACGTCGAGTTCACGCGGCCTCGGCGATGGAGCCCGGCCCGCGCGGGCGGCCGGCCCTGGAGTTCTTAAACCAGCGTAGGCTATGGACGCGGGGTCCAGCCGTCCTATTCGGGGTGTCGCATGAAGCGTCCAGTCACCGCCGTCGCCGTCGCGACATCGTTGCTCGCCCAGGCCTTGGTCGTTCAGCCGCTCGCCGCGCAGTCGATCCTGCGCGACGCCGAGACCGAGGCGTTGTTCGCCGAGATGTCCGCGCCGCTGATCAAGGCGGCGGGGCTCAACCCGCGCGACGTCAAGGTGGTGCTGATCAACGACGAGTCGATCAACGCCTTCGTCGCGGGCGGGCAGGTCGTCTACGTCCATTCGGGCACGCTTCAGAACGCCGACACCGCGAACGAGGTTCAGGGCGTGATCGCGCATGAGATCGGGCATATCACCGGCGGGCACGTGCCGTTGGGCGACCGCATGATGAAGGGCGCGACGGGCATCTCGCTCCTGACCATGGTGCTCGGGCTCGCCGCGATCGCGGCGGGTGGCGGCGAGGCGGGCGCGGGCATCCTGGCGGCGGGGCAGCAGGCGGCGATGGGCAACTACCTCGCCTTCTCGCGCCAGCAGGAGGCGTCGACCGACGCCGCCGGGGCCAAGTACCTGACCGCGGCGGGCGTGTCGGGCCGCGGCTACCTGTCCTTCTTCGGCAAGCTCCAGCAGCTCGAATATCGCTACGGCATCACGCGCAAGGTGAGCTTCATGCTCGACCATCCGGTGTCGAGCGAGCGCGTGGCCAACCTCACCGACACGCTCAAGAGCTCGCCAGCCTGGGGAGCGCCGCTCAACGTGGGACTCGAGGAGCGGTTCAAGCGGGTCAAGGCCAAGCTGGCGGGCTACACCAACAAGCCCGACGCCACGCTCCAGGCCTATCCCGAGACCGACAAGACGATCTACGCCCGCTATGCCCGTGCTTACGCCTGGCACAAGGCGGGCTACCCCGACAAGGCGAACGCGGAAGCCGACGCGCTGGTGGCGGCCAAGCCGACCGATCCCTATTTCCTGGAGGTGAAGGGTCAGATCCTCCTCGAATCCGGCCGCCCACGCGAGGCGCTGGGGCCGCTGCGCGTCGCCGCCGAGGGATCACGCGACAACCCGCTGATCACCACCACGCTCGGCCATGCGCTGATCGCGACGGAGGACAAGGGCAACTATCCCGAGGCCGTGCGCGTGCTGCGCGGCGCGATCGGGCGCGACGACCGCAACCCGTTCGCCTGGTACCAGCTGGGCACGGTGTACGAATTGTCGGGCGATACCGCGCGCGCCGCGCTGGCCACCGCCGAGCGGGCGAGCATGACGGGCGACGCGCGCACCGCCGTCGCCTCGGCGCGCTATGCGATGGCGAACATCCCCGCGAACTCCGCCGACTGGATCAGGGCGCAGGACATCGCCATGACCTCCGCCGACGCGGCCGTCGAGCAGCGCAAGAAGAGCCGGTGAACCGCTGGCTTATACCGGTGGTCGCGCTGGTCGGGGCTGGCGCGGGCGCGGGCGCGATGTGGGCGGTGAATGGTCCCCCGACCGAGCGCGCGCGGATCGAGCGCGTGGTGCGCGAATATGTCCTCAGCAACCCGGAGATCATCCCGGAGGCGATGGGACGGCTGCAGGCGCGCGAGCAGGGACGTGCGGTGGCGGCGGCGGGCGACGCGGTCACCCGCCCTTATGCGGGCGCGTTCATGGGCAATCCCAAGGGCGACGTGACGCTGGTCGAGTATTACGACTATAATTGCGGCATCTGCCGCGCCAGCTTGCCCGCCGTGCGCGAGCTGATCCGCCGCGACCCGAACCTGAAGGTCGTGTTCCGCGAGTTGCCGATCCTCGCTCCCTCCAGCCGCGACGCCGCGCGCGCGAGCCTCGCCGCCGCCAAGCGGAACCGCTTCGCGCCGTTCCACAACGCGCTGTTCGGCGGGGGCCGCGTGACCCCCGCCACCATCGCCGCCGCCGCGCGGACGGCCGGCATACAGGTGCCCGCCGCGGACGGTCCGGCGGATGCGGAAATCGCGCGCAACCTCGACGCCGCCGGCAAGCTCGGCGTCACGGGCGTGCCGAGTTGGGTGGTCGGCGATCAGCTGCTGATCGGCGGGCAGCCGGTGGCCACGCTCCAGGCCGCGATCGCCCAAGCCAGGCGAAAAGGGTGAGAGACGCGATCCTGACCGTCACGGGCGTCTCCAAGACCTACAAGAGCGGCGTCGTCGCGCTCAAGCCCGTCGACCTGGAGATCAGGCGCGGCGAGATCTTTGCGCTGCTCGGCCCCAACGGCGCGGGCAAGACCACGCTCATTTCCATCATCTGCGGCATCGTCACGCCCACTACCGGGACCGTTACCGTCGAGGGCCACGACGCGCTGCGCGACTACAAGGCCGTGCGCCGCCGCATCGGGCTCGTGCCGCAGGAGCTGTCCACCGACGCGTTCGAGACGGTGCTCGCCACCGTCACCTTTTCCCGGCGGCTGTTCGGGCGGTCGGGGCATGACAGCTATATCGAGCAGGTGCTCCGCGACCTGTCGCTCTGGGACAAGCGCGACAGCCGCATCATGGAGCTGTCGGGCGGCATGAAGCGGCGCGTACTGATCGCCAAGGCGCTGAGCCACGAGCCCGACATCCTCTTCCTCGACGAGCCCACCGCCGGGGTCGATGTCGCGCTCCGCCGCGACATGTGGCGTCTCGTCCACCGGCTGCGCGAGGGCGGCACCACCGTGATCCTCACCACGCATTATATCGAGGAGGCCGAGGAGATGGCCGACCGCGTGGGCGTGATCGACCGCGGCGAGCTGTTGCTGGTCGACGACAAGGCCGCGCTGATGGCCAAGCTCGGCAAGCGCGAACTCGACCTGACCCTCGCCGAGCCGATGGCGGCGATCCCGGGCGAGCTCGCGGAGTGGGATCTCGCGCTCACCGACGAGGGCCACCGGCTCCGCTACACCTTCGACGCCAAGGCCGAGCGCACGGGCATCCCGTCGCTGCTGCGCGAACTGGCCGACCTCGGCATCGGGTTCAAGGACCTGGAGACATCGAAATCGAGCCTGGAGGACATCTTCGTCGACCTGGTGGGTACGAAAGAGGACGAGCGGGCGTGAACCGCTCCATCCTTCCCCGTCATGCCGGACTTGATCCGGCATCCCGCTTCTTCTTGTCGCACCCGGGAGAAGAAGCGGGACCCCGGATCAAGTCCGGGGTGACGAGGGATGTCGAGGCGATGGGATCATGACCAACTGGCACGGCGTGTGGGCGATCTACCGGTTCGAAATGGCGCGCGCGCTCCGCACGCTATGGCAGAGCCTCGTCACCCCCGTGCTCACCACCTCGCTCTATTTCATCGTGTTCGGCGGCGCGATCGGGAGCCGGATGCAGTCGGTCGACGGCGTCGATTACGGTAGCTTCATCGTCCCCGGGCTGATCATGCTGTCGCTCTTGACCCAGTCGATCGCCAACGCGTCGTTCGGCATCTACTTTCCCAAATTCAGCGGTACGATCTACGAGCTGCTGTCCGCCCCCGTGTCGCCATTCGAGCTGGTGCTCGGTTACGTCGGCGCGGCGGCGACCAAGTCGGTCGCGCTCGGGCTCATCATCCTCGCCACCGCCGCGCTGTTCGTGCCACTCCGCATCGAGCATCCGGTGGCGATGATCGGCTTCCTGCTGCTCACCTCCGTCACCTTCAGCCTCTTCGGCTTCATCATCGGCATCTGGGCGAACGGGTTCGAACAGCTCCAGATCGTCCCCGCCTTGCTCGTCACGCCGCTGACCTTCCTGGGCGGCGCGTTTTATTCGATCGACATGCTCGCCGAGCCGTGGCGCACGGTCAGCCTGTTCAACCCGGTCGTGTACCTCGTCTCCGGCTTCCGCTGGAGCTTCTTCGGCCAGGGCGACGTGGCGGTCGAGATCAGCCTGGCCGCGACCGCCCTGTTCCTGCTGCTGTGCCTGGGCGCGGTCGCGTGGATATTCCGGACGGGTTGGCGTTTGAAGAACTGACCACCGGCAGCACGATCCGCGATCCCGCGCAGACGCGCTGCGTCGCCTTCACGAAATCGCCGGGGGCGGCGCGGGCGATGTTGGGGACGAAGGTCTGCGGGTTGCGGTCGATCACCGGGAACCAGCTCGATTGCACCTGCACCATCAGCCGGTGGCCGCGCTTGAACACGTGATCGTGGTCGCGGAGCGACATGTCCCAGGCGATGACGCGGTTCGGGACGAGGGGCTTGGGGTTCGCGCCGCCGCCCAGGAACTTGCCGCGCCGGACCTCCATCGCCACGGGCAACCGGTAGCCGCCGAGCTTCGCGCCGTCCGCCGCGACATAGTCGTCGGAGAACACGTCGATCAGCTTGACCACGAAGTCCCCGTCCGTGCCGCTGGTCGACGCCCGCAACCGCGCCAGCACCTCGCCCGTGACGGTCAGGTCCTCGGTCAGCGGCGCGCCGGCGTAGGTCAGCACGTCGCGCCGGTTGCCCAGGAAACGCTGGTCCTCGGACTCCCAGGTCCGCCATTCCGGGCCGAAGCCCGCCGCGATCGGGCGCGGGCGGTAGGGGACGGGGTCGGCCGGATCGGAGACGTAGGAGCGGCACCCCGTCCCCCCATCCTTCTTACCCGGGCCTCCGAAATCGAGCGTGCCGTCCGCGCGTAGGAACAGGTCGCGCGGGGTCGTGCCCGGCACCGGCCAGCGCGGATAGTCGCGCCACGTCCAGGACCCGCTCTGGAAGCTCTTCACCTCATAGCCGGGCCGCTTGCCGCGCCCGTGGAGCCACCAGGCGAAGAAGGGCGCCTGCACCTCGTCCAGGAACTGCGCCGCGCTCGGCACCCCATAGGCGATGCGGCCCAGGCTGTTCGCGTCCGGCCGGCTCCACTGGCCGTGATACCAGGGGCCCGCGACCATGACGCTCAGGCGATCGGGGTCGTTCGCCTCCTGCTTGCGGTAGATTTGCCAGCTGCCCCAGGGATCCTCCTGGTCCCAATAGCCCGCGACGTTCAGCGTCGGCACCCGCGTCCGACCCAGCGCGCGCGACCAGTCCTGGCGCGTGTAGAAATCGTCATGGTTGGGGTGGTCGAGCAGGCTGGTGAACATCGGCACCTGGCCCTTGAAGTCGCGGCGATCGATCGTCGCGACGGGCCCGGCCTTCAGGTACCAGTCGTACCCGTCCGCCTCGCCATACGCGAATTCGGCGTTGGCGTTCTTGTCATGCTGGAGCAGGTACAGCCATTCGGTCGCGTAGCTGAGCCGGAGCGCGCCGTTGCGGTGCAGGTCGTCGTTCAACCAGTAATCGGTCCACGCCGCCTGCGGGCTGACGGCCTTGAGCGCGGGATGCGGGTTGGTTAGCGCGACGGCTGCGGTGAAGCCGGGATAGCTGATCCCCCACATGCCGACCTTGCCCGAATTGCCGGTGACGTTCCTCACCAGCCAGTCGACCGAGTCGTACGCGTCGGTGGCCTCGTCGGTCGGCCCCCGCCCCACCGCCGTAGACAGGGTGAACGCTCCGTCCGACTTGAACCGCCCGCGCATCGACTGCTCGACGAAGATGTAACCGTCGCGCGCCAGCGCCGCCCACGAACCGGGCATCCGTGCGGGCGCGGCGGTGCGGACGCCATACGGGGTGCGGCTGAACAGGATGGGCAGCGGCCCGCGCGCGTCCCGGGGCGTCAGGATGACGGTGTGCAGCCGCGCGCCGTCGCGCATCGGCACCATCGCCTCGCGGACGGTGAAGGGGGACGGCGCGGTCGCCAAGGCGGGTGCCTGCGCCGGCGCGACCGCGGGTGACAGCAACGCCAGGCCAATCGGCAGCCAACCCAGTCGCATTGCGCTCTCCTAATTCCATGCCGGACGCGTCCCGACACGAACCGTCGACCGAGCTTAGGCCCGGCCACGCCCCATGGCGAGGACGATCGCGGGGCGGATCACCAGCGCGTTCAGGTCGATCGCCGCGTGGCACAGCACCGCGAGCCACAACGACCCGCTCCCCAGATATACCACGCTCAGCAGCAGCGCGACCGCGCCGGTGGCGGCGACGCCCACCGGGCCCTGATAACGGTGGACCGCCCCGAACGCCGCCGCCGCGAGCCCGAAGCCCAGCGTTGCCGACCCGGACACGAGCGCGATCAGGAGCGGGAGCGCGAGGCGGAAATACAGCTCCTCCGCCACCCCGGCCGACAGCGCCAACAGCGCTGCGGCGGGTAGTTCCCGGCCCGCGCGCGGCAGGCGCGGCGGACGGCCGAGATGCGCGACCCGTCCTCCCCGCCGCGACCGCCACCAAGCGATCAGCGCCCCCAGCCCCGCGCCGAGCGAGAGGCCGAGCAGCACCGGCCCGGGCTCCACGACCGCGAACGCGCGCACCCACGCCGCGGCGGGACCGAATTCGGGCGGCATGCTCCCCACCGCGCCGCCGCGCCCGAGCAGCAGAAGCGCCGCCAGCGCGGGCAAGCCGAAGGCGGGCCAGAGCCGGAGCGCCCAGACCAGATAGGGCGCGCCACCCCGCATCGTGGGCAACAGTCGCGCCGAGAGCGTCGACCGGCCGAGCACCCGCGCGGCGATCTGCACCGCCGCCAGCGCGAGCAGCGGGGCCGCGAGCATCAGCCGATGCGGTGCTCGCCCTTGACCCAGCGCACCGTGCCCGACGAGGCGCGCATGACGACGGACTCGGTGGTCATCGTCCCCCCCCGCCGCTTGACGCCGTCGAGCAGCGATCCGTCGGTGACGCCCGTCGCCGCGAAGATGCAGTCGCCGCGCGCCAGCTCGGTAAGGTCGTATTGCTTGTCGAGGTCGGTCACCCCCCATTTCGCCGCGCGCCCGCGCTCGTCGTCGTTGCGGAACAGCAGCCGCCCCTTGAACTGCCCGCCGATGCACCGGAGCGCCGCGGCCGCCAACACGCCCTCCGGCGCGCCGCCCGATCCCATGTAGATGTCGACGGTGGTCTCGGGATTGGTGGTCGCGATCACGCCCGCCACGTCACCGTCGCCGATCAGCATGATGCCGCAACCGATCGTGCGCAGCTCGGCGATCAGCGCCTCGTGGCGCGGGCGGTCGAGGACGCAGGCGATGATGTCGCGGGGCTCGACGCCCTTGGCCGCGGCGACCGCGCGGACGTTCTCGGTGGCCGATCGGTCGAGGTCGATGACCCCCGCCGGATAGCCCGGACCGACCGCGATCTTGTCCATATACACGTCGGGCGCGTTCAATAGCCCGCCCTTCTCCGCGATCGCGAGCACCGCCAGCGCGTTGGGGCCCGCGGTGGCGCAGATGGTGGTCCCCTCCAGCGGGTCGAGCGCGATGTCGATGCGGGGGCCAATGCCTTGCGCGGAGCCGACCTTCTCGCCGATGAAGAGCATCGGCGCCTCGTCGCGCTCGCCCTCGCCGATCACCACCGTGCCGTCGATCGGCAGCTCGTTCAGCGCCTCGCGCATCGCCTCCACGGCGGCGGCGTCGGCGGCCTTCTCGTCGCCCCGCCCGACCAAAGTCGCGGCGGCGATCGCGGCGGCCTCCGTCACGCGCACCATCTCCAGCACCAGCACGCGGTCGAGGACGTTCTTTTCGGTTTCGGTCGGCATCGGTCTCTCCCTGTTCCCGCGGGCGATATGCGCGGGATGTGACAGGGGCAAGAGCGCGCCCTGTCCGATCGCCTCCAGATGCGCCGCGACATAGGCGGTGACGTCACCGACGAGCGAGCCGCCGAAACGCGGGTTCAGCTCCAGGATGCGCGGCCAACCGTCCTCGAGCTTGTAGTTGAAGCAGCACGTCCCCTCGAAACCGAGCGCGTCGAGCATGGCCGCGCAGACGGCCCAGGCCGGCTTCGGGTCGGCCGGGTGGATCCCCCGTGCCGCCGCCGCGCCGCCCCGGATCGCGAGCGGGTCGCCCATGTCGTAACGATAGCAGAGCGAATAGCGGACCGCGCCGTCGACGCGCAGCAGATGGAGGACGTACTCGTCCGCCCCCGCCACCGCGACCTGCGCGAAGCTGTCGGGCATGGCCACATCGTCGGCGGGGCCGCGCACCATGCGGATGCCCGCCCCGAAATCACCGCGCCTGGCCTTGCGGACGAAAGGGTACCGGTCCGTGTCGTCCGGGAGCAGCGCCGGGACCGCGTCGCCGAAGCCGAGTCCGATCAGCCGCCGGTTGAACAGCAGCTTGTCGTCGCACAGATCGACCAGCGCCGCGTCCGGCAGCACCGCGCGGCGACGGTCGACATTCGCCTCCTTCGCGGCCGCGAACTCCTCCAGGCGGAGCGGCACGACCAGGTCGATGTGCGAGAAGTCCGCCCCCTCGAACGCCCCGAAGCCCACCTCGAACCTGGCATGGTCGATCAGCCGCTCGATCGCGGGGCGCTGGGTGCTATGTTCGCCGAACAGGATGCGGGGTCGCGAGGTCACGCGCCTCTTATGGTGTCGGGGACGGAAGAACGCGTGGCAACCGCTGGCTAGTCGGCGGCGATGCGCGAGTCCCCCCCCGTCTAGCGACATGACCGGTTCCCGCCCGAGCGGGCCGATCAGCCGACGATATTCCGCTTCGGGCACGCCGTAAGCGTCGCCCGCCAAGTCCTCCAGCTTCTCGCGGTCGAGGATGATGACGCGCCCGCGCTTGGACCGGATCATCCCCGCGCCCTTTAGTATGTGGAGCGTCACGGTGACGCCGCTACGCTCGGCGGCGATCATCATCCCCATGAACTCGTGGGTCAGCGCGATCTCGTCGCCGTCGCCGCGGTCGTGGCACATGAGCAGCCAGCGCGCGAGCCGCGCCTCGATGCGGTGATGCGCAAGGTTGGCGGTGCTCTGCGCGCTCTGGACGAAGCTCGTCTGTACATAACGCAACAGCATCGTCCTGAGCGTGTCGCTCCGCCCAATCGCGTCGAGATAGGGCTCGACATCGACGCGGAGCACGGACAGCCCGGCGACCTGCACGAAGGTGTCGTGCGGGGACCGGTCAGTGCCGAGCAGCAGGCACGTGGCCGACACGCCTTCACGCCCGAAGATGCCGACCTCGGTCTTGCCGCTCGACCCGATCGACGACACGATCGAGACGACGCCGGATTCGGGAAAATAGACGTGCTCGACCGGTGCGCCCGCCGTGACGAGCGCCATGTCGCGCGGCAGGTCGATTTGGATGAGATGCGGCTCCAGCAGCGCGAGGTCGTCGTCGAGCAGCGCGTTGAGCAGGATATTGGCGGTGTAGAACTTGCTTGGTCGCGACATGGATCGCCCCTTTTTCGGTGCGAAAGCGCGAGGCTCTTTCAGCCGCTCGCGCCCTGGAAATGGAAAGCGATTGCATCAGTATACACATCACCCATACTTAATCAATGTGAGTTTGGTGTACCGTCGCGCGGTCTGGACCGCTTGCTCAATCGCGAGCCGTTTCGTCGGGCTAACGAAAGATAAGTATCTATAGTATTGGTTATTTAGTAATGTAAATTGTTGCTATGAGCGACTTAATAGCTCTAGGAAAAATGGCGGCGAATGTGGGATAACCCACAGTAGAATTCGCGCGTCTATCACCAACATCGGGATCGGATATACACGGATCATAACTCCGACATGAGGAAGGACGTGGCATGCCTGGGAACGATCGAACCTATTTCGAGCATCGGGCCGAGATCGAGGCCCAGCGCGCCCGGGAGGCGACCGAGGCCAGGGTGGCGCGGGTGCACGACCAGCTCGCGCAGGCTTATCTTGGCAAGCTCGCCGTCGTTCCTTCGACCGGAGCGGGAACCGCATGATGGATGCGGCCTCGTCTAACGGCAGCTCCGCCGGCCGCGCGCTCCCGCGCCCGTCGGCGCCGTTGGCGGGCACGCGTCTGGCCACCTCGCCCTTCCTTTCGGCCGACGACCTGTGTGCGTTGGAGCAGATCATGTCGCCCCCGCGATCGTTCCGGTCGGGCGTCGACCTGATCCGCGAAGGGGACCGTCCGGACGAACTCCTCATAATGGCCAGGGGCTGGGCGTGCCGGTCGACCGCGACGAGGAAGGGCGACCGCCAGTCCCCGGCGGTGCTGGTGCCGGGCGATATCGGCAATCTGGACACGCTGCTGCTCGAACGGCTCGATTACGACGTCAGGACGTTGACGGAGTCGACGATCACGGCGATGCCGCGCGACCGTGTGCTGGCGCTTTGCGCGGAGCGTCCCGGCCTCGCCCGGTCGTTCACCTGGCTGGCGCTGATCGAGAACGTCGCCTTGAGCAAATGGACGCTGTCGCTGGGTCGCCGGCCGGCGAGGGAGCGGGTGGCGCATCTATTGTGCGAGCTGAGCGCGCGGATGGGTCGCGAGGTCGAGGACCGGAGCAGCTTTCCCTACCCGCTGACGCAGTATCATGTCGCCGACGCGCTCGGCCTTACCCCCGTCCACGTCAATCGCATGATGCAGCAGCTGCGCGCGGAGGGCGCGATCAGGACCGCGAGCCGGACCATGACGGTGCCGTGCGTGGCGCGCCTGCGCGAGATCGCCGGGTTCGATCCGCGCTACCTCCATCTGGATGCGCCGGCGGCGGTCCAGGCGGCCCAGGCGTGACGGGCCCGCTCGCGTGGCCGCTCAGTCGCGCAGCAGCTCGTTGATGCTCGTCTTGCCGCGCGTCTGGGCGTCCACACGCTTGACGATCACCGCGCAATAGAGGCCGAGATTCCCGCCGGACGATCCGGGGACGACCACCGAATAGGGCGGGACGTACCCGCGGTGGACTTCCCCAGTCGCGCGGTCGATGATCTTGGTGGACGCGCCCAGATACACGCCCATCGACAGCACCGCGCCCTCGCCGACGCGCACGCCCTCCGCCACTTCCGACCGCGCGCCGATGAACGCGCCGTCCTCGATCACGACGGGATCGGCCTGGAGCGGCTCCAGCACCCCGCCGATCCCGGCGCCGCCCGACAGATGGACGTTCCGCCCGATCTGCGCGCACGATCCGACGGTGGCCCATGCGTCGATCATCGTCCCCTCGCCCACATGCGCGCCGATATTGACGAAGCTGGGCATCAGGATCGCGCCCTTGCCGACGAACGCGCCCCTCCGGACGATCGCGCCCGGCACCGCGCGGAAGCCCGCGTCGCGGAACGCCGTCTCGTCCCACCCGGCGAATTTGGAGGGCACCTTGTCGAACCATGCGCCATCGCCGGAGCCCGGCATCAGCTGGTTGTCGTTCAGGCGGAAGGACAGCAGCACCGCCTTCTTCAGCCACTGGTTGACGCGCCAGCCGCCCGTGCCGTCCGGCTCCGCCACCCGCGCCTCGCCCCGGTCGAGCATCCCGAGCGCCGTCTCCACCGCGTCGCGCGTCTCGCCCGCGGTCGCGAAGGTCAGCTCGCCCCGCGCCTCCCAGGCGGCGTCGATGACGGCGGACAGGTCGGTGCTCATGCTTGTTCCAATATCTGATTCAGCCAGGGGCCGAGCTCGGCGATGCGGTAGTCGATGCCCTCGGGCGTCGTGCCCGGCCCCTGCTCCGACCCGTTATCGACCCACACGGTCGCCATGCCGATCGCCTTGGCGGGCGGCAGGTTGCGCGCCATGTCCTCGACGAACAGCGCCCGTGTCGGGTCGACCGCGAACGCGTCGCACAGTCCCCGGTACGCGCTCGCCTCGGGCTTGGGCCGTAGTTCCATCGCCACGATGTCGTGGACGCCCTCGAAGCTCCCGCCTAGCCCCAGTCGGTCGAGCACCTTGAGCGCATAGGGCCGGTCGCCGTTGGTGAAGACCAGCTTCCGCCCCGGCAGCCGCGCCAACGCCGCGGCGAGCGGGGCGTCGTGCTCCAGCACGTCCATCTCGATATCGTGAACGTCGGCCAGGAAGTCGTGCGGGTCGACATCGTGCTCCGCCATCAGCCCGGCGAGCGTGGTGCCGTGGCCGTGGAAATACAGCTTCTGCACCCGCCGCGCCTCGACCGGGTCGACCCCCAGCAGCCGCGCCACATAGGCGGTCATGCGCGCGTCGATCCGCTCGAACAGGTTCGATCGCGCCGGGTAGAGCGTGTTGTCGAGATCGAAGATCCAGCAATCGATATGGGCGAGTTCCGGGACCATCGGAGCTCGCGTCTAGGGGGCGGGGCGGAGGGCGGCAAGACCGATGGACGCCCGGTCATCAAGTCGTGATAAACGGCGTCCAATCCAAGGGCGTGGAAACTCGGCGGGAGTGGACGTGATGGCGGTGGGATGGAGATGGCGCATCGTCACCGGCGCGGCCCTGACGCTTGGCGCATGCAGCGGCGGGGGAGGCGGCGGGAATGCGTCCACCCCTCCCCCGCCCACGGCGACGCCCGAGCCCCCGCCCGCTCCGACGCCGCCCGCTCCGACCCCGCCCGCTCCGACCCCGACGCCTCCTCCCCCTCCTCCGACACCTACCCCCACCCCGCCCGCGACCGGCGCGGACACGCCCGAATACCGCGCGACGGTGGGGGCGGTGTCGATGAACGCGCTCGCCGCCTACACGCGTGGCGCGACCGGCGCGGGCATCGGCGTCGCGGTGATCGACACGGGCGTCGACCTCCAATCGGAGGAGTTCACCGGAAGGGTGTCGGCCGCGTCACGCGACGTGGCGGGGAACGCGGACGCCGACGACCAGAGCGGGCACGGCACCGCCGTCGCCTTCACGGTCGCTGGACGACGCAACGGCGCGGGCACGCACGGCGTCGCGTACGAATCCACGCTGATCGCATTGCGCGCGGACCGGCCGGGCTCCTGCGCCACCGAGGTGGTCGACGACGACGAGACCGGCTGCCGCTTCGGAACGGACGCGATCGCGCGCGGGGTGGACGCGGCGCGGCTGGCGGGCGCGCGCGTGGTCAACATCTCGCTCGGCGGGGGCGATCCGATGCCGCCGCCCCTGCGCGACGCGATATCGCGCGCCACCGCGGCGGGGCTGGTGATCGTGATCGCGGCGGGGAACGAGGCGACCGCCGATCCCGACCCGTTCTCGCTGGTCGCGACGGACGCGGGCGTCGCGCGGGGCCAGGTGATCATCGCCGGATCGGTCGGCGCGGGCGACGGCATCTCCGACTTCAGCGACCGGGCGGGGTCGGGCGCGCAGGCCTTCCTGTCGGCGGTGGGCGAGCGGGTGCGCGCGCCCGACGAGGCGGGGACGCCGTTCCTGTGGTCGGGCACGTCCTTCGCCGCGCCGCAGATCTCGGGCGCGGCGGCGCTGCTGGCGCAGGCCTTCCCCAACCTGTCGGGCGCGCGGATCGTCGAATTGCTGCTCACCACCGCGCGCGACGTGGGCGCGCCGGGCATCGACCCGGTGTACGGGCGCGGCGTGCTCGACCTGTCGCGCGCGTTCCAGCCCGTGGGCGTCGTCTCGGTCGCGGGCTCCGGCGCGGCGGTCTCGCTCGGCGCGAACGGGACGCTGTCCGCGCCGATGGGCGACGCGCGCGCGAGCGGGGCGGGCGCGGTGATCCTGGACGGCTTCTCGCGCGCCTTCGCGATCGATCTGGCGGATGGACTCCGCCACGACGCGCCGACCCGGGCGCTCGGGCGCGCGCTCGGCGGCGGACGGGTGCGGAGCGTCGGGATGGCGGACGACACGACCGGCGTGGCGATGACGCTCGCGCCGGTCGGGCCCCAAGGCGTCCTGCTCCGCCGCACCGAGCTCGCCCCCGGCGACGCCGAGGCGGCCCGCCTGGTCGCGGGATTGGTGACGCGGCGGCTGGGTTCGCGCGCGAGCTTCGCCTTCGGCTTCGGCACGGGCGGCCAGGCGCTCGGCGCGCGCCTGGGCGGGAGCACGGAGCCCGCCTTCCTGATCGCGGGCGCGGGCGGTCACGGCTTCGACGCGGGCCCGGACGGCGCGGCGGCGATCCGGCACCGGTTCGGGAGCTTGGGGCTGACGGTCGCGGCGGAGTCGGGCCGCGTCTCCTCGCGCCGTGATGAGGACGAGCGCGGCGGCCTCTGGCGGCGCTCGGGCTACGACCGGGTCGCGCTGACGCTCGACCGACGGATCGGCGCGGTCGCGGCGACGCTGACCGGGAGCCGATTGGCCGAGCGGAGCACGCTGCTCGGCGCGCGGATAGGCGCGGCGCTCGGGAGCCCGGCTGGGACAAGCTGGTTCGCCGACGCGGGCGCGCGGGTCGACCTGGGCGAGGGCTGGACGCTGGGCGGCGGCTACCGCCGGGGCTGGACCACCGCGCGGTTGAGCGGGCTGGAGGGCGGCGGGCTGCTGCGATCGGCGGCGTGGTCGGCGGACATCGGCGCGACGGGGCTGTGGCTGGCGGGCGACGGCGCGGGTCTACGCATCGCGCAGCCGCTCCGCGTCGCGACCGGCGGGCTCGACCTCCTGCTCCCCACGAACTGGAGCTACGCCGAGCGGCGCGTCGATGCCTGGACGCGGCAATCGCTCGGCCTCGCCCCGACCGGCCGCGAGCTCGATGTCGAGGCCCGCTACGCCTTCCCGCTCGGGGCCGGGACGCTGGAGGGGAACCTGTTCTGGCGGCGCGATCCGGGGCACATCTCGCGCGGACCGGACGATCGCGGCATGGCGGTGCGGTACGGGTTCGCATTCTAGAACGGAGCGCCCATGTCGGATCGTATGACCCCATATTCATTCCTCGATCTCGTCCCCGTCACCCAGGGCGGCACCGTCGCCGGCGCGCTGGCGAACGCCGCCGACCTCGCGCGTCACGCCGAGGCGCTGGGCTTCCACCGATATTGGGTGGCGGAGCATCACGGGATGGAGGGGATCGCGTCGGCCGCGACCTCGGTCGTCGTCGCGCATGTCGCGGGCGCGACGCGCTCGATCCGGGTCGGGGCGGGCGGGATCATGCTGCCCAACCACGCCCCGCTCGTCATCGCGGAGCAGTTCGGGACGCTCGACGCGCTGTTCCCCGGCCGCATCGACCTCGGGCTCGGCCGCGCTCCTGGCTCCGACCAGCGCGTGGCGCGCGCGATGCGGCGGACGCTGGCCAGCGACGCGAACGACTTCCCGCGCGATGTTATCGAACTGCAGGGTTATCTTGCGGACGACGGCCAAACCGGCATCCGCGCCACGCCCGGCGCGGGCGCGCGGCCGGACCTGTGGATCCTCGGCTCGAGCACCTTCGGCGCGCAGCTCGCCGCCGCGCTCGGCCTGCCCTTCGCCTTCGCGTCGCATTTCGCGCCGGACTCGCTCGACATGGCGATGGCCATCTATCGCCGCGATTTCCGCCCTTCGCCGACGATGGCGCGGCCCTACGCGATGGCGGCGATCAACGTGTTCGCGGCCGATACCGACGCGGAAGGCGAGTATCTCGCCAGCTCGCAGCAGCAGGCGTTCGTGGCGCTCCGCACCGGAACCCCCGGCAAACTGCCGCCGCCGGTCGAGGGATACCGCGAGACCCTGGGCGAGCAGGGCGCGGCGATGCTGGGCCATGTGCTGCAATGCTCGGCCGTGGGCTCACTCGCGACGGTGGCGCGCGGGATCGCGGCGTTCACGGCGCGAACCGGGGCGGACGAGGTGCTCGTCGCCAGCGCGATGTTCGATCACGAGGCGAGGAAGCGCAGCCTGGCGATCACGGCGGGGGTGATGGGCGAAATGGCCCAAGCCGCCTGACCCAACCCTCTCCCGCTTTCGCGGGAGAGGGAAAGACGTGGCGAAGCCGCGGCGAGGGTGAGGGCCGGACCTCTGCGGGTAAGGTCCGGCCCTCACCCTGGCGCTTCGCGCCTGTCCCTCTCCCGCAAAAGCGGGAGAGGGTTAGAGGTCTCAATTCGCCGCCGGCAGCCGCAACCGCACCAGCAACCCGCCCAGGTCCTCGCTCTCCTCCAGCGCCACCGTCCCCCCGTATATCTCCGCCACGTCGCGCACGATCGCCAGCCCCAGCCCCGTCCCCGGCTTCCCCGTATCCAGCCTGACGCCCCGGTCGAAGATGCGCCCGCGCTCCTCCGCGGGTATTCCCGGGCCGTCATCCTCGACCAGGAACTCGACGAACCCCGCCTGCGCGCCGACCGTCGTGAACACGCTGCCGCCGCCGTACTTGGCCGCGTTCTCGATCAGGTTGCCGAGCATCTCGTCCAGGTCCTGCCGCTCGACATGCACCTGCAGGTCGCCGGAAGTTCCTTTCCTGGGCCCGTCCACGTCGATGCGGACATGGCGGTAGAGCCGCCCGACCGCGCGCTCGACCGATTCGAGCGACGGCCACACATCCGCCCGGCTGTGCGCGGAACCCCGCCGGCCGACCGCGCGGGCGCGGGCGAGGTGGTGATCGACCTGACGGCGCATCGTCCTGGCCTCGCGCACCACGGTCTCCGCCAGATCGTCCGCGTCGGCGGTCGCGGCGTTCATGATGACCGTCAGCGGCGTCTTCAACGCATGCGCCAGGTTGCCGGCATGCCGCCTCGCCTCCTCCGCCTGGCGCTCGTTATGCTCGATCAGCGCGTTCAGCTCGTCGACCATCGGCGCGACCTCGTCGGGCATCGCCGATCCGATGCGGTTCGACGTGCCGGCACGCATCCGGGCGATCTCGTCGCGCACCTTCCGAAGCGGCCACAGCCCATAGAGCGTCTGGATCGCGGACAGGATGATCAGTCCCAGCGCGAGCAACGCGAACGAACGCATCAGCGTTCGCCTGAGCACCGCGATCTGCTCGTCCAGCGCCTCGCGGCTCTGCGCCACCTGGAACCGCCATTTGGTCGGAGAGCCTGGCAGCATCACGTCGCGCTCGGCGATGCGCAGCTTCTCCTCGGCGAATTGCGCGCTGTCGTAGACGTGAACGTCGCGATCGTCATGGACCCGGCCATAGGCGAGCTGGCGGTCCCACAACGACCGCGACGGGAACACATCGCGCCCACGCGCGGACACCTGCCAATACGCGCCCGACCCGGGCTCCAGGAAACGCTGATCGGCGGGCTCGCGGTTGAACACCACCTCGTCGCCCGACGCGACCTCCGAGGTGAGGAGGAGCGACTGGAGGACATATTCGAGCTGGTCGTCGAAATTCTGCGTGATCGCGGTCGTCAGCACCCGGTCGAGCGCGAACCCGCCCCCGATCAGCAGCAGCGCGATCCACGCCGCCGCGGTGAAGATCATCCGGCGGGATAGCGAGCCGGTGGTTGGGGAGGGCTTCGCGCCGATTGGAACGTCAACCATCATCCGTCACCTCGGCGAGGATCAGAACTACCCCCACCCGTCACCCCGGGTTCGACCCGGGGTCCCGCTTTTTCTTGCCGCCGCACCACGCCCACCGAGGAAGCGGGACCCCCCCGGATCAAGTCCGGGGTGACGAGGATATGACCGGCCCCGCCCTCACGCAGGCTCCTCGAGGCTGTATCCCAGCCCGCGGATCGTGGTGATCACGTCCTGCCCCAGCTTCTTGCGGATCCGTGTCACGAACACCTCGATCGTGTTCGAATCACGGTCGAAATCCTGGTCGTATATATGCTCGATCAGCTCGGTTCGGCTGACCACCTTGCCCTTGTGATGGAGCAGGTAGGACAGCAACTTGTATTCCTGCGCCGTCAATTTGATCGGCTCGCCCGCGCGCGTCACCTTGCCGCTGCGCGTGTCGAGGCGGATGTCGCCCGCATTCAGCTCGGAAGACGCGTTGCCCGACGCGCGGCGGATCAGCGCGCGCAGGCGGGCGATCAGCTCCTCGGTCTGGAACGGCTTGGCGACGTAATCGTCCGCGCCCGCATCGAGCCCCGCGACCTTGTCCGACCAGCTGTCGCGCGCGGTGAGCACCAGCACGGGGACGACCCGCCCCTCCTTGCGCCACCGATCGAGCACGGTCAGCCCGTCGATCTCCGGCAGCCCCAGATCGAGCACGATCGCGTCGTAATTCTCGGTCGAGCCCAGGAAGTGCCCTTCCTCGCCGTCGGTGGCGAGGTCGACGGCGTAGCCCGCTCCCTCCAACGTGTTCTTGAGTTGCGTGCCCAGCGTGGGCTCGTCCTCGACGATCAATACGCGCAAAGCGGTAACCCCCTCTCAGTGGCCGGTGCGGCCGAGCACATTGCCCGTGCGGCCGTCGACCTCGACCCAGATCACCTGTCCATCGCGCAGGAACTTCAACGTGTAAACCGCGGGGCCGTCATCGAAGTCGAAGCCCAGATACCGCGCGCCGGGCATGATCGGCACCACGCGCCGTTCGATCTCGCGCACGGGCAGGACGCGCCCCTCGCGCCGCGCCTCGAACGCGCGCTTCTGATCGCTATGGTGCTGCGCTGGCACGGTCGCCGTCGGGGCGGCGGCCGATATGATCGCAAGCAGGATGACGGACTTGATCATGGGGTGTGATTTGGACGCAACGCTTTGAACATGTTGTGAATGGCCCATGCAGCAACCCGCAACTTGCCGCTAGGGCCCGTGGCCCTTAGCTGCACGCGCATGGCCGCACCGATATTGTCGTACGAGGGTTTGGGACTTGTCCAGGGATCGGGATGGCTGTTCCGCCATCTCGACCTTTATATCGGCGCGCGTGACCGGCTGGCGCTGATCGGGCGCAACGGCGCGGGGAAGACGACGCTCCTGAAGCTGATCGGGAACGCGATCGACAGCGACGAGGGGCGGCGGACGATCGTGCCGGGCACGCGCGTCGTGCTGCTGGAGCAGGAGCCCGACCTGCGCGGGCACGCGACGCTCCAGGATTACGTATCCTCCGGGGCGGACGCGCCCGAGCCGCATGCGGCGGCGGCGATCGCCGACCAGCTCGGCATCGATTTGGACCGCGACGCCGCCTCGGCGAGCGGTGGAGAGCGCCGCCGCGCCGCGATCGTCCGCGCGCTGGCGCGGGAACCCGACGTGCTGTTGCTGGACGAGCCAACCAATCATCTCGATGTCGGCGCGATCGAATGGCTGGAGGATTGGCTGCAACGCTTTCGCGGCGCGTTCGTCGTGATCAGCCACGACCGCACGTTCCTGACGCGCCTGACCAAACAGACGCTGTGGCTCGACCGGGGCGGCCTGCGCCGAGCCGAGCTGGGCTTCGGCGGGTTCGAGGCGTGGACGGAGACCGTCTATGCCGACGAGGCGCGCCAGGCCGAGCGGCTCGACGCGCGGCTGAAGCTGGAGGAGCATTGGCTCCAGCGCGGCGTCACCGGGCGACGGCGGCGCAACCAGGGGCGGCTTTCCAAGCTCCACGACATGCGCGCCGAACGCGCCGCGATGATGGGGCCGCAAGGCACGGCGTCGCTCTCCATCGGCTCGGACGACGTGCGCACCAAGGTGGTGATCGACGCGCGTGCCGCGACCAAGGCGTACGGCGACCGCCCGATCATCCGCGACTTGAATTTACGGGTCACGCGCGGCGACCGGATCGGCATCGTCGGCCGTAACGGCGCGGGCAAGACGACGCTCCTGAAGCTGCTGACGGGCGAGCTCCAGCCCGACACGGGCGAGGTGAAGCTCGCCAAGACGCTCGACGGCATCGTCATCGACCAGCAACGCTCGCTCATGGCGCCCGAAAAGACGGTGCGCGACGTGCTGGCGGACGGCGGCGACTGGATCGAGGCGCAAGGAGTCAGGAAGCACGTCCACGGCTACCTGAAGGAGTTCCTGTTCGACCCGAACATGATCGACGCCAAGGTCGGTTCGCTATCGGGCGGCGAGCGGTCGCGCCTACTGCTGGCGCGCGAGTTCGCGCGGCCGTCGAACCTCCTCGTGCTCGACGAGCCCACGAACGACCTCGATCTCGAAACGCTCGACCTGCTGCAGGAGGTGATCGCCGATTATGACGGCACGGTGCTGATCGTCAGCCACGACCGCGACTTCCTCGACCGGACGGTGACGGTCACGCTGGGTCTCGACGGGTCGGGGACGGTCGACGTCGTCGCGGGCGGATACGAGGATTGGATACGCAAGCGTAACGATCGCGCCCCCTCCCGCCCGGCCGCTTCGAAGGCACGAACGGCGGCACCTTCGCCAACATCCGCGCGCAAGCTGACCTTCAAGGATCAGCGCGACTACGAGCTGCTTCCCAAGCGCATCGAGGAGATCGACGCCGCGGTCGCTCGCGACGAGCGCAAGCTCGCCGACCCCGGCCTCTATGTCCGCGACCCCGCCGGGTTCGACCGGGTCATAGCCGCGATCGCCCAGGCCCGCGCCGAAAAGGAGGCCGCCGAGGTCCGCTGGCTCGAACTCGCGGAGCGGGTCGAGGCGCTGGGCTGACGCATGGCATCGTGAAGCGGCGGCGGCGCCGCCGGAGGAGCGGATGGACGGCGTCAGCCCTGAAGGCCGTAGCTCTTCAGGAGATCGTACAAGGTCGGTCGGCTGATCCCGAGCAGCCGCGACGCAGCGGAGATGTTGCCTTCGGCACGGGCCAGAGCGCGCGCGATCGCGCGGCGGTCCGCCCCCTCGCGCACGGCGCGCAGGTTGAGGGGCGCATCGTCGGTCCGGCCCTGACCAAGGTCCAGGTCCGCGGCGGTGACGCGCTTGCCCTCCGCCATGATCACCGCGCGCTTGATCCGGTTCTCCAGCTCGCGGACGTTGCCCGGCCAGGGATGCGCGTCGATCGCGGCGGCGGCGGCGGCGGACAGGCCGGTCACGCCCACGCGCGGGGACCCGGCGTGACGAGCGATGAAGTGCCGCGCGAGCAGCGCCGCATCACCCGATCGCTCGCGCAACGGCGGGATCCGCACCACGATCTCGGCCAGGCGGTAATACAGGTCGTCGCGAAAACGCCCGGCGGCGACCATCGCATCGACGTCCTGGTGCGTCGCGCAGACCACCCGCGTGTCGACCGGTATCGCCTTGCGACCGCCCACCCGCTCGATCACACGCTCCTGGAGGAAGCGCAGCAGCTTCACCTGCACCGCCAACGGCACGTCGCCGATCTCGTCGAGGAACAACGTGCCTCCGGCCGCCTGCTCGATCTTGCCCTCCACCGCCCGGATGGCGCCGGTAAACGCCCCCCTCTCATGCCCAAACAACTCCGCCTCCAACAGCGTCTCGGGGATGGCTGCGCAGTTGATCGCGACGAATGCGCCGCCCCGCCTGGACGAGGCGTCGTGGACACCACGCGCGAGCAGCTCCTTGCCCGTCCCGCTCGCGCCCAATAGCATCACCGACACGTCAGCGGGCGCGACGCGTTCGAGGGTGCGTGTGACCGCGGCCATCTCGGGCGAGGCATAGACGAGCCCGCCGAACCCGTCACCGCCACCGCGCGTGGCGAGCTGGCGGTTCTCCGCCTCCAGCGCATGGACGTGGAACGCGCGCGCGACGATCAACCCGAGCCGGTCGATATCAATTGGCTTGCCGTAATAGTCCCATGCCCCGTCGGCGATCGCGCGGACCGCGCTCTCGCGCGCGCCGTGGCCGGTCACGACGATCACCTTGGCGTCGGGCTTGGCGGCCAGGATCTCGGCCAGGCAGGCGAAGCCCTCGGCGGTGCCGTCGGGATCAGGCGGGAGACCCAGATCGAGCGTGACCACGGCGGGTTCGTGCAAGCGCACCGCATCGATCGCGGTCCGGCGGTCGGGGACGACGACCACCTCGTAGCCCTCGTAGGCCCATCGGAGCTGGCGAACGAGGCCGGGATCGTCCTCGACGACGAGGAGCACGGGCTTGTCGGTCATGCGGCGCGCTCCAGGGCGGCGGGAAGCGTAATGCGAAAACGCGTGCCTGCGCCTTCGCGGCTGTCGACGTCGAGCATCCCGCCCATCGCGCGCACCAGCCGGCGCGCCTCATGCGCGCCGAGGCCGAAGCCGCGAGGCTTCGACGAGCTAAAGGGGCGGAACAGGTGATCGCGCACGAAGCCCGGCGACATGCCGCAACCCCGGTCGGCGACCTCGATCACCGCGTCGTTGCCGGCGCTCGCGACCGACACGAGCACCGGCGCGTCGGCGGGGCCGGCCTCGACCGCGTTGCGCACGAGATGGGCGAGCGCCTGGAGGAGGCCAGCCGCATCCGCCATAGCGAGGACCGGGCCGTCGGTCGCGACTTCGACCGCATGCCCTCCCCGGCCCTGTTCGACCGCGCGCGCGGCAAGCACCGCAAGATCGACAAGGGCGCCCCGCTCGGCCGGTGCGGGATCACACAATAGGCGGGCGATGAGCGCAGTCATGCGGTCGGCGGATTCGGTGAGCGTGGCGACCATGTCGACGCGAAAAGCGGGGTTATCCGCATGCCGCTCGGCGTTGCGCGCGACCAGGGTCAGCTGGCTTCCCAGGTTCTTGATATCGTGGAGGATGAAGGCGAACCGGCGGTTGAACTCGTCGAAGCGTTCGGCGTCGGCCAGCGCGGCATGCGCGCGCTCCTCGGCCAGGTAGCTCGCCGCCTGCGCGCCGCACACGCGGAGCAGGTCGATGTCCTCCCAATCGAGCGAGCGCGCGACGGGCGGTCGCGCGAGCAGGATCGCGCCCACGAGCGAGCCGACATGGACCAGCGGCACCAGCGCCCAGCTGCGCGAATCGTCGATCATCCACGCCGGAACGCCTGCCCGGTCGCATTCGGGTGCGGACCCGTCGCGCACCCGGTCGAGCTCGATGATGCGGCCGGTCGCGGCGAGGTGGCGCGCGAGCGTCTCACTCGCGTCGCCGATGTCGCCGTGCCAGCGCCACTCCTCTGCGGCGAGCAACCGGTGGTCGTCGGTGGCAAGGAGCAGTCCTGCGGGCGCATCGACTAGGTCGGCGGTCGCCTGAACGATCCGGCTGCCAAGCGGCCTGTCCTCGCCGGGACGCCTGAGCGTGTCGGTGAAGCGCCGCCAGGCGGTGCGATAATCGTAGCGATGGCGGAACAGGTGCTTCTCCACCACCACGCGCGTCCAGGCGCGCAGCCAAGAAGTGAATGCGAGCATCGCCAGCGTCGCGGCGGCGACGACGACGATCGCGGTCTGGACGGCGCGGGCGTGCGCGCCCACGAATGCGTCGGCGAGGTCGGTCGCCGCGACGACCGCCGCGAGATAGGCGAGGAGCGCCCCGCCCGCGAGCATGCGGAGGCGGAGCGCGGGCGAAACGCGGAAGCCGCGGTCGGCGCGCGGCGCGTTGGCTAACGCAAAAGCCGCGCCGGCCGCGACCGTGCCGACGCCGCGCGCCAGGATCAGCGTGTCCGGTGAGCCCGCGGCGGGCGCGGCGGCGAGGACGAACAGGTCAACGCCCCAAAGCATCGCCAGCGCCGCCGCGATCCGCGCGGGACCCTGGGCAGGGGTCGCGCCGAACAGCAGGATCAGCCCCGCCAGCGCGATCAGCAGGCGTAGCGACCAGATGGAGAACGCGATCGACGGGGCTTGCGCGGCGGCGTCAACCGCGCGCGCCAGCACGACCGCCGCCAGCGCGATCGGCAGGCAGGTAGCCGCCGCGAACGCCGCGCTCCGGGCCATGCCGAGGGTGTCGCCGCGTCGTCCAAGCACCGCCGCGACCCAGAGCCAAGCGAGGTCGCGCGCCGCCTCCGTCAGCAATGCCGCGACGTCACCCACCCCGATGCCCGCGACCGTCAGCGCCCAGAGCGCGGTGAGCGCGAGCGCCGCCACCACACCCCGTACCGCGCCGCGCCGCCGATGGTAAAACGCCAGCATAGCAAAGATTAGGCTGGCGAGCGCATGCGCCCACAGGATCAAGGTGAGCGTCAACGGACGTCCTCAGGCCACAGCCTGACGCGCCGCGTCCGGAAAAGGGTCAGCAGGGCACTCCGCGCGTCCGGCCGGGGGCTGAGGAAGCTCATCCCACCCTTCGGCACGGTCCGGGTCCGGAGCGGTTCGTTGATCTGGACGCGCCGGATGAAGCGCCCAATGCGGGTCACACGCGCGGCGATCGACCCGGCGTCGATGCCGATCCGCCGGGAGCGTGCCACCCATCCCGATCCGCACGCGAGCATTAAACACACCGCGCCGACAAGCTCCGGGAGCATCGTCGCATGCGGTACATAATGCTTGAACGGCCTGATCACGCCCGCACCTCCGACAGGTCGCGTGTAAGCGATCCCGACACCTCGCATTTTGTCCTGGCATCGTCCGGCTAACGAATGGTGAATCAATCGCTTTCAGCGCGCGCGCCCGGTAAGGCCGGACCCGGATGAAAAAGGAGAAGAATACCCGTGAGCATCGCCATCATTCCGGTGATCCTGTCGGGGGGATCGGGAACGCGGCTTTGGCCGATGTCGCGACCCGAGCGGCCCAAACAGCTATTGGCGCTGACCGCCGAGGAGACGATGCTTCAGCTGACCGTCAAGCGGACGGGTGGTGACCGGTACGGACCCCCGATCGTGGTGGCCAACGCCGCTCACGCCGACATGGTCGACGAACAGCTGGCGGCGGTGGGAGCATCGCCCGGAGCGGTGATCCTGGAGCCGGTGGCGCGCAACACCGCACCCGCGATCGCGCTCGCCGCGCTGGCGGCGGGGGGGGGCGCGAAGGCCCTGCTGGTGATGCCGTCAGACCATGTGATCGGCGATGTCGACGCGTTCCACCGGGCGATCGAGGCCGCGGCACCGTTCGTGGACCGGGGGTGGCTCGTCACCTTCGGGATCACTCCCGACAAGCCCGAGGAGGGTTACGGCTGGATGCAGGTCGGCGACGAGATCGGCCCGGGCGTCCACCGCGTCGCGCGCTTCTTCGAGAAGCCGCCGCGCGAGCAGGCCGAGGCGATGCTGGCGGCGGGCGACCATGTGTGGAACGGCGGCATCTTCCTGTTCCGCGCGGACGCCTATCTCGCGGCCTTGGCCGCGCATGCGCCGGGCATATTGGTCGCGGCCCAGGACGCGATGGTCGCCGCCCATGCCGAGGGCGGGCGCATCCACCCGGGCGAGGCGGCGTTCGCGACCTCGCCTTCCGAATCGATCGATTACGCCGTCATGGAGCACGCCGACCGGGTCGCGGTCGTACCCGTGTCGATGGACTGGAGCGACTTGGGCAGCTGGGACGCGCTGCATGCGATCAGCGATGTCGACGCGGACGGAAACGCGCATCAAGGCGACGTGTCGGCGATCGACACGCGGGGCTGCCTGGTGCGCACCGACGGCGTGCGCGTCGCGCTGGTCGGGGTGGAGGACCTGATCGTGGTGGCGAGCGGGAACGACGTGCTGATCTTGCCGCGCGGCCGCAGCCAGGAGGTCAAGAAACTAACGGAGGCGATGAGGCGGAGCGGCTAGAGTCGCGTTCAGCGGGGCGGCTAGGCTGGCGCGCAGCGCGGCGGCGGTGCGGGACGGGTTGGCGGGACGAAGCGCACGCCGTCCAGCGTACGGACGCGCGCCCGCGCCCAAGCGGGACCGGGATCCAGCAAGGCATACAGGCGTGTCTGGTCGATCCGTCCCTCCCGGAAGGCGCTCTTCTCACGCGCGAGGCAGTCGCTCGTCGCCTTGGCGCGGCGGGCGGTGTCGGTCGTTGCGGTCGTTGCGGTCGTTGCGGTCGGACGGTAGGCGACGATCGCGCGCCATTGCACCTCCTCGACGAGCGCCAGATCCAAGTACGGTCGGGCCGGGTGGAAGCCGACCGATCCGGCGCGGGCGATCATCGACGCCAGCGCGGGTCGGCGGTGCGGCGGAAGCCGCGCGGGTCCGCGGCCCCGGCGGTGCCCGCACGGACGGTCGCGATGAATGGGGCGAGGTTCGCGAGCTGGATCGCGCATGCCGCCGCCAGCAGGAAGCGAGCGCGCGGCAGCCGAAGCATCAGCGCGATCGCGACGTAGCTCAGCGCATGGGTGGCGGGCCAGAAAAGGCGGCCGGCCGCGCGGATGGGGTTGAGTGCGTCGATCAGGCCTCGCGGCAGCGGAACTGACGCGACCACCCGCCCCGCCACACCTATTCGTTCCCGAGCGCGAGTAGGCCGAGCACTGCGAAGGCGGGCAGCAGCCAAGCGAGCCGGCCGAGCATCGAGCGCGCATCGGGGTCGGTCAGGTCGCGCCATGCCGCCAACGCCGCCACCATGCAAAGCGTCAGCACCCCCGCGCCCAGATATTGCAGCCCCTCGAAATTACCGTTCGACGGATTCCACCATCTATCGAGCGTCATCGCGAACTGGCCGAAGGTGCCGGTCGATTCGAACCGCTCGCCGGACAGGCCGTGCAGCGACAGCAGCGCCGCGGTGATCCCCATGACCAGCGCCGCGCCGCCGAGCAGGCGCACCCGGTCGGGTTAGCCGACGGCCGCGCGCAGTATCGCGGTGGCCCAGATCGCCGCCGTCATGAGCAATGGATAGCTGCGGACCAGCGCCGCGAGTCCGACCACCGCCCCCGAGGGCACGGGGCGGCGCGCCCGCACCGGATCGACATAAATCCACAACGTCCACAGGATTGGCCAGTGCGCGCAGAGATTGGGGTGTCCGACGCGGTTGATCAGCACCGGTGCGGCGGCCAGGAGCAGCGTACCCAGCGCGGCGGCGACATCGTCGGATGCGTGCGGACGCAGCCAACCGGTGAACAGCACGGCCGCGACCACCAGGATCGAGATGAATGCCGCGAAGCGTGGACCCGGACGGGTCCGGAGGATCGCGGGCCGGCGGCGCACCGCCTGAAGCTATGCCCGTCCGCTCCCCGGCATCCAATTGATTGACGCGCCGAAAGGATCGAGCGCGTCAGTGCAGCCCCTCATGCGCCATCGCCTTGGCAACCGACGGGCGCGTCATCAGACGGTTGCGGAAAGCGATCAGCGTGTCCGGCATGTCGATCCCGAACTTGGTCGCCCAGGTCAGCATCACGAACAGGTAGAAATCGGCGACGCTCGGCTTGTCGCCCAGGAGATAGTCACCCTTCATCGTTCCTGCGAGATGCGTGAAATGCTTGGCGACGGCCTGCTTGGCGCTGCCCTTCTCCTCGTCGGTGCCGCCCTTGAACAACGGGGCGAAGCTCTTGTGGACCTCGCTGGAAACGTAGGTGAGCGCCTCAAGCTGGCGCGCGCGGCCGAGCGGTCCGGTGGGCTTGAGCTCCGCCGACTGGTCGGAGATCCAGTCGAGGATCGCGACGTTCTCGGTCAGGGTCTCGCCCGAGTCGAGGACCAGCACGGGAACGTAGCTCTTGGGCGTCACCTCGGTGAAATCCTGGCCGTGCTCGGTCTTTTTGGTCTTCAGGTCCACGCGCTCATGCCCGAATTCGAGCCCGGCTTCATGAAGCGCGATATGGTCGGCGAGGCTGCAGGCGCCGGGTGCGTAGTAGAGTTTCATGAGCAGGGCTCCGTTGGCATGGCACAGTCATCGAGAACGCCCTCCGGGCGCACGGGTTGCCCATTAATCTCGCGCGAACAGCTCATCGCGGGAGATGATAATGTCCAGCGAAGGCAGGGCCAGGTCGTCGCGGGTGAAAGCGACATCGGTCTAGCCGCCCCCGCTCGTCCGGTGGGTGACGGCGATCACCTCCTCGTCGGGATCGATGAAGCCGATCGCGACGATACCGGCCAGGACGCGATATTCGGACAACTTGACCCCGAGGTCCAGGTCGCGGGTCGAGGGCGAGAGCACCTCGATGACGACGCGAGGGTCGCGGAGCACCCGGTCCTTCGGCTCGGCCGAGCTGTTCGCGCAATCGATCGTCAGGTCGGGATAACGGACCGACTCGTCGTTGACGCGGATCGCCATGTCGGAGCCGTGGGGCCGGCATCCCGACCCGCGCAGAGCCGCGCGTAGGAAGCTCCACAGGTTTATCTGAACCCGCGAATGAGTGAAGGTGCCGCCGGCCATCATGCGGATTACGCCGCAGTCGAGTTCGGCCTTCAAGTCCGGGCCGAACTCGATTTGAAGGAACTGGTCCGCGTTGAGCAGGCGGTCTCGAGCGCGGGCGGCCATGGGTGGGTCGTACCATTATCCCGGCAACGAAAGAAGGGCCGAAGCGGGTGCTCCGGCCCTTCTTCTCAGGGTCACTAGGTAGGCGCGGGCAAAGCCCGCGCTTTCGTCGGATGTGTCCGGAGGCGTAGCCTCTGGCACGCCGGCCGTTCTGATTTTTGTCCGGGGCGGCGACGCCGCCCCGGTCGAAAATCAGAAGTCCATGCCGCCCATGCCGCCGCCCATGCCGCCGCCGCCCATGGGCATCGCCGGTTTGTCCTCGGGAAGCTCGGACACCGCCGCTTCCGTGGTGATGAGCAGGCCCGCGACCGAGGCCGCGTCCTGGAGCGCGGTGCGGACGA